>NZ_JALPRX010000056.1 GCF_023223525.1 Roseomonas acroporae | reverse complement strand
CCGTTTCGGAACCCCGATTCCGATCAAACGCAGCATGCTCTAGCCCGCTCCCCCGCCGGGCTGCCCACCGCCGGCACCGCCGCCATCAGCCGCTCGACCTCGGCCAGCACCGCATCATGCTCGGCCTCGCTCCGGATCACCCGCGCTTCCATCTGCCGGCTCCTTCTACCCCCGACACCGGCAAGCCGCTCATCCCTCGCCAATCTCGCGCAGGAACGCTGCGGCCTGCATCACGCGAATGCCACGCCAGGGATCGAGCACCAGCAGATCCGCATCCCCCGAAACGATGCTGGACGCCCCGGCCGCGAGTGCCAGTTCCAGATACCGGTTGTCCTTCCCGTCCCGGCAATCTGTCACCGCCACCCCCGGCTCGACCCACACCGCCGCCGCCGACAGCATTTCGAGAATTTCCAGCCGGCGGTCCGCACCGAGCACCCGCGCGAATTTCGGCCGCGCCAGCACCTCGGCGATCTCATCGAACACGGCCTGTGACAGCGCGATGCTCCCCCGCGCCCGCGCCGCCGCGATGGCCCGCCGCGCCGTCCCTTCCGGGCTCAGCGCCGCCGAGACCACCGTGTTGGCATCGATCACATGGACGCTCAGCCTCGCCGCTCCGCGTTGTACGCCGCCAGTTCCGACTCGATCTCCTCCTCCGTCAGCCCTGCCGCCCGTGCCTCGCCAGCCGTCCGCTCAAGCAGCGCCACCAACGGATCATCCACTCCCGGCCGCACCAGCCGATCCACCAGCCGCCCGACCGCCTCCAGCCGCCGCGCATCCGCCAGCGCCGCCGCCGTCGCCTCCTTGACAGGGATCTCGATCCTGGAAACCCGGCTCACCGCTCCCCTCCCGACCGGCCTTCCGCCCTCGCCTCGGCCGCCGCCCGGATCTCCGCCTCCTCGGCCTGCGCCTCGTCCACCAGCCGCATCACCGCCTCCTTCACGAACGCCGCCGCGCTCGCGGCCTGCCCCTCGGCCATCTGCCGCTCGATCACGCGCTGAAGCGCCTCGGGTAGCCGCACCATGCCCATGGGGAACCTCCACCCCGATCCTACCATCCTCCCCACCACCCGGTCGCGCCCAACGACTCTTCGGAATCCTTGACCCCACCCCACCATTAATAGGACAATAATCCTATGATGCCAACCCCCACCCTGCACCACCCCGCCCACGCCTTCCCGCGCACCGCCCCGTGCAGCCCACCGATTTGTCCGAACCCGCTCCACGCCCTCTCCACCCCCCGCACCCCACCCCCGCACTCCGCGCGCTTGTCTCCCGCCCCACCCCACGTCAAATACCCCCGGCGCCGCACACCCCCGCGCGCCAGGCCGGCCCGCGCCCGTGGCGCTTCCGCCGGCCACACACCCCTGGAAGGGACAGAACGATGGGCTATCGGGTCGCGGTCGTCGGTGCCACCGGAGCGGTCGGGCGCGAGATGCTGAAAACCCTCGCCGAGCGGGACTTCCCCGTCGACGAGGTGATCGCGCTCGCCTCGGGCCGCTCCACCGGCCAGGAGGTGTCCTTCGGCGAGAAGAAGGTCCTGAAGGTCCAGAACCTCGAGAAGTTCGACTTCACCGGCACCGATATCGGCCTCTTCTCCCCAGGCGCCTCGGTCTCGGCCGTCCACGCCCCCCGCGCCGCGTCCCAGGGCTGCGTCGTCATCGACAACACCAGCCAGTTCCGCATGGAGCCGGACGTGCCGCTGGTGGTGCCGGAGGTGAACCCGCAGGCCATCCGCAACTTCCGCAAGCGCGGCATCATCGCCAACCCGAACTGCTCCACCATCCAGATGGTGGTCGCCCTCAAGCCGCTGCACGACATCGCCAAGGTGAAGCGCGTCGTCGTTTCCACCTACCAGTCCGTCTCCGGCGCGGGGAAGGAGGCGATGGACGAGCTGTTCAACCAGACGCGCGCCATCTACGTGAACGACCCGGTCAAGCCCGAGCAGTTCACCAAGCCCATCGCCTTCAACTGCATCCCGCACATCGACAAGTTCATGGATGACGGGTTCACGAAGGAGGAGTGGAAGATGGCGGTCGAGACCCGCAAGATCCTCGACCCCGACATCCAGCTCATCGCCACCACCGTCCGCGTCCCCGTCTTCATCGGCCACGGCGAGGCGGTCCACGTCGAGTTCGAGCGCCCGATCACCGAGGCGCAGGCCTGGGAGGCGCTGCGCGAGGCCCCCGGCATCACCGTGCTCGACCAGCGCGAGGATGGCGGCTACGCCACCCAGGTCGACATCGCCGGCGAGGACCCCGTCTTCGTCTCCCGCCTGCGCCGCGACCCCACCGTGCCGAACGGCCTCGCCTTCTGGTGCGTCGCCGACAACCTGCGCAAGGGCGCGGCGCTGAACGCCGTGCAGATCGCCGAGGAGCTGGTGGCGCAGAACCTGCTGCGGCAGGGCTGAACCGGACGCCCTAGCCCGGGCCCCGGGGGCACCACCGCCCCCGGGGCCCGGGCCCG
>NZ_JALPRX010000055.1 GCF_023223525.1 Roseomonas acroporae | reverse complement strand
CCCCGGGGCCCCGGGCCCGAGGAACCATCGGGGGCGCCGTCCCACGCCCCGCCAGGGGGCGAAGCCTCCCTGGCGCCCCCCGATGCGATGCAACGGCCCCGCCAGCGGCGAGGCCGCGAACCCCACAGGGCCCGCCCGCGTGGCAGGGCCGTCCGATCCACCCCGCCCCACCGGCCAACCCACTGGCCACCCCCACCCCGGCGGCCTCCCCGTCGCCAGCACGGCAACCACCCTCCGCCGCCCCCTGTGCCCGCCAACCACACGAAGGCCCCGCGCGTGCCAGACGGCCCCGCCCCCGACACCGACAGCCCACCCGCCATCCCCGCCCCGGACGGCCTCGTCCTCGTCACCGGCGCCGCCGGCTTCATCGGCTCCAACCTCGCCCGCGCCTTCGCCGCCGAGGGCCATCGCGTCGTCGCCTGCGACCGGCTGCGCCAGGGCCCCAAGTGGCGCAACCTCGCCGACGTCGCGCTGCACGACCTGATCACGCCCGAGGCCCTGCCCGACTGGCTCGGCCGCCACGCCGGCGCCGTCTCCCTCGTCCTGCACATGGGCGCCGTCTCCGCCACCACGGAGACCGACGTGGACCGCATCGTGCGCGAGAACGTCCGCACCACCCTGGACCTCTGGGAATGGTGCGCGCGGCAGCGGGTGCGCTTCCTCTACGCCTCCTCCGCCGCCACCTACGGCGACGGCGCGCTGGGCTTCGACGACGACCCCGCGCCCGCGGCGCTCGCCGCGCTGCGCCCGCTCAACGCCTATGGCTGGTCGAAGCACCTGGTCGACCGCCGCCTCCTGGCCGACGCCCGCGATGGCCGCGCCACCCCGCCCGGCTGGGCCGGCCTCAAATTCTTCAACGTCTACGGCCCCGGCGAGGACCACAAGGGCGAGATGCGCTCGGTGGTGAACAAGATCATGCCCGTGGTGCGCGACGGCGGCACGGTGCAGCTCTTCCGCTCCCACCGCCCCGACTACGCCGACGGCGCGCAGCGTCGCGACTTCATCCACGTGGACGACATCGTCGCCGTGATCCGCTGGCTCGCCGCCAAGCCCGAGGTCTCCGGCCTGTTCAACCTCGGCACCGGCGAGGCGCGGAGCTGGAACGACCTCGCCCGCGCCGTCTTCGCCGCGATGGGCCGGGCGCCGCGCATCGCCTACATCGACATGCCGCCCCACATACGCGGCCAGTACCAGTACTTCACCGAGGCGCGCATGGACCGGCTGCGCCGCGCCGGCTGGAACCGGCCCTTCACCTCGCTGGAGGAGGGCGTGCGCCGCTACGTCGAGGCCGCCATGCCGGACGCCGCCGCCTGATCCGGCCGGCGCCGCGCCCTTCCGCCCCGACGGTGCGGCCGGCGCCGATCGCGCGCCCGGCGCGGGACGCAAGCCGGGCCACGGCGATACGCGGCCCCGTGCCGCGGCGCCTTCGCCGGTTCCGTCCCGCCGCCATCGGCGCCAATCTCCGGTGCCGGCCCGGACGCAGCCCGGTGGCCGAACGCGACGGAGACATGCCGATGGATGCCCCGATGCTTCCCCGATCCCTGCCCCGGTAGCCGCCCGATGGACGCCCTCGAGCCGGTTTCCGCCGCGCGCTGCTTCGGCGGCACGCAACACGTCTTCCGCCACCAGTCCCGGGCGACCGGCACGCCGATGCGCTTCGCCGCCTTCGTGCCGCCGCAGGCCGCTGCCGGCCCCGTGCCGGTGCTGTGGTTCCTGGCCGGGCTGACCTGCACGGAGGAGAATTTCACCGTCAAGGCCGGCGCCCAGCGCGTCGCGGCCGAGCTGGGGCTGATGCTGGTCGCCCCCGACACCTCGCCGCGCGGCGAGGGCGTGCCCGACGACCCGGACGGCGCCTACGATTTCGGCCTCGGCGCCGGCTTCTACCTCGACGCCACCGAGGCGCCCTGGTCGACGCACTACCGGATGGAAAGCTACGTCGTGGAGGAGCTGTCCGAGCTGGTGGCCGCCGCGCTGCCGGCCCACCCGGCGCGGCAGGGCATCATGGGCCACTCCATGGGCGGGCACGGCGCGCTGACCCTGGCGCTGCGCCATCCGGACCGCTACCGCTCGGTCTCCGCCTTCGCGCCGATCGCCTCGCCGATGCGCTGCCCCTGGGGCGAGAAGGCGCTCTCCGGCTATCTCGGCCCGGACCGCGCCGCCTGGCGCGGCCACGATGCCTGCGCGCTGATCGAGGACGGGGCCAGGCTGCCGGCGCTGCTGGTGGACCAGGGCACCGCCGACGGCTTCCTGGAGACGCAGCTCAGGCCCGAATTGCTGGAGGCCGCCTGCGCCGCCGCCGGCATCCCGCTGACGCTTCGCCGGCAGGCGGGCTACGACCACTCCTACTTCTTCATCGCCAGCTTCGTCGAGGACCACCTGCGCTGGCACGCGGCGACTCTGGCCACGTAGCGGCGCGCCGCGTCGGCCGGGTAAGGGCGCGCCCGCCGACGGCCCGCGCGACGCGGCCGGGGGGGCGCGCCGGTACGCCCCGGCCTGTCGCCGGACCTCGTGCCGACGGCGCCATCCGTCGGCCCGCCCCGGGCCCCGCCACGGATCCCGCGCCAGGGGATCGCCGAGGGGCGGAACCCCTCCCGAGCGGCCCTTTCCGCAGGGCCGGCCGCCGCCCGTCCGGTCAGCCCGCCCGCGCGGCGCGCAGGATCGGCACCAGCAGGTCCTGCACGCCGGCGCTCAGGATCTGCACGCCGATGCAGAGCAGCAGCAGCGCCGAGAGCCGCGAGACGACCCGCGTGCCGGCCGTGCCGAGCAGGTCGGTCAGCCGGTCCGCCGCGCCGTAGGCGATCCAGACGATCGCCGCGTTGGCCGCCGCCGCCGCGGCCACGCCGGCCGCGAACCACCAGAGGCCGGGCCCCGTCGGCCGCGCCGAGCCCAGCGCGATCGCCACCGAGATGGTGCCGGGCCCGGTGGTGAAGGGCATGGTGAGCGGGAAGAAGGCCGCGTCGTCCAGGTTGCTGGCGGGGGCGGCCTGGCGCTCCTTCTTCGCCTCCAGCGCCTCGGGCGCGTTCAGCATGTTCCAGGCGCGCACCGCCACCACCAGCCCGCCCGCGACGCGCAGTGCCCCGATCGTGATGCCGAAGAAATGCAGCACGTAGGCGCCGATCGAGAGCGAGGCCAGCAGCACCACCAGCGAGTAGAGGCCGACCCGGCGGGCGATGCGCACGCGCTCCGCATGGGTGCGGTCGGCCAGCACCTGGCTGAAGATCAGCGCGCCGCCCAGCGGGTTGACGATGGAGAACAGCGCGGGGAAGGCCAGCAGGAAGGCGCCGGCCATCCCGCCGAAGGGAAGCTCGTCGAACGGCATGGCCGATCATCCCGACGGCGGGTGGGTGCCGCAAGGTGGCTGCCCGCCGGCCAGATCCGCAGGCCGCGCGACGCTGTGGAGGGCAGCCGGCCCGGCCGGTGCCCCCCGTCCCGCGAACGCCGCCCGGGCAGGCGAAGGCAACCGTCCGGGGCCGGAGCTGCCCGCCCCGGCGCCGGAAGCCTCAGCGCCAGAGGCCGCGCGCCGCCAGCCAGTCCTGCACCAGCGCCGCCACCTGGTCGCCGTTGCGGTCCATCATCACCATGTGGCTGTTGCCGTGGATGCCGCGCTCGGGCAGGTCCACCACGTCCACATGCCCGCCGGCCGCGCGGATCTTCTCCGCGAAGGCGACGCCGTTGCGGCGGATGGTCGGCCAGCGCGCATCCTGCGCGATGAAGTCGCCGTAGACGACGAGTTGCGGGATGCCCTTCAGCGCCTCGATCTTCGCCGGGTCGCCGGTGGTCGCGGGCTCCACCAGCACCAGCGCCCTGACGAGGTGCGGCCGCTCCTGCGCCGCGCGCCAGCCGAACAGCCCGGCCTGGCTGTGCACCACCACCACGCAGGGGCCCACCCGGTCGAGCAGGGCGAGATAGGCGTCGAGCGTCCAGTCGTCGGTGGTGGTGAAGCGCGGCACGCACTGGCGGACGAAATTCAGGTAGCTGTCGCGGTCGGTCGGGAATTGCACGCCGGGATTGGTGCTGCCGCGCCGGAAGGAGCCGGCGCCGTCGCCGATGCGGAACCGCTCCCAGGGGTTGTCCACCGGCAGGAAGACCGGCTCGCCCGGGAAGATGTCGGGGAACATCGACCAGCCGGCGCGGCCGCGCTCCACCGCGTCGGAGACGTAGACCGGCCAGCCCTGGCGCAGGAAGAAGTGCTGCCAGCCCTCGCGCCCGTCCGGCGTCGTCTCCCAGGTCACGCCGGTCAGGCCGCCGCCGTGCCAGAGCAGCAGCGGCACGCTGCCGCGCGGCGCCTCCGGGATCATGTACTGCGCGTACATCCCGCCGGCGAGGTAGGTGCCGTTGGGGTCGAGCCGCGCCGGCACGCCGCCCGGGCTGAAGCGCACTTCCTTCACCGGCTTGCCGCTGACCTCCACCTGACGGCCGCCGACGTGGAAGCTGCCCCAGCGCGCCAGCGACACGGGCGGCTTCGCGGCGGGGGTCGCGCCCGGCGCGGCGGCGCCACCGGCCGGTCCGGGGGACGGCCCGGCGGGTGGCGTGGCGGTGGCGGCGGGCTGGGCCTGCGCGGCGATGGCGCGGGCGGTGCCGGCCAGGGCTGCGGCCAGGGTCAGCAGCGGACGACGCAGTACCGACATCTCTCTCCCTCTTCGTTCTTTCCGGGCCGCCCCGCGGGCGGCGATCGGGCCTGGAGCCGTACCATGACGGCGCCCGGGAAGGGGAGGGCGCCGGTCCGGCCGCCTGCGGCTCGGGAGCGGGCGGCTCAGGAAAGGTACTCGGCGTGCCTCGCGGGGGGTGTCTGGAGCGGACGGCCGAGGAGGTAGCCCTGGGCGAACTGGATGCCGTTCTTGCGCAGCCAGTCGAGCTGTTCCGGCTCCTCCACCCCTTCGGCGACGACGTAGATGTTCAGGTCGAGGGCCAGCCGGGCGACCATGCGGTAGATCGCGGCGACCTTGCGCGAGGGCAGCTTGCGCGTGAAGCTCGCGTCGATCTTGATGCCGTCCACGTCGATGTCGTGCAGGTAGCTGAGCGAGGAGTAGCCGCTGCCGAAGTCGTCCAGGATCAGGTTCACGCCGAGGGCGCGGATGCCGCGCAGCTGCTCCAGCGTCCGTTCCGTGCCGTCGAGCAGCAGCGTCTCCGTGACCTCGATGGCCAGGCGCCGCGGCGGCAGCCCGCTCTCCTCCAGCGTCTCGGCGAGGATCTGCAGGAACTGGCCCGAGCGGAGCTGGCGCGGCGAGAGGTTGACGTTCACCTGGATGGCCGGCTCCCAGGTGACGGCGTCGCGGCAGGCGATGCGCAGCACGAGCTCGCCGAGACGCTCCATGAGGTCCGTCCGCTCGGCCGCCGGGATGAACTCGCCCGGCATGACGAGGCCGCGCGTCGGATGCGCCCAGCGGACCAGCGCCTCGCTGGAGACCACCAGGCCGCTTCCGATGTCGACCACCGGCTGGTAGGCGACGACGATCTCGCCGTCGGCGATGCCCCGGCGCAGGTCCGCCTCCTGGCTGATCCTGGTGCGGTACTCCTGCTCCATCCAGTCGGCGTACAGGCAGGCATTCCCCTTGCCCTGCTCCTTGGCCTTGTAGAGGGCGAGGTCGGCCAGCATCATCAGGCGCTGCTGGTCGTCCGCATGGGCCGGCGCCATCGCCACGCCGATGCTGGCCCCCGGCAGGAGGCTGATGCCGCCGACGACGAAGCGCTCGCCGATGACGTCGGCGAGCCGGCGGACGATCGCGAGTCCCTGCGCCTCGTCCACGTCGCAGAGCAGGACGGCGAACTCGTCGCCGCCGAGACGGGCGGCGACATCGTCCGGCCGGACCACCTGGCCGATCCGCCGTGCCACGCATTGCAGCAGGCTGTCGCCGACCTGGTGCCCGTAGGTGTCGTTGACGCCCTTGAAGCTGTCGAGGTCGACGAGGGCGAGGGCGAAGGACCGCCCCGCCTCGCAGTGCCGGGTGAGGGCGTTGAGGAAGCTCTGCCGGTTCACCAGGCCGGTGAGGCCGTCATGGCTCGCCATGAAGGCGATCTTCTCGCTCGCCTTGCGACTGGCGGTGACGTCGCGGCCGATGCCGCGGAAGCCGATGGGCGCGCCGCGGCCGTTGTAGACGGGGTGGCCCGTCAGGGCGAGCCAGCGCCTCCGGCCGTCCCGCTCGTGGCTGACGATGAGGTCGCGGAAGGCCTGCTGGTCGCGCAGGCAGACGGCGAGGTCGAGGTCCTGCGGCTGGCAGTCCTGGCTGCGACGCTCCGTGGCGACGATGTCCTGCAGGCGCATGCGGCCGAGCGCCGCCGGCGCCATGCCCAGGGCGGCGGCGATATGGGCGCCGGGGTCGCGGAGCCGGCCCTGCCGGTCCGTCTCCCAGAGCCAGTCGGACGATCCCTCCTCGTACTCGCGCAGGAACACGTTCACCGTGTCGATCTCGCGCTGCAGCGCGGCGCGCGCCTCGGAACGGCCGGCGAAGGTGGCGTTGGTGTAGGCGATGGCGACCGCCGCGTAGCAGGCGAAGGAGGCGAAGGCGCTCGCCGTCAGCGTGTCGGCCGTCGGCATCACGACGCTGACGGCGATCACGGACAGCACGGCGACCGGGATGAAGAAGCCGTAGGCGATGGCGGTCGGGACGCTGATGATCGGCGTCGAGACGAGGCCGGTCGCCAGCCCGAGCAGCAGCGCGGCCTGCCGCGGCGGACCGTGCAGGGCGTAGAGCATCGTGATGCTGCCCCAGCCGAGGCCCAGCAGCGTGTAGAGGACCCTGGAGCGCCGGAGGAAGCGCAGGTCGTCCTGGTCGCGCCGCCAGCGCAGGGCCGTGACGGTGATGGCGGCGTAGATCACGAGCAGCGCGCCGGCGTTGAGCAGCATCGAGGGATGCCGCATGCCGCCGAAGGCGATCGAGGTCAGCGGCGCGTTGACCGCGCCGGTGGCGCTGAACAGCAGGCAGAGGAAGTAGAGCAGGTTCGCCTGGTCGTGCATGACCGCCGCTTCCTGCTCGGAACGCGGCCGGTCGACGCGCAGGGCGCGTGCCAGGGCCTTCGCCCAGCCGCGCCTGCGCCCCAGCCCGAGGCCCAGCCTGAGCCCCAGCCTGCGCTCCAGCCTGAGCCCCAGTCTGCGCTCCAGCCTGCGCACCAGCGCCACGGCCCGCCGCCAGGGGCGCGCCAGCCAGGCCCCCCGCCTGATTCCCAGGCTGGACACCAGCCTGGCCGGCCGCGGCAGCAGCATGCCGGTGCGGGCCCTGTAGGCGGCATAGGCCCCGGCCAGGGCGGAGCGCCCGAGGCGGCGCTCCTCCGCGCGCGCGATGGTGCAGTACCAGGCGACGATCGGCAGGCTGCCGAGCCACTGCCACGGCCCGGCGGCAACCGCGAGGCCGATCCAGAAGAGGCAGTACGAGACGTAGAACGGGTGCCGGACGAAGGCGTAGGGCCCGGCCTCGTACAGCATGGCCGGTGCCCAGTCGGAGTCGGAGTCGGCGTCGGCATAGGCGATGGCCGGCGGCCGGCGGCGCGTGGTGGCGACCGCCCACCAGAAGACCGCGCACCCCCCGAGCGAGAGGGCGACGGAGACCATCCCCGCCGCGGCCGTGGTGCCGCCGTGCCGCAGCAGCCAGACGAACAGCATGAAGCCCGCCAGGCTGGCCACCGACAAGGCCCGCATGGCGCGCGGCATCGCGCCCTCGACGCGGAAGTGACCATGGATCCCCCAGGCGAACGAGGCGAATGCCACGGAGGCCGCGGCAATGGCGGGAATGGTCCACATGGGGGGCCTTGGGGCGCGTCCTCAGCGGCTGAGATGGAGCGTGACCGGGTCACCGACGAAGAATCCGTCGAGATCGAACGTCGTGCCGGCGAAAGGGTCCATCATCGGAACCGACGCGCGTATCCCGTCGTAGCGTTCCCGGTCGCTGAACATGAGTTGCATCTTGCAACTCAGTCCCGGGTAGGGCCGCGGTTCCGAGGCGGCCTGGTAGCCGAGGCGGCGGTAGAAGGGAGCATGGTTGGTCCGCACGCAGGCCAGGTAGATCTGCGTATGGTGGCAGAGAGAGATGTAGCCGGCCATCCGGTACAGAAGGAAGACCAGCCCCTGGTTGTTCTCGGCCTCCGGGCTGCGCACCAGCCGGGTGACCTCGATCGCGCGGCCGGCGAAGGCGTCGTCCGGATGGGCGTCGAGCAGGGCGCCCACCTCGACGGGGAAGGTGTCCAGGGCCGGGGAGGTCTGGCTGGTGCCCCTCGTCAGCAGGCAGACACGCACCGAGGCCACGGCATTGGCTCCGTCGTAGATCACGACTGTCCTGGCATTCGGCATCTCATCGTACCGGTCCGAGAAAAGCCCGGAGTCATTCGGTTGTATATAGCCCTGGCTCGAATAGCTGCGATAGCGGACCCGGTAGGCATCTCGCCTGACCTCGTCCGAGACGGCGAGGCGTGCCGTGTAGACGGCGCTGCGCGCCGACTTCGAGGGAATGACGCGTTGGGGTGGAGGAGGGGCGGAAATTTGCAACTTTTGGTTGATAACCGCCTGTGGGGCGATCTTGCCGATCAGCGACATGATTCTCTCCTGGGGTGACAGAGGAACGAGTTCGTTCCCCGCCCGACGCTAACGGGGTCGGCACGCCGCAGCACCAGTTCGCTGATTGGTCATGCTTATGGACGGGGCCGCGTCGGCCCCGTGCCCCGATACGGTTCGCGGGCATGGCGCCCCATGGGCCTGGCCCCGTGAGGGTGGCCCACGGGGCACGGGGTGGCCCTGTGCGCGTGGTCCGGAGGAGGCGGCCCCGCGGCGACGATGTCGGGGCCCGCCACGGCCGTGCGGTGAGCGACGGGGCCGGGGTCGAAAACCGTTTGCCGACCGCGCTTTTGCCCGCAGACTTGCCGGCGGCCGGCATCGGGGGACATCGGCCGCGCCGCACGCCTTGCCACGGCGGCGCCGTCGCCGCGGCGTCTCCGGGGGCGGCCCAGGGCGGAGTCTGATTTGCGCTATGCTTCAGCCGGTTAGCACCATCGCGGAGTTCCGCCTGCTCGACGAGGCGGAAGTCCTGAGCGGCTACATGGACGGCATCCGTGGCCTGCCCTGCGTCGTCTCCCAGCACACGCGCTCGTACTGGCACGGCTGGCGGAACGGCGCGGTGGATGCCGGCCTCGTCGAGCCCGACGAGGCGCAATGGGCCCTCGAGGCGGAATTCCTGACCCTGCGCGAGGATTGACGGCCGGCCCCGGCGGGGGGACGGCACGACGGCCGCGCCGGGAGGGTCATCGGGCCGGGGCCGAAGCCGGGTCCGGGCGCGGGCCGGAACCGGAGGGCGGGGGCCGGCGGATCGGCGGAGGCGCGGTCCGCCCGGGCCCGGCTACCGCAGCGGCGGCGCGTACATCAGCCCGCCCTGGCTCCACAGCCGGTTCAGCCCGCGCGGCAGGCCGGTCGGCGCGACGTGCCGCTGCCACATCTCGCCGTAATTGCCGACGGCGCGCAGGATGTTCGCGGCCCAGCGCGCATCGAGGCCCATGCTGGCGCCGATGCCGCCCTCCAGCCCGAGCAGGCGGCGCACGTCCGGCACGGCGCTCGGCCTGTCGGCATCGGCCGCGCCGATCTCGAGCTGCTCCGCCACGACCGGCACCAGCAGGGTCCAGCGCACGATGTCGAGCCAGCCGTCGTCGCCCTTCCTGATGAAGGCGCCGAGCGGCTCCATGGTGATGATCTCCGGCAGCACCAGGAACTCGTCCGGGTCGGGCTGGCGCATGCGGAAGCCGGAAAGCCCGGTCATGTCGCGCGTGAACGCGTCGCAGCGGTTGCTGAGGAAGGCGGACTGGATCTGGTTCGGGTCGTCGATCACCACGGGGCGGAAGGTGCCGCCGTGGCGGCGGAACCAGTCCTGCAGGATGACCTCGGTGGAGGAGCCGGGCGGCACGCAGATCGAGGCGCCGTCCAGCTCGGCGATGCGGTTCACGCCGAGGCTGCGGCGCACCAGGAAGCCCTGGCCGCTGAAGTAGTTGGCGCCGGCGAAGACGAGGCCGAGCGCCGTCTCGCGCGTGGTGAGCCAGGTGGTGCTGCCGAGCAGCACGTCGATCTCGCCGCTCTGCAGCGCCGGGAAGCGGGTCAGCCCGGTGACGGCGCGGATCGTCGCCTTCGCCGGGTCGCCGAGCGTGGCGGCGGCGAGGGCGCGGCAGGAATCCACGTCGAGGCCCTGCCAGCGACCCTGGCTGTCGGGCAGCGAGAAGGGCGGGTTGTCCGCCTGCATGCCGCAGACGACGCTGCCGCGCGCCTGGATGCGCGCCAGGGTGGTCGAGGGATCGGCGGCGCTGGCCGGCGGAGAGGCCAGGAGGGACAGGAGCAGGACGAGCGCGGTCGTGAGGCGGGTGCGGGCGGATGGGCGGTTCATCGGTCCGTGTCGGCTCCCGGCAGAAGTCCCGTGGCCGGCATCGTGTGCCGGCGCGGCGCCCAGGATGACGGGACGGAGGCGGGAAGGCTACGGGGCACGCGCGGGCGGCGGAAGCCGTGCCGCCGCCCGCGCGCAAATCGGACCGGGCGCGCTGCGTCGCCGGCCGCGACGCCGCGCGGCGCGATGCTGCGCCGCACATCGGCGCGGCACGGTCCGGCGAGCTACCGACAGAGAATGGCGCATGGCGAACGGAGTCGCGGCGATGCCGCTCGTTCGCGTGCGTGCGGACACGGCCGGCGATGCCGCTGCGTCCGGCGATGTCGCGACGGCCTCGGCGCCGATGGCCGAGCGTTCCGCGCGGGAGTGCGCCGACGCGAACGAGGCGGGGCGTCGTCGGTGCGGGACGATGTCGGGTGCGGCTTTCGACGCGACGGTGAACCGACGGGATCTTTCCGGCATTGACATCTTCGGGCCGCTGCTTGATGCAATCCGGCCCACGCCGGCACGCGCGCCCGGCGCCGGTCGCACTTCACGATGTGGCAGGCGTGGACGCGGATCGCGTGCCAGGCCGCGTCGGCGGAAGCGACCGCGCGCCGCCGTGCCGAGGAACCGGCGTGCATGATGGAGACATCGGTGGAAGCCGGAAGCGATCCAGGATGATCCATCAACTTGGTGCCGACGGACGGCGTCGCGTGGGACGAAGCCCGCCGGGCCGCATGCCCGATGCCGCGCGCCCGATGCCGCGACCGGTGACCGCGGCACCCGCGGTGCCGACCCGAACGGAGCTGTGCCGCGATGTCGCGCCAGTGTTCGCGCCGATGTCCGGCACGGCCGCTTCCGTGCCGGCCGATGGCCGCGCTAGCCTGCCGCCGACGGATCGATAGGAGGAAGCCGAATGGACCTTTCGCGTGACATCGACCCGGTCGAGACCCAGGAATGGCGGGACGCGCTCGGCGCCGTCATCGCGCTGGAAGGGTCGCAGCGCGCGGGCTTCCTGCTGGAAGCCCTGGCCGACGAGGCGCGGCGGCAGGCCGTCCCGGTGCCCTTCTCGGCCAACACGCCCTACGTGAACACGATCCGGCCGGAGCAGGAGGCGCGCCACCCCGGCGACCGCGCGATCGAGCACCGCATCCGCTCGCTGGTGCGCTGGAACGCGATGGCGACGGTGCTGCGGGCGAACAAGGAATCCTCGGAGCTCGGCGGCCACATCGCCTCCTTCCAGTCCGCCGCGCTGCTCTACGACACCGGCTTCATGCACTTCTGGCGCGGCGAGACGGAGAAGCAGGGCGGCGACCTCGTCTACATGCAGGGCCACTCCTCGCCGGGCTTCTACGCGCGGGCCTTCCTCGAAGGGCGGCTGACCGAGGAGCAGATGGTCAATTTCCGCCAGGAGGTGGAGGGCAATGGGCTGTCCTCCTACCCGCATCCCTGGCTGATGCCGGACTTCTGGCAGTTCCCGACCGTCTCCATGGGTCTCGGCCCGCTGATGGCGATCTACCAGGCGCGCTTCCTGCGCTACCTGCACCATCGCGGCTTCGTCGACACGGAAGGGCGCAAGGTCTGGGCCTTCCTCGGCGACGGCGAGACGGACGAGCCGGAGAGCCTCGGCGCCATCTCGATGGCCTCGCGCGAGCGGCTCGACAACCTGGTCTTCGTCGTCAACTGCAACCTGCAGCGGCTCGACGGGCCGGTGCGCGGCAACGGCAAGATCATCCAGGAGCTGGAGGCGGCGTTCCGCGGCGCCGGCTGGAACGTCATCAAGGTGATCTGGGGCGCGGGCTGGGACCGGCTGCTGGCCAGGGATACCTCCGGCATGCTGCGCAAGCGCATGGAGGAGTGCGTCGACGGCGAGTACCAGGACTTCAAGTCGAAGAACGGCGCCTATGTGCGCGAGAAGTTCTTCGGCAAGTACCCGGAGACGCGCGCCCTGGTCGCCGACATGTCGGACGACGAGATCTGGGCGCTGGCGCGCGGCGGCCACGACCCGAACAAGGTCTACGCCGCCTACGCCGCGGCCGTCGCGACGAAGGGCAGGCCGACCGTGATCCTGGCCAAGACGGTCAAGGGCTACGGCATGGGCGAGGCCGGCGAGGGGCAGAACATCACCCATCAGCAGAAGAAGATGGGCGAGGCGAACCTGCGCGAGTTCCGTGACCGGTTCGGGCTGAAGATCTCGGACGAGGAGCTCAAGAAGGTCCCGTTCATCCGATTCCCGGAGGACAGCGCGGAGCAGCGCTACCTGATGGAGCACCGCCGCGCGCTCGGCGGCTACGTGCCCTCGCGCCGCGCGAAGTCCACCGCGCTGGAGACGCCGCCGCTCGCGGCCTTCGAGGCGCAGCTCAAGGGCACCGAAGGCCGCACCATCTCCACCACCATGGCGATGGTGCGCATCATGAACATGCTGATGCGCGACAAGAGCATCGGCAGGCGCGTGGTGCCGATCGTGCCCGACGAGAGCCGCACCTTCGGCATGGAGGGCATGTTCCGCCAGTTCGGCATCTACAGCCAGGTCGGGCAGCTCTACCAGCCCGAGGACGCCAACCAGCTCATGTTCTACAAGGAGGACCAGAAGGGCCAGCTCCTCCAGGAGGGGCTGAACGAGGCGGGCGGCATCGCCTCCTGGATCGCGGCGGCGACGTCGTACTCCACCAACGACTGCCCGATGATCCCCTTCTACATCTACTACTCGATGTTCGGCTTCCAGCGCGTCGGCGACTTCATCTGGGCGGCGGGCGACATGCGCGCGCGCGGCTTCCTGCTGGGCGCCACGGCCGGCCGCACCACGCTGAACGGCGAGGGGCTGCAGCACGAGGACGGGCACAGCCACCTGCTCTCGGCCACCGTGCCGAACTGCGTCTCCTACGACCCGACCTTCTCCTACGAGGTCGCGGTGATCGTGCAGGACGGCCTGCGCCGCATGTACGCGGAGCAGGAGGACATCTTCTACTACATCACCGTGATGAACGAGAATTACGAGCACCCGGCGCTGCCCGAGGGCGCCGAGGCCGGGATCATCAAGGGGATGTACCTGCTGCGCGCCGCGCCGGAGGGCGAGGCCGAGGGGGAGGGCGGAAGCAAGGGACCGCGCGTGCAGCTCCTCGGCAGCGGCACCATCCTGAACGAGGTGATCGCGGCGGCCGGGCTGCTCGCCGAATTCGGCGTCGCGGCCGACATCTGGAGCTGCCCGAGCTTCACCGAGCTGCACCGGGACGGGATCGACGTCGAGCGCTGGAACCTGCTGCACCCGCTGGAGGAGCCGCGCGTGCCCTACGTCACGCGGTGCCTCGCCGGGCGGCAGGGGCCGGTGATCGCGTCGAGCGACTACATGCGCCTGTTCGCCGAGCAGATCCGCCCCTACGTGCCCGGCCGCTACACCGTGCTCGGCACCGACGGCTTCGGGCGCTCCGACTACCGGCGCCGGCTGCGCGCCTTCTTCGAGGTGGACCGCCACTTCGTCGCCGTCGCGGCGCTGAAGTCGCTCGCCGACGAGGGCGCCGTGCCGCGCTCGGTCGTCGCCGACGCCATCGCGAAGTTCGGCATCGACCCGGAGAAGAGGAACCCGACCCGGAGCTGAGCCCGAGGCGGGGCCCGGCCCGGTGCGCCGCCCGGCATGGCCGGGCGGCGGCCGCGCCGGCGCCCCGCGCCTTCATCTTCACAGCCTACCTTCGCGATTCCGATTTTCCGGACCACCGGGCTTGCGCGCCAGCCCCGGCAGGGCACCGGACGAACGAGACAAGGGAGACGCACGTGGCGGCAGCCGAGGTTACGGTCCCGGATATCGGCGACTTCAAGGACATCCCGATCATCGAGATCCACGTGAAGGAAGGCGACGTCGTCAACGCCGACGACCCGCTGATCACGCTCGAATCCGACAAGGCCACGATGGACGTGCCGTCGCCGCGCGGCGGCACGGTGGAGGCGATCCTGGTCAGGCTCGGCGACCGGGTGAGCGAGGGCACGCCCGTGCTGCGCCTGCGCGGCAGCGAGGAGGGCGCGCTGAGCCAGCCGACCTCGCTGCTGCCGCAGCAGGAGCCGCCGCCGGCGCCGCAGCCCACCCCCGGCCCGGCCCCGGTGGCGGCGGCCGCCCCGGCGGGCGGCGCCACGCCCGCCCTGCCGGATTTCGCCGGCGTGCATGCCTCGCCCGGCGTGCGCCGCGTGGCGCGCGAGCTGGACGTCGACCTGAACAAGCTGAAGGGCACCGGCGAGAAGGGGCGAATCACCAAGGAGGACGTGCTGGCCTTCCTGCGCGGCCCCGCGGCGGCGCCGGCCGCCCCGGCCGCCGCGCCTTCCGGCGGCTCCGGCATCCCCGAGATCCCGGCGCAGGACTTCAGCAAATTCGGTCCCGTCGAGACGAAGCCGCTCTCGCGCATCAAGCGCCTCTCCGGCCCGCACCTGCACCGTGCCTGGCTCAACATCCCGCACGTCACGCAGCAGGACGAGTCCGACATCACGGAGCTGGAGGCCTACCGCCGCGAGCTGGACGCGGCGGGCAAGGAGAAGGGCTACCGCGTCACCCTGCTCGCCTTCCTGCTCAAGGCCAGCGCCGCCTGCCTGCGGCAATTCCCGGAGTTCAACGCCTCCCTCTCGCCGGAGAAGGACGCGCTGATCCTCAAGAAGTACTACAACATCGGCATCGCCGTGGACACGCCGGACGGGCTCGTGGTGCCGGTGATCCGCGACGTGGACCGCAAGGGCATCGTCGAGCTGTCGCAGGAGATGGGCGCGATCTCGAAGAAGGCGCGCGACGGCAAGCTGCAGGCCGCCGACATGCAGGGCGCCACCTTCACCATCTCCTCGCTCGGCGGCATCGGCGGCACCGCCTTCACTCCGATCGTCAACGCGCCGGAAGTGGCGATCCTCGGCGTGGTGCGCTCGAAGATGGCGCCGGTCTGGAATGGCACGGAGTTCAGGCCGCGCCTGATGCTGCCCGTCTCGCTCTCCTACGACCACCGCGTGATCGACGGCGCGCTCGGCGCGCGCTTCGCCCGCCAGCTCTGCCACGTCCTCGAGGATGTGCGGCGGCTGGTGCTCTGAGGGAAGGCGCGCGACCATGACCGTCGAGATACGCGTCCCCGACATCGGGGACTTCAAGTCCATCCCGATCATCGAGATCCACGTGCAGGAAGGCTCCACGGTCAACGCCGAGGACCCGCTGCTGACGCTGGAATCCGACAAGGCGACCATGGACGTGCCGGCGCCGCGGGCCGGCACCGTCGCCGCGTTGCAGGTCAAGCTCGGCGACCGCGTCTCCGAGGGCGACCTGATCCTGCTTCTGGAGGAGGCCGGCGCGCCGGCCACGCCACCCAAGCAGACGGTGCGCCAGGAGGCCGCGCCGCAGCCGGAAGGCCCGCCGCCCAATTACGGCTCGCCCGCCGGCGTCTATCAGGAGGTCGATGTCGTCGTCCCCGATATCGGCGACTTCAAGGGCATTCCGGTGATCGAGGTCCACGTGAAGCCGGGCGACGCGGTGAAGGCCGAGGACCCGCTGCTGACGCTGGAATCCGACAAGGCGACGATGGACGTGCCGGCGCCGCAGGCCGGCACCGTCGCCGCCGTGCTGGTCAAGGTCGGCGACCGCGTCTCGCAGGGCGACCGCATCCTGACGCTGAAGGGCGAGGGCATGGCCGCCCCCGCCGACAGGGCGCCGCCCGCCGCCCTGCCGCCCGCGCCGGCCCCGAAGCCGGCCGCCACCGCGCCGGGCGACCTGCACGCCGAGGTGCTGGTGCTCGGCGCCGGCCCCGGCGGCTACAGCGCCGCCTTCCGCGCCGCCGATCTCGGGAAGAAGGTGGTGCTGGTCGAGCGCTGGGAGACGCTGGGCGGCGTCTGCCTCAACGTCGGCTGCATCCCCTCCAAGGCGCTGCTGCACGCGGCCAAGGTGGTGGACGAGAGCCAGGAGATGGGCGAGCACGGCATCAGCTTCGGCGCGCCCGCCATCGACATCGACAGGTTGCGCGGCTGGAAGGAGGGCGTGGTGAAGCGCCTGACCGGCGGGCTGTCCGGCCTCGCGAAGCAGCGCAAGGTCACGGTGGTCCGGGGCACCGGCCAATTCCTGTCGCTCAACCAGGTCGAGGTGCAGGGGCCGGAGGGCAGGAAGGTCGTCAGCTTCGACCAGGCCATCATCGCCGCCGGCTCCGAGCCGGTGACGCTGCCCTTCATCCCGCATGACGACCCGCGCGTGATCGACAGCACCGGCGCCCTCGCGCTGGACGGGGTGCCGGAGCGGCTGCTGGTGCTCGGCGGCGGCATCATCGGGCTGGAGATGGCGACGGTCTACCACGCGCTCGGCGCGAAGGTGACGGTGGTCGAGCTGATGGACCAGATCATCCCCGGCGCCGACAAGGACGTGGTCGCGCCGCTGATGAAGCGCATCAGCAGGAAGTACGCGGCGATCTACCTCAGGACCAAGGTGACGAAGGTCGAGGCGACGCCGGAAGGGCTGGTCGCGCATTTCGAGGGCGGCAGCGCGCCGGCCACCGGGACCTACGACAAGGTCCTGGTCGCGGTCGGCCGCCGCCCGAACGGCAGGCTGATCGGCGCCGAGAACGCCGGCGTGCGGGTGGACGAGCGCGGCTTCGTCCCGGTGGACCGGCAGCAGCGCACCAACGTGCCGCACATCTTCGCCATCGGCGACATCGTCGGGCAGCCGATGCTGGCGCACAAGGCGGTGCACGAGGCGCATGTCGCGGCCGAGGTCGCCGCCGGCCACAAGGCGGCGTTCGACGCCAAGGTGATCCCCTCGGTCGCCTATACCGACCCCGAGGTCGCCTGGGTGGGGCTGACGGAGAACGAGGCCAAGGCGAAGGGCATCAAGGTCGGCAAGGGCGTGTTCCCCTGGGCGGCGAGCGGCCGCTCGCTCTCGCTCGGGCGCGACGAGGGCATGACCAAGCTGCTGTTCGACGAGGCGACGCACCGGCTGCTCGGCTGCGGCATCGTCGGGCCGAACGCGGGCGACCTGGTGGCCGAGGCGGCGCTCGCCATCGAGATGGGGGCGGACGCGCAGGACATCGCGCTCACCATCCACCCGCATCCGACCCTCTCGGAAACCATCGGCATGGCCGCCGAGATGTTCGAGGGCACCATCACCGACCTGATCCCGCCGAAGAGGAAGGGGTGAGCGCGAGGCGCGGTCCGCGCCCCCGTCGGGGCATGGCCCGCGCCTCGTTCCCGTGCCGGCGGCGTCCGGCCGCCTGCCGCCCGGCTCAGTGCGCCGGGCCGGCGCCGATCAGCGCCTCGACCGCGATCGGGAAGCGGCGGACGCGCCGCCCCGTCGCGTGCCAGACCGCGTTGGCGATCGCGCCCGCCGTGCCGGTGATGCCGATCTCGCCCACGCCCTTGATGCCCGGCGCGGCCTGACCGGAACGGAGGCGGGGCAGGCGGCGGCCGCTCGCGCCGGCGTCGCGGAAGGCCGGTCCGGGGGCTGGCCGACGGGGCGGGGCGCGGAAGGCGCGCCCCGTGGCGGACCGCGGTCCGGCCGGGACGGCGGCCCTCCACGGGGCGTTGCCCCCGGCCCGGCTTCGCGCCTCCGGGCGCGCCCGCCCGCCTGCGATCCGCCCTACAGCCCGCGCTCCGCTCGCGTCGCCGCCAGGTCCTCGTCGACGAAGGCGCGCACCACCTCGTCCAGGGGCTCCTGCTCGGCGAAGCCCAGCTTGCGGGCGCGCGTGGCGGTGAAGGCGGCCGGCCACTCGCCGACGATCGCCGCCACCGCCGGGTCCGGCACGTGCCGCACCAGCGCCCGCGCCTCCGGCCCGGCCACGTCGGCCAGCGCCTCCAGCAGCTTCGCCACCGTGGCCGAGCGCCCCGGCGGGTTCACGCCGCGATCGGCCCCGAGCAGCGCGGTATCCATTCCCGCCGCGTGCAGGAACCATTCCACCGCCGCGCGCGGCGAGCAGACCCAGAGCGCGAAGGCCTCGCCCACCGGGCATTCCGCCGGCAGGCCCAGCAGCGGCTCGCGCAGGATCGCCGAGACGAAGGAGGAGGCGGCCTTGTTCGGCCGCCCCGGCCGCACGATCACGGTGGGCAGGCGGATCGACACCGCGTCCAGCAGCCCGCGCCGCGTCGCGTCGTGCAGCAGCAGCTCGCCCATCGCCTTCTGCGCGCCGTAGCTGTTGGTGGGAAGCTGCCGCGCATCGTCCGGCAGCCGCGCCTCCTGCCCGCCGTCGAAGCTCGCCACCGAGGAGGTGAACACCACGCGCGGCGGCGCGGGCAGCGCCCGGCAGGCCTGCACCACCGCCAGCGTGCCCTGCAGGTTGACGTGCAGCCCGAGGTCGTAATCGGCCTCCGCCGCCGCGCTGACCACGGCGGCGAGGTGGAAGACCACGTCCGTGCCCGGCGGGATCGCCGCGGCCAGCGCCGCCGGGTCGGCGACGTCGCCGCCCAGGGTGCGGACGGGGAAGGGGGCCTCGACCGGCGCCGGGGCGGCGAGGTCGAACAGCGTCAGCGCCTCGATGCGCCGCTCGCCGCCGGCGGTGCGCAGCACGCCGTCCGCCGCGAGCCGGCGCGCCAGCCTGCGCCCGAGGAAGCCGCCGCCGCCGAGGATGGTGATGCGCATCGCCGTTCCCTGTGCCTTTCCGCCGGTCCTGGGCAAGCCCGGCCGGCTCCGTTCCGTGTGCCGGCGCAGCTTGCGGCCTGCGGCCCGTCCGGCAAAGCGCCCGGCGTGCGGATTCGCTTGACGCGTGGGGATGTCCGATGGTCTGGTTGTCGGACAACGGGACCGACCGGACCGTCCCGCATGGAATTCCGCCGCCTCCAGCCGCAGCCCGCCTACCGCCAGGTCTCCGCCGAGATCGAGCGGCGCATCCTCGCCGGCGCGCTGAAGCCGGGCGAGGCGCTGCCGTCCGAGGCGGAACTGGCCGCCGGCTTCGGCGTGAACCGTTCCACCGTGCGCGAGGGCATCCGGGCGCTGGAGAGCGAGGGGCTGCTGCGCCGCGCCGCCGGCAAGCGGCTGGTGATCGCGGCACCCCGCGCCGCCGACCTCGCGCCGCGCGCCGCCCGGGCGCTGGCCATGCAGCGCGTCACCTTCGAGGAGCTGTGGTCCGTCGCCCTGGCGCTGGAGCCGATGGCCGCGCGGCTCGCCGCCCGCCACGCCGCGCCGGCGGAGGTGGCGGCGCTGGCCGACACCATCGCGCGCACCGACGCCGTGCTGGCGCGCGGCGAATCCCCGGCGGCGCTCGACACCGAATTCCACGCCCTGGTCAGCGAGGCCGCGCACAACCGTGCCCTGCTGCTCTCGCGCGAGCCGGTGGGCGCGCTGCTCTATCCGGCCGCCGAGCCGCTGATGCCGAGGCTGCCCCAGGCCAACGACCGTATGCAGGCCGCGCACCGCCATGTCGTCGAGGCCATCGGCCGCCGCGACGAGGCCGGGGCCGAGTTGTGGATGCGCCGGCACATCGTCGATTTCCGGCGCGGCTACGAGATGGTCGGCCTCGCGCTGGACGCCCCCGTGGCGCCGCCGGCGCGGCCCGAATGATCGAGGGAGGGGAGGAAGGGATGGCTGCGACGCAGGACCGGCCGGTGCGGGCCACCCCATGGGCCGAAGCGCGATGAGCCACGCCGCCGCGCCCGCTGCACCGCCCGCTGGCCCATCGGCGGCAGGGACGGAATTCGATCCCGCCCGCCTCGATGCCTTCCTGCGCGGGGCGATCCCCGGCCTGGAAGGCCCGATGACGCTCGCGCGCATCAGCGGCGGCCAGTCCAACCCCACCTTCTTCGTCACCTACGCCAACCGCCGCCTCGTGCTGCGCAAGCAGCCGCCGGGCGAG
The DNA here is from genome assembly GCF_023223525.1 of Roseomonas acroporae. Taxonomy (GTDB): domain Bacteria; phylum Pseudomonadota; class Alphaproteobacteria; order Acetobacterales; family Acetobacteraceae; genus Roseomonas_E; species Roseomonas_E acroporae. The sequence continues at coordinate 30,399 of NZ_JALPRX010000055.1, read as the reverse complement.
ATCCTGCCTTCCGCCCATGCCGTGGACCGCGAGCACCGCATCCTGACGGCGCTGGCCGGCACCGCCGTTCCGGTGCCGCGCGCGCTGCTGTTCCATCCCGGCCGCGAGGTGGTCGGCACGCCCTTCTACGTGATGGAGCGGGTCGAGGGGCGGGTCTTCGACGCCGCCTCGCTGCCCGGCGCCGATGCCGGCGAGCGCCGCGCCATGGTGATGCGTTTCGCGGAGACCCTGGCCGCGCTGCACGACGTGGACTGGCGCGCCGCCGGCCTCGAAGGCTACGGCCGCCCCGAGGGCTTCTTCGCCCGGCAGGTCGCGCGCTGGGTCCGGCAGTGGCAGGCCGCGCGGGGCCGCGACATCCCCGACCTCGCCCGCCTCGCCGAGTGGCTGCCCGCGCACATGCCCGAGGATGACGGGCAGTGCACCATCGTCCACGGCGACTACCGCCTCGGCAACGTGATGTTCGCGAACGGCGCGCCGGATGTCGTGGCCGTGCTGGACTGGGAGCTTTCCACCATCGGCCACCCGCTCTCCGACGTCGCCTTCGCCGCGATCGCCTGGCGCAGCCGGCCGGAGGAGTATGGCGGCATCCTCGGCCTGGACTGGAACGGGCTCGGCATGCCCACCGAGGCCGAGTTCGTCGGCCACTACCTCGCGAGCCGGCGCACCCGCTGCGCGCCGCCGCAGCCCTTCCACTTCGCCTTCGCCATGTTCCGCTTCGCGGTGATCTTCGAGGGCATCGCCGGCCGCGCCCGCGCCGGCAACGCCGCCGGCGCCGATGCCGCGAGGGTCGGCGACCTCTCCATCGCCTTCGCCCGCCACGGCGCCGCCATCATCGAAGCCGCCTGAAGAACGGGGCCCGCGCGCCACCGACAGGGAAACGCCGACATGGAATTCGAGCACTCCGAGAAGACCCAGGCCCTCCAGTCGCGGCTGCGGGCCTTCATGCGCCGGCACGTCTTCCCGGCGGACGCCGAATGGCACGCCGAGGCCGCGGCCGGCCGCTACCCGCTGGCGCTGGTGGACCGGCTCAAGTCCTTCGCGCGCGAGGAGGGGCTGTGGAACCTGTTCCTGCCCGGTCTGCGCGAGGACGAGCCCGGCACGCGCCTCTCCAACCTCGAATACGCGCCGCTGGCCGAGATCATGGGCCGCATCCCCTGGGCCCCCGAGGTGTTCAACTGCAACGCGCCGGACACCGGCAACATGGAGGTGCTGCACCTCTTCGCCTCGCCGGCCCAGCGCGAGCAGTGGCTCATGCCGCTGCTGCGCGGCGAGATCCGCTCCTCCATCGCGATGACGGAGCCCGATACCGCCTCCTCCGATCCCACCAACATCCGCGCCCGCATCCGCCGCGAGGGCGACCACTACGTCGTCAACGCGCGCAAGTGGTTCATCACCGGCGCGGCGCACCCCAACGTGAAGGTCGCGATCCTGCTCGGCGTCACCGACCCGGAGGCGGACCCGCATTCGCGCCACTCCATGGTGCTGGTGCCCTTCGACACGCCCGGCGTGCGCGTGCTGCGCAACATCCCGATCATGCACCACGTGGCGCCCGACGGGCATTGCGAGGTGGTGTGGGAGGATGTGCGCGTGCCCGTCTCGAACCTGCTCGGCGAGGAGGGGAAGGGCTTCGCCATGGCGCAGGCGCGGCTCGGCCCGGGGCGCATCCACCATTGCATGCGCACCATCGGCCAGTGCGAGCTGGCGCTGGAGCTGATGGTGGCGCGCGCGAGGGAGCGCGAGGCGTTCGGCCGCAAGCTGGCGGATTTCGCCAACGTGCGCGACGCCATCGCCGAGTGCCGGCTGGAGATCGACCAGGCGCGGCTGCTGACGCTGCAGGCCGCCTGGATGATGGACAAATACGGCAACAAGGCCGCGCGCACCGAGGTCTCGGCGATCAAGGTCGTCGCGGCGCGCATGCAGACGCGCGTGGTGGACCGCGCCATGCAGGTGTTCGGCGCGATGGGGCTGACGCCGGACACGCCGCTCTCCTACCTCTGGACCTGGGGCCGCGCGCTGCGCTTCATCGACGGGCCGGACGAGGTGCACCTCAACGTGGTGGCCAAGCGCGAGCTGAAGCGCGAGCCGGAGGGGCCGGTGCTGGGGGGCTGATGGCCGGGGGTGAGGGCATCGGGGCGCTGCCCCGAACCCCGCCGAAGGGCGAAGCCCCTTTGGGAAACCCCTTTCGTTCCAGGGTATCCGGCGAAGCCGGACAACGCCGGCGGAGGTCCAGGAACCTGAGGTTCCTGGCGGGTGGATCCAAAGGAGGGCGGCGCCCTCCTTTGCGGAGGGTGCAGGGAGGCGGAGCCGCCCTGCCATGCCGCGTCGCGAGGGAGGAACCCATGCCGGAAATCCGGCCCGAGGCGCATTTCGGCGACCGCGTGGTGCGCTGCTTCGCCCCGCGCCCGCCCGATCTGCACGCGCTGCTCGCCGAGGCCGCCGCCCGCAACCCCGAGGGCGAGGCGCTGGTCCAGGGCGATGCCCGACTGACCTACGCCGCGCTGGAATCCAGGGTCGCGCGCCTCGCCGGCGGGCTGGCCGCGCGCGGCATCGGTGCCGGCGACCGCGTGGCGCTGCTGCTCGGCAACCGTGCCGAGTTCGTGGTGGCGCTGTTCGCCGCGGCGCGCCTCGGCGCCGTCTTCGTGCCGCTCTCGGAGCGCGAGGCGACGCCCGGGCTCGCCTATCTGCTCGCCCATTCCGGCGCCGCCGTGCTGCTGCACGACCCCGCCTTCGCCGACCGCCTGCCGCCGCCCGCCGAGACCCCCGTGCTGCGGCTGCGCGTCGCCGTACCGGGCCCGGCATGGGACGCGCTGCTCGACGCCGCGCCGCTGCCGCCGGCGCGCGCCGGCGAGGAGGACGTCGCCGCGCTGTTCTACTCCTCCGGCACCACCGGCCGGCCGAAGGGCGTGATGCTGACGCATCTCGGCTTCGTGCATTCCGCGATGCACTACGAGCGGGCGATGCGGCTCGGCCCCGCCGACCGCTCTGTGGTCGCGGTGCCGCTCAGCCACATCACCGGCACGGTGGCGCAGGTGCTGGCGCTGGTGCGCGCCGCCGGCACGCTGATCGTGCTGCCGCAATTCAAGGCGCGCGAATTCCTCGCCCTCGCGGCGCGCGAGCGCATGACGCACACGCTGATGGTGCCGGCCATGTACGCGCTCTGCCTGCTCGACCCGGAATTCGCGCGCCACGATCTCTCGGCCTGGCGCATCGGCGGCTATGGCGGCGCGCCGATGCCGGAGGAGACGGTGCGCCGGCTTGCGGAAGCCCTGCCCGGGCTCGGGCTGATGAACGCCTACGGCGCCACCGAGACCACCTCGCCCGCCACGCTGCTCGCGCCCGAGGACGCGCTGGCGCGCCGCGACACGGTGGGCCGCGCCGTGCCCTGCGCCGAGCTGCGCGTCACCGACCTCGACGGCAGCGACCTGCCGCCCGGCGAGGCGGGCGAGATACGCATCCGCGGCCCGATGGTCGCGCGCGGCTACTGGAACGATCCCGCCGCGACCGCGGCCGCCTTCGAGGCCGGCTGGTGGCGCTCCGGCGACATCGGCGCGCTCGACGCCGAGGGCTTCCTGCGCGTGCTCGACCGCAGCAAGGACATGATCAACCGCGGCGGCCTCAAGGTGTATTCGGCCGAGGTGGAGAACGCGCTGCTCGCGCATCCCTCGGTGGTCGAGGCGGCGGTGGTCGCCTATCCCTGCCCGGTGCTGGGCGAGCGCGTCCGCGCCTTTGTGGTGGCGCGCGAGCCGGTGCCGGAACCCGACGAGTTGCGCGCCCTCTGCGCCGCGCGCCTCGCCGACTACAAGGTGCCCGAGCGGATCCTGCTGCGGGACGCGCCGCTGCCGCGCAACGCCGCCGGCAAGGTGCTCAAGCGCGAATTGCGCATGCTGGACGAGACAACGACCGAGGCAATGCCATGACCGAATCCCCGCTTCTGGTCTCGCACGAGGACGGCGTCGCGCATCTGCGCTTCAACCGCCCCGCCTCGCTGAACGCGCTCGACCAGCCCACCGCCGAGGCGTTCCGCGAGGCCGTCGCCGGCCTCGACGGCACGGTGCGCGCCGTGCTGCTCACCGGCGCCGGGCGCGCCTTCATGGCCGGCGGGGACATCGCGGTCTTCCACCGCGCCGGCCCGGACGCACCGGCCATGATCGCCCCCGTCATCGCGTCGATGCACGAGGCGCTGCTGGCGCTCGCCGCGCTGCCGGCGCCGGTGATCGCCGCGGTGCAGGGGGCGGCGGCCGGCGGCGGTTTCAGCGTGGCGATGGCGGCCGACCTCGTCATCGCCGCCGAGGATGCGCGCTTCAGCGTGGCCTATCTGCGCCTCGGCACCAGCCCGGATTGCGGCGGCTCCTGGATGCTGCCGCGCCTCGTCGGCCTGCGCCGCGCGCTCGGCATGGCACTGCTGGACGAGGTGGTGGACGCGGCGACGGCGTTGCAGCTCGGCCTCGTCAACCGCGTGGTGCCAGTGGACGCGTTGCAGGACGAGGCGCTCGCCATCGCCCGCCGCCTCGCCGCCGGCCCGCGCGAGGCCATCGCCGGCACCAAGGCGCTGCTGCGCGCCGCCACCGGCCGCGACCTCGCCGCGCAGCTCGACGCCGAGCGCGACGGCTTCCTCCGCTGCGCCGCCACCGCCGACTTCGCCGAGGGTGTCGCCGCCTTCATGGGCAAGCGGCCCGCGCGCTTCGGCGGCTAGAGCGGAACGCCGGCGGGCGGACCCGCCCGGCGGCGTGAATCCGCGCCGAGAACAACGAACTACAGCGAACCGCAGTCCCAACCGGACTGCGGTTCGCCGTGGTGCGTCGGAACGGGCTTGCAACGCGCCGGCCGGGCCGCGTTATGCTCGGTCTCACAAGCAAGAACAGGAACCGTCCATGTCCCTGAACCGTCGTGCCCTGCTCGGCGTGGGCACCGCCGCGCTGCTGCCGACCCGCCTGCGCGCCCAGGCCGCCGCCACCATCCGAATCGGCGTCATCACCGACGCCACCGGCCCCTATCGCGACGTCGCCGGCCCCACCGCCGCCGCCTGCGCGCGGCAGGCCGCGACCGAGTTCATGGCCGCCAACCCGGGCGTGCAGGTCGAGGTGCTGATGGGCGACCACCAGAACAAGGCCGACCTCGGCGTCGCCATCGCGCGCGAATGGTTCGACCGCGGCAACGTCGACGTGCTCGCCGACGTCAGCAACTCCGCCGTGGCGCTCGCCTGCGGCAACATCGCGGTGCAGAAGGACAAGGCGGTGCTCGCCACCGGCACCGGCTCCTCCGAGATCACCGGCCGCGCCTGCAACCCGAACACCGTCCACTGGACCTACGACACGTGGTGCACCGCCAACGCCACGGGCGGCGGCCTCGTGCGCGCCGGCGGCAACCGCTGGTACTTCATCACCGCCGACTACGCCTTCGGCAAGGCGATCCAGGCCGACACGACGCGCTTCGTGGAGCGCATGGGTGGCCGCGTGCTGGGCAGCGCCGCCTATCCGTTCCCCGGCACCACCGACTTCTCCTCGATGCTGGTGCAGGCGCAGGCCAGCGGCGCCAACGTGATCGCCTTCGCCAATGCCGGCGCCGATCTCGTCAATTGCGTCAAGCAGGCGGGCGAGTTCGGCATCACCCGGCGGGGCACGAAGCTCGCGGCGATGGTCGGCTTCATCCAGGACGTGCACGGCCTCGGCCTGCAGGCGGCGCAGGGGCTGACGCTGACCGAGCTGTTCTACTGGGACATGAACGACCGCACCCGCGCCTTCACCGCGCGCGTGAAGCCGCGCCTGCCCGGCGGCCTCTACCCCAACATGAGCCAGGCCAGCGCCTACTCCGCCACGCTGCACTACCTGAAGATGGCGAAGGAGGTCGGCTTCGAGCGCGCCAGGGCCTCCGGCCGTGCCGTGATCGAGCAGATGAAGCGCGTCCCCGCCGAGGATGACTGCTTCGGCACCACCACCGTCCGCCGGGACGGCCGCGCGCTGCATCCCGCCTATCTGTTCGAGGTGAAGAAGCCCGAGGAGAGCCGCGGGCCGTGGGACTACTACAGGCTCGTCGCCACCATTCCCGCCGACCAGGCCTTCCGCCCGCTGAACGAGGGCGGTTGCCCGATGGTCGCGGGCTGATACGCGCGGCGACGGAAACGAGAGAGGGTCTCGCAGGGGGCTTCGCCCCTTCGCGGCAGGGGCCGCAGGGGAGGGCGGTGCCCTTCCCCGCCGGGGCCCCCGCCCGTCAGTCCAGCAGCATCGCCCGCAGCCGCGCCAGCCGCGCCGCGTCGAGACCCAGCCCGTCGCGCAGCAGCCCGTCCACGCCGCCATGCCGCTCGGCGGCGAGGTCGAGCGCCATCTCCAGCAGCGGCCGGTGCGCGGAGAGCAGCGCGTCGCGCACCTCGGCCGGCGTGTTCTCCGGCAGGGCGTTCTCGCGCCCCCAGATGCGGTTGGTGGCGAGGTAGTCCTCGATCACCGTCGCGCGCGGCACGCCGAGCGCCGTCAGCAGCAGCGCCGCGCCGAAGCCGGTGCGGTCCTTGCCGGCCGAGCAGTGGAACAGCAGCGGCAGCCGCTCCTCGCGCAGCAGCAGGTCGAACAGCGTGCGGTAGCGCGGCAGGTGGTCGGTCGCGTAGGCGGTATAGGCGATGCGCAGCAGGTCGCGCACATCCTCGCCCGTGGCCTCCTCGCGCGCCAGCATGTCGCGCAGCGAGGCGCCGACGCGCGGCTCGATCGACAAGGGCACGATCTCCGGTGCCTCCGACCTGGGCAGCACCGAGGGCGCCTTCTCGCTCTCGCGCACGCCGCGCAGGTCGCACACGGTGCGTAGGCCGAGCGCCGCGAGGCAGGGCAGGTCCGCCGGCGTCAGCCGCGCCAGCGAGGCGGAGCGGAACACGCGGCCGAAGCGCACCGACCGCCCGTCATCGGTGCGGTAGCCGCCGAGGTCGCGCAGGTTGGTACAGCCTTCCAGCGCGACGACGCGGGGCAGGAGCGCGTCGCTCATGCCTCGGCCGGCGCCAGCCGCTCCTGCACGAAGCCGAGGCTGGTGACGGCCGGCCCGTCCAGGCAGGCCCGACCCAGCACGCCATGCCAGTACGCCTCGGAGCCGAAGGCCAGCCGGCCCCGGTGCAACTGCTCCGTCATCAGGTGCAGCGGCACTTCCTCGGTGATGCCCATCGCCCCCAGTACGCCATGCGCGATGGCGGCGACGCGGATGGCCGCCTCGCCGATGCGCGCCTTGCCCGCCGCGACGCGCAGCGGGTCCAGTGACGCCTCGCCGGCGCTTGGCAGCGAGGCGAGCTGCGCCGCCATGCGGCCCGCGAACACCTCCTCGGTCAGCACGGAAAGCTGCTGCTGCACCGCCTGGAAGCCGGCGATGGGGCGGCCGAACTGCACGCGCTCGCCGGCATAGCGGATCGTGTCCTCCAGGATGCGGTCCATCGCCCCCGCCATGCGGCACAACTCGGCCCAGGCGCCCGCCACCAGCCAGTCCGTGCCGCCCTCCAGCGCCGCTTCCGGCTCCGGCTGCTCCCACGTCATCGTCGCCGCCGTGTCGTTCACGTAGTCGGTGCCGGGCAGCGCCGGGCGCGGCAGCAGCAGCGCCGCCTCGCCGCGCGGCACCAGCACCCGGCGCGACTGCCGTGCCCAGGCGGCGCGCGCGCGCCACGCCGCGTCCGCCGCGACCGGCTGCGCCAGCGCCACCGGCCCTTCCGGCGCCGCCTGCCTGGCGGCGGCGAAGGCCGCGCGCACCAGCATCGTCTCGCCCACCGGCACCGGCGCCGCGAAGCGCCCGGCCGCGAGCAGCACCGGCAGCGTGTCGATCGGCCGCAGCCCGGCGCCGCCCGCCGCCTCCGGTACCAGCGCGTCGAGGAAGCCGGATTCCTCGATCGCGTCCCACAGCGCCGCCGCGCTGCCGCCATGGCGGATGGCGCGCGCCACCTCGGGCGGGCAGGCGCGGGTGAACAGCTCGCCCGCGGAATTCGCCAGCAGATCGTCCATCGTGCCCTCCCTCACCGCAGGCCCCTCATCGCAAGCCCCTCATCGCAAGCCCATGCCGCGCGCGATCATCCCGCGCAGGATCTCGCGCGTGCCGCCGCGCAGCGAGTAGGAGGGCGCCATGGCCTGGCTGTAGGCGAGCGTCCGCAGCAGCCCGTCCGGCGGCACGCGGTCGGGCTCCGCCCCCAGCGCGTCGGCGATCGCGGTCGGGATGAGCTGCTCGAATTCCGTGCCGAGATCCTTCACCAGCGCCGCCTCGGTGATCGGGCTCTCGCCCGCCACCAGTCGGCTCGTCACCGCGATCGACATGGCGCGCAGCGTGGCGAGATGCGCGAGCAGCCGCCCCAGCAGGGCCTCGGAAGCCGGCGTGCGCGGCCCTTCCGTGCGCAGCCAGTCGATCCAGGTGTCGAGCAGCACGGCGGAGGACAGCACCCGCTCCGGGCCGGAACGCTCGTAGGCCAGCTCCGCCGTCACCTGCGCCCAGCCGGCGCCCTCCTCGCCCACCAGCGCGTCGGCGGGGAGCCGCACCTCCTCGAACACCACCTCGTTGAAGTGCGCGTCGCCCGCGAGATCGCGGATCGGCGTCACCTTCACGCCGGGCAGCGACAGATCGACGATGAACTGCGACAGCCCCTTGTGCCGGTCCGCCGGTACGCCGGAGGAGCGCACCAGCGCGATCATGTAGTGCGAGTGGTGCGCGTTGGTGGTCCAGATCTTCCGCCCGTTCAGCCGCCACCCGTCGCCGTCGCGCACGGCCCGCGTCGTCACGCTGGCGAGGTCGGAGCCGGTGTTGGGCTCGCTCATGCCGATGCAGAAGAAGGATTCGCCGCGGCTGATGCGCGGCAGGTGGAATTGCCGCTGCGCCTCGTTGCCGAAGCGCTGGATCAGCGGCCCGCTCTGCCGGTCGCCGATCCAGTGCGCCGAGACCGGCGCGCCGGCGGCGAGCAGCTCCTCCACGATCACGTAGCGCGCGAAGGGGCCGAGCGCCGCGCCGCCGTACTCCTTGCGCAGCGTCAGCCCCACCCAGCCGCGCGCCGCCAGCCGGCGGCTGAAATCGGCGTCGAAGCCCATCCAGGAGCGCGCGCGCCGGTCCGGCGGCAGGTCCGGCAGCGCCTCGCGCAGGAATTCGCGCACCTCGGCGCGCAGCGCCTCGGCCTCGGGCGGGATGATGGCGAGCGGAAGGTTTCCGATCATGGCGTCAGTCCAGCCTCACCCCGTTCTCCGCGATCACCCGGCCCCAGCGTGCCAGCTCCGTGCGCAGATAGGCGCCGTAATCCTCCGGCGTGCCGCCCAGCGGCGTCGTGCCCTGCTCGGCGAGCTTCGCCAGCACCTCCGGCTCGCGCAGCGCCAGCATCACGGCGGCGTTGAGGCGGCGCACCACCGCGTCCGGCGTGCGCGCCGGCACCATGATGCCCTGCCACGCCCCCACCTCGAAGCCCGGCATCACCGTCTCCGAAAGGGTCGGCACGTCCGGCAGCGGCGCGATCCGCTCCTTCGAGAACATGGCGAGCGCCTTCAGCCGGCCCTCGCGCACCAGCGGCAGCGCCGAGTTCACCGTGTCGGTCAGGAACTGCACCTGCCCGGCGGCCGCGTCCACCAGCGCCGGCGCGCTGCCGCGATAGGGCACGTGCACCGCTTCCAGCCCGTTGGCGCGCAGGAACATCACCGCGCCGAGATGCGTGACGTTGCCGTTGCCCGAGGAGCCGTGGCTGAGCTGCCCCGGCCGCGCGCGGACATGGGCGATGAACTCCTGCACCGTGCTCACCGGCAGCGAGGGATGCAGCACCAGCACCAGCGGGATGGTGGCGGTGAGCGCCACGGGCGCGAGGTCGCGCATCACGTCGTAGGAGAGCCGCGTGTACAGCGCCGGGCTCAGCACGATCGAGGAGGTGTTGTAGAGCACGGTGTAGCCGTCCGGCTCCGCCCGCGCCGCCGCCTCGTTGCCGATGTTGGCGTTGGCGCCCGGCCGGTTCTCCACCACCAGCGGCTGGCCCAGATCGCGCGCCATGCGCTCGGCCAGCACGCGCGCCACGATGTCGGTCGGGCCGCCGGGCGGGAAGGGAACGATCACGCGGATCGGCCGCGACGGCCACGTCTCCTGCGCCTGTGCCGCGAATGGCGCCAGCAGCGCGGCACCCAGCACGCCGCGCCGCGTCGCCGCCATGTTCCGCTGCCGTGTCAGCATGTCGGCGTATGGCCGCATGGCTTCCTTCCCGACGTTCCCCGATGGCCGCAGGATGCGCCGTCGTGGACGGGCTGAACAGGGGGACGCGGGTGGAACGTTCGAGCCGCCGTACCTTTTCCGCTTCGCCCCATGCCGCGCGTTTCGTGCGTTGTCGCTTCCGGAGCGCCGCCCCGGACCCCGCGCCAGGGGAATGTGGGGACGAAGCCCCCTTCGAGCCCCCCTTTCCCATGAAAGGGGCCGCTCGCTTCAACCGCCCCGTGTCACCCGCCGGCCGCCGCACGCTGCGCCAGCGCCCAGGCCCGTTCCGCCATGTTGCGATAGCGCTCGCGGTAGCCGATGGCGCGCGGATCGGCCGCGTTGCCGTCCAGCGCCCGCCGCCACACGCCGGCGACGATCGAGGCCAGCCGGAACATCGAGAACACCACGAACACGTCCAGCGCCGCCGGCACCGGCCGCCCCGCCGCCGCGCAGTAGGCGGCGACGAATTCGGCCTCGGTCGGGATGCCGGTGCCGGTCAGGTCCTCGCCCAGCACGCCCGAGACGCCGGCCGGCCCCGGCGGGAAGTGGTAGGTCAGGCAGGCATAGCCGAGATCGGCCAGCGGGTGCCCGATCGTCGCCAGCTCCCAGTCCAGCACCGCGACGACGCGCGGCTCGGTCGGGTGCACCAGCACGTTGCCGAGGCGGTAGTCGCCATGCGCGATGCGCGCCGGCTCGTCGGGCGGCAGGTGCGCGGGCAGCCACTCGGCCAGCCGGTCCATCGCCGGCATCTCCTCGACCTTCGCGGCCTCCCATTGCCGCGTCCACAGCGCCACCTGCCGCGCCATGTAGCCTTCCGGCCGGCCGAATTTCCCGAGGCCCGCCGCGCGCCAGTCCACCGCGTGCAGCGCCGCCAGCACGCGCGCCATGTCGGCGTAGAGCGCCGCGCGCTCGGCGGGCGACGCGTCGCGCATCACCCGGTCGGGGAAGACGCGGCCGGGCACGTTGTCCATCACGAAGAAGGCGGTGCCGATGACCTCCGCCTCCTCGCAGAGCAGGCGCGCGCGCGGCACCGGCACCGCGCTGCCCTCCAGCGCGCGCATCACCTGGTACTCGCGCTCCACCTGGTGCGCGCGCGGCAGCAGCTTCCCGGGCGGCTTCTTGCGCAGCACGTAGTCGCCCGCCGGCGTCGCGACGTGGAAGGTCGGGTTGGACTGCCCGCCCTGGAACTGCCGCACCTCGAAGGCGCCCTCGAAGCCCGGCAGCCTGCCGCGCAGGTAGCGCCCCAGCGCCGCCTCGTCGAAGCGGTGCTGTGGCAGCACCGGCACCAGCTCTGGGATGCCGCTCATCGCGCGGCCTCCCGCCTGCCCCCCTCGCGCCGCATCGCCGTCAGTGCGCCGGGCGCGGGGCCGCGGCGGCCGCGCCTTCCGCCTCGTTGCGCCGCGCCTTGTACTTGGCCAGCTCCAGCCGGCCGAGCTGGTGGCGGTGAACCTCGTCCGGCCCGTCCACGATGCGCAGCGTGCGGGCGATCTTGTAGAAGTAGGCGAGCGGGAAGTCCTCCGTCACGCCGGCCGCGCCGTGCATCTGGATCGCCCAATCCACCACCTGGCAGGCCATCGCCGGGGCGGCCACCTTGATCTCGGCGATCTCGGCCTTCGCCACCTTGTTGCCCACCGTGTCCATGCGCCACGCCGCGTGCAGCGTCAGCAGCCGCGCCTGGTCGATCAGGATGCGCGACTGGGCGATGCGCTCGATGGTCACGCCCTGGTCGGCGAGCGGCTTGCCGAAGGGCTTCCGCACCAGCGCCCGCCGGCACATCATCTCCAGCGACCGCTCCGCCAGCCCGATCGCGCGCATGCAGTGGTGGATGCGCCCCGGGCCGAGCCGCCCCTGCGCGATCTCGAAGCCGCGCCCCTCGCCGAGCAGGATGTTCTCCGCCGGCACGCGCACGTTCTCGAACAGCAGCTCGGCATGGCCGTGCGGCGCGTCGTCGAAGCCGAACACCGGCAGCATGCGCTTGATGGTCAGCCCCGGCGTGCCGCGCGGCACCAGGATCATCGACTGCTGCCGGTACTTGTCCTCGCCGTCCGGCGCGGTCTTGCCCATCACGATGAAGATGGCGCAGCGCGGGTCGCCCGCGCCCGAGGACCACCACTTGCGTCCGTTGATGACGTAGTGGTCGCCGTCCCGCTCGATCCGCGTCTGGATGTTGGTGGCGTCCGAGGAGGCGACGTCCGGCTCGGTCATCGCGAAGCAGGAGCGGATCTCGCCCGCCAGCAGCGGGTCCAGCCATTGCCGCTTCTGCGCCTCGGTGCCGTAGCGGTCGATCGTCTCCATGTTGCCCGTGTCGGGCGCCGAGCAGTTGAACACCTCCGAGGACCACGGCACGCGGCCCATGATCTCGGCCAGCGGCGCGTATTCCAGGTTGGTCATGCCCGGGCCGCGGTCGGAATGCGGCAGGAACAGGTTCCACAGCCCCGCCTCGCGCGCCACCGGCTTGAGCTGCTCGACGATCGGCACCGGCTGCCAGCGGTCGGGCGCCGTCTCGTGCTGGTGGATGTAGGTCGCCTCGTTGGGGAGGATGTGCTCCTCCATGAAGGCGGTCAGCTTCTCGCGCAGCTGCTCCACCTTCGGCGTGTAGGCGAAATCCATCGTTGCCGTTCCTCCCCTTGCCGGCGCAGGGAGTCGTCCCGCAACCGTCACCAACCTTCCGGACCTGATTACCGCCAGGCGGAACCGTGGCGCAACCGGCCGGAACGGGCAAGCCGCTTCGCCGTCCCGCCCCCTCGCCAGAACCGCCCGCTTCGGCTGCAATGGCCCACCCGGCGCCGGGCCGAAGCGACGAGCCGGCGCCTCGACCACACGCCCCGACCGAGGAGACGCCCATGAAGGCCGTGCTGTGCCGCCAATTCGGCCCCCCCGAGACGCTGGAACTGGCCGAGGTGCCCACCCCCGAGCCCGGCCCCGGCGAGTTGCTGATCCGCGTCGAGGCCTGCGCGGTGAATTTCCCGGACACGCTCATCATCGAGAACCGCTACCAGCTCAAGCCGCCGCTGCCCTTCTCCCCCGGCGGCGAGGTGGCGGGCCGGGTCGCGGCGCTCGGCGCGGGCGTCGCCGGCCCGCCGGTGGGGACGCGCGTCATCGCCGTCACCGGCCATGGCGGCTTCGCCGAGGCGGTCTCCGTCCGTGCCGATGCGGCGGTGCCGGTGCCCGAGGGCGTCGATCCGGTCGCCGCCGCGACGGTCACCTATGCCTACGGCACCACCATGCACGCGCTGGAGGACCGCGCCGCGCTGCGCCCCGGCGAGACGCTGCTGGTCCTCGGCGCCTCGGGTGGCGTCGGCCTCGGCGCGGTGCAACTCGGCAGGCTGCTGGGCGCGCGGGTGATCGCCGCCGCCTCCACGCCGGAGAAGCTCGCCGTCTGCCGCGAGCACGGCGCCGACGCGCTGGTGGACTACACGCGGCCCGACTGGCGCGAGCAGCTCCGCTCTCTCACCGACGGCCGCGGCGTGGACGTGGTGTACGACCCCGTCGGCGGCCCCTACGCCGAGCCCGCGCTGCGCTCGATGGCCTGGCGCGGCCGCTACCTCGTGGTCGGCTTCGCGGCGGGCGAGATCCCGCGCATCCCGCTCAACCTCACCCTGCTCAAGGGCTGCGGCATCCTCGGCGTGTTCTACGGCGACTATGCGCGGCGCGAGCCGGAGTCGAACCGCGCCATGCTGGCCCGGCTGCTCGGCTGGATCGCGGAAGGCCGGCTGCGCCCGCACGTCTCCGCCGTGCTGCCGCTGGCCGAGGCGGGGCGCGGGCTGCGGATGCTGCTGGAGCGTGGCGTGACCGGCAAGGTGGTGCTGACGACCTGAGCCGGGGCGCCGCCCCGGGCCCCGCCCCGGGCCCTGTCGGGAAGCGCGCCGCCCTTCCCTGGACCCCTCCCGCCGAAGGGCGAAGCCCCTTTGGAGACCCCGTTCGCATCCACCGCCCGGCGGCGGATCCGTCGAGGCCGGAAAACGCTGGCGGAGGTCCGGGAGCCCGGTCGGACGCGGTGCGTGCGACCCTGGCGGGTGGGGGCGGGGAGGGTGCTGCCTTCCCCGCCCGGACCGGTACCCGCGGCGCGCCCCCTACCGCCTTGCCTCCCCGCCCGAGGACAGGCGCGCCACCACCGGCCGCCACCGGTCCGCCTCCACCCGCAGGAAGGTCGCGAACTCCTCCGGCGTGCCCGACGCCACGAACTGCCCCTCGCCCAGCAGCCGCTCCTGCAGCGCCGGCTCGCGCAGCGCCACGCGTACCGCGCCGTTCAGCCGCTCCACCACCGGGCGCGGCGTGCGCGCCGGCGCCAGCAGCCCGAACCAGGTCTGCGCCACGAGGCGCGGGTCGGTCTCGGCGAAGGTCGGGATGTCGGGCGTCACCGGCAGCCGCGCCTCGCCGGTCCAGCCGATGATCCGCCCCTGCCCGTTGCGGTGCGCCGGCAGGGCGGAGCTGCCGCCCACCACCATCACGTCCAGCGTGCCGGCCACGAGGTCGTTGAGCTGCTGCGAATCGCCCCGGTAGGTCACGTCCTGCATGCGGAAGCCGAGGCCGTCCATCAGCACCAGGGCGGCGATGTTGTTGAAGCTGCTCGGTCCGTTGGTGCCGTAGTTGAGCTGCCCCGGTCGCGCGCGCGCCAGCGCCACGAATTCCGGGATCGTGGCCGGCAGGCCGGGCCGCACCACCACCCCGAAGGGCAGCTTGGTGACGAGCGAGATCGGCGCGAAGTCCTCGACGCGGTAGGGCAGGCGCTCCGGCAGCAGCGGGTTGATGGTCAGCGTGGTGCCGGCCGACATCAGCATGGTGTGCCCGTCCGGCGCCGCGCGCGCGACCGCCTCGGCGCCGATCACCGTGGCCGCCCCGGGCCGGTTCTCGATCACCACGGGCTGGCCGAGCAGCGGCGCCATGCGCTCGGCCAGCAGCCGCGTCATCACGTCGGTGGAGCCGCCGGGCGGGAAGGGCACCACGATCGTCACCGGCCTGGCGGGGAAGGGGGCGCCGGGGGAGGCGGGAGTCTCGGCGGCGGCGCGCCGGGGCGCCAGGGCGGCGGGCGGCAGGGCGGCGGGCAGCAGCCCGGCGAGCAGTGCCCGCCGGGACAGGGACCTGTGGGACATGGTTTCCTCCGACATCGCTCTTGTCGCGCCAGGATGACGTCCCGCAGGGGGATGGCGGAAGCCCCGGCGCCGCGCCGCGCCGGCATTCCCCCCCCCCGTCTCCGCCGGCCCTGCTCCCCACCGGCCCCGCTCCCCGGCGGGCGCGTTCCCCCGGCACCGCCCGCTGCCCACGGGCATCGTCCGCCGCCGGCCCCGTCCGCCACGGCCCGCCGCACCGGCCCGCCGCGCGGCGCGGGCGGACCTCCCTCGTCGGCCCGCCCGGCGGCCCCCGCCGCCGCTGGCGAGCCCGGGCTCGCCTGGGCAGGATCGCGCCGCTTCGCCAACCGATTCGCCGGGAACGATCGATGTCCGACCATCCAGCCGCCGAGGCCGCGGAGAAGGCGCGCGAGAACAAGCGCACCGCCCTGCTCATCGCCGCCCTGGCCCTGGCCCTCGCGCTCGCCCAGGTCGCGGGCGACGACGCCAAGACCGAGGCGCAGATGCGCAACGTCGAATCCGCCAACCTCTGGGCCTTCTTCCAGGCCCGCACCGTCCGCCAGACCGTGCTCGGCGCTGCCGCCGACCGCGCCGTGCTCGATGCCGCGCTGGCCCCCGGACCCGAGGCGCGCCGCGCCCTGGAGGCGCAGGTCGCGACGTGGCGCGCCACGATCGCCCGCTGGGAGAGCGAGCCCGAGACGCGCGAGGGCCGCCGCCAGCTCATGGAGCGCGCGCGCGAGGCCGAGACGGCGCGCGACCGGGCCATGCACGAGGATGGCCGCTACGACGCCGCCTCCGCCGCCATCCAGATCGGCATCGTGCTGGCCTCGGCCGCGATCATCACCGCCGCGCCGGCGCTGGCCTGGGTCGGCGGCGCGCTCGGCCTCGGCGGCGCCGCGCTCGCCCTGCTGACCCATCTCGGCCTGGCCTGACGCGCCCGGCGGACGGGCCCGGCCGGGGCGGCGTGCCCCGGCCGCCTTCGCCGTGGCGCGCGGCAGGTCACGGCCCGGCCATGCCGCCGGCGGCGGACGCCCGGCCCGGGCACGCCCGCCCGCCGGCGGCCCGCCCCGGCGCCGTTCCGGCTGACCGTATCGGGCCGGAACGGCTCCGGCCCCTGATCCGGCGCATCTTCCGAGGCGCCGGGCGAGTGCGCCCGGCTCGGGAACGCCCTACCCGAGCGCCGGCCGCCTCTCCGCCCAGGGCCGCGCCCGCTCCCAGGCCGCCGCCGCGCGCAGCACCGTCACCTCGTCCAGCCGACGCCCGACGATCTGCAGGCCCACCGGCAGCCCGTCCGGCGTGAAGCCGCAGGGCACCGAGATCGCCGGGTTGGCCGAGAAGTTGAACGGGTAGGAGAATTCCGCCCAGCGCTCCCAGTCCCATTCGTGCTGCGGCCAGTGCTCGGGGATGTTGCGCTCGGCCGGGAAGGCGGCGACCGAGGCGCTGGGCGTCAGCAGCAGGTCCCAATCCTCGAACCAGCGGTTGATCGCGACGCCGTAGGCCAGGCGGCGCACCCGCTTCTCCATGAAGTCGCGCAGCGGGATCCGCACGCCCTCGCGGACGCAGGCGGCGAAGCCGGGGTCCATGCGGTCGCCGAATTCGTCGAGGTACTGGGCGTAGCCGGCGCACATGGCGAGCCAGAAGAAGCGCGAGACCTCGGGCCCCTCGGACGCCCAGGGCGGCGTCACCTCCTCCACCGTGGCGCCCAGCTCCTGCGCGAAGGCCTCGGCGGCGGCGCGCACCGGCGCCGCCACCTCGGGATCGACGCGGGCGAAGCCGAGATCGGGGCTGTAGGCGATGCGCAGCCCGCGCACCCCGCCGCCCAGCAGCGCCGGGTAGTCGGCGGGCGGCGCCTCCAGGCTGAGGAAGTCGGCCGCGTCCGGGCCGCTCATCACCCGCAGCATCAGCGCCGAATCGGCGACGGTGCGGGTGATCGGGCCGATATGCGAGATCAGGTCGTTGTTCGGCATCGGCGTGTAGGGCACGCGGCCGAAGCTCGGCTTGATGCCGACCACGCCGGAGAAGTGCGCCGGCAGGCGGATGGAGCCGGCGCCGTCGCTGCCCTGGTGCAGCGGGCCGAAGCCGGCGGCGGCGGCGGCGCCCGCCCCGGCCGAGGAGGCGCCGGCGTTGTAGCCGTGCCGCCACGGGTTGTGCGTGATGCCGGTGAGCGGCGAGCGGCTGATCGCGCTCCAGCCGAATTCCGAGGAGGTGGTCTTGCCCAGCACGATGCCGCCGGCCTGCTTCAGCCGGCGCACCATCGTCGCGTCCTCGGGCGGCACGTAGCCGCGGCGGATGTGCGAGCCGCACTCCATCGGCAGGCCGGCGACGGGCGCCATGTCCTTCACCGTGAAGGGCACGCCGAGCAGCGGCGCCGTCTCGCCGCGCATCACCGCCGCCTCGGCGGCGCGGGCGCCGGCGGTGGCGCCCTCGGCGTCGAGCGTCGCGAAGGCGTTGACGCGCGGTTCCGCCGCCTCGATGCGGCGCAGGATCGCCGCCATCGCCTCGACCGGGGAGAGCCTGCGCGCGCGGATCAGCGCGGCGAGGTCGGTGGCGGGAAGGTAGCCGAGATCGGCGTCGCTCGTAGGCAGGGCGGGCTCAGCCATGGTGCCGCCCCGCCTCTGCCGCCGCGTTGCGCTTGCCCATGGCCAGACCCCTTCGCGCGGGAGGAACCGTCGCGGTCCGGCCGCCTCCCGCCCTGGCGCCCGGCCGCGTGGCGGTTGGCCGGCACCGCCCGCGGGCGGCATGCGGACGCGACGTCCGGATGCACCGTCCCGGGAGCACTTCCCGCCGGGCCGCGCCCGCGTCGCCAGGGCATCCTGCCCGGGGCGCGGCCGGCGCCTCAGGCGCCGGCGCGGACCTCACTCGCCATAGTGCTTCCGGTACGCCTCGGCGAACACCTCGTCCAGCCTCGCGCCCTCGCGGTAGCCGGCGAGGCCCTCGGGGCGCGCGAGGCCGGGAAGCTGGCGCTCGCACGGCACCGGCGCGCCGAGCACGGTGTGGACCGGCATCAGCTCGGTCCAGGCCGGCACCTGGTAGTCCTCCTCGTCGTCATGGACGCCGAGGCTGCGGATCTTGCCGGAGGCGTTCTCCATCACCATGCCGACCAGCGTCGTCGCCTTGAATTCCTGCGGCGTGGGCTGGCGGATCTCCTTCGAGCGGCCGGGGAAGAAGCGGTCGATGAAGCCGTCCATCAGCTTCAGCTTCTCCGCCGGGTCCTCCACCTTGAAGGCGGTGCCGAAGGCCATCACCGAGCGGTAGTTGACCGAGTGGTTGAAGCCGCAGCGCGCCAGCACGATCGCGTCCATGTGCGAGACGGTGAGGCAGACCGGCAGGCCCGCCGCCTGCTGGCGCACCATCCGGCTGGCCGAGGAGCCGTGCCAGTAGAGGTGGTCGCCCTCGCGCCAGAAGGCGGTCGGCGTGCAGTAGGGCTGGCCGTCGATCACGTAGGCGATGTGGCAGAGCATCGCCGAATCGAGGATGTCGTAGACGGTGGCCTTGTCGTAGCGGCCGCGCTCGTGCTTGCGGCGCAGCTTGTTGCGCTCGGTGACGGGGAAGGAATCGACGGCGTCGGGCATGGGGCGCATCCGGTTGGTCTTGCCGCGCCGGTCTAGCGGGCCGGCAGGCCCCGTTGGAAGAACCAATCCGGCCCGAATGACGGGGCCACCCGGGCGGCCGGCCGCCGGTGCGGGACCCCGCTTGTGCGACCAAGGCAAGCTGCCAGAATGGCCGGGCGGGGGCGGCCCGCCCGCAGCCGGGGCGCAGGCGCGGAGAACGGGCGTGCCCCGGGGAGGATCGGTCGCGATGCCGGAGTTCCTGACCACCGGCTGCCTGCTGACCTGCAGCTTCGGCCTGGCCCCTTCCGTGTTCGTCGCCGAGGAGCTGCCGGGCAAGCCCGTGATCGAGGGCGGCTTCGTCACGGCGACGGTCGCCGAGATCATCCCCGAGGACAACGTCCCCTCCTTCGCCATGTGCAGCAGCATGGAGAACCCGGAGGTGGCGGCGGCCACCGCCGCCGCCGAGGGCGTGCTGACGCCGATGCCCTGCGTGCCGGTGATCGTCGACCCCTGGGAGCCGCCCTCGGAACTCGTCAGCTACGACGGGCTGCCGCTGGCGACGGTCGAGAGCAAATGCCTCTGCGCCTGGGGCGGCGAGATCGCGGTGGACGCGCCGATGGAATTCATCTGCGCCACGCAGGGCTGAGCCGGCAGGGAGGAGACGGCGCATGAGCGGCAGCGGCAACGACCCGGTCGAGGAGAACAGGGACGGCACCTTCCTCGTCGCCGTCCCGGCCGCCAACGCCGTCTCGCCGCCGCTCTACGGCTACATGCTGCGCCTCGGCACCCCGAATTACGACGCGTCGACGCTGGACGTGGAGGATCTCCTGGCCGACGCCGCCGGCAAGAAGCTCGCCCAGGCGACGGAAGGCAAGGATGCCAGGCGGCTCGACGGCATCACCATCTACTCCAGGGACAACTACACGGTCACCAGCCCCACCATCACCATGGTCGCGGACGCGGCCTCGACCTGGGCGTCGGACAGCGTCAGCGTCACCACCAACGGCGGCCGGGTCTCCGCCGCCAGCTACTCGGGCAGCGACTTCCTGGCGAGCTACGCCTCGGTCGCCCAGATGTCGATCAACAACAGCGACCTGTTCAGCCTGAACGGCGGCAACACCATGACGGTCTGGGCGGGCAACGACGCCTCGACCGGCGTGGGCGGGCTGCTCTGGTCCAATTACGGCGCGACGCAGAACATCTTCGGCGGCCAGGTCGTCAACGTCACGCAGACCGGGCTGAGCACGGCGGACATCGAGGTCCAGGGAATCGGCTCGACCAAGATCACGCCCTCCGTGTCGATGATCGCCCAGAACGGCATCTCGCTGAGCGTCAGCCCGGTCAGCCGGAGCGCGCAGTCGACGATCGGCTACGCCGACAAGCTGAAGATGGTGACGCTGGGCGGCATCGGCGTCGCCTCGGCGCTGCTGGCCGTGAACGACCTCGCCATGGGCCTGGAGCTCGATTCCCGCAGCGACGACGACACCGTCAAGGCCGCCATGCGGACCGACTTCGACGTCACCGCGGCCCTCACCGGGGCGATCGTGGTGCTCCAGGCCATGGGGGCCCTCTCCGGGGCGCTGCTGAAGAGCGCGAGCGAGGGCTACTACCTGGCCAGCAACGCGTCGCTCGACATCGCCGGCAACCAGGCCAGCCTGTACACCGGCTCGCCCGCCGCGACCCAGGGCCTGGTGATCGCGACCGCCAGGAGCGCGTCGCTCATGGCCGGGACGATCCCGCCATCCGCGAACGGATTCCGGCCGCTCAATCCGATCGTGAACTTCGCGACCGCCGCGACCACCGCGCAGGTCACGGTCGACAGCACCGTCAACCCGAACGTCCAGATCGCCGCGAACCGCGTGACCGTGACGGCCAACCAGTCCCTCTCGCTGCAATGCGGCGCGGCCGTCTCGATCACGATGACCCCTGGCAGCATCCAGATCACGGCCCCGACGATCAACCTCAGTGGCGCGAACCAGTCCCACATGCTGACCTGACGGCCCCGCCCGACGCCCGTGCCGTCCCCGCGCCGGGCGCGGAACTCCCGCGGCGCCAGGCCCGCGGCGCCAGGCCAGCGGCGCCAGGCCCGTGGCGCCAGGCCAGCGGCGCCAGGCCCGTGGCGCCAGGAAGGACCGCCCCGCCTCCATGCAGACCATCAACGCCACGCCGTTCCCGCTGCTCCTGCGCGAGAGCGAGGGGGACGGCTCCTCCCCCGCGGTCACCTGCATCCTGAAGGCCACCTTCGACCTCGTGCCGGACGGCCCCTGCACGCCGGCCAGGACGCAGCGGAAGCCGGAAGGCGACCTGCGCCACATGGACGAGCTGGGCCGCAGCCTGAGCTGGGCGACCGACTTCGCCCCCTACAAGCCGCACACGGACGTGCTGATCCAGGGCAGCTTCCACCAGCCCGGCGGCCTCGCGGCGCCGACGGGCCGCGCCGGGTTCGAGCTCGGGCCGCTGCGGAAGGAGCTGCTGATCCACGGCCCGCGCTTCGCGACGCCGGCCCCCCCTGGGGGGCTTTCAGGCCGCTGGAGCGTGAGCGCCGCGACGCCGATCGTCAGCCTGCCGCTGCGCTGGGAGTACAGCTACGGCGGCCTGAACGACCGGCGCAACCCGATGGGCCGCGGGCAGGACGTGCTGACCGGGCCGGACGGGCGCCGGCAGGTGCCGCTGCCGCAGATCGAGCATCCGGACCACCCGCTCCGCCTCCTGACCGAGCGCCCGCCGCCGGCGAATTTCGCCCCGGTGCCGCCCGGCTTCGCCGAACGCCGGGCTAAGCTCGGCACGCGCGACCGGCGCTGGTCCACCTTCCGCGCCCCGCTGCCGCCGGCGGACTTCGACCCGAGCTACCACAATGCCGCGCCCGCCGGCCAGCAGGCCGGCAACTACCCGCGCGGCGACGAGCTGCTCACGCTGCGCAACCTGCACCCGCGCCATCCCGTGCTGCGGACCTACCTGCCCGGCCTGCGCGCCAGCCTCGCCGTGCTGTGGGAGGTGGACGGCAGGGCCTCGGCGGAGGTGGTGCCGATGAACCTCGACACCATCGTCGCCCTGCCGGACGAGGACCAGCTCGTGCTGGTCTGGCGGGGCAACGCGCCGCTGCGGGACGGGCGGGACATGGCCGCGCTGACCGCGGTCGCCTGCGAGGCCGAGCCGCTGGCGGCGCCGCCGGCCCGGCCCGACCTGGCGGCCCGCCTGCTCGCCGGCTGGCGGGCGGAACGCGAGCAGCTCGAGGCGCAGGCGGCGGCGCAGGCCGCCCAGGTGGCGGCGCAGGCCGAGCTGCGGGCCAGGGCCGAAGCGGCGCAGGCGGCGCTGCTGGCCGCGACCATGGGCGAGGTCCGCAGGATGCTCGGCAAGGTGTCGCTGCCGGCGGCGCTGCGCAAGGTCGTCGAGACGGAGACGGACCCGCAGCTCCTCTACGACCATCTCGACCGGTACGTCACCGAGACACTGGCCGAGATCGAGGCGCGCCATCCCGGCCTGCTGCCTGGTCGCGGCCCCTGAGGCGTTTCCCTTGGGACGTTTCCCTGGGGCGTCTCTCTGGGGCGGCCGTCCACGGCGCCGGCCCCCAGGCGCTCCCCCCGCCCGCCGTGGCCCGGCCCCGCCTCATCCCTCCGGCGGCAGCAGCGCCGCCAGCGCCTCGATGGTCTCCGGCGGCAGGTCGCGAATCGCCGCCGCCAGCCGGTTGGCGAACTCCGTCGCCGCCGGGCTCAGCCCCGCCGTGTCCAGCACCACGCGCGGCGCGGAGCGGCGCGCGAGCCCGGCCATCTCGTCCGCCTCGTCCCAGATCAGGCCGAAATAGGCGTTGATCTGGTGCACCAGCCCGCTGGTCGGCCGGCCGCGATGCCCGTGCTCGAGCGCCGAGAGGTAGGCGGCGGAGACGTCCAGCGCCGCCGCCATCTCCTTCAGCGTCACGCCGCGCGCCTCGCGCAGCGCGCGCAGCCGGGCGCCGAAGGGGGTCACGGCGCGCCCGGGGTCAGGAGCGGTAGCTGCCGTTGATGTCGATGTAGCCGTGCGTCAGGTCGCAGGTCCACACCGTGGCCTGGCCGCTGCCGAGGCCGATGTCGACCGCGATCTCCACCTCGCGCCCCTGCATGTGCGCCACCACCGGCGCCTCGTCGTAGCCCGGGATCACGCCGCCCTCGCGCGCCATCCAGGTGCCGCCGACGCCGACGGCGAGCCGGTCGCGGTCCGCCGGCTCCCCCGCCTTGCCGACGGCCATGACGATGCGGCCCCAATTGGCGTCGCCGCCCGCGATCGCGGTCTTCACCAGCGGCGAGTTGGCGATGCTCATGGCGATGCGGTGGGCGGAGCGGGCGGAGGTGGCGCCGGTCACGTCGATGCGGATCAGCTTCTGCGCGCCCTCGCCGTCGCGCACCACCTGCAGGGCGAGGTCGAGCAGCAGCTCGGAGAGGGCGCGCGAGAAGTCGCGCAGGATCGGCCCGCCCTCGGTGGTGACGCGCGGATGCCTCGCGGCGCCGGTCGCGAAGAGCAGCACCGTGTCGGAGGTGGAGGTGTCGGAATCGACCGTGGTGCGGTTGAAGCTGCGGTCCACGGCGCGCTTGAGGATCGGCTGGAGCGCCGCGGGCGGGATCTTCGCGTCGGTGGCGACGAAGCAGAGCATGGTCGCCATGTCGGGCGCGATCATGCCGCTGCCCTTGGCGATGCCCATGATCGTCACCGTCTCGCCGCCGATCCGCGCGGTGCGCAGGCAGGCCTTGGGGAAGGTGTCGGTGGTCATGATGCCGCGCGCCGCCTCGGCCCAGCGGTCGTCGGCGAGGCCGGCGTGCAGCGCCGGCAGGGCGGCGGTCAGGCGCTCGTGCGGCAGCGGCTCGCCGATCACGCCGGTCGAGGCCAGGAACACCTCGCGCGGCTTGCAGCCGACCAGCGCGGCGGCGGCCTCGGCGGTGGCCTCGGTCGCCTCGCGGCCGGCGCGGCCGGTGAAGACGTTGGCGTTGCCCGCGTTCACCACCAGGGCGCGGGCCTTGCCGCCGCGCAGCGCCGCGCGGCACCAGTCCACCGGCGCGCCCGGGCACTTGTTGCGCGTGAACACGCCGGCGACCGAGGTGCCGGGCGCGAACTCCATCATGGTGAGGTCGGCGCGCGCCTTGTAGCGGATGCCGGCCTCGGCCGTGCCGAGGCGCAGCCCGGCGAGAGTCGGCAGCTCGGGGAACGGCACCGCGAGGGGGGAGACGGGGATGTCCTTGCCGGCCATGGCGATACGGCGTCTCTCTGGTTCGGCCCGGTTC
The DNA here is from genome assembly GCF_023223525.1 of Roseomonas acroporae. Classification (GTDB taxonomy): domain Bacteria; phylum Pseudomonadota; class Alphaproteobacteria; order Acetobacterales; family Acetobacteraceae; genus Roseomonas_E; species Roseomonas_E acroporae. Next base: position 6,372 of record NZ_JALPRX010000055.1, on the reverse strand, counting down.
AGCGGCCCGCGGGCCGCGCGGGGGTGGCGGGGGCCGGCGCGCGGCCGGCCGGGGCGGGGGCAGGCGTGGGGGCAGGCGCGGGGGCCGGCGCGGCGGCGGGCGGCGCGGCGGGGGCGGCGGGCGCCTCGGCGGGGGCCGCCGCCATCGGCGTGCCGTCCATGTTGAAGCGCTCCACCCGCGCCTCGCCGCGGATGCGCTGCACGACGGCGCGGACGGCCTCCTGCACCATCGTCTCGCGCAGCTGGTCCTTGGCTTCCTCGAAGCTCTCGCGCTCGGCGGTGCGTCGCGCCTCGACGCGGATCAGGTGCCAGCCGAAATCGGTGTGCACCGGCTCGCTCACCTGGCCGGGCTGCAGCGCGAAGGCGGCCTCGGCGAAGGCGGGCGGCACGTCCGCGCGCTTGAGGAAGCCGAGGTCGCCGCCCTGCTCCGCGCCGGGGCCGGAGGCGCGCCGGCGCGCGATCTCGGCGAAGTCGGCGCCGCCGCGTATCTCGGCCAGCACCGTGCGCGCCTCGGTCTCGGTGGGCAGCAGGATGTGGCGCGCGTGCACCTCCTCCTCGGGCGGGCGGGCGGCGACGTCGCGCTCGTAGCGCTGGCGCAGCGCCTCCTCGGTGATGCTGCCGGCGACCTCGCGGGTCAGCAGCGCCTGGCGCAGCTCCGCTTCCTCGGCACGGAGGATCCGCCGCCGCACCGATTCGTCGCGGTCCAGCCCTTGCCGGCGCGCGGCGACGGCCAGGGCCTTCTGGGAGATGAGCTGGTCGAGCAGGAGCGGGTAGACCACCTGCGCCGGCAGGCCGCGCAGCTGCTCCGGCAGGCCGGCGGCGGCGTCGGCGATGTCGCTGAGATGGATCTCCTCGTTGTCGACCCGCGCCACCACGGGATCGCCGGGCGGCTGCGCCGGGACGATCTGCGCGCGGCTGGGGGCGGCCAGGCCGGGAGCGAGCAGCGCGGCGAGCAGCGCGGCGCGGGCGAGGCGGGAGACAGGCGGCGCGAGGCGACGCATCGGGGGGGTCCTCCGGGGGCGGCGGAACATGGCCGAAGCCTCGCCGGGCCACAAGGCGCGGACCGGCCGGCCACCGTCGCGGCCATCCTTCCGATCGGTCGGGCCCGGCCTCTCTGCCGCCCGCCCGTGTCCCGGGTCCGGGGTGGCAGCCCGTGGGCGGCCCGCCGGGCGCCCCGGGGAAGGTCCGGGGACGGAGCCGGGCCGGGCGCGCCGCTACACCGAGAGGTACTGCGCCTGCGCCGCGGCATCCGCTTCCAGCGCCGCGAAGGTGCCGGACCAGCGGATGCGCCCCTGCTCGATCACCGTGGCGCGGTCCGAGACGAGGCCGGCGAAGTGCAGGTTCTGCTCGGAGAGCAGCACGGTCAGCCCCTCGCGCTTGAGCTGGAGGATGGTGTTGGCCATCTGCTCGACGATCAGCGGCGAGAGGCCCTCGGAGGGCTCGTCGAGCAGCAGCAGGCGCGGGTTGCCCATCAGCGTGCGGGCGATGGTCAGCATCTGCTGCTCGCCGCCCGACATGCGTCCGCCCGGCCGGTTGCGCATCTCGCCGAGGTTGGGGAACAGGGCGAAGAGCCGCTCCGGCGTCCAGGGCGCGAGGCACGCGCGCGGCGGCCGGCGGCCCACGGCGAGGTTCTCCATCACCGTCAGGTCGGTGAAGATGCGCCGCTCCTCGGGCACGTAGCCGATGCCGGCGCGCGCGATCACGTGCGGCTCCTGCCCCGCCAGATCCGCGCCGTCGAGGCGCACCTGCCCGGCGCTGGGCGGCACGAGGCCCATGATCGCCTTCATGGTGGTGGACTTGCCGGCGCCGTTGCGGCCGAGCAGCACCAGCACCTCGCCCTGCCGCGCCTCCAGCGCCACGTCGGACAGGATGTGCGCGCGGCCGTAATGCGCGTGCAGCCCCGAGACCGCCAGCAGCACCGGCGGCGCCGCGCCCGCCGCCGCTCCCCCCGGCTCCGGCATCGTCGCCGTCTCAGTGCCCACCGGAGGTCTTCCCCGTGCCGAGATACACCGCCCGCACCTCCGGGTGGTTGCGCACCGTCTCCGGGTCGCCGGCGGCGATCGGGCGGCCGCGGCTCATCACCAGGATGCGGTCGGCATGGGCGAACACCACGTCCATGTCGTGCTCCGTGAACAGCACGGCGATGCCGCTCTCGCGCGCCACGCGGGCGGTCAGCGCCATCAGCGCCACGCGCTCGCGCGGGGCCATGCCGGCGGTGGGCTCGTCCATCAGCAGCAGGCGCGGGGAATGCGCCATCGCCACCGCCAGCTCCACCCGCTTGAGGTCGCCGTAGGCGAGCACGCCGCAGCCGCGCTCCGCCTGGTCGAGGATGCCGACGCGCGCCAGCAGCGCGTCCGCCTCCGCCGCATGCCGTTTCGCGACCGGCCGCCACAGCCCGGAGAGCTCGCCGTGGTGCGAGAGCAGCGCCATCTGCACGTTCTCGCGCACCGTCATCGAGGCGAAGGTGGCGGTGATCTGGAAGGTGCGCCCCACCCCGAGCTTCCAGATGCGGCGCGGCGGCAGCCCGGTGATGTCCTGCCCCGCCAGCCGCACCCGGCCGCCATCGGGGCGGAGCTGCCCGCCCACCATGTTGAAGGTGGTGCTCTTGCCCGCGCCGTTCGGGCCGATCAGCGCCAGCAGCTCGCCCGCGCCGACCGCGAAGGAGATGCCGGCCACGGCGTGCACCCCGCCGAAGCGCTTCTCCAGCCCCTCGACCGCCAGCACGGGCGCGCCACCGGGCATCCCGTCCGCCATCCCGTCCGCCATCCCGTTCGCCGCGCGCGCGGCGGCCGCCGCCCCTGCCTCCGCCGTCATGCCGCCCGCTCCGCCTCGCCCCGCTCCGTCCCCGCGGCCGCCGGCCCGGTCCCCGCGCCGCGCCGCTGCCACCAGGCCTGCGCCGCCCCCGCGATGCCCTGCGGGAAGGCCAGCACCAGCAGCAGGATCGCGGCGCCCAGCACCGCGCGCCAGTAGTCGGTCAGGCGCAGCAGTTGCTCCTCCAGCCCGCGGAACACCACCGCGCCGACGATCGGTCCGCTCACGGTCTGCACGCCGCCCAGCAGCACCATCATCAGCCCGTCCACCGAGCGCGAGATCTGCATGTAGGTCGGGAAGACGCTGCCCTTGCCGTAGGCGAACAGCCCGCCCGCGACGCCCGCCGCGGCGGCCGCCAGGATGAAGGCGCGCCACTGCACGCCGCGCACGCCGATGCCGATCGCCTCGGCCCGCAGCGGGCTGTCGCGGCCGGCGCGCAGCGCGTAGCCGAAGGGCGCGTAGATCACCCGCCGCAGCAGCAGCGTCACGCCGATCGAGACGGCGAGGGTGAGGTAGAGGAACGGCAGCGGCCCGGCCAGGAAGCCCTCGGGCCAGACGCCGAGGATGCCGTTGTCGCCGCCCGTCAGCTCCACCCACTGGAAGGCGCCGGACCAGGCGATCTGCGCGAAGGCCAGCGTCAGCATGGCGAGGTAGACGCCGGAGAGGCGCACGCAGAACCAGCCGAACACCGCCCCGGCGATGGCCGCCACCACCGGCGCGGCGACGAGGCCGCCCAGCATCGGCACGCCGAAATTCGTCACCAGCAGCGCCACGCCGTAGGCGCCGAGGCCGAAATAGGCCGCGTGCCCGAAGGAGGCCATGCCGCCCGGGCCCATCATCAGGTGCAGGCTGGCCGCGAACAGCACGAACACCGCGATCTCGCCCAGCACCGAGACCGCGTAGCTGCCGAGGAAGGGGGGCAGCACCAGCAGCAGCGCCAGCACGGCGAGGCCGAGGCGGCGCAGCGCCGGCGGGGCGGGGCGGATCACCGCCTCGACCCCCGCGCCGAGCGCGCGCGCCGCGCCCTGCGGCCGGCCCAGCAGCCCGTGCGGCCGCACCACCAGCACCGCCGCCATCACCAGGAAGGTCAGCACCAGCGTGATCTTGGGGAAGACCAGGATGCCGTAGGCCTGCAGCATGCCGATCAGCAGCGCGGCGAGGAAGGCGCCCGGCACGCTGCCCATGCCGCCGATCACCACCACGGCGAAGGCCTCGGTGATGACGTCGAGGTCCATGTGCAGCGTCGCCGGCTGGCCGCGCGGCAATTGCAGCGCGCCGCCGAGCCCGGCGAGCAGGCTGCCCAGGAAGAACACCGTGGTGAACAGCCAGCGCTGGTTGACGCCGAGGGCCGCCACCATCTCGCGGTCCTGCGTCGCCGCGCGCACCAGCGTGCCCCAGCGCGTGCGGTTGAACAGCAGCCAGAGCAGCGCGAGCACCACCGGCCCCACCGCGAACAGGAACAGGTCGTAGAGCGGGATGCGCGCCTCGCCGACATAGACCGCGCCGCGCAGGCCCGGGGCGCGCGGCCCGAGCAGGTCCTGCGGCCCCCAGATCAGCAGCGCCGCGTCCTGCACGATCAGCACCACGCCGAAGGTGGCGAGGAGCTGGAACAGCTCCGGCGCGCCGTAGAGCCGGCGCAGCACCAGCCGCTCCAGCAGCGCGCCGAGCAGCCCGGCGGCGACGGCCGAGAGCAGCACCGCGCCCCAGAAGCCGAGCTGGTCGCGCGGCAGCACCGCGAACAGAGTCACCGCGATGTAGGCGCCCAGCATGTAGAGGCTGCCATGCGCGAAGTTCACGATGCGCGTGACGCCGAAGATGATCGACAGGCCGGCGGCCACCAGGAACAGCGAGGCGGCGCTGGCCAGCCCGTTCAGCCCCTGGACGAGCAGCAATTCCATCATCGCGCGATTCCCGCCGAGGGTCCCGGGGCCGGCGGGGCCGCCCCGGTCGAGAACACCAACGCCGCGCCGGGCGGCCGGCGCCGCCACCCCGGGAGGACGCCCCCCGGGGCAACCCGGCCCGCGGGAGCCAGAGCGGATCGCCGGCGGGCGGCTACGCCCGTAGGCGTGAATCCGCTCGGAAAACAATGGGATGGGGCGGCGCGCAGTCCCAACTGGCCTGCGTTCCGCTCTAGCCCTGGGGGCGGAGCTGGCGCACCACCTCGTCGGGCGGCAGGTACTTGGCGCCGTCGGCGTAGCGCCAGTCCACCATCACGCCCTTGCCGCTCTTCAGCGCCAGCTTGCCCACGAAGGCGCCCATGGTGGACTGGTGGTCGATCGCCCGGTACTCGACGTCGCCGAACACCGCGTTGAAGCGAAGCCCGCTCGCCGCGTCGACCATCTTCTCGGTGTCGGTCGAGGCGGCGCGGCGCAGCATCGCGGCGATGCTGCCGACCAGGTCGTAGCCCACCACCGAGCCGAGGCGCGGATAGTCGTTGAAGCGCCGCCGGTAGCCGTCGCGGAAGGCGACGTGGCGCGCCGTGTTGAGATCGGCCCAGGGATAGCCGGTGACGATCCAGCCCTCCGGCGCCTCGTCGCCGAGCGGATCGAGGTATTCCGGCTCGCCCGAGAGCATGCTCACCACGCTGCGCCGCTCGAACAGGCCGCGTATGTTGCCCTGGCGGACGAAGGCGGTGAGGTCGGAGGCGAAGGTGGCGTTGAAGATCGCCTCCGGGTTGGCGCTGGCCAGCGCCTGCACCGTGGCGCCGGCGTCGATGCGCCCCAGCGCCGGGAACTGCTCGCTGACGAACTGCACGTCCGGCCTGGCGCGGCCCAGCAGCTCCTTGAAGGAGCGCACGGCGGACTGGCCGTACTCGAAATTCGGCGCCACCACGGCCCAGCGCTTGGCCGGCAGCTTCGCCGCCTCCTCCACCAGCATCGCCGCCTGCATGTAGGTGGAGGCGCGCAGCCGGTAGGTGTAGCGGTTGCCCCTGGCCCAGACCATCGCGTCGGTCAGCGGCTCGCCGGCCATGTAGAGGCGCTTCGCCTGGGCGCAGGCATCGGCGATGGCGAGGCCGACATTGGAGAGGAAGCCGCCCGCGATCAGGTCCACCTTCTCGCTGTTGAGCAGCTCGCCGACATGGCGCACCGCGTCCTCGGGCTTGCCGTTGTCGTCGCGGAACACCGTCTCCAGGCGACGCCCGCCGATGCCGCCGGCGGCGTTCACCTCGTCCAGCGCCATGTTCCAGCCGTTGCGGTAGGGCTGGAGGAAGGCGGGCTGGCTGCTGTAGCTGTTGATCTCGCCGATCCGGATCGGCGCCCCGCCGCTCCCCTGGCCGCCCCCCTGGCCCGCCGTCCCCTGGCCCGCCGTCCCCTGGGCCGCCGTCCCCTGGGCCCGTGGCAGGCCCGGCGCCGCCAGCATCGCCGCTGCCGCCGCGCCACCGGCGAGCAGCCCGCGCCGACGCATCCCCTGATCGATCACCGGCTCCGCTCTCCTGCGCTCGGGACTGGACGCGCCGACACGCGCGCTCCGGGTCCCGGTCCGGACCGCGCGGCCGGAGGCTAGCCGCGCCCCGCTCGGGGTGTCGAGGGGCCGCGGCGCCGCTTCCGTGGCGCCGCGGCCC
>NZ_JALPRX010000054.1 GCF_023223525.1 Roseomonas acroporae | reverse complement strand
CCCCCCCCCCCCCGCCCGCCCGCCGCTTCTGCATAAGCGACGGGCAGGCGGGCACTTTTCCGGTCAGCCCCGGCGCTCGTTCGCCTTCCGTCTCCCCCTTCCGTCTCCCCCTTCCGTCTCCCCCTGCCGCCCATCCTCCGCCCCGCCCGGCTCCCGTCCAGCGGGAACCCGCGGCCGCGCCGGCCCCCGGTAGCGGCCGCCGGGTCTTGATGCGACAATGCCGCCGCAAGAGGGGCGCGCCGCCATGGCGTGCCGCCGTGTCGCTGGTTCCGGGTGGATTTCCAAGAAGATGAACGCTGCCACGCCTATCCTGTCCGGCCTCCGCGTGGTCGAGGTCTCGGCCTTCATCGCCGCCCCGCTCGGCGGCATGACGCTGGCGCAGCTCGGCGCCGAGGTGATCCGCATCGACCCGATCGGCGGCAATATCGACTACCGCCGCTGGCCGCTCTCGCCGGAAGGCGCCAGCATCTACTGGTCGGGGCTGAACAAGGCCAAGCGCTCGATCCAGCTCGCGCTCAACAGGCCGGAGGGCCAGGAGATCGCGCAGGCGCTGATCACGGCGCCGGGCGAGGATTCCGGCATCCTGCTCACCAACCTGCCGGCCAGCGGCTGGATGGGCTACGCGACGCTGCGCGAGCGCCGACCAGACCTCATCATGCTGCGCCTGACCGGCAACCACGACGGCACCGGCGCCGTGGACTACACGGTGAACTGCGCCAGCGGCTTCCCGATCGCGACCGGCGCCGACACGCGCCCGGTGAACCACGTGCTGCCCGCCTGGGACATCGCCGCCGGCCTCTACCTCTCGACCGGCCTGCTCGCCGCCGAGCGCGCCCGCCGGCGCACCGGGGAAGGCCAGGAGATCACCCTCGCCCTCTCCGACGTGATGCTCGCGAGCGTCGGCAACCTCGGCTACATCGCCGACGTGCAGGCCAACGGCGCGGTGCGCCCGCCCATGGGCAACGACCTGTACGGCGCCTTCGGGCGCGACTTCGGCACGAAGGACGGCCGCAGCCTGTTCGTCTGCGCCATCTCCAACCGGCAGTGGCGCGCCATCGGCAAGGCCACGGGCCTGGCCGGGAAGCTCGCCATGGTCGGCCCGCTGCTCGACGTGGACCTCGACGACGAGGGCGGCCGCTTCCAGGCCCGCCACGCCATCGCGGCGGTGCTGGAGCCCTGGTTCGCCGCGCACACGCTGGAGGAGGTGACGGCCGCCTTCGCCAACAGCGGCGTGCTCTGGGGCCCCTACCGCGACTTCGGCCAGCTCGTGGACGAGGATCCGCGCTGCTCGCTTGCCAACCCGCTGTTCGGCGAGGTGGCGCAGCCCGGCATCGGCACGGTGCTCACCCCCGCCGCGCCGCTCACCTTCGGCGACGGCGCCCCGGGCCGCCGGCCGCCGGCCGCCGCGCCGCGCCTCGGCGAGCACACCGACGCGGTGCTGGCCGAGGTGCTCGGCCTCTCCGCCGCGGCGATCGGCCGGCTGCACGATGCCGGGGTGGTCGCCGGCCCCGCCTGACTCCGCCCGGCGGCCACGGGGGCGTGACGGCCTTCTGCCCGCCCCCCCAATGGCCGCCCCCCTGGCCGTCCCCTTGGCCGACCCGTATTCCCGGCTCGCGGGGCGCCCGCCCCGCCGGCCGCCGCCCGGCGAATTGCCCGGAAATCACTCGGCTCCGGCCGAGAGGAGGAGAATCATGGAGACGTCCGACTCCACCCCCGACCGGGCCGCGCTGCTCGCCGATTGCGCCGCGCTGCTCGATGCCGCCGAGCGGCTGCACGAGGAGACGCGCCTTGCCGTGGGCGCGCTGGTCGCCCCCGGCGGCCGGCCCGACGCCGCGCTGCTGGAGGCGCACCAGTTCGTCTCGCACGGCCTCGCCTGGCAGGCCACCTATGTCGAGGCGCTGCGCCAGACCCTGGACTGGGCCCGCCGGCTGGAGGCGGCCGGCACCCTCGGCGCGGCCGAGACCGCCATCCTGCGCCTCGGCTTCGCGGAATACGGCGCGCAGCTCGCCGGCGGCATCCCGATGAGCCAGAGCGAGATGGTGCGGCCGGCCGAGCTGGGCGTCTCGCCCGAGGCCGTCGCGCGCTATGCCGCGACGCCGGCGCTCGCCGCCCTCTCCGACCGTGCCGGGCTGGAGGCGGCCCGCCGGGTGCTCGCCACCGAGTGCGCCGAGGGCCGGTTCGGCGCGCTGGCGCTCGACGACGAGGTGCTGGAGGCGACGCGCGAGCAGTTCCTCCGCTTCGCCGCCGCCGAGGTCGCCCCCTACGCGCAAGGGTGGCACGACCGCGACGAGCTGATCCCGATCGACCTCGTGGGCAAGCTGGCCGAGATGGGCGTGTTCGGCCTGACCGTGCCGGAGGAGTATGGCGGGCTCGGCCTCGGCAAGGTGGCCATGTGCCTCGTCTCCGAGGCGCTGAGCGGGGCCTATATCGGCGTCGGCTCGCTCGGCACGCGCTCGGAGATCGCGGCGGAGCTGATCCGGCTGAACGGCACGCAGGCGCAGCGCGACCGCTACCTCTCGCGCATCGCCGGCGGCGAGATCCTGCCCACCGCCGTCTTCACCGAGCCCAACACCGGCTCCGACCTCGGCTCGCTGCGCACCCGCGCCGTGCGGGAGGGCGACGTGTTCAAGGTGTACGGCGCCAAGACCTGGATCACCCACGGCTCGCGCTCGGACCTGATGACGCTGCTGGTCCGCACCGATCCCGACGCCGCCGGCTACCGGGGCCTGTCCATGCTGCTGGCCGAGAAGCCGCGCGGCACGCCGGAGAACCCGTTCCCCGCCCCCGGCATGAGCGGCGGCGAGATCAGGGTGCTCGGCTATCGCGGCATGAAGGAGTACGAGATCGGCTTCGAGGGCTTCGAGGTGCCGGTCTCGGCCGTGCTCGGCGGCGCCGAGGGCCAGGGCTTCAAGCAGCTCATGGAGACCTTCGAGAGCGCGCGCATCCAGACCGCGGCGCGGGCGCTCGGCGTCGCGCAGAACGCGCTGGAGCTGGGCCTCGCCTACGCGAGGGAGCGGCAGCAATTCGGCCAGGCGATCTTCGAGTTCCCGCGCGTGCACGGCAAGATCGCGGCGATGGCGACCGAGACGATGATGGCGCGCCAGCTCTCCTACTTCGCCGGCCGGCAGAAGGATGCGGGGCGGCGCTGCGACGTCGAGGCGGGCATGGCCAAGCTGCTCGCCGCCCGCATCGCCTTCAGCAACGCCGACTGCGCGCTGCAGATACATGGCGGCAACGGCTACGCGCTGGAATACCCGATCAGCCGCGTGCTGTGCGACGCGCGCATCCTCTCGATCTTCGAGGGCGCGGCCGAGATCCAGGCGCAGGTGATCGCGCGCGGGCTGCTCGGCCGGGTGAACTGACGCGCGTGGCGGGATCGGCCGATCCCGCCCGCGGGCCGCGGGTCTCGAAGCGGACGCCGCCCCCCTCCGGCGCCCCCCCCTCCGGCGCCCCGGGCGGCGCCGGCACCCCGCCCGCCGCGCCGACGCGGCCGGCGGCCGGGGCGGTGAATTCACGCGTCCGGGCGGGCGGCACGCGATAGGATATTCCATGCCCATCGGCGAACGGCGAAGGACTGCCACATGGCGCGACGGCTGACGGCCTTCGCCGCGACCTCCGCGGACGGCAGGGAGCTCTGGCTCACGGACGGAACGGCGGCGGGCACCTTCCAGCTCGCGGACATCAACCGGACGGCGCCCGGCGCCTCCGGCAACCCCGCCGATCTCGTCGACCTCGGCAGCGGCCTGATGCTGTTCACCGCCGATGACGGCATCCACGGCCGGGAGGTGTGGGTCACCGACGGCACCCCGGCCCGGACCACCATGGTGTCCGACCGCAACGCCGGCAGCGCCGGCCTGGCACCGCTGAAGGTCGTTCCCGCGGAGGATGGCGGCGCGTACTTCTTCGTCCTGCAGCCCGACGGCTCGACCGGTGCCTTCCTGATCGGCGGCGATCCCGCCCACCTGATACGCGACATGCCCGCCTATGGGTTCACCGACGGCGTCGGGCTGGACGCCGAGGGAACCCTGCTCGCGACCGCCACCGCCCTCTATTCCTACGGCCGCCGGCAGGGCCTGCGCGACTACTACCCGCTCCACAAGCTGCAGGACATGACCTTCCCGGCCGGCGGCGCGCAGTTCACCGCCCTCGGCAACGGCAACGCCGTGTTCGTCCGCCACGACGCCGCCACGGGCGACGAGCTCGGCGGCAGCAACGGCCTGGCGAGCGGCACCGGGGTGGTCAGGGACATCCGGGTCGGCAGCGGCGGCTCGAACATCGTCGGCCTGACCGCGCTCGGCCACGGCCGGGCGGTGTTCTCCGCCGATGACGGCATCGCCGGCCAGGAGCCGTGGGTCACCGACGGGACCTGGGCCGGTACGTTCCGCCTCGGGGACCTGTTTCCCGGCGGCGCCGGCTCGCAGCCGGCGGGCTTCACCGCGCTCGGCAACGGCAAGGCCGTCTTCGCGGCCGATGACGGCGTCCACGGCACCGAGCTGTGGGTCACCGACGGCACCGTGGCAGGAACGACCCTGCTCGCCGATCTGCGGCCCGGGGCGGCCGGCTCGGCCTACGCCCTCGGCCAGTACGGGATGGTCGCGCTGGGTCTCGGCAAGGCGGCGTTCCTGGCCTCGACCGACGGCGGCGTCGCGTTCTGGATCACCGACGGCACCGCCGCGGGCACCCACGGCGTCGTCGCCCCGGTCACCGTCGCCGCCGACGCGGTCGATGGCGCCGTGCATGTCCGCGGCGGCGCGACCGGCGACGGCCGCTTCCTGTTCGAGGGGGCGGCGGACCACGCCGGCGAGCTCTGGGTCAGCGACGGCACCGCGGCCGGCACGCAGCGCATCGCGAGCATCCCGCCCGGCACCGCGACGGACGCCTTCCTGTCCGACTTCACCGTGATCCGCACGCCCGCGCCCGTCGCCCAGGACTTCGACGGCGACGGCCACAGCAACCTCCTGCTGCGGCACGACAACGGCCTGCTGGCCATCTGGACGATGAACGGGATCCGCGCGTCCAACGCCGTCAGCCCGGGCCCGGCATCGCTCGACTGGAGCCTGCGCGACGTCAAGGACTTCGACGGCGACGGCAGGGCCGACATCCTCTGGCAGCACGCGGACGGCACGGTGCTGGTCTGGGCCATGGATGGCGGCACGGTCATCGGCGGCGGCACGGCGGCCCGGATCGGTCCCGAGTGGCGCTACGGCGCGGCAGGCGACCTCGACGGCGACGGCAGGGCGGACATCGTCTGGCAGAACGCCGACGGCACCCTGGCATACTGGCGGATGAACGGCGGCGAGGTCGTCGGCGGGTCCGCCATCGGCACGCTCGGCGCCGGCTGGAGCGTCCGCGCGGCGGCCGATTTCGACGGTGACGGCCGGGACGACCTGCTGCTGTCCGACGATGCCGGCCACATCGCGCTGTGGCGGATGGACGGCCCGCGGGTGGCGAGCGCCGACACGGTCGCCACGCTCGGCCCCGAATGGCATTTCCGCGGCACGGGCGACTTCGACGGCGACGGCCGCGCCGACATCCTGCTGCAGAACGACGCCGGCCTGGTCGCGATGTGGTTCATGGACGGCGCGCGGATCGCCGGCGGCGGCGCGGTCGGCGCGATCGGCCCGCAATGGGCCATCAGGACGATCGGCGACTACGACGGTGACGGCCACAGCGACATCATGCTGGAGGATGCGGGCGGCCGGGTCTTCGGCTGGCTGATGGACGGGACGCACATCCTGAACAACGGGGGCGACGTCTCCCGCGTGGACCCGCACTGGCAGGTCATCGCCTGAGGGCGCCGCCCCGGTCCGCGGCCGCCCTCACGGCAGCGCCGCCGGCGCCAGCGAGCGCGGCGGCGCCACGCTGTCCAGCACCGCCGCCAGCACCGCCTGCCGGCGCGGGAACCCGTGCTGCGGTTCCGAGCGCAGCGTGAACAGCGCCGCCGCCCCGGCCCCGCCCGGGGCCTGCCGCCAGCTCAGCGAGGCCAGGGTCCAGTCGCGCCCGTCGGCCGTCGGGGCGCCGGTGCCGACCCGCCCGCGCCCCTCGGCGCGCGGCGGCGCCCAGCCCGCCTCGGGCCGGCCGGTCACGTGGCGCGCCAGGCGCAGCAGCGCCGCCCCGGCCGCCGCCTCGTCCGGCACCCCGGGCACGAGCACCGGACCGATCACCAGCCGCTCGCCACCCGTGCCGCGCAGCTCCACCCAGTTCCGCTCCGGCCGTGCCGCGGCGGTCCAGCCCGGCGGGTGGCGCAGCGCGAGTCCGCCCGGGCTGGTCCAGGCGACCCAGCCCGCCTGATCGGCCAACGGATCGGCCAACGGGTCGGGGTCGTCGGGCGCGGTCGCGAGGAGCAGCCGCCGGACGCCGTCCGCGGGGTCCGCCCGCACCCCGGCGCAGGCGGCCAGGAGCGCCGGCAGCAGCGGCGCGAGGCGCCGGGAAAGTACCGCCATCGCAGGCTCCCGCATCGGGGGCAGGCACGCCGGGGGCCCGCGCCTTGCGGGCGCGGGCCGGCCGGGAAGGGCGGGGGAGGGGGCTTCGGCTCAGACGCCCGGCCCGTTGCGGACGCTGCGCAGCACGCCCTCCAGCACGCCGGCGGTCTCGTCGAAGACCTGGCCCGGCGGGGCGGCGATGATGCTGATCAGCGCCTCGCTGCGGTTGTCCTGGGTGAGCCAGCTCAGCCGCGCCAGGCCGAGGCGGCCGTTGCCGCGGCCCACCATGCGCAGCGCGTTCTCGCGGTACGCCTCGGGCTGGCCCCAGTCCTGCTGGCTGGCGATCTGCTGCACCACGTTCGCCATCACCGGGCCGATCTCCCGCGCGTCCACCCCGCCGTCGCCGCCGAAGTAGCGGAAGGCGATGGAGCGGTTGCCGTCGCCCTGCATGATCACCCAGTTCTCCGGCGTCGCGGTGACGCGCCAGCCGGGCGGGTGCAGGAGCTGCAGGCCGTTCTCGCCGGTCCAGCTCACCCAGTCCGCGCCGGCGGTCACGGGGCCGCGCGCGGCCGGGCCTTGCGCCACCGGTCCCGGCTGCGGCGCGCCGCCGCCCCACTGGCCGCCCTGGTTTCCCTCCTGGCCCGGCTTGCCCGGCAGCGCCGCGTAGCCGCCGGGCGCCTGGTACTGCCCGCCCTGGTACTGGCCCCCTTGCGGCTGCATGCCGTACTGCTGGGGCGCGTATTGCGGGGCGGGGGCCGCGTAGGGCTGCTGCGCCCCCGGCTTCAGCGGCAGCATGCCCATCTGCTGGGCCATGGCGCCGCCGGCGGCGGCGTTGAACCCGGTGAGGACGGCCATGGCGAGGGCCAGGCGACGGGTCGTCTTGAGCATCGGAAGCCTCTCCGCTGGAGCGTTGCGTCTGAGGGCATTCCGCCATGCCGGCGGCCGGAACCCTATGAAGCGGTTCACGCGGCTCGCGGGCCGTCGCACCGGCCGCCCCGGCACGCGGATCGGCGCCCGGATCGAACCCGTGTCGCAACGTCCGACATCGCGGCTTGTTCGCGCCGCCCCGATGGGCTTCCCTCGCGCTTTCCCGCTCCGTCCCGCCGCGCCCCGCCGCCCTTTTCCGGCGGGCCCGGCGCCGTGGGCACGGGAAGCCGCCCGGAGTGCCGCCGATGAACGAGATCCGCCCCGCGAGCGCCGCCGCCGACACGGCGACGTCGCGCCCGAACAACCTCGAAGCCTACTGGATGCCGTTCACCGACAACCGGTACTTCAAGCAGCACCCGCGCATGGTCGCGCGCGGCGAGGGCATGTCCTACTTCACGCCCGAGGGCCGCGAGGTGATCGACGGCACCGCCGGCCTCTGGTGCTGCAACGCCGGCCATGGCCGGCGCGAGATCACGGAGGCCATCCAGCGCCAGGCCGCCGTGCTCGACTACGCGCCGAACTTCCAGCTCGGCCACCCGATCGCCTTCGAGGCCGCCGCGCGCATCGCCGAGATCACCCCCGAGGGGCTGGACCGCGTCTTCTTCACCAATTCCGGCTCCGAGTCCGGCGACACCGCGCTCAAGATCGCGCTCGCCTATCACCGCGCCCGCGGCGAGGCGCAGCGCACCCGGCTGGTCGGGCGCGAGCGCGGCTATCACGGCGTCGGCTTCGGCGGCATGTCGGTCGGCGGCATCGGCGGCAACCGCAAGCAGTTCGGCGCCCTGCTGCCCTACACCGACCACCTGCCGAGCACGCACCTGCCCGGCCAGCACGCCTTCACCCGCGGCCAGCCGGAGCACGGCGCCCACCTCGCCGACGTGCTGGAGAACCTCGTCGCCCTGCACGGCGCCGACACCATCGCGGCGGTGATGGTCGAGCCGGTCGCCGGTTCCACCGGCGTGCTGGTCCCGCCCGTCGGCTACCTGCAGCGCCTGCGCGAGCTGTGCACGAAGCACGGCATCCTGCTGATCTTCGACGAGGTGATCACCGGCTTCGGCCGCCTCGGCACCAATTTCGGCGCCGAGCGCCTGGGCGTGATCCCCGACATCATGACCATGGCCAAGGGCCTGACCAACGCCGCCGTGCCGATGGGCGCCGTCGCCGCCAGCAACGACGTCTACGACACCGTGGTCAACAGCGCCCCGAACGGCATCGAGCTGTTCCACGGCTACACCTATTCCGGCCACCCGCTCGCCGCCGCCGCCGCGCTGGCCACGCTCGACCTGCACCGCGCCGAGGACCTGCCCGGCCGCGCCCGCGCCATCGAGCCCGCCTGGCAGGAGGCCGCGCACAGCCTGCGCGACGCCCCCAACGTGACGGACATCCGCGACTTCGGCCTGATCGCCGCCGTGGAACTCGCCGCCCGCCCCGGCAAGCCGGGCGAGCGCGGCCAGAACGTGTTCCGCCGCTGCTTCGACAACGGCGTGCTGGTCCGCGTCACCGGCGACATCATCGCCCTCTCGCCGCCGCTCATCATCGAGAAGGCCCATGTGGACCGCATCTTCGGTACGCTGACGGAGGCGATCCGGGCCGAGGCGGGCTGAACCGCCCGCTCCCCGGCGGGCCGCCGGGGTCCTTTCCCCGCCCGCCGGCGCCGTCGGCGGGCGGAAGCGGCGACGGGGCCTCGCGCCCGGCTGCGCCCCCGGCGGCATGCCGGGGCGGGCCGCCCGGAATTCCGGCGCCGGCGCCGCGAGTCCGGTGGCGGTCCGTGTCATTGGTGTGGCAACATTCACCGGCTGCACGAACCGCACCGGAGGTCCCCGCCATGCCCAGCCCCCGCCCGGTCCGCGACTACACGCTGCCGGCCGCCCCCAGCCTGCCCCTGACCGGCACGGCGGCGGACGCGAACCATCTCCACCACGTCCTCGCCCAGCTCGGGGAGGCGCGGCACGCGCTGCGCCGTTCCGCCGATGCGGGCGACCTCGGCGGCGTGCTGCGCGCGGAGCGACGCTGGGAGTCGGGCGCGGCGGAGCTGCGCCGGTCGCTCGGCCTGCTGGGCTGGGGCGAGGGCCCGTCGGTCACCTGGCTCGCCGAATTCCGCCACAACCTCGACAGCGCCTGGCACGCGCGGCCGGCCGCCGGCACGCCCTGACGGGCGGCCTCCCCGCCGCCGCAGACCGGTCTTCCCGCGCCGGATCCCCGCGGCCGCGTTCGCCGGCCCGCCCGGTTCGTCACGCCCCGGGCCGCCCCCCGCGCCCGGCGGTCCGCCCCGCCCCGGCGCCGGTGGCCATCTGCGCCGCCACCATCGCCCCGAGCGGCGTCGCCGGGTCGCCCAGATCGAACACGATGTCGAAGTGGTTCCGTCCCGCGATCACCGCGTGCCGGCAGTCCGCCCCCGCCGCCACGCAGGCGGCCGCGTACTCGGCGCTCTGCCGGTGGAACTCCGCCGTCTCGTTCTCGCCGACCGCCACGACCACCGGCATGCCCGGCCGCGGCGGGTGCCTGACCGGGCTCAGCCGCGCCACCGCCGCCTCGTCCAGCCCCAGCCAGCCATCCACGTAGCAGTGCCGGATCGGCGCGAGGTCGAACACGCCGCTCAGCAGCACCGCCCCGCGCACCGCATCCGCCGGCAGCCCGGCCGCCGCCTGCCAGCCCGCCGCCGCCAGCATCGCCGCGAGATGCCCGCCCGCCGAGCTGCCGGAGACGAAGATCCGGCGCGCATCCACGCCCAGGGCGGCCGCCTCGCGATGCAGGAAGGCCAGCGCCGACCGGCACTGCCGCACGATCTCGTCCAGCGACACGCCCGGCGCCAGGTCGTAGCCCAGCGCCGCGAAGGCGGCCCCCTGGGCACGCAGGCCCGGCGCGGCGAAGGCGGAATCCTCCCGCCCCAGCTCCGTCCAGTAGCCGCCATGGATGTAGAGGTGCAGCGGCGCCCCCGGGTCCGCCCCCGGCCCTGAGTCCGGCGCGGGCAGGAAGTCGATCGCCTCGCGCGGCCCCGTGCCGTGGCGCAGCACCCGCCAGCCCGGCAGCGAGGCATGGGCCGCGCGCGACCGCTCGGCGTACTCGGCCAGCAACGGCGCCAGCGCCGTCACGCGGGAGGAGGGGGAGTATTCCCGGTCCAGCGTCGCCCGGTCCATGCCACGGAACCGGGGCCCGCGACCCGGATCGGCCGGGTCCGCACCGGCCGGGCCCGTGCCTGTCGGCGGCGGCTCAGCCAAGCCGGCCCCGCCCGCTCAAGCCCCGTCCGCCGGCGTCCCGCCCGGACCGGATGCCCGCCGGCCCGGCGAACGGCCCGAAGGCAGCGTGCCCGGCCCGGTCGTCGCGAAGGGCGGGCCGGGCGGGCCGGTCCGGCCTCAGGCCGCGCTGCCTGCCACCGAGCCACCCTGGCCGGCCGGCATCGCGCCCGGCGGCTTGCGCCGCGCCAGCGCGCCCAGCTCGCGGATCAGGGTGAACCGCTCCTCGGGGCTGGTCACCAGATCGGCGTCCGGGATCGCCCGCAGGGCGGCGCGGGCCGCCGCCAGCTTCTCCATGGTCATGCCCTTCAGCAGCGCCGCCACGCTCTCGGGCGTCACCTCGTCCAGCACGAAGCCCGCGCCCTTGCGCTGCAGCCAGCGTGCCGTCTCGGTGCCGCCGGGGGCGATCGGCACGGCGCCGTAGTAGGAGGAGCGGTACAGGCGGTTCGGCAGCAGCCAGTTGGAATTGGCGCCCGCCTCGAAGAAGTCGATCGCCCAGGCGAAGTGGACCGAGCGGTTCAGCGAGGCGAGCTCGGTCTCGTCGGCGAAGGAGCCGTGGTAGCGCAGGCCGGGAATGCCACCGAAATCCTTCTCGGGATTGGGGAATTCCGTCTTGGCCGGCCGCCCCGCCACCACCACCTCGAGGAGGCCCGGATTCTCCGCCATGACCTGCTTGATGATGCCGAGGCTGCGGGTGCAGCGCACCACGCCGTACCAGCCGATGCGCCAGGGCGGCCCGTCCGCCACCGTCGGAACCCCGCGCGTCTCGTTCACCGCCGGGAAGATCTTGTTCTCGATCAGGAAGACCTTGGGCAGCCGCGGCGTCAGCTTGGCGAAGTACTCGTTCACGAAGCCCGGGGAGCTGCTGATCAGCCCGGCGCACTGGCGCAGCATGGTCCGCTCCACCAGCCGCAGCGCCCGGGTGGCCATGCCCGTGCCCGTCATCAGCCGGTGGATGTCGAGGCACTCGTAGACCAGCGGCGTCTCCGGCGCGTAGCGGCGGCGTGCCGCCGCGGCGAGGATCAGCATCTCCAGGTTGCGCGCGATGATGATGTCGGCGCTGCGCACCGCGTCGGCGTAGCGGCCGAGCTTCGGCAGGGTCCGCGCCACGGCGGCGATGCGCTGCGCGAACTGCCCGTCGCGCGTCTGGCCGAGGTCGATCACGGTACCCGGCATCTCGGGCGCGGGCCGGCTGCCCCGGCGGAAGCCGATGCTCGTGATCTCCGCCCCGCCCTGCTGGAGCAGATCCACCCGGCGCGGCACATCCGCGTGGGACGTGTCGTGTACGAAATACGTAATCTTCATGGGTCGTAAGTATGTCGTGTCGCAGCGCACAAAGTAAGCAGAATCGTGCAGCCGCCGGCCCGTTCGCCGCCGGCCGGGGCCCCGCCCGCGCCCGGCCGGGCGCGGCCCCGACGCGGCATCGGGGCCGCCGGAGCGCGGGCGGATGGGCGGCGGCCGCGCGGGCGGCGGGTGCCGGCCGGGCCGGGCGAGGCACCGTGGCCGGGCAGGCCGGGTCCGGCCTGCCCGCCATCTCCGTGCCCCGGCCCCCGCGCGGGGTCGCTCAGCCGCCCGCCAGCCTGTCCGCCGTCCGCGTCTCGAAGTCCCCCGCGTCGTGCCGCTCGTGCAGCTGCTCGCTCGGCGCCCCGCTCAGCCGGTTCACCATCCGCCCCCGCCGCACCGCCGGCCGCGCCAGGAGCGCGTCCGCCCAGCGGTTCAGGTTCCTGTAGGAGGCCACGTCGAGGAATTCCGCCGCCCCGTACAGCCAGCCCTTCGCCAGCCCGCCATACCAGGGGAAGGTCGCCATGTCGGCGATGGTGTACTCGGCCCCCGCCAGGTACTCGCTCTCCGCCAGCCGCCGGTCGAGCACGTCGAGCTGGCGCTTCGTCTCCATGGTGAAGCGGTCGATCGGGTACTCCATCCTCGTCGGCGCGTAGGCGTAGAAGTGCCCGAACCCGCCGCCCACGTAGGGCGCGCTGCCCACCTGCCAGAACAGCCAGCTCAGGCACTCCGCCCGCGCCGCGCCGCCCGCCGGCAGGAAGGCCCCGAACTTCTCGGCCAGGTGCATCAGGATCGCTCCCGACTCGAACACCCGGACCGGCTCCGGCCCGCTGCGGTCCAGCAGCGCCGGGATCTTGGAGTTCGGGTTCACCGCCACGAAGCCGCTGCCGAACTGGTCGCCCTCGCCGATGCGGATCAGCCACGCATCGTACTCGGCGCCCGCATGGCCGGCGGCCAGCAGCTCCTCGAACATGATCGTGACCTTCACCCCGTTCGGCGTGCCGAGCGAGTAGAGCTGGAACGGGTGCTTCCCGACCGGCAATTCCTTCTCGTGCGTCGGCCCGGCCACCGGCCGGTTGATGTTGGCGAAGCGGCCGCCATTGCCCTTGTTCCAGGTCCAGACGCGGGGCGGCACGTACTCGGTGGCGCTGCTCATTCTTCCGGTCTCCCGAATGCCCGGCGGCCGCGCGCCGAGGTGAGGGGAGGGGCGCCGCCGCGTGTCGGGCGCAGCCTATACGAGCCCCGCCGCCCCGTCCTCCCGGCCCGCCCCGCCGTGACCGCCCCGCGGGCCGTGCCGCCCGCTCGCCGGATCGCCCTGCCGGCCGGCCGCCGCGCCTGCGACCCGCCGCCCGCCTGCCAGCCCTTGGCCCGGCTCCCGCTGGCCCGGCCCCTGCCACACATGACCGTCATTGGCGCCGGTGATGGCACTCGGCCTCGTTCCCGACCCATATGATCGGGCAACAGACGCCGCGCGGCCCCGCCGCCGGCCCCCCGTATCCACCCCATCGGCGGATCGCCACCGCCCCTCCGGAAAACCCCATCCCATGAAGAAGATCGGCTTCCTCTCCTTCGGCCACTGGACGCCCTCGCCGCAATCCGGCACCCGCTCCGCGTCCGACGCCCTGCTGCAATCCATCGACCTCGCCGTCGCGGCGGAGGAGCTGGGCGCGGACGGCGCCTATGTCCGCGTCCACCACTTCGCCCGCCAGCTCGCGGCCCCTTTCCCGCTGCTCGCCGCCATGGGCGCGAAGACCAGCCGCATCGAGCTCGGCACCGCCGTGATCGACATGCGCTACGAGAACCCGCTCTACATGGCCGAGGATGCCGGCGCCGCCGACCTCATCGCCGGCGGCCGCCTCCAGCTCGGCCTCAGCCGCGGCTCGCCCGAGCAGGTGATCGATGGCTGGCGCCACTTCGGCTACGCCCCCGCCGAGGGCGAGACCGACGCCGAGATGGGCCGCCGCCACACCGAGGTGTTCCTGGAGGTGCTGAAGGGCCAGGGCTTCGCCCGCCCCAACCCGCGCCCGATGTTCCCCAACCCGCCCGGCCTGCTCCGCCCGGAGCCGCACTCGGAGGGGCTGCGCGAGCGCATCTGGTGGGGCTCGGGCTCCAACGCCACCGCCGTCTGGGCGGCGAAGCAGGGCATGAACCTGCAGAGCTCCACCCTCAAGGACGACGAGACCGGCGAGCCCTTCCACGTCCAGCAGGCGAAGCAGATCCGCGCCTACCACGCGGCCTGGAAGGAGGCCGGCCACGAGCGCACCCCGCGCGTCTCGGTCAGCCGCAGCATCTTCCCGCTGCTCGACGACCGCGACCGGATGTATTTCGGCCGCGGCAAGGAGGAGGATTCGGTCGGCTTCATCGACGAGCGCACCCGCGCCATCTTCGGCCGCGGCTACGCCGCCGAGCCCGAGGCGCTGGTCGAGGAGCTGCGCCGCGACGAGGCCATCGCCGAGGCCGACACGCTGCTGCTGACCATCCCGAACCAGCTCGGCGTGGACTACTGCGCCCACGTCATCGAGGGCGTGCTGAAGCACGTCGCACCGGCGCTGGGCTGGCGCTGATCCACCGGCCGGGGCGGCGACGCCCGTCCCGGCCACCGCCACCCAGACCCGTCCCCGGGACCCGCCCCCTTGGGACCCGCGCCCTCCGACTCCGCCGCCCGGACCCGCCCGGCCCTGCCGCCGCGCGGGCGGGCCAGGGTTCACCCCGCGCCGGACAGGTCGCGGAGCCAGCCCAGCAGGGCCCACGCCATCGCCACCGCCGCGAACGCGCCGATCGCCGCGATCGCGACGAGGATCGAGGGCCGCTCCACCCGCTCCGGATCGTCGGGGTCGTGGATGATCCGCACCGTCCCGCCCGCTTCCGGCGCCGCCCCCCTGTCGTGGTGGCGCAGCGCCGCCTCCACCGGCCGGCCATCCGCCAGCCGGAAGCGGATCGGCAGGGGCTGCCCCGTCCGCGTCACCCGCAGCGGACCGTCGCCGGGCCGGCCGGAATACGTCGCGTCGCAGCGCCGCCACCGCGCCAGCGCCCGGAACCTCAGCACCGCCAGCGCGGCCACGGCCGCGCCGCCCAGGGCGAGAAGCAGCTTCTCCATCGCGCGCCATGGCTCCGTCCGGCTCGATGCCGGCAGGGTACGTCCGCTATCCTGTCGCCATCCCCACCGGCATCGTCCCCGTCCCCCCGGAGCCCCCATGCGCCGCGAGATCGACACCGGCCTGCCCGACCTCGGCCAGCCCTTCGCCTGGGCTGTCGAGTCCGCCGGCACGCTCTACACCGCGCACGGCCCGGTGCTGCCCGACGGCACCATCCTGCAGGGCGACATCGCCGCGCAGACCCGCCTGACCCTGGAGAACCTGCGCACCGCCGTCGCCGCCGCCGGCGGCACCCTCGACGACGTGATGCAGGTCACGATCTACCTGATCGACGCCGCCGACACCCGTGCCATGGACGCCGAATACCGCGCCTTCTTCACCCCGCCCTGGCCCAACCGCTGCACCGTGGTCGTGGCTGGCCTGGTCGCCCCCGGCATGCGGATCGAGTTGCAGGCCACCGCCCGCCTCCCGCCGCGCGGCTGAGCCGGGCGGGGCAGGGGGACCGGCTTGCTT
The DNA here is from genome assembly GCF_023223525.1 of Roseomonas acroporae. Taxonomy (GTDB): domain Bacteria; phylum Pseudomonadota; class Alphaproteobacteria; order Acetobacterales; family Acetobacteraceae; genus Roseomonas_E; species Roseomonas_E acroporae. The sequence goes on along the minus strand of NZ_JALPRX010000054.1, from coordinate 105,686 downwards.
TTGCTGGCCCGGAATGATAGGATTTTTTACCCATAACATCGGTGCCCGGCGGATGCCAGACGCCCATCCCGCCGACCGCCCCCGAACCCGCCCCGCCGCATCCCGGCCGCGCCAGCCCCTGTCTCCGCGCGGCCCGCTTCGCCTCCCGCCGCCGCGTCCGGAAGCACCCACCTCCGCCCCATCCCGCCGATTTGTCCGAAAGCGCCCCACCTCCGCCGCACCCCACCCATTCGTCCGAAAATACCCCTTCCGTCCCCGCACCCGGTGGATTTGTCCGGCAGCGCCCCGGCGACACCGCCCACCGTCCATTCGTCCGGACTCGACCCGACCCCAGCCTCCGTCATGTCGCAACCGGCGCCCGCCACCCATTCGTCCGAATCCGTCCCGCCCGGCCCTTCCCGGCGCGCCCATGCCGCCCGCCCCGGCCCCGCGCCCGCCGCGCCCCTTTGCCGCGCCCGACACGCCGCCCCCGGGGTGCCATCCCGCCCCATGGCTGCCATATATCCGGCAACGGCCGCCCGCCGGCCCCCGGAGACCCGATACCCCATGAGCGACACCACCCAACCCACCGTCCCCGTCACCGTGCTGACCGGCTATCTCGGGGCCGGCAAGACCACCCTGCTCAACCGCATCCTCTCCGAGAACCACGGCAAGAAGTTCGCCGTCGTCATCAACGAGTTCGGTGAGCTCGGGGTGGACAACGACCTCGTCGTCGATGCCGACGAGGAGGTGTTCGAGATGAACAACGGCTGCATCTGCTGCACCGTGCGCGGCGACCTGATCCGCATCCTGGGCAGCCTGATGCGCCGGCGCGGCCGCTTCGACGGCATCATCGTCGAGACCACCGGCCTCGCCGACCCCGCCCCCGTCGCCCAGACCTTCTTCGTGGACGAGGACGTCAAGCGCGCCACCCGCCTCGACGCCATCGTTACCGTGGTCGACGCCAAGAACCTCCTGGCCCGCCTCGGCGACAGCAAGGAGGCCGAGGAGCAAGTCGCCTTCGCCGACCTCATCGTGCTCAACAAGATGGACCTGGTGACCCCCGAGGAGGCCGACGAGGTCGAGCGCCGCATCCGCGCCATCAACCCGACGGTCGAGATCCGCCGCGCCACGAAGTCCGACGTCGCCATCGACGCGGTGATCGGCCGCGACGCCTTCAACCTCGCGCGCATCCTGGAGCGCGAGCCGGAATTCCTCTCCGGCGAGGACCACCACGAGCACGACAGCGAGGTGAACTCGCTCTCCTTCTCCGTGGACCGCCCGATCGACCCCGAGAAGTTCAACGCCTGGATGAGCCAGCTCCTCGCCGCCAAGGGCCAGGACCTGCTGCGCACCAAGGGCATCCTCGCCTATCCCGGCGAGGACCGCCGCTTCGCCTTCCAGGCCGTCCACATGATGGCGGATGGCGACTACGTCGGCACCTGGAAGGAGGGCGAGCCCCGCCGCTCGCGCATCGTCTTCATCGGCCGCGACCTGAACCGCCCGCAGCTCCGCCGCGGCTTCGAGGCCTGCCAGGTGGACGCCGCCCCAGGGACCGCGGCATGAGCGGCGGCCTGCTCACCCCCGACGCCGCGCCCGAGCCGGTCGACTTCCTGCTCGACCGGCGCGGCACGACGCAGGCGCTCGACGCCTGGGTGATCGGCCTCGCCTTCGCGCGGGACGGCGCCACCGTCGCCTATGCCCTCGGCGACGGCACGCTGCGCCTCGCCGACCCCGCCGCGCCGGACGCCCCCTGGCGCACCGTGGCAGCGCATGACGGCGCCTGCCTCGCCCTCGCCGCCGACGGCCGCTCCGGCTTCCTCTCCGGCGGCGACGACGGCACCCTCGCCCTCACCGCGCCGGACGGCACCACCGCGCCGCTGGCCAGCTTCGGCGCGAAATGGGTGGACCACGTCGCCACCCACGAATCCGGCCTGCGCGCCGCCGCCGTCGGCAAGGCGCTGCACCTGTTCGACGGCAAGGGGGCGAAGCTGAAGCAGCTCTCCCACCCCAGCTCCGTCGGCGGCCTCGCCTTCGACGCCAAGGGCAAGCGCGTCGCCGCCAGCCACTACAACGGCGCCTCGCTCTGGTTCGTGGGCGCGAAGGAGGACAAGCCGCGCGTGCTGGAGTGGAAGGGCAGCCACGCCGCCATCGCCTTCAGCCCGGACGGCACCCACGTCGTCACCGCCATGCAGGAGAACGCGCTGCACGGCTGGCGCCTCGCGGACGGCCAGCACATGCGCATGTCGGGCTACCCGGCCAAGACGCGCAGCCTCGCCTTCACGGCGAAGGGCCGCTGGCTCGCCACCTCGGGGGCCGAGAGCATCGTGCTCTGGCCCTTCTTCGGCGGCGGCCCGATGGGCAAGGCGCCCACGGAGCTGGCCGGCGGCGACAACGTGTTCTGCACCGCCGTCGCCTGCCACCCGCAGCACGAGGTGGTGGCCGCCGGCTTCGGCGACGGGCTGGTCCTGATCACCGAGGTCAGCTCCGGCAAGGTCGTCCCCGTCGCCGCCCCCGGGCGCGGCGCCGTCTCGGCGCTGGCCTGGAACGCCGCCGGCTCGCATCTCGCCTTCGGCACCGAGACCGGCTTCGCCGCCCTCATCGACCTCGGGAAGCGCTGACCATGAGCAACCCCATCCCCGTCATCGAGACGCCGTCCCTGCGCATGCCGAAGCTCGGCTTCGGCACCTGGCGACTCGCCGGCAAGGAGGGCGAGGCGGCGATCGAATCCGCCCTCGCCCTCGGCTACCGCCACCTCGACACCGCCGAGATGTACGGCAACGAGGCCGAGGTCGGCGCCGCCATCGCCCGCAGCGGCGTCCCCCGCGCGGAGCTGTTCGTCACCACCAAGGCCTGGCCGCTGACGCCGGACGGCAAGGACAAGCTCACCCCGCGCGGCATCCTGGAGGCGGCGCAGGACAGCCTCGGCCGCCTCGTGCTGGATCAGGTGGACCTCTACCTGATCCACTGGCCCGGCCCGGCGATGAACCTCGCGGCCGCCATCGAGGGCCTCGTCGCGGTGCGCGATGCCGGCCTCGCCCGCGCCGTCGGCGTCGCCAACTTCCCGGTCGGCCTGCTGCGCCGCGCCATCGGGGAGATCGGCGCGCCGATCGCCGCCGTGCAGGTCGAGTACCACGCCGAGCTGTCGCAGGACCGGCTGCTCGACTACCTGCGCCCCCTCGGCATCCCGCTCACCGCCTACTCGCCCCTCGCCAAGGGCGAGCTGCGCGACGAGCCGGTGCTCGCCCGCATCGGCGAGAAGCACGGCGTCTCCGCGGCCCAGGTGGCGCTCGCCTGGCTGCTGGAGCAGGAGGGCGTCGCCGCCATCCCGAAGGCCGCCAGCCGCCGCTCGCAGGAGGCCAACCTCGCCGCCCTCGCGGTGAAGCTCGACGAGGTCGACCGCGCCGCCATCGACGGGCTGCCGAAGGACCGGCGCCGGGTCAGCCCGGCCTTCGCGCCCGACTGGTCGGCCTGAACGGGGTTCCGCCCCGGACCCCGGCAGGGAAGGCGCCGCCTTCCCCGCACCCATCCGCCAGGAGGGCGAGGCCCTCCCGGGCTTCTCCTCGTTTGAGCCCGTTGTCGCAACGGGCGGGCCATCTTTTCCCGGAAAGGGGTTTCCAAAGGGGCTTCGCCCTTTGGTGGGAGGGGTGCGGGGGAGGGCAACGCCCTTCCCTGCCTCGGGGCGGCGCCCCGCTACCGCCCCCCGAGGAAGCCGATCGAGATCCACGGCACGAAGGTCACGGCCAGCAGCCCGACCACCAGCGCCGCGAGGTAGCCCCAGATCGGCCTGATGCCCAGCGCCGGGTCCACCCGCCCGATGGCGCAGGCCGCGTAGTAGCCCACGCCGAAGGGCGGCGCGAACAGGCCGATGCCCATGGCGAGGATCACCACCATCGAGTAGTGCACGTCGTGGATGCCGAGCTGGCGCGCGATCGGGAACAGCAGCGGGCCGAACAGCACGATGGCGGGAATCCCCTCCAGCACGCTGCCGAGGACCACGAAGGCCGCCACCGAGACCAGCAGGAACCCCATGGCCCCGCCCGGCAGCGACGCCATGGCGTGGGCGAGGTCGCGCGAGAAGCCGGACTGCGTCAGCGCCCAGGCCATGCCGGTCGCCGCGCCGATGATCAGCAGGATGGCGCCCGAGAGCGCCGCCGTCTCCACCAGCACCGGCCACAGCCGCGCCAGCGGGAAGCGGCGGTAGATCAGCAGCCCGGCCAGCACGGCGTAGGCGATGCCGATGGTGGAGACCTCGGTCGCCGTCGCCACCCCCTCCACCACGGCGGCGCGGATCAGGAAGGGCAGGGCGATCGCCGGCGCCGCGATCACCAGCGCGCGCAGCACCCCGCCGAGGCTGGCCCGCCTGACGCCCGAGAGGTCCTCGCCCCGGTTGCGCCACCACACCAGCGCGGCCAGCGCCAGCGCCATCACCAGCGCCGGCAGCAGCCCGCCGGTGAACAGCGCCGCGATCGAGACGCCGGTGACCGAGCCGATGGTGATGAGCACGAGGGAGGGCGGGATGGTCTCGCTCATCGCGCCGGAGGCGGAGAGCAGCGCCACCAGCTCGCCCGGCCGGCTCCCGCGCCGCTGCATCTCGGGGAACAGCACCGGCGCCACCGCCGCCATGTCCGCCGCCTTGGCCCCCGAGATGCCGGAGACGAGGTACATGGCGCCGAGCAGCACGTAGGAGAGGCCGCCGCGGACGTGGCCGAGCAGCGAGGCCAGGAAGTCCACCATGGCCCGCGCCATGCCGGTCATCTCGATCAGCGCGCCGAGCAGCACGAAGAGCGGGACGGAGAGCAGGATCAGGTGGCTCATCCCCTCGTCCATCCGCCCCACCACCACGGTCAGCGGCGCGCTGGTGGCCAGCGCCAGGTAGCCCAGCGTGCCGAGGCCGAAGGAGAAGGCGATCGGCACGCCGGCGAACACGCCGGCGCCCACCACCAGCACGAAGAACACGACGAGGTTGAGGTTGCCGAGCGGTGGGAACAGCGGCTGCGCCAGGGCGAGGCCCGCCGCCAGCGCCGCCGCCAGCGCCACCCCGCCCAGCACGGCGGGCACGCCGCCGCCGAGCGCCTGGCGCAGCAGCCGCAGCGCCGCCATCAGCGCCATCAGCCCGAGCCCCACCGGCAGCGCCGCCGCGCGCCAGAGGTTGGAGATCTCCAGCGCCGGGGTGGTGATGAAGCCCTCGTCCTCGGCGAATTCCATCCCCGGGCGGAGCAGCAGCAGCAGGAAGAGCAGCGCGGCCGCCGTGGCGAAGGCGTCGAGGAAGGCGCGCGTGCCGGGCCCGGCGCGGTTGACCAGCGCCGTCATGCGCATGTGCTCGCCGCGGCGCAGCGCCACGGCGGCGCCCAGCATGGCGAGCCAGAGGAACAGGATCGAGGCCAGCTCGTCGGTCCAGACCAGCGGGTTGTGCAGCGCGTAGCGCGAGACCACGCCCGCCAGCAGCAGCCCGACCTCCACCAGCACCAGCGCCGCCGCCGGGACCTCCAGCAGCAGGCCGAGCGCGCGGTCCAGCGCGCCGAGCCAGGCGGGGGCGGGGCGCGCCGCCGCGGCCGGGTCGTGCAGGGCCACCGCCGGCGCCGCCATCGGCCTCAGCCCAGCTCGCCCACCGCCTGCTGCAGCAGGCCCCAGGCCTCGTCGCCGTACTTGCCCTTCCACTCGGCGTAGAAGCCGGCGCGGCGCAGCCTGTCGCGGAAGGCGTCGGTGGAGACGGTGTTGAAGGTCAGCCCCTTCGACTGGAGCTGCGCCTGCACCGTGCCGTTCAGCGCCTCCGTGTCGCGCCGCGCGGCGACGGCGCCCTCGTTCAGCGCGCGCGCCGTGATCTCGCGCGCATCGGCCGGCAGGCGCTCCCAGGCGCGGCGGTTGGCGAGCAGCCAGAAGCCGTCCCACATGTGGTTGGTCAGCGAGCAGTACTTCTGCACCTCGTAGAGCCGCGCCGTCTCGATCAGGGCGAGCGGGTTCTCCTGGCCCTCGACGATGCGGGTCTGGAGCGCGGAGTACACCTCGTTGAAGTTGATCGAGGCCGGCGCCGCCTCGAAGGCGCGGAACATCGAGGTCCAGAGCGGCGAGACGGGGACACGGATCTTGAAGCCCCTGAGGTCGTCGGGCGTGGCGATCGGGCGGGTCGAGGAGGTGATCTGGCGGAAGCCGTTGTCCCAGATCCGGTCCATCACCACGAGGCCGGCGCGGTTGATCTGCCCGCGCACCCAGGCGCCGAGCGGCCCGTCCATCGCCTTCCACACCGTGGCGTAGTCGGGGAAGGCGAAGCCCACGCCGTTGATCGAGGCGGCCGGCACCAGAGTCGCCAGGATCAGGCCGGAGAGGGTGAACAGCTCCACCGCGCCGGAGCGCACCTGGCTCAGCGTGTCCGTGTCGGAGCCGAGCTGGCTGTTGGGGAAGACCTGGATGGCGACGCGGCCGCTGGTCTCGCGCGCCACCCGCTCGGCGGCCTCGCGGGCGCGGATGTTCAGCGGGTGGGTGTCGGGCAGGTTGTTGGCGAATTTCAGCGTGTGCTGCGCCTGGCCGCTCCCCTGGGCGTGGCCACGGCCCGGGAGGATGGCAGGGAGAACGAGGGCGGCACCAGCGGCGAGGGCCGCCCGGCGGGGCACGGGACGGGACATGGACGTTGCTCCCAGGGGCATTCGGCCGAAGGTTCGTGGCCAAAGGTTCGTGGCCAGAGGCGTTCGATTTGTGCGCCCGGCGCGGCCGATACCGGCATGGCCTGGGCGGATTCGGGGAGGCACGTACCCATAATTGCGTGCCCGTGCAAGGCGATGAAAGATTCTGCTTGATTAACCGATTGTAATGCCGGGATCGCTTCGCGGCCGGCCGGGGGGGCGCCCGGAACGTCCGGCCCGGCGCCCCACCGCGATGCCTCGGCGCCCGCGCCGCCGTCCCCTCGCCGGCGGCCGGCGCGGCCCGGCGCAACGAGGCGTGAGGGCGCATGGCTTCCTTCCGCCGTCCGGCGTTGCCATCCTCATGCCATGAGTTCCGCACCGGCCACGGGTTCCGCCATGACGTTCCGCTCGCTCTACCGGCACGGCTTCGCCCGCGTCGCCGCCTGCACCATCCGCACCGCGATCGCCGACCCGGCGGCCAACGCCGCCTCGGTGCTCGCCGTGGCGCGGCAGTGCCACGACCGGGGGGCGGCGCTGGCCGTGTTCCCGGAGCTCGCCCTCTCCGGCTACGCGATCGACGACCTGCTGCTGCAGGACCCGCTGCTGGACGCGGTGGAGGCGGCGGTCGCGACGCTGGTCGAGGGCTCGGCCGACCTGCTGCCGCTGCTGCTGGTGGGGGCGCCGCTGCGCCATGCCGGGCGGCTGTACAATTGCGCGCTGGCGATCCACCGGGGGCGGCTGCTCGGCGCGGTGCCCAAGATCCACCTGCCCAACTACCGCGAATTCTACGAGCGCCGCCACTTCGCCTCGGGCGACGGCACGGAGGGCGGGACGGTCGCCCTGGGCGGCCACGCGGCGCCGTTCGGGCCGGACCTGCTCTTCGCCGCCGAGGACCTGCCCGGCCTCGTGGTGCATGCCGAGGTCTGCGAGGATTTCTGGGTGCCGGTGCCGCCCTCCGGCACGGCGGCGCTGGCGGGGGCGACGGTGCTCGCCAACCTCTCCGCCTCCAACATCACCATCGGCAAGGCGGAGACGCGGCGGCTGCTGTGCCAGTCGCAGTCGGCGCGCTGCCTCGCCGCCTATCTCTACGCGGCCGCCGGGACGGGGGAGAGCACGACCGACCTCGCCTGGGACGGGCAGGCCTCGATCTTCGAGAACGGCGCGACGCTGGCCGAGACGCAGCGCTTCCCCGAGGCCGAGCAGTTCGCCCTGGCCGACCTCGACCTCGACCTGATCCGCCAGGAGCGGGCAAGGCAGGGCACCTTCGACGACAACCGCCGCCATCTCGGCGTGGAGCCGGAGGATTTCCGCACCGTCGCCTTCCGGTTGGACCCGCCGGCGGGCGACCTCGGGCTGGAGCGGCGCATCGAGCGCTTCCCCTTCGTGCCGGCCGACCCGGCGCGGCTGGAGCAGGACTGCTACGAGGCCTACAACATCCAGGTCTCGGGCCTGGTGCAGCGGCTGCGCGCGGCGCGCATCCGGCGCGCGGTGATCGGCGTCTCGGGCGGGCTCGACTCCACCCAGGCGCTGATCGTGGCGGCGCGGGCGATGGACCTGCTGGGCCGGCCGCGCACCGACATCCTCGCCTACACCATGCCCGGCTTCGCCACGAGCGAGGGGACGAAGGGGCATGCCTGGGCGCTGATGCGCTCGCTCGGCGTCACCGCCGCCGAGCTCGACATCCGCCCGACCGCGACGCGGATGCTGGAGGAGATGGGCCACCCCTTCGCGCGCGGCGAGCCCGTCTACGACGTCACCTTCGAGAACGTGCAGGCGGGGCTGCGCACCGACTTCCTGTTCCGGCTGGCCAACCAGAACGACGGCATCGTGATCGGCACGGGCGACCTCTCCGAGCTCGGCCTCGGCTGGTGCACCTACGGCGTGGGCGACCAGATGTCGCACTACAACGTCAACGCCGGCGTGCCCAAGACGCTGATCCAGCACCTGATCCGCTGGGTGATCGCCTCGCACCAGTTCGAGGCCGGGGTGGACCGCACGCTGGAGGCCATCCTGCGCCAGGAGATCTCGCCCGAGCTGGTGCCGGTGGAGGCCGGGCAGACGCCGCAGAGCACCGAGGCGAAGGTCGGGCCCTACGACCTGCAGGACTTCAACCTGTTCTACACGCTGCGCCACGGCTTCCGCCCGTCGAAGATCGCCTTCATGGCGCTGCACGCCTGGGGCGACGCGGCGCGCGGCGCCTGGCCGCCGGGCTTCCCCGAGGACCGGCGGCGCGGCTACGACCTCGCCACCATCCGCCGCTGGCTCGCCGTGTTCGTCGGCCGCTTCTTCGGCTTCAGCCAGTTCAAGCGCTCGGCCATGCCGAACGGGCCGAAGGTGGCGGCGGGCGGCTCGCTCTCGCCGCGCGGCGACTGGCGCGCGCCCTCGGACGGCAATGCGCGGATCTGGCTGGAGGAGCTGGAGCGCAACGTGCCGGAGGCGTGACGCCGGCGGCGCGGCGGCGGCAGCCGGGCGGCGCCGCAACGCCACGCCTCTCTGTCCCGTCGTCGCATCCGCCATCTCCCCGTGTCCGGATTGCCGGGCCGCATGAGATGATAATGGTTCTCAATATCATGAAACGTTGCGCCCGTGTCGGCTCGCGGCGTTGTGGCCGGTCCGCCGCCGGCCCCTCCCGAAGCGGCCGGCGCGTGCCCATCTCTGCGCCCGGGACGCCGCACCGGCACCACCGACGCCGCCGCCACGGAGCCACGCCATGACCGACACCCCGATCGCCACGCCCCGCGCCGAGCCCGCCACGGAGACGGCCACCCTGGGTGGCGGCTGCTTCTGGTGCCTCGATGCCGTGTACCGCGAGCTGCGCGGGGTGACGCGGGTGGTCTCCGGCTATGCCGGCGGCCATGTCGAGAACCCGAGCTACGAGCAGGTCTGCGGCAAGCGCACCGGCCATGCCGAGGTGGTCGAGGTCACCTTCGACCCGGCCGAGCTTTCCTATGCCGACCTGCTGCGCGTCTTCTTCACGATCCACGACCCGACCACGCCGAACCGCCAGGGCGCCGACGTGGGGCCGCAGTACCGCTCGGTGATCCTCTACCATTCCGAGGCGCAGAAGCGCGTCGCCGAGCAGGTGATGGCCGAGATCGCGGCGGCCCGGATCTGGGATGCGCCGCTGGTGACCGAGCTGGTGCCCGCCACCGGGGCGTCCGGCCGCTTCTGGCCGGCCGAGCCCGAGCACCAGGACTACTTTGCCCGCAATCCCTGGGCCGGCTACTGTCAGGTGGTGGTGGCGCCGAAGGTGGCGAAGTTCCGCAAGGCCTTCGCCGATCGCCTGCGCCGCCGCGCCGCCTGACCGGCGCGGGCGCGCCCGCATCGCTTCCATGGAGTCGGCGCGGCGGGCATCGCCGCGACCGGCGCGCCGGTGTCCTGCCGATCCGGGCCCGGCGGCGCGGGAACCGCCCCGGCCGGCCCGGCGATCGGCGACCGGTTCCGCGCAGGCCCGGAACCGGCCGGGACCGGAGGCTCCTGCCGGCGGTCCGCACCGGGAGGCGCGTGCCCGCCACCGCAGGCGGCCGGGCCACGCCACCGGTCACGCCGCTGGCGGCGGGGAACCGTGTCTGCCGGTCCGCGGCCCGCCTGGACGGCGCGTTGCCGCGCTCCGGGCCCCGGCGGCGGCGCGTCGCGACCGGCCGGGTGCCCCGTTCCGGCAGGACGGCAATCGGAAGGAAAGGAGGATCTGCCTTGAGCGTGCCATTGCATCAGGAGCGTCGTCGCCTGAGTGACGCGGAGTTCGAGCACGTCTCGCGCTCGCACCATCCGGCCGTCGCGGCGCTGGACAAGGAGGCGCTGGTCGGCCTCGCCCGCCAGCTCCGGGCCTATCGCGACAAGGTGCGCGACGTGCATCGCACCCGGCGACGGGCGCAGCGCGGCGGCGTCGAGGCGCGGGGCGCGGCCCCCGCCGTGGTGGCGGAGGCGGGCGATCCCGGCACGCCGCTGAAGAAGCAGATCTTCTCGGCGGCGCTGAAGCGGGTGAACCGTCACATCGCCCGGCACCAGGCGGCGGAGAGGAAGGCCCGCAGCGTCTCGCTGCTGCGCGGCGCGCTGTCGCGCCGGCGGGGCGCGGCGGTGCACCACCCCGATCCCGGACAGACCGCCTCGGCGGGCATGCAGGCGAACGAGAGCGATCGCCGCACGGTGCAGACCGATCCGCGCGAGATCGGCCGCGTCTCGCAATTCGTGAAGGATGCCCAGGCGCAGCGCGACAGCCGCGGCTGACGCCGTCCGGCCCGGCGCCCGACCTGCGCCGGACCCGTCGCGCAGGGGGAGGCCGGCGGGAGGAGAGGAGGGCGGAGCGGGCGCCGGGCAGGGAGGCATGCCGGCCCGCACGAATGCGGACCGGCCTGCTCGCGCATCCGGCGCGCGGCCGCCCCTGCTCTGCGGGTGGGTAACGCCGCGCGCGAGGCCCTCTCCTCCTTCCCGCCCGGGGTCGGGGCCCGGGCGGGGCGGCATCAGCCGGCCGCCGGCCCGGCCGCGCGCAGCAGCAGGCGGCGCAGCTCGTCCGCCACGCGTTCCTGCGTCGGCTCCAGCACGCCCGCGCGCCGGGTGACGAGGCGCAGCTCCTGCCCCGGCAGGCCGGCATCGCGCAGCGGCAGGAAGGCCAGCTCGCCGCGCCGGCGCTCCACCTCGATCTCCGCCTCGCTCAGGAAGGCCACCGTGCCGCCCCGGGTGGCGGCGCGCTTGAGCAGCTCCACCGAATTGGTCTCCACCACCGTGTCCACGCCGATGCCGGCCCGCTCGAACGCCTCGGCCAGCAGCCGGCCGACGGTGATGGAGCCGTCGGGGATCACCATCGGGAAGCCGACGCAGTCGGCGAGCGAGACGGCGTGGCCCTCCGCCGCCATGCCCCGTTCCGCGCCCTCCGGCGTGTCCGCCATGGCGTCGGCCAGGGCGCTCCCCCGTGCGATCTCCCGTGCGTCCGCCAGGGCATCCGTGGAAGCATCCTTCGGTGCATCCTCTGGTGCCTCGCCCGGCTCGGCATCCCCGGCGGCGAGGGCCGCCGCCGGCGGCACCGGCGCGGGCGCCGGGGAGCGGTCCGGCGGCTGGGCCAGCGGGTGCGACGGCGCCACCACCGCGCCGATCCGCACCGGCAGGCGCAGCAGCAGGCGCAATTTCTGGTCGGCCGGAAGCTGGTAGCCGAGGCCCAGCTCCGCCTCCCCCGCCAGCACGGCGGCGACCACCCCGTCCAGCGGCAGGGCGCGCACCACCAGCTTCACGTAGGGGTGCTCGCGCCGCATCCAGGCCACCAGCGGCGGCATCAGCGTGTTGGCGAGGCCGCCCATGGTCGCCACCCGTACCAGCCCGCGCCGCTGCCCGCGCAGGTCGGCGAAGCGGGCCCGGAGGCGGTCGTGCTCGCGCAGGGTCTGGCGGACATGCGCGATCAGCAGCTCCCCCGCGACGGTCAGGCGCAGCCGGCGCGGCAGGCGTTCGAACAGGCGGACGCCATAGGCCTCCTCCAGCGCGATGATCTGCCGGTTGATCGAGGAGGCGGCGATGCCGAGCCGTTCCGCGGCGCCCCGGATCGTCCCGATCCGGGCGACGGCGTCGAGATAGGTCAGCAGTCGCGAATGGAGCATCGGGCGGGTTCCGGTGCGTTGCCCTGAAGGCAACGGCAAGGGCGCTTTTTGATGCTTTAATTGTGCGCCGGGAGGCTGTCTATGCCGCCTCGTCAGGGATCGCCGCCAAGGCGGGGCGATCCGGTCGCGCATCCGTGCGGCGCCGGGCCGGTCGGCCGGTGCCGCACGGATGCGCGACCGGGAGCGGCGCGCCGCCGGTCTGGCGCGCCGCTTGCTCGCCCACCGCCCACCGCCGGCCCGCAATCCGGTTCGTGAGGGAAACAACGATGCTCACCACCCAGCAGAGGCTGTTCCGCCGGTTCTGGTACGCCATCATGCCGGTCCACGAGCTGGAGGGCGGTCCGAAGCCGTTCCGGCTGATGGGCGAGGACATCGTGCTGTTCCTCGACGGGCAGGGCGAGCCGCGCGCGCTGCGCGACCGCTGCTGCCACCGCACCGCGAAGCTGTCCAAGGGCTGGTGCCAGGGCGGGAACCTCGTCTGCGGCTACCATGGCTGGGAGTACGACGGCACGGGGAAGCTGGTGCGCATCCCGCAATACGACGAGAGCACGCCGCTGCCCGACCTCGGCGTGGACAGCTACTGGTGCATGGCCCGCTACGGCTACGTGTGGGTCGCGCTCGAGGAGCCGATCGAGGACCTGTTCGACATCCCCGAGGACCGCGACCCGGGCTTCCGCCGCATCTTCCAGTTCTACGAGACCTGGAAGACCGCGCCGCTGCGCATGATGGAGAACTCCTTCGACAACGCGCACTTCTCCTTCGTGCACAAGAACACCTTCGGCGACGCGACGCAGCCCAAGCCGAAGCGCTACGAGATCGTCGAGACCGACTACGGCTTCTACGCCGCCTCCTCGGTCGAGATCCTCAACCCGCCCGAGGCGCACGAGGTGACGGGCGACACCAACCCGACCACGGTGCGCAAGATGGAGAACCACTGGTATCTTCCCTTCTGCCGGCGGATGGACATGGAGTACCCGAGCGGCATCCGCCATATCATCATCAATTGCGCGACGCCGATCGACGACGGGACCATCCAGCTCGTCCAGCTCCTCTACCGCAACGACACCGAGGCGGACTGCTCCACCGCCAAGCTGATCGAGTGGGACCTCAAGATCACCATCGAGGACAAGGAGATCCTGGAGAGCACCGACTACGACGCGACGATCGACATCGGCCGCAAGATCGAGAGCCACATGGTCTCCGACCGGCCGGGCATGATCATGCGCAACCGGCTGCTCGACCTGCTGCGGCAGAACGGCGAGGACGAGATCCGTCGCCCCGAGCCGCCGGCGCCGCCGCCCACCCGCCCCGGCGAGATGCTGCGCGGCCCCGGCGCGCCCGGCACCATGCCCGTCGTCGTGGACCGCGTGGTGCGCGAGGCGGAGCGCGTGGTGGCGCTCGACCTCGTGGCGCCGGACGGCGGCGAGCTGCCGCCCTTCGCGCCCGGCGCCCATATCGACGTCCACGTCGCGACCGGCATCGTGCGCCAGTACTCGCTCTGCGGCGACCCGGAGGACCGCCGGCGCTACCGCATCGCCGTGCTGCTGGAGGCCGCCTCGCGCGGCGGCTCGGCCACCATCCACGACGCGTTCAAGGAAGGCCGCCGCGTGCGCATCACCGCGCCGCGCTCCAACTTCGCGCTGGAGATGGCAGCCCCCTTCACCCTGCTGGTGGCGGGCGGCATCGGCGTCACGCCGGTGATCCCGATGGCGCTCGCCCTGCACCGCGCGGGCGGCGAGTTCGCGCTGCACTACAGCGCCCACGGCCGCGCCACCGCGCCCTTCCTGGAGACGCTGGAGAGCGGGCCGCTCGCCGCCAACCTGCACGTCCACCTCGCCAGCGGCGAGAACCCGCACCGCTTCGACGCGCTGGCGACGCTGGCCGCGGCACCGCCCGGCACGCATGTCTATGTCTGCGGCCCGTCGCGGCTGCAGGACGCGGTGGCGGACGCCGCCGCGCGCCTCGGCTGGGACCCGGCACGCGTGCACCGCGAGCGTTTCACCGCCGACGTGGACCGCAAGGGCGAGCCCTTCACGGTGGTCGCGGCGCGCAGCGGCGTCACCGCCGAGGTGCCCTCCGAGCGCAGCATCGCCCAGGTGCTGGCCGAGCGCGGCGTGGAGATCCCGATCTCCTGCGAGCAGGGCGTCTGCGGCACCTGCGTCACCCGCGTGGTGAGCGGCGAGGTGGACCACCGCGACCTGTTCCTGAACGAGGCGGAGAAGGTGACGAATTCCCGCATCACCGTCTGCTGCTCGCGCGGCCGGGCGGGGCAGACGCTGGTGCTCGACGCCTGATCCGGGCGGGCGCCGCGGGCCGTGCGGGCCGCCGTCAGCCCGGCGGCTTGCGGGCCGCCAGGAACACCTCGACCGGCTCCGCCCCCGGCGGCAGGCCGCGCAGCGCATGGGCCAGCCGCGCGCCGAGCCAGGCCAGGCCCAGGCTCGCATGCCAGCGCCAGAGCGGCCGGAAATGCCGCTCCCGCGCCTTGACCGGCGAGAGCCGCGCCATCCAGAGCGCGAGGCCGTAGGCCGGCGAGGGCGGCAGTGCCCGGTTCTCGACCACCTCCAGCCCGAAGCGTTCGCACAGCACCGCGAAGGCCGGCGCGCTCCACCAGCTCAGATGGTGCGGCGGCGCGTTCAGCACGAAATTCGGCAGCCGCGTCACCGGCGAGGGCCAGCCCGGCGCCGCCAGCAGCAGCAGCCCGCCCGGGCGCAGGCAGCGCAGCATGTCCGCCACCAGCGCCGCCGGCCCGGCCACGTGCTCGATCACCTGGAAGGCGCAGACCACGTCGTACACGGCGCCCAGCCGCGCCGCGTGCGCGGCCGGCGTCTCGGCCAGGATGCGCGGGTTGCCGGCGAAGCGCGCCGCGTGCGCGTCCAGCCCGTGCCAGTCGGCGCCCGGCACGTGCGCCGCGAAATTGCCGAGGCCGCAGCCCACGTCGAGCACCCGGTCGCCCGGCCGCACCTGCCGCGCCCCGGCGCGGTAGTCCTCGCGCGTCGCCGCCTCCCGGTCGAGCTGCGCGGCGAAGCCGCGGCTGCCGTAGAAGGCGCCGTAGAAGGCGCCGTCGCCCGGCCGCATCGGGTGGAAGAAGGCGAGGCCGCAGGGGGATTCCCACAGCCCGTAGCGCCCCTCGGCCAGCGACGGCCCGGCCTCCACCCCGAAGCTCGCGCGCCACAGCCCGCGCAGCAGCTTCGCCGAGACGGTCTGGATGCGCCGCACCGCCGGCCGACCGGTGACGGGGCAGGGCGGCGGCGCCTCCGGCCGGTCCATGGCCACCGTCTCGGCCGCTGCGGCCGCTGCGGCCGTTCCGGCCATCGCCGCCGCACCGGCGGCGTCCGACGTGTCGCCCGGCGCCCCGCTCAACGCGGCGTCGCCAGCATGGGCAGGCCGCCGGCCGGGCGCAGCGTCAGGCGCAGGCGCGGCATCGGCACATGCCCCGGCGCCACGGCGAAGTCGAAGCGGCGCAGCAGCACGGCCAGCAGCACCGTCATCTCCGCCATGCCGAAGGCGGCGCCGGCGCAGACGCGCGGGCCCAGGCCGAACGGGATGTAGGCGAAGCGCCGGTGGCGTTTCGCCGCCTCGGGCAGGAAGCGTTCCGGCAGGAAGTGGTGCGGGCGCTCCCACAGTGCCTCGTGCCGGTGCAGCAGCCAGGGGATCGCCATCACCGTGTCGCCCGGCGCGATCTCCCAGCGCCGGATGCGGTCCGCCCGCGCCGCCTGGCGCGAGAGGATCGCCACCGGCGGATACAGGCGCATCGCCTCCTGCATCGCGGCCCGGGTGAGGACCAGCGCCGTCAGCGCCTCGGCCCCCGGCGCGCCCTCGCCCAGCACCGCCGCCATCTCCTCGCGGCATCCCCGCAGCGCCGCCGGGTCGCGCGCGAGCAGCAGCAGCGTCCAGCCCAGCGCGTTGGCCGCCGTCTCGCTGCCGGCCAGCAGCAGCATGCCGATCTCGTTGACCAGCACCGCCGCCTCGCCGGCCGCGCCGAGCGCCGCCGCGCCGGCCGTATAAGGCGCCTTCGCGCTGGCCGTATAAGGCGCCGCCGCGCCGGCCGTATCAGACGCCTTCGCGCCGGCCAGCGACTCCCGGATCGTCGCCAGCAGCCCGCCGTCGCCGGGCCGTGCCGCCGCCACCAGCCGCTCGATCAGCGCCCGGATGCGCGTGGCCGCGCCCCGCGCCCGCCGCCCCTGGCCGCCCGAGAGCCAGCCCGGCAGCCCGGCGAGATAGGCGAGGTCCAGGCTCTCCACCGCGTCCTGGTAGTCGGTGAAGGCGGCCGCCAGCTCCGCCGTCGCTTCCTCGGGCACGCCCGGCCCGAACACCGCCAGCATCACCACCCGCGCCGTGGCCCGCGCCAGCGCCGCCGCCATGTCCACCGGCACCGCGCCGCCTGTGCGCGCGAGCGAGTCGGCCAGCTCCGCCGCCGCTTGCACGAACAGCCCGTGGAAATCGCCCAGCCGCGAGGGATGGAACAGCGGCGCGATGGCCGCCCGCCGCGCCGCCCAGGCCGGGCCGTGGTTGATGAACAGGCTGTCGCCGATCACCGGCGCCAGCGCCCGTTCCATGAAGCGGCTCTTGCGGCCGTAGACGTCGTGCCGCAGCACGAAGACCTCGCGCACCGTCTCCGGCTCGTTCACCACCAGCAGGCGGCGGCGCAGCGCGCGGAAGGTCATCACCTCGTGCCGGTAGGCGGCGCGCGGGAAGAGCGGCAGCAGGTCCCGCCGCGCCTGCCAGACGGCCCGCAGCGCCGAGGGCGGGCGGTCGGGCACTTCCGGCATCGGGGCGGGGGATATCGAGGCTGGCGCTTCGGGCTCGGCGAGCATGCGGCGGAAGGCGGCCCCGGCAGTGGCGTGTGCGAAGGCGGCACCCTACACTGCCGCCCGGCATGGCACGAGGGCGGGGGCCTTTGGCGGAAGCGGGTGGCGCAAGGCTGAGCGGGCCGCGCCTTTGTCAAATCCATTCCGCCCGGAGGGATGCATGGGGCAGGCTCCGCCTTCCCCGGACCCCATCCGCCAGGAGGGCGAGGCCCTCCTGGACCTCTGCTCGTTTTGGCACGCGGTGTTGCAGCAGCCCGGCCGTCTCTCCCGGAAAGGGGGATCCAAGGGGGCTTCGCCCCTTGGCGGGGATCCAAGGGGCGGCGCCCCTTGGTGGGGGTCGCAGGGGGCGAAGCCCCCCGCCCCGCGCGTGACGCAGGCCCTCCTCGCCGCCTGGCTGCTCGTCTCCCTGCTCGCGACGCTCGGCACCGCCCTCTACCTCTGGCGCGTCCGCCGCCCGCTCGCCCCGGCGCCCGCCGCCGGCCGGGTGGCGCTGATCGTCCCGGTGCGCGGCGCCGGCCCCGGCCTCGACGCCTTCCTGCGCGGCGCGCTGGCGCAGCGCGGCGTGCCCTACCGCCTGATCCTCGCCGTCGAATCCGAATCCGACCCCGCCGCCGCCGCGATCGACGCCGCCACCCGCGCGGCGCCCGTGCCGGTGCGCCGCGTCACCGCCGGACCGGCCGCGGGTCGTGGCCAGAAGGTCCACAACCTGCTCGCCGCGCTGCCGGTGCTGGAGCCCGCCGACGCCTTCGTCGTCTTCGCCGACGCCGACACCGCGCCGCCGCCGGACTGGCTGGCGCAGCTCCTGCGCCCCGTGCTGCTCGGCCGGGCGGAGGCGGCGAGCGGCTACTTCTGGACCCTGCCGGCGGACGACGCCCTGCCGTCGCGCCTCGCCGGGCTGATCGGCGCCTCGGTGGCGACGCTGGCGCGCTTCCACCGCTGGAACCTGTGCTGGGGCGGCTCGACCGCCCTCGCGCGCCCGGCGCTGGAGCGGATGGACCTGCCGCGCGCCTGGGCCGGCACCGTCTCGGACGACCTGATGCTCACCCGCGCCGCCCGCGCCGCCGGCTGCCGCATCCACGCGCCGCTCTTCGTGCTGCTGCCGGGGCCGGCCCGGTTCGGCTGGCGCGGGCTGCTCGCCTATGGCCGCCGGCAGTACCTGATCCTGCGGGTCCACGCGCCGCGCCACTGGTGGCTGGCCATGGCCGCGCTGGTGCCGCCCGTGCTCGGCGCGGCGGCGGCGCTGCCGGGGGCGCTGGCGGGCGAGTCGCTGCCGCTGGCGGCGCTCGGCGCGGGGCTGGCGCTGCAGCAGGGGCGGGCCTCGCTGCGGCTCGCCATCGCCCGGCGCGTGCTGCCCGGGGAGGCCGCCGCCCTGGCCGTGCGGTCGCTGCGGCGGGACCGCTGGCTGCTGCCGCTCGCGGTGCCGCTGCATGCGGGGCTGGCGATCGCGGGCGGGTGCGGCCGCACCCTGCGCTGGGCCGGCTTCCGCTACCGCCTGCGCGCGCCGGACCTCACCGAGGTGCTGGAGCGGCCGGCGCCCTGGCGCTGAAGGCGGGCGCGGGCGAGCCGGGCCTCTCCCGCGCCATCGCGCGGCGCCGGCCGGGCCGCGCCGGGGGACGTTCTGCCCACCAATCGACCGCAACCCGAGGGTGGGGCATCCTGGCGCGATGCTCGCGCGCGTCACCATTCTCGTCCTGGCCTTCCCGTGGGTCCTTCTCGTCGCCGCCTGCGGCGAGACGCCGGCCGGCGACCTGCTGCGCGAGGCCTTCGCGCTCCCCTCGTTCGGGGGCGCGGACCGGACCACGATCCGGGCCGACGACGCCGCGGCCGCGGCGGAGGGCCCGGCGCTGCGCCTCGGCTACGGCAGCCGCGACGCCGTCGCCACCCTGCTGGAGCAGAACGGCGAGCAGCGCCTGTGGCGCACGCTGGACGGGGTGGTGGTGGCCACCGCCGGCCCGCGCGTGGTGGCGACGGCGGGCCTGTCCGACATCCTGGCCGGCACGCGGCTCGACGGCCCCGACCCGCTGGAGGCGCCGCTGGAGCTGGTGGGGCGGGAGACGGCGCTGCGCCGGCAGGTGGACCTGATGGGTGCCGACCGCGAGCCGTCCTCGATGCGCTTCGGCCTGACGGTGGAATGCCGCCTCGCCGCCGCCCGGGTGGAGGAGGACGGGGAGCGGGCCGTGCTGGTGGAGGAGCGCTGCCGTTCGGCCAGCCTCGGCCGCTTCACCAACCGCTACTGGGCGGATCCCGTCACCGGCGCCGTGTTCCGCTCCGAGCAGTGGGTCGGCGCCCGGGCGGGCCCGCTGCGCATCGACGTGCTCAACGCGCCCGCCAGCTGAGCCCGGCGCGCCGCATCCGGGCCAGCACCAGCGCCAGCCAGCCGAGCTGCACCAGCAGCGCCGGCAGCACCACCAGCGGCTTGGCCGAAGGGGCGAGCAGCGGGAAGAGCAGCGCCAGCCCGCCGTTGGACAGCGCGAACAGCCAGTGCGCCCCGGCCACGGCGGCGGTCGGCATGCCCGAACGCTGCGCCATCTGGTAGAGGTGCGTGCGGTGCGGCTGCGAGACGCGCTCGCCCATCAGCGCGCGGCGGACCAGGGTGAAGCCCGCGTCGAACAGCAGCCCGAACAGCAGCAGCGGCACGATCAGGAAGCTCACCTGGTTCATGTCGAAGCGCGCGGCGGCGACGGCCAGCACGGCGAGGACGAAGCCCAGGAACTGGCTGCCCACGTCGCCCATGAAGATGCGCGCGGGCGGCAGGTTGAAGGGCAGGAAGCCGGCCAGCCCCGCCGCCAGCAGCAGCGAGGCGGCGTAGACGTACCAGCCCCCCTGCGTGGCGGCGACGATGCTGAGGATGCCGCAGGCCACCAGCAGCGTGCCGCCGACGAGGCCGTCCAGCCCGTCCATGAAGTTCACGGCATTGGTGCAGGCGACGATCCAGAACAGGGTCAGCAGCGGCCCGAGCAGCCCGAGCTCCACCACGCCCACCCAGGGCAGCGCCACGCGGCGCAGGTAGAGGCCGCTCGCGACCGCCACCAGCGCCGCCGCGCACTGCGTGGCGAGCTTGACGGTGAAGCGGACGTTCTTGGCGTCGTCCACCAGCGCCACGCCGGCCATGGCGAAGGCGGCCAGGATCACGCCGACGAATTGCGGGTCGGCGAGGCGGGCGTTCTCGGCCAGCCCGTACTGCACCAGCGTGCCGGCCAGGAAGGCCGCCACCACGCCGACGCCGCCGCCGCGCGGCGTCGGCCGCGCATGCGCCGAGCGCGCGTTCGGGTGGTCCAGGATGGGAAAGCGGATCATCAGCCGCACCACGCCGGCCGAGAGCAGCGCCATGCAGAAGGCGAAGGCGAGGTGCGAGGTGAGGGCGGCCGCGGTCATGGCCGGCGGCCTATGCCCCGGCACGGCGGGGGCGGCAAGCCGTGCCGGGCACATGGCTGGGCACATGGCGGGGGCCTCGCCGCCCGGCCCCGCCGCCTGCGGCGCGGGGCGGCGGCGCGCCGCCCTCGGGGTGCCCGGCCGGGCCGGCGGAAACCGGTTGCCCGGGGCCGGTCCGCGGCGGCACGCTCGGACATCGCGGCGAGGCCGCCGATCCGCCGCGGCGGACCGCCACCCGCCGCCGGTCCGGTCCCGGCGGGAGGAGGCGGCGCTTCCGCGACGCCGGGGCAGGGGAGAAGGACAATGCGGGAGGGACGACCCCAGGAGACGGGCGGCGGCCCCGCGCGCGCCGCCATGCCGGGCCTCTCCCCGGCGGCGCTGCCCGAGGACGCGGCGTCGGCGACGCTCGCCGGGCGGGTCTGGCTGCCCGCGGCGGGCGGTCCGGCCGTGGTGGCGCTGCGCGGCGGGACGCTGATCGACGTCTCCGCCGCCTTTCCCACGATGCGCGACCTGTGCGAGGCGCCGGACCCCGCCGCCGCGCTGCGGCGGGCCGAGGGGCCGGCCGTCGGGACGGCGGGCGCGGTGCTCGCCAACACGCCGCCCGACGCGCGCGACCCGGCCCTGCCCTGGCTGCTGGCGCCGGTCGACCTGCAGGCGATCAAGGCCGCCGGCGTGACCTTCGTCGCCTCCATGCTGGAGCGGGTGATCGAGGAGCGGGCCAAGGGGGCGCTGGAGGCGGCGCTGGCCATACGCGGGCAGATCGCCGAGGCGATCGGCGGCAGCCTGCGGGCGCTGCGGCCGGGCTCGCCGGAGGCGGCGCGGGTGAAGGAGCTGCTGGTCGCGCAGGGGCTGTGGAGCCAGTACCTCGAGGTCGGCATCGGGCCGGACGCCGAGATCTTCACCAAGGCGCAGCCCATGGCGGCGGTGGGCACCGGCGCCGACATCGGCGTGCGGCCCGATTCCGGCTGGAACAACCCGGAGCCGGAGGTGGTGCTCGCCCTTTCCGCCGCCGGTCGCGCGGTGGGGGCGATGCTCGGCAACGACGTCAACCTGCGCGACTTCGAGGGGCGCTCGGCGCTGCTGCTGAGCAAGGCCAAGGACAACAACGCGAGCTGCGCGCTCGGCCCCTTCCTGCGCCTGTTCGACGCGGAATTCGGCATGGACGACGTGCGCCGCGCCGAGGTGACGCTGCGGGTGGAGGGCGAGGACGGCTTCGTGCTGGACGGGCATTCCTCGCTCGCCGAGATCAGCCGCGACCCGGCCGACCTGGTGGCGCAGGCGGTGAACCCGCACCACCAGTACCCGGACGGGGCGGTGCTGTTCCTCGGCACCATGTTCGCCCCGACGCAGGACCGCTACGGGCCGGGCCAGGGCTTCACCCACGCGGTGGGCGACCTCGTGACCATCGCCAGCCCGAGGCTCGGGCGGCTGGTGAACCGGGTGCGGCACACGCAGGACTGCCCGCCCTGGGTACACGGGACGGGTTGGCTGATGCGCAACCTGGCGGCGCGCGGCCTGCTCGGCGCGGGCGGGCCCCGGCCGCCGGGCTGAACGCCGTGATGGGGCGGGCCTCGTCGGGAGGCTCGCCGGGGCCCGGTCACGGCGCGAGCCCCATCCGCGCGCCCTGCCCGCCGCGCCGGGCGTGGGTGGCATGCCCGGGGGCGGGTTGCCGGGCGGCGAGGGCGGGCGTATCGGCCGCCCGATGTCGGGACATGCGATGCCGGGTACGGATGCGACCGGGAATGCGGCGGGCGGCGCGGCCCCGCGCGGGGCGACCGGGCCCGGGGACGGCCGCTTCGTGCTGCCGCTGCTCGCCCTGACGCTCGGCCACGTCCTGTCCAACGCCGTGCGCACCATGCCGGCGATCGCGGCCGACGTGCTGGCGCGCGACCTCGGCGTGACGCAGCAGGGGCTGGCAGCGATCGTCGGCGTGTTCCCGCTGGCCTTCGCCCTGGCCTCGCTGCCGGCCGGGGTGGCGCTGGACCGCTACGGCGTGCGCCGCGTCGGCCTCGGGCTGGTGGCGATCATCACGCTGGGCGCGGCGCTGGCGGCGCTGGCGACGGGGCCGTGGAGCATGCTGCTGGCGCAGGTGGTGCTGGGCACCGGCTGCTCGGGCGTGCTGGTGACGCCGATGACGCTGGCCGCGCGCACCGTGGCGCCGCGCCAGCTCGGCCTCTGGTCGGGCATCGTGCTGGCGGTGGGCAATTGCGGGATGCTGCTCTCCGCGAGCCCGATGGCCTGGCTGGTGGAGGCCGCCGGCTGGCGCGCCGGCTACTGGGCGGGCGTGGGGCTCGGTCTGGCGGCGCTGGCCCTGATCGCGCTGCTGGTGCCGCGCCTGCCGCCGAAGGCGCCCGGGGCCACGCAGGCGCCGTCGCGCGGCATGGCGCGGGAGGTGCGCGAGACGCTGCAGCTCATGGTCTCGCCCTCCCTGCGCGGCCTCGCGGCGCTGGCCTTCGGCTCCTACGCGCTCCAGATCGGCCTGCGCGGCCTCTGGGGCGGGCCGTGGCTGATGGAGGTGAAGGGGCTGACGCGGCTGGAGGCCGGCAACGTCCTGCTCGCCACCACCGTCGCCCTGGTGTGCGGGCCGCTGCTGACGGGCGTGCTGGACCGGCGCCTGGGGCGGCGCCGCTACACCGCGGCGGGCGGCCACGCGCTGGCGGCGCTGCTGGCGGTGCTGATGGTGTGCGGCGGGCCGGGCGGGCCGCTGTCGCGCCTGGCCGGTGTCGAGATGCTGCCGGCCTGGTGGGATTCCACGATGCTGGTGCTGTTCGGCCTGTCGCTCGGCGTCACCTCGCTGCTGTTCGCGCTGGCGCGCGCGGCGGTGCCGGTGGCGCTCACCGGGCGGGCCCTGTCGGCGATCAACATCGTCAACTTCCTGGGCACGGCGGTGCTGCAGCCGCTCTCGGGCCCGGTGGCGGCGGCGAGCGGCGTCGGCGCGGCGATCCTGTTCCTGGCGGCCGCCACGCTGATCGGCGTCGCGCTGTTCCTGCTGCTGCCGGCGGTGCCCACCGGGACGCGGCTGTGACGCCGGCCGGCGCGGGCCGGGCGTTTCCGGCAGGGCGCCCGCGCCCCGACGCGATCCGGCGGCAGCGCGGGCCGGTGCCGTCCCGCCGCGGGCGTCAGAGTGTGTGAAGAAATCGAACCTGCGACAGAAGGCCCGTCGGAAAGACGCGTCCTTTTCGGCCGGTTTCAACGCTGACGGGCATTCTTTCGCGAACTCTCAGCCGAGCGTCAGCACGATCTCGGCGCAGATCAGCACCGGGTTGCCGCCGCGCAGCGGCCGCCCGGCATGGATGCCGCCGGCCTCGTCCACCAGCACGATCTCGATGGCCGCGCGCGGCGCGCCCCGCCCGTCGGGCGCGACCCGGCCGTGGCGGACGAGGAATTCGGTCGGGACCGTCTCCACGCGCCGGCCATCCTCGAACGCGGCCCCGACGAGGCTGCCGATGCCGCTGCGCACCGTGGCCCGCGCCGCGCCGTGCCGGCGGCACAGCGCCTCGATTCCCTCCACCAGGTCCACGCCGGGGCGCAGCCGCCCGAGGACGCCGTCGCCCTCCGTCGCGGCGTCGCCGTCCGGCACGGGGTGGAACAGGGTGAAATTCGTCTCCGGATCGGGCAGGGCGCGCATCCCGGCCTCCGCGACGCCCCAGGCCGACACCGTGCCGGGCGCGGCCAGGCCGGTGTCGAGCGGCAGGATGTGGCCGGCCCCGGCGCGGCCGGCGGCGTCGCGCCAGAGGGCATGGGCGTGGAGGAACGGCGCGCCGTCGCGGCTGCCGAAGGTCGCGGTGCCCTGCTCGACCGTCACCCCGTCCGCCACCCGGAAGGTCTCGCTGTAGTAGGCGGCGTGATGCGCATCGGGGGAGGGGGCGGGCATGACGTAGGCGAAGGGCCGCAGGCGGAGGCCGGCGAGGTCCACCGCGCCGCCGCGTATCCCGGCCGCCGCGAGCGGGCCCGCCATGGCGCCGACCAGCGTCGGTCCGGGGGCGGCGAGGAAGCGTGCGGTGCGCAGGCGGCCGGCCGCGCTCTCCACCCGCACCCGCGCGGCCGGGCCGGGCTGGCGCACGGGTTGCCGCGGCGGGTGCCCCGAGGGTCGCCGCCCCGCCGCTTCCTGTTCCATGGGGCGTTCCCTCGGCGGCCGGCCGGCGCGTGGGCGGGCGGGATCGCCGCCGTGGCGGGCGGTGCGGAGCGTCCCGTTTCCTCCCGCCATGCCGCGTTCCTTCCGCCATGGCGCCCCACCCGGCGGGAGGATGGGCGTCCGCCCCGGGGCAGGCAAGCCGTGCCGGCGGCGTGCCCGTGGGGCCGCGCCGCGGAAGCCGCGCCCCTTGCTCAACGCCCCCTTGCTCAACGTCCCCTTGCTCAACGTCGGCGCCGCGCGGCGCTCGGCGCCGTGCCGTTCCAGGTCCTGAAGGCGCGCCAGAACACGGTCGCGTCGGAATAGCCCAGGGCGCGGGCGATCTGCGCCATCGTCTCGCCGCCCGCCTGCAGCCGCGCCCCGGCGAGGTGCTGCCGGTGCGCGCGCAGCAGGTCGCGCAGCGTGGTCCCCTCCGCCGCCAGCCCGCGCTGCAGCGTGCGCGCCGAGAGGCCGAGCCCGGCCGCGACGGCGGCGACGCCCAGCGCCCCGCCCGTCTCCCCGCCTGCCTCCCCTCGGGCGATCCGCAGCGCGATGAGCCGCCGCACCTGGTCCGACAGGCGGTCGGGCGGCCGATCCGGCACCGGCGCCTCCCGCGCCAGCAGATCCTGCGCGTGCCGCTCGAGCACCGGCAGCACGTCGACATCCCGCGCCCGCCGCGGCAGGTCCAGCTCCCCGGGGGCGATCAGGAGCTGCGTCACCGGCTGGCGGAACAGGACGGGGGCCTGGAAGGCCTGCCGCAGGGCGGGCCGGCGCGGGTCGCCGTGATGGTCGAAGTGCACCTCGATCGGTGCCCAGCCGGAGCCGAGCCGGCTGCGCACCAGGCCGCACATCGCCGCCAGGGTCAGCTCGCTGTCCTGCGCGCGGGGCCAGATGGACGGGTCCTCCATGCGGTAGGCGAAGGCGGCCCGGCCGGGCCGCTCGTCGAGCGCGATCGCGGTCCCGCCCTGGAGCGTGCCGAGGTAGCGGCCGAGCTGGGCGAAGCCCAGCCGCAGGGTCGGGGCGAGCGAGAAGAGCAGCCCCGCCGGGCCGAGATCGGCCGGCCGCAGCAGGGCGCCGATGCGCAGGCCGAGCGCCGGGTTGCCCAGATGCGCCGCGGCTTCCTCCAGCAGGGCGACGTAGCGGCGCAGCGGGACGGTGGCATAGGGGTCCTGCAGGTCGGCGCGCCGCAGGCGCTGCCGGGTGAGCAGCGCCTCCGTCTCCCCGCCCAGCCCGTCCACCACCCGCAGCACCGGCAGCAGGATGGAGGCCCTGATCGTCGGCTCCGGCCTCTGCCTCCTGCCCGACACGCCGGCATCCATGGCGCCTGCCCCCGCCCGATGCGCCAGGAATAAGCGGCGTGGCGCGGAATATCGAGTCTTTGGCGCCTTCCGCCGATGCGTGCCGGCGGCCTTCCGCCGGAAACTGCCGCCACGACGCAGGGCGCCGGCGCGGGGGGTCGCTCCCCAGACGCGGCGTCGCCTTCCCGAACCGCCGGGTGCCCGCCCGCCGCCGCCCGGCGCCCCGCCCCGGGCGCCTTCCCCGACGATGGAGAGACCGATGCCGACCGTCTCCGCCCCGCCCCGGACCGAGGTCCGCCACCCGCTCGACCCGCTGACCGAGGCGGAGATCGCGTCGGCCTGCGCCATCGCCCGCGAGCAGCTCGGCCTGACGGCGCATTGCCGCTTCCCGATGGTGCGGCTGGAGGAGCCGGACAAGGCGGCGCTGCGCGCCCATGCCGCCGGCGCGGCGCTGCCGCGCCTCGCCTTCCTGGTCGTGCTGGACGGGCGGACGGGCGCCGTGCACGAGCACGTGGTCGATCTCGGCGCGGGCCGGGTCGCCGACAGCCGGCTGCTGCCGAACCGGGAGGCGCCCTACGGCCAGCCGGCCGTGACGATCGAGGAGTTCCTGCGCTGCGAGCGGATCGTCAAGGCCGATCCGGGTTGGCGCGCCGCGCTGCGCCGGCGCGGCATCACCGAGGCGGAGATGGAGCTGGCGCAGATCGACCCCTTCTCCTCCGGCTTCTTCGACAACGAATTCGAGCGCGGCCGCCGCATCCTGCGCGCCATCAGCTTCCTGCGCGAGGATCCGCAGGACAACGCCTACGCGCACCCGATCGAGGGCGTGGTGGCGGTGGTGGACCTGATCGAGAACCGCGTGGTGGACCTGGTGGACGATCCGGAGATCGTCCCCGTCCCGCGCAAGCGGCGCGGCTACGCCCCTTCCGATCTGCCGCCGCCGCGCACCGACCTGAAGCCGCTCGACATCGTGCAGCCGGAAGGGCCGAGCTTCACCGTCGATGGCTGGCACGTCGCCTGGCAGAAATGGGATTTCCGCGTCGGCTTCACGCCGCGCGAGGGGCTGGTGCTGCACCGGCTCGGCTACCGGGACGGCGGGCGTCGCCGCTCGATCATCCACCGCGCCAGCGTGACCGAGATGGTGGTGCCCTACGCCGACCCCTCGAACACGCACTACTGGAAGAGCGCCTTCGACGCCGGCGAGTACGGTCTCGGCACGCTGGCCAACACGCTGGAGCTGGGCTGCGACTGCCTCGGCCACATCCACTACTTCGACGTGCCGGCCGCCGACGCGCTGGGCAACGCCATCGTCATGAAGAACGCGGTCTGCATGCACGAGGAGGATTACGGCATCCTCTGGAAGCACTACGAGTTCCGCAACGGGCTGTTCGAGGTGCGCCGCTCCCGCCGCCTGGTCATCAGCTTCTTCGCGACGGTCGGCAACTACGACTACGGCTTCTTCTGGTACCTCTACCAGGACGGCACGATCCAGCTCGAGGCGAAGCTCACCGGCATCATCCAGACCGCCGGCGTGGCGCCCGGCCAGACCTACAAATGGGGCGGCATGGTGGACGAGAACCTGGGCGGGCCGACGCACCAGCACTTCTTCAACGCCCGCCTGCACATGGATCTGGACGGGGAGCTGGGCGGCAATTCGGTCACCGAGCACGAATTCGCGCCCCGTCCCTTCGGGCCGGACAACCCGTACGGCAACGTCTTCGACCTGCGCAGCCGCACCCTGGCGCACGAGGACGACACCGCCGGCCTCCTGGACGGGCCGAGCGGCCGCTTCTGGAAGGTGATCAACCCGAACGCGCGCAACCACGTGGGCAACCCCACCGGCTACAAGCTGGTCGGCATGCCGAGCCCGCTGATGCTGGCGCAGGAGGGCAGCTTCGTCCGCCGCCGCGGCGGCTTCGCCACGCGGCACGTCTGGGTGACGCCCTACGACCCGGCGGAGAAGTACGCGAGCGGCGACTACCCCAACGTCCATGCCGGCGACGACGGGCTGCCGCGCTACGTGCGGCAGCGGCGGCCGGTCGAGAACGCCGACATCGTGCTGTGGCACAGCTTCGGCCACACCCATGTCTGCAAGCCCGAGGACTTCCCGGTCATGCCGGTGGAGTATGCCGGCTTCACGCTGAAGCCGAACAATTTCTTCGACGCCAACGCGGCCAACGACGTGCCGGCCGGCCGCAACGCGCACAGCGTGGACAACCGCGCGGCGCCCGGGGGAGCGCCCGGGGGAGCGACGGGCGCGGCGTCCGGCGGCGGGGGTGGCGGCTGCTGCCACGGCGGCTGACCCGGCCGGCGCGGCGGCCCGCCTGGCCGCCGTGCCCCGCCGCCGATCGCCCGGACCCGTCTCCGGCTCCCGCTCCGACTCCCGCTCCTCTGGCCTGGACCACGACGCATGCTCTGCTGCCTGTTCGCCCTGCTGGCGGCCGCCACCGGGCTGGTCGCGCCTGCCGCCCGCCGTGCCCGCCCGGCGCCGCCGGGCTGCGGCCGGCATCGCGCCGCCGGCTGCCCGCCGCGCGAACGGCCGACGCTCGGGTGGAGGCCCGGCCGGGCGGCCGCCGGTCGCCGCGCCGGGCCCGGCGCGCTGGCCGTCCTCGTCCTGGCGCTCGCCGCCCTGCCGTCCCTGCTCCCCCGGCCGTTCCGTCCGCCGCTCCCCTGGGCGGACGCGGCGGCGCTGCCGCCCCTGCCGATCTGCGGCCTGCTTGGCCACGGCGCCACGCCCTGATACGCCCGCCGGCGCCCCATCCCCGCGCCCCATCCCCGCTCCCCCTGCCGGGTGCGCCGAGGCGGCCGCCCCGCAACCCGACCGCGAGAACCGCATCCATGGCCGTCCCACCCGCCCTCGTCATGCTGGACGCCAGCGAGCTCTCCGCGCGGATCCACCGGCGCGAGGTCTCCTGCCGGGAGGTCATGGCGACCTATCTCGACCACATCGAGCGGTTGAACCCGGCGGTGAACGCCATCGTCTCCCTGCGTCCGCGCGAGGCGCTGCTGGCCGAGGCCGGGGAGGCCGACGCGGCGCTGGCGCGCGGCGAGGACCGGGGCTGGATGCACGGCCTGCCGCACGCCGTGAAGGACCTCGCCGAGACGCGCGGGCTGCGCACCACGCGCGGCTCGCCCCTCTTCGCGGACGACGTGCCGGCGGCGGACGCGGTCTTCGTCGAGCGTCTGCGCGCCGCCGGCGCCATCCTCGTCGGCAAGACCAACACGCCCGAATTCGGGCTCGGCTCGCAGACCTACAACGCCGTCTTCGGCACCACCGGCAACGCCTACGACCCGTCCCGCACCGCCGGCGGCAGCAGCGGCGGCGCGGCGGCGGCGCTCGCCATGCGCCTCGTGCCCGTGGCCGACGGCAGCGACTTCGCCGGCTCGCTGCGCAACCCGGCGGGGTGGAACAACGTGTTCGGCTTCCGCCCGAGCGCGGGGCGCGTGCCGCACGGCCCGCTGCCCGAGCTGTTCATGCAGAACATGGGCTATGACGGGCCGATGGCACGCCGCGTCGGCGACCTCGCCCTGCTCCTCTCCGTGATGGCCGGCTACGACGACCGCACGCCGCTGTCGCTCGACGGCGACGGGCGGCAATTCGCGGCGCCGCTCGGGCGCGACATGCGGGGCGTTCGGATCGGCTGGCTCGGCGACCTGGGCGGCATCCCGATGGAGACGGGCATGCTCGACCTCTGCCTCGGCGGGCTGCGCCGGCTGGAGGCGGCGGGCTGCACGATCGAGGAGGCGCGCCTCGGCATCGGCCGCGACGTCATCTGGGACAGCTTCGTGGCGCTGCGCCAGGGCTTCATGGCGGGCAGCCTGCGCGGCCTGTACGCCGACCCGGCGGCGCGGGCGCGGCTCAAGCCCGAGGCGGTCTGGGAGATCGAGGGCGGGCTGCGGCGCTCGGCGGCGGATCTGTTCGAGGCCTCGGCGCGCCGCTCGGCCGTGTACCGCGCCTTCCGCGACGCCCTGCGGCACCACGACTTCCTCGCCCTGCCGAGCGCGCAGGTCTTTCCCTTCGACGCCGCGCTGCACTGGCCGGCCGAGGTGGCGGGGGTGGCCATGGACAGCTACCACCGCTGGATGGAGGTCGTGGCGGGCCCGAGCCTGGCGGGTCTGCCCGTCGTCGCCGTGCCGGCCGGCTTCGGTCCTGCCGGCCTGCCCTCGGGCATCCAGCTCGTCGGCCGCGCCCGGCAGGATCTCGCCGTGCTCCAGCTCGCGCATGCCTACGAGCAGGTGGCCGGGGACGTGCTGTCGCGCCTGCCGCCGCTGCTGGCGGGCTGAGCGGCCGCTTCACCCTCGGTCAACCGCTTGCGCCGATCCTGGCGGCATCGCCGCCCTGCCAGGATGGCCACGCCATGCTCCCCGACGCCCTGCCCGTACCGCCGCGCCACACGCCGCAGGCCCGCGTCGTCGCCCTCCATCCCGGCGCGGCCGCCATCCGGCGCGGCCATCGCCGCTACACCATCACCGCGCCCGCGCCTGACGGAGTCGTCCTGCTCGGCAGCGGCCCCAGCCCGGCCGGTGCCTGGTTCGACGCCGCGCACCGCCTCGACGATGCCGAGGACGACGGCGCCTGAGCCCGGCGCGGCCCGGCCGGCGGGGTGATCCGGGGGGCGCCGGCCTCAGCCTCCCTCGTCCTCGCGGCCCAGCAGCCGGGCGGCACGCCGGTGCAGCTTGGTCAGGATCCGGTCCAGCGCCGCCAGCTCCGCCTCGCTCAGCGTCTCGGCCAGCGCGGCCTGGAGGCCGCAGGCGCGCGGCACGATGCGCCGGTACAGCGCCTCGCCCGCCGGCGAGAGCGCCAGCATGTGCGCCCGCTGGTCCTCCGGATGCGCCGAGCGCGACACCAGCCCCTTGTCCACCAGCCGGATCACCGCGCGGCTGACCTTCACCCGGTCCATCTCGGTCCGCACGATCACCGACTGGGTGGAGAGCGGCTCGCCCTCGCCCAGCACCGCCATCACCCGCCATTCCGGGATGCCGAGGCCGAATTCCGCCTCGTAACGGTCGGCGAAGGCGCGGCTGACGCTCTCCGTCACCACCGAGAGCCGGTAGGGCAGGAAGTCCGCCAGGCGCAGCGTGGTGCAGTCCTGGCAGAGCGGGGTGGCGGCGCAGCCCGGCAGGCTCGGCATCGGAAGACCCTTGTATCGTCGCAGATGAGATGATATTGCCGTAGATCATAACATCTCGGCTGAGACGATCGCCACGGGGTGAACCCCGTGCACCGACGGCCGGGAGGAGGAGGGAAGCGCGCCCATGCAGGTGGACTACCAGGCACTCCGCTTCGACTATCGCCGCTGCGCGGACCAGTCGGCTGCCGTGCCGGCGCGCCATCCCGTGATCGTGGTCGGCGCCGGGCCGGTCGGGCTCGCCACCGCGATCGACCTCGCGCAGCAGGGCCAGCGCGTGCTGCTGCTCGACGACGACGAGGCGCTGTCGCACGGCTCGCGCGCCATCTGCTTCGCCAAGCGCACGCTGGAGGTGTTCGACCGGCTCGGCTGCGGCGAGCGCATGGTGGAGAAGGGCGTCACCTGGAACCTCGGCCGCGTCTTCCACCGCGAGGAGCCGGTCTACGGCTTCAACCTGCTGCCCGAGGGCGGCCATCAGCGCCCGGCCTTCGTCAACCTCCAGCAGTACTACCTGGAAGGCTTCCTGCTGGATCGGGCGCAGGCGCTGCCGGAGATCGAGATCCGCTGGCGCAGCCGGGTGACGGCGGTGGCGCAGGCCGATGACGGCGTGACGCTGACCGTCGAGACGCCGGAGGGCGAGTACCGGCTGCTGGCCGACTACCTCGTGGCGGCCGACGGCTCCCGCAGCCCGATCCGCAGGGCGCTGGGGCTGGAGAGCCGGGGCCGCACCTTCCGCGACCGCTTCCTGATCGCCGATGTCCGCATGGAGGCGGACTTCCCGGCCGAGCGCTGGTTCTGGTTCGACCCGCCCTTCCACCGGAACCAGTCCGTGCTACTGCACCAGCAGCCGGACGGCGTGTGGCGCATCGACTTCCAGCTCGGCTGGGACGCGGACCCGGTGGCGGAGCGGCAGCCGGACAAGGTGATCCCGCGCGTGCGCGCCCTGCTCGGCCCGGACGTGCCCTTCGAGCTGGAATGGGTCAGCATCTACACCTTCTCCTGCCTGCGCATGGAGCGCTTCCGGCACGGGCGGGTGCTGTTCGCCGGCGATTCCGCGCACGGCGTCTCGCCCTTCGGCGCGCGCGGCGCCAACAGCGGCGTGCAGGACGCGGAGAACCTGGCCTGGAAGCTGGCCCTGGTGCTGCGCGGCGCGGCGCCCGACAGCCTGCTCGACAGCTACGACGCGGAGCGCGTGGCGGCGGCGGACGAGAACATCCTGAACTCGACGCGTTCCACCGACTTCATCACGCCGAAGAACGAGGCCAGCCGCGCCTTCCGCGACGCCACCCTGGCCCTGGCGCGCGACTGCGCCTTCGCCCGGCGCCTCGTCAACAGCGGCCGGCTGTCGCTGCCCAGCACCTACGCGGCGTCGCCGCTGAACACGCCGGATGCCGAGGCGTTCGCGGGGGCGATGGTGCCGGGCGCGCCGGCCCTCGACGCGCCGGTGCGCGCGGCGGGTGGGGCGGACTGGCTGCTGCGGTATCTGGGGAACGCGTTCACCCTGCTGCACTTCTCGGACGACGCGGCCTCGCCGCCGGCACCCGGGGACCTGCCGCTGCCGGTGCGGGCGGTGCTGGTGGTGCCGCCGGGCGCCGCGGCGGGCGGCCCGCACGAAGGCGTGCCCGGGACCGTCACGGTCCTGGAGGACGCGGACGGGCTGGCGCGGCAACGCTACGATGCCCGCCCCGGCACCACCTACCTGCTGCGGCCGGACCAGCATGTCTGCGCCCGCTGGCGCCGGTTCGACCCGGCGGCGGTGCGGGCGGCGCTGGAACGCGCCACCGGGAAACGGGCGTGAGGGGAGGAAGCGCCATGCTCAACACCGAGCCCAACATCGCCGCGCCCGACGATTTCTACGAGGCGCTGCTCGCCATCCACCAGGACCTGCTGCCGGCGCAGAGCCGGCTGGTGGACGCCAAGCTGATCCTGCTGCTCTCGAACCACATCGGCGACCCCGAGGTGCTGCGCCAGGCCATGGCGAAGGCGCGCGAGGGCATCGTCCCGGCCGGGCAGGACGCGATCCTCGCGGCCCGCGCCTGATCCCAGGAGAGATAGAGAAATGTCCGGCTTCGCCAGCACCAACGACCTCGCCGAGAAGAAGATCTCCTTCGACGAGCTGGGCCCCGGCCTCTACGGCTACACCGCGGAGGGCGACCCGAATTCCGGCATCGTGATCGGCGACGACAGCGTGCTCGTGGTCGACGCGCAGGCGACGCCGCGCATGGCCGAGGACGTGATCGCGCGCATCCGCACCGTCACCGACAAGCCGGTGCGGCACGTGGTGCTGAGCCACTACCACGCGGTGCGCGTGCTCGGCGCCTCCGGCTACCACGGGGCCGAGATCATCGCCTCCGACGTCACGCGCGACCTGATCGTCGAGCGCGGCCGGCAGGACATGGACAGCGAGATCGGCCGCTTCCCGCGCCTGTTCCGCGGCAAGGAGAGCATCCCCGGCCTCACCTGGCCCGACATCGTGTTCCACAAGAAGATGACGCTGTGGCTGGGCAAGCGGGAGGTGCAGATCATCCAGATCGGCCGCTCCCACACCGCCGGCGACACGGTGGTCTGGCTGCCGCAGGAGCGCGTGCTGTTCTCCGGCGACTGCGTGGAGTACGGCGCCACCCCCTATTGCGGCGACGCGCATTTCGCCGACTGGCCGGGCACGCTGGAGGCGATCCGGGCGCTGAAGCCGGTGGCGCTGGTCCCGGGGCGCGGCGCCTCGCTGACCACGCCGGCGCAGATCGAGGAAGGCTTGCAGGGGACCGCCGACTTCACGTCGGACCTGTTCGCGATCGCGAAGCGCGGCGTGGCCGCCGGGCATTCGCTGAAGCAGGTCTACGACGCGGCGATGGCGGCGATGCGGCCGAAATACGGGCACTGGGTGATCTTCGAGCACTGCATGCCCTTCGACGTCTCCCGCGCCTACGACGAGGCCAAGGGCCTCGACCACCCGCGCATCTGGACCGCCGAGCGCGACGTCGAGATGTGGAAGGCGCTGGAGCACGGCGCCGCGATGAAGTCCGCCGAGATCGAGCGTTAGGCGAGATCGAGCGTTAGAAAGGGGAATTGACAGGATGAACGTTCTGCTTCGTCCCGGCGCCGTCACGGCGAACGCGCCCGGCTACATGTCCGGCTTCGGCAACGGCTTCGAGACCGAGGCGCTGCCCGGTGCGCTGCCGATCGGCCGCAACTCGCCGCAGCGCTGCGCCTACGGGCTCTACGCCGAGCAGCTCAGCGGTTCGCCCTTCACCGCGCCGCGCGCGAGCAACGAGCGGAGCTGGCTCTACCGCATCCGCCCGACCGTGGCGCACTGGGGGAAGTTCGAGAAGGTCGATGCCGGCCTCTGGCGCACCGCGCCCTGCGCCGAGGTGGAGCTGCCCCCGGCGCCGCTGCGCTGGGACCCGATCCCGCTGCCGGAGGCGCCCACCTCCTTCCTGGAGGGCATCCGCACCATCACCACCGCCGGCGACGCCGCCGCGCAGGCCGGGCTGGCGGCGCATGTCTACCTCGTCACCCGCTCCATGCGGGACGAGTACTTCTACAACGCCGACGCCGAGATGCTGTTCGTGCCGCAGCAGGGCTCGCTGCGGCTCTGGACCGAGTTCGGCATCATCGACATCGCGCCGACCGAGATCGCCGTGATCCCGCGCGGCGTGAAGCTGCGCGTCGAGCTGGCCGACGGCACGGCCGGGGCCCGCGGCTATCTCTGCGAGAATTATGGCGGCGCCTTCACCCTGCCGGAGCGCGGGCCGATCGGCGCCAACTGCCTCGCCAACCCGCGCGACTTCCTCACCCCGCAGGCGGCCTACGAGGACCGCGAGGCGCCCTCGACGCTAACCGTGAAGTGGGGCGGCTCGCTCTGGCGCACGGCGCTCGCGCGCTCGCCGCTGGACGTGGTGGCCTGGCACGGCAACTACGCGCCCTACAAGTACGACCTGCGCCGCTACTCGCCGGTCGGCCCGGTGCTGTTCGACCATGCCGACCCGTCGATCTTCACCGTGCTTACCTCGCCCTCCGAGACGCCCGGCACCGCCAACATCGACTTCGTGATCTTCCCCGACCGCTGGATGGTCGCCGAGAACACCTTCCGGCCGCCCTGGTACCACATGAACGTGATGAGCGAGTTCATGGGCCTCGTCGAGGGCGTGTACGACGCCAAGACCGGCGGCGGCTTCGAGCCGGGCGGCTTCTCGCTGCACAACACCATGCTGCCGCACGGGCCGGACATGAGCGCCTTCGAGGCGGCGAGCAGCGCGGCACTCGCGCCGCACAAGCTGGAGGGGACGCTGGCCTTCATGTTCGAGACCCGCTTCCCGCAGTGCGTCACCCGCTTCGCCGCCGAGGTGCCGCAGTTCCAGCAGGACTATCCCGATTACGGGCTCGGCCTGCACCGCCACTTCGACCCGCGCCAGGCCTGAGACCGGACGCATGATCGACGCGACCCACGACCCGGCGCTCCGCTCCTGGGTGGAATCCGCCAACGGCCACCCGCACTTCCCGATCCAGAACCTACCGCTGGGGATCTTCTCGCCCCCCGGCGGCGGCGCCCCGCGCGGCGGCGTCGCGATCGGCGACCGCATCCTGGACCTGCCGGCGGCCGCCGCGCTGCTGATCGGGGAGGCGGCGCAGGCGGCCGCCGCCGCCGGCGCGCCGACGCTGAACGCGCTGTTCGCCCTCGGCGCCGGGCCGCGCCGGGCACTGCGGGCGCAGCTTTCCGAGCTGCTCGCGGAAGGCAGCCCGGCGCGCGCGCGCGTCGAGCCGTTGCTGCACGCGGCGGCCGACTGCGCGCTGCACCTGCCGGCGCGCATCGGCGACTACACCGATTTCTACGTCGGCATCCACCACGCCACCAACATCGGCAAGGTGTTCCGGCCCGACAACCCGCTGCTGCCGAACTACAAGTACGTGCCGATCGGCTATCACGGCCGCGCCTCCTCGGTGCGCGTCTCCGGCACGCCGGTGCGCCGGCCGAGCGGGCAGCTCAAGCTGCCGGATTCCGAGGCGCCGGTGTTCGGGCCGTGCCGGCGGCTCGACTACGAGCTGGAGGTCGGCGTCTGGATCGGGCCGGGCAACGAGCTCGGCGAGCCGATTCCGGTCGGCGAGGCCGACTCGCACGTCGCCGGCTTCTGCCTGCTCAACGACTGGTCGGCGCGCGACATCCAGGCCTGGGAGTACCAGCCGCTCGGGCCGTTCCTGGCGAAGAATTTCGGCTCCACCATCAGCCCCTGGGTGATCACGCCCGAGGCGCTGGCACCCTTCCGCATCGCCCAGCCGGCACGCCCAGAGGGCGACCCGGCGCCGCTGCCCTACCTGCTCGACGACGCCGACCAGCGTGCCGGCGCCTTCGACATCGGGCTGGAGGTGTTCCTGGAAACGCCGGGCCTGCGCGAGCGCGGCCTGCCGCCGCACCGGCTTTCCGCCTCCAACACGCGGCACATGTACTGGACGGTCGCGCAGATGGTGGCGCACCACGCCAGCAATGGCTGCGACCTCCACCCCGGCGACCTGCTGGGCAGCGGCACCATCTCGGCGCCCGACGAGGCCGGCTGCGGCTCGCTGCTGGAGACCACGAAGGGCGGCACGCGGCCGGTCGAGCTGGAATCCGGCGAGACGCGCCGCTTCCTGGAGGATGGCGACGCGGTGATCCTGCGCGCGCGCGCGGAAAATCCCGGCTTCGTCGCCATCGGCTTCGGCGAGTGCCGCGCGACGGTGCTGCCCGCGCGCTGACGGCGTGACGCCGTCCGCACGCCGGGGGCGCGACGTGTTGCCAGCGCGCCGGGCGCACGACAGTGCTTGCCGCGCGCCGGACGCAAGACAGTGCTTGCCGCGCGCCGGGCGCAAGACAGTGCTTGCCGCGCGCCGGGCGCAAGACAGTGCTTGCCGCGTGCCGGGCGCAAGACGCCACCCGGCGCCGGGGAAACGCCCTGGCGGCGGGCGGCCGCCGTGCCGGCCAGCCTTGCCGATGCCTGTCCCTGCCACCCCTGACGCTCCCGCCGGCATGCCCGGCCGACGACCCGCCGGCCCGGCCGGCCCGACTGGAGGAAACGAGATGGACCAAGCGCGCATCCGCCGCCGCGACCTGCTGGCCACCCTGGCCGCCACGCCGCTGGCCGCACCCCTCGTTGCCCCCCTGGTCGCGCCGGGCCGTGCCCTGGCGGCCGAAGGCTTCCCGAGCCGGCCGGTGAAGTGGATCGTCGCCTACGCGGCCGGCGGCGGCACCGACACGCTGGCGCGGCTGCTCGGCGCCAACCTGTCGCAGCGCCTGGGCCAGCCCTTCGTGATCGACAACCGCCCGGGTGCGGCCACCAATGTCGGCGCCGAGGCGGCGGCCAAGGCGGCGCCGGACGGCTACACCGTGTTCAGCGCCGACAACGGCACGCTGGTCTTCAACACCGCCCTGTTCCGCCGCCTGCCCTACGACCCGGAGCGCGACTTCCGCGGCGTCGGGCTGATGGCGCGCTTCCCGCTCTTCCTCGCCGTGGCGCCGGACTACCCGGCCCGCACGCTGCGCGAGTTGCTGGACAGGGCGAAGGCGGCGCCGGGGACGATCGACGTCGCCTCGCCGGGGGTCGGTTCGCCGCACCATCTCGCCCTGGAACGCTTCGCGCGCGAGGCGGGGGTGCGCTTCAACCACGTGCCGTATCGCGGCGCGGCGCCGGCGCTCAACGACCTGCTGGCCGGCACCGTGCCCGCCATGGTCGTGGACTACCCCTCCAGCGTCGACTACCTGCGCTCCGGGCGCGTCCGGCCGCTGGCGGTGTTCTCCGCCGCCCGCCCCGCCGACCTGCCGGACGTGCCGACGGCGCAGGAGGCGGCCGGGCTGCGCGGCTTCGAGGCCTATGCCTGGCAGGGAATGGTGGTCCCGAAGGCGACGCCGGACGCCGTCGTCGCCCGGCTCACCGAGGAACTGGCCAGGACGCTGGCCGACGAGGGGGTGCGGCGGCGGATGCGCGAGATCGGGCTGGAGCCGCTGACCGGCGGCCCGGCCGAGTTCCAGGCGCTGCTGAACGCGGAGCGGGCGACCTGGCTTCCGCTGATCCGCGAGCTTGGCATCACCCTGGACTGAGGCCGTGCGGGGGCGCCCCCGGCAGGCGTTCCCGCCCGGCCCCGGCTTTCGGCTTTCCCACATGGCAACGGAGGCAGGGCGGCGATGCGCCTGCATGGCTATTTCCGGTCCTCGGCGGCGTGGCGCGTGCGCATCGCGCTGAACCTCAAGGGCCTCGACGCGGAGCACGCCTTCCACCACCTGCGGCATGGCGGGCAGCGCGCGCCGGACTTCCTGCGGCTGAACCCGCAGGGGCTGGTGCCGGCGCTGGAGACGGATGACGGGCCGGGGGGAGGGGCGGTGCTCACCCAGTCCCTCGCCATCTGCGAGTGGCTGGACGAGACGCATCCCGCGCCGCCGCTGCTGCCCGGCGACGCGCGGCAACGCGCCCGCATCCGGGCCTTCGCCCAGGCCATCGCCTGCGACATCCACCCGGTGCAGAACCTCAAGGTGCTGGCGCGGCTGCGCGGCCTGGGACTGCCGGAGGCGGAGGTGACGGGCTGGGCGCGCTGGATCATCGCCGACGGGCTGGCCGCCTGCGAGGCGCTGCTGGCCGGGGAGCCCGGCCCGTTCTGCTTCGGCGACGCGCCGACCCTGGCCGATCTCTGCCTGGTGCCGCAGCTCGCCAACGGGCGCCGCTTCGGCGTCGCGCTGGAGGGGCTGCCGCGCCTCCTGGCCGCCGAGGCGGCCTGCGCCGCCCTGCCCGCCTTCCGGGCGGCGGCGCCGGACCGGCAGGCGGACGCGGAATAGAGCGGATCGCCGGCGGGCGGGCACGCCCGGCGGCGTGAATCCGCGCCGAGCACGACGAGCTGCGACGAACCGCTGTCCCGACCGGACTGCGGTTCGCCGCAGCCGCCGCCCGCGCCTCGGCGCGGGCGAGAGCCGGCATCGGGGGGCGGCGCTCCTGGCCTTTCCGGCGCCCCGGGGCTACCAAGCCGGCCATGTCGCGTCTCTGGCTCGCCCTCGGCTCCCTGTTCGGCCTGCTCGCCGTGGCCATGGCCGCCTGGGCGGCGCACGGCCTGCCGCAGCGCCTCGGGCCCGCCGCCCTCGCCGCCGTGCAGAACGGCCTGACCATGCAGGGCTGGCACGCGCTGGCGCTGCTGGCGACCGGGCTGCTGGCCGAGCGGCGCGCCGGCACGGCCCGCGCCCTGGGGCACGCCGCCGGCGCCGCCTTCGCGCTGGGGGCGCTGCTGTTCTGCGGCGCCGTCTATGCGGGGGCGATCGGCGGGATGCCGCTCGGCCGGGTGGCGCCGACCGGCGGCCTGCTGCTGATGCTCGGCTGGCTGCTGCTGCTGCTCGCCGCACTGTCGCCGGCCGCCGCCGGCGCGCGCTTTCCGGACGCCGCCGGCCCCTCCGCTCCCGCTGGCTCTCCCCCTGGCTCCTCCACTGCCGGCCGGGGTTGAACCGGCCCGGCCGCCGCGCCATGGTCCGCCCCGCTCCTCCGTGCCCAGCTCAGGAAAAAACCGTCACATGGCTGAGAACTACGATGTCATCGTCATCGGCGCCGGCCCCGGCGGCTATGTCTGCGCCATCCGCGCGGCGCAGCTCGGGCTGAAGACCGCCTGCGTCGAGATGCGCGAGACGCTGGGCGGCACCTGCCTCAACATCGGCTGCATCCCCTCCAAGGCGCTGCTGCAATCCTCCGAGCTGTTCGAGGAGGCGAACCACAAGTTCGCCGACCACGGCATCGGCGTGGCGGGGCTGACGCTCGACCTCGCCCGCATGCAGGCCCGCCGCGCCGAGGTGGTGACGGCCAACGTCAAGGGCATCGAGTTCCTGTTCCGCAAGAACAAGGTCACCTGGCTGAAGGGCAGGGGGCGCATCGCCGGGCCCGGCCAGGTCGAGGTGAACGGCGAGACCTACGGCGCGAAGAACATCGTCATCGCGACGGGCAGCGAGAGCACGCCGCTGCGCGGCGTCGAGGTGGACGAGAAGCGGATCGTCACCTCGACGGGCGGGCTTGAGCTGGACAAGGTGCCGGGGCACCTCGTCGTCATCGGCGGCGGCGTGATCGGGCTGGAGCTGGGCTCGGTCTGGCGGCGCCTCGGCGCCGAGGTGACGGTGGTGGAGTTCCTCGACCACATCGTCCCGGGCACGGACCGCGAGGTGGGCAAGACCTTCGAGCGCATCCTGGGCAAGCAGGGGCTGAAGTTCCGCCTCAAGACCAAGGTCACCGCCGCCGAGAAGGGCGAGGACGGCGTGACGCTGACGCTGGAGCCGGCGGCGGGCGGCGAGGCGGAGACGCTGAAGGCCGACGTGGTGCTGCTCTCGATCGGCCGCCGCGCCTTCGCCGACGGGCTGGGCGCGGCCGAGGCGGGTGTCGCGCTCGACGAGCGCGGCCGGGTGAAGACCGACGCGCACTACGCGACCAGCGTGCCCGGCATCTACGCCATCGGCGACGTGATCGCCGGCCCGATGCTGGCGCACAAGGCCGAGGAGGAGGGCGTCGCCGTCGCCGAGATCATCGCCGGGCAGGCCGGGCACGTGAACTACGACGCGATCCCGGCCGTGGTCTACACCTGGCCCGAGGTCGCCTCGGTCGGGCAGACCGAGGAGCAGCTCAAGGAGAAGGGCGTCGCCTACAAGGTCGGCAAGTTCCCCTTCACCGCCAACGGCCGCGCCCGCGCCATGGGCGACACGGACGGCTTCGTGAAGATCCTGGCGGACGCGAAGACCGACCGCGTGCTCGGTGCCCACATCATCGGGCCCGATGCCGGCACGCTGATCGCCGAACTGGTGATGGCGATCGAGTTCGGCGCCAGCAGCGAGGACGTGGCGCGCACCTGCCACGCGCACCCCTCGCTGAACGAGGCGGTGAAGGAGGCGGCGCTGGCGGTGGAAGGCCGCGCGCTGCACATCTGACGCCGGCCCCGCGGCGGCACCGCCCGCCGCGGGCCGGCTTCGCGCGGGAGGCGCATGGGGCCGGTGGCGCCGCCCCCATCCCCCGCGCCGGCCCCGGCCGCGCTGGCCGGGGTCGCCTGCGCGGTGCCGTCCGACCGCCCCGCTACGCCGCGGCGGAGATCACGCCGCGCCGGATCTGGTCCTCCTCGATGCTCTCGAACAGGGCGCGGAAATTGCCCTCGCCGAAGCCGTCGTCGCCCTTGCGCTCGATGAACTCGAAGAACACCGGCCCGATCACGTTGGCCGAGAAGATCTGCAGCAGCAGGCGCGCCTTGCGGTCCTCCACCACGCCCTCGCCATCCACCAGGATGCCGTTGCGCCGCAGCCGCGCCAGGTCCTCGCCATGGCCGGGCAGCCGCGCATCGACCTTCTCGTAGTAGGTCTCCGGCGGCGAGGGCATGAAGGCCAGCCCGCGCCCGCGCAGCCCCTCGATGGTGCCGTAGATGTCGTCGCAGCCGCAGGCGATGTGCTGGATGCCCTCGCCCTTGTAGGCGCGCAGGTACTCCTCGATCTGGCTCTCCTCGTCGGCGCTCTCGTTCAGCGGGATGCGGATGCGCCCGTCCGGGCTGGTCAGCGCGCGGGAGAACAGGCCCGTGTACTCGCCCTTGATGTCGAAGTAGCGGATCTGCCGGAAGTTGAAGAGCTTGCGGTAGAATTCGTACCAGACGTCCATCCGGCCCCGGAACACGTTGTGCGTCAGATGGTCGATGTAGTAGAGGCCCACCCCCTCGGGGCGCGGGTCGCGCGCGCCGAGCCACTCGAATTCCGCGTCGTAGGCCGAGCCGCGCTCGCCGTAGCGGTCGATGAAGTAGAGCAGGCTGCCGCCGATCCCCCGGATCGCCGGCACGTCCAGCGTCCGCCCCGCCTCGGCCGGCTCCGCGCCCAGCTCCAGCGCGCGATGGTAGGCGTGCCGCGCATCCACCACCCGAAAGGCCATGGACGGGACGCAGGGGCCGTGCGCCTCGGCGAAGCGGGCGGCGTGGCTGCCCGGCTCCTCGGTCACCAGGTAGTCGATGTCGCCCTGCCGGTAGAGGGTGGCCCGCTTCGCGCGGTGCCGCGCCACCGCCGCGAAGCCCATCTGCCGGAACAGCGCGTGCAGCCTCTCCGGCTCGGGATGCGCGTACTCGACGAAGCCGAAGCCGTCCGTGCCCATCGGGTTGTGCGGGCTGATCGTCGCGCGCGGCGCATCGTGCGGAAAGGGACCCATGGCACGCCTCCTCGAAAGCTCTGCTTCGCGCAAGGCTAGGGCGGAAGCCGCGCAAGAGGCTTGCGGAATGAGGCCGTATGGCCGAAATTCCGCACGGAACATGCGTCGGGATGCCTCGGCATGCATGATATCGTCAGTCTCGACGCCGCCGACCTGCGCCTGCTCGCCGTGCTGCAGGAGGACGGCCGGCTGACCAACCAGGAAGCCGGCGAGCGGGTCGGCCTCTCCGCCTCGCAATGCTCGCGCCGGCGCACGGCGCTGGAGGCGGCGGGGCTGATCCGCGGCTACCGGGCCGAGCTGGCGGCGGAACGGCTCGGCCTGCGGCTGCTGGTGTTCATCCAGGTCACGCTGGCCACCCATACCGGCGACAATGCCCGCCGCTTCCGCGAACTGGTGGCGCGGCTGGACGCGGTGCAGGAGGCCTACGCCATGACCGGCGACACGGACTACCTGCTCAAGGCCGTGCTGCCAGACCTCCAGGACCTCTCGGCGCTGGTGAACGACGTGCTGCTGCCGCACGGCAGCGTGGCGCGGGTCCGCTCCTCGATCGTGCTGGAGCGGCTGAAGGAATCCGGCCGCCTGCCGCTCGCCGCGCTGCGCGGACGGCGCTCGCCGGAAGGCAGGCCGGCGCGGATCCCGGTCGGAGGCAACGCCCGATCGGGCGAGGATGCCCGGCGGGACAAGGAGCCGTAGCGGATTTCGCGAGCCGTGCGAACGGAAGCCGCTCCGGAAGCGGGGAGCCGTGGCGGCGCAGGCGCGGTTAGGGCCGTGGTCGTGGCCGGGGCCGGTGGTCCGGCGCGGTCGGGCCGGAACGGCGCCGGCCGTCGGTTTCACGCTCTCCCCCGCCGCCGGGCACGTCCACCCGGCGCGAAAATGCTCTACCAGTCCCTCCAGGCCCGGCCCGGCCTCGCGCCGCGTGGCGGGCAGGGGAGGGCCCGAGGCGTCCCGCCTCCGACGACGGTTTGCCTGAGCAAGGGGAGGAACGCCGATGACCGGCCCGACCATGGATCCGCCGCTCCCCGCGGAGGAGCGGGCTTTCGTCGCCCGCGCCGCCGCCTTCGCGGCGGCGGTGATCGCGCCCGACGCCGCCGGGCGGGAGCGGCGGCGCGAGGCGCTGCCGCGCCCGGCCTTCCGCCGCTACGCCGCCGAGGGCTTCGCGGGGCTGACGGTGCCGCGGGCGCTGGGCGGGCAGGGCGCCTCCTTCCCCTGCAAGATCCACGTCGCCGAGACGATGGCGCGGGCCTGCATGGCCTCCGCCTTCGCGCTCAACAACCTGCAGAGCGGCATCGCGCGGCTGGTCCGCGAGGGCACGCCGGAGCAGCGGGAACGCTGGCTGCCGGGCCTGCTCGCGGGCGATCTGGTCTCCACCATCGTCCTCACCGAGCCCGGCGCCGGCAGCGACGCCTCGGCCATGGCCACGCTGGCCACGAAGGTGGATGGCGGCTGGCGCCTGCGCGGCGACAAGGCCTGGG
Organism: Roseomonas acroporae; assembly: GCF_023223525.1. Lineage (GTDB taxonomy): Bacteria > Pseudomonadota > Alphaproteobacteria > Acetobacterales > Acetobacteraceae > Roseomonas_E > Roseomonas_E acroporae. The sequence continues at coordinate 62,162 of NZ_JALPRX010000054.1, read as the reverse complement.
TCACCAACGGCACCCATGCCGACCTGGCCCTGCTCCACGCCCAGACGGCCCCCGGCAGCGGCGCCCGGGGCATCGCCTGCTTCCTGGCGGACCTGCGCGCCCCGGGCGTCACGCGCGGCGCGCCCTACGGGCTGATCGGCGGCGGCGCGATCGGCGCGGCGGCCATCGCCCTCGACGACGTGTTCGTCCCCGATGCCGACCTGCTCGCCCCGCCCGGCGAGGCGTTCCGGCGCGCCATGGCCGGCATCACCGCCGCCCGCGTCCACGTGTCGGCGATGGTGAACGGGATGGTCGCCGAATGCCTGGGTCGGGCCGTGGACCATGCCGGCACGCGCCGGGCCTTCGGCCGCACGCTGCTGGAGCACCAGGGGCTGCGCTGGTCGCTGGCCGAGGTGGCGACCCGGCTGGAGGCGTCGCGGCTGCTCGTCGACCGTGCCGCGCTGCTGGTCGAGCAGGGGCGGGACGCGATCCTGGAGGCGTCGCAGGCCAAGCTCTTCGCGGTCGAGATGGCGCTGCCCGCCGTCTCGGCCTGCATGCAGGCGATGGGCGCGGACGGGCTGACCGACGCGCAGCCCTTCGCCCGCCACCTCGCCGCCGCCCGCATCGCCGCCTATGTCGACGGCACCAGCGAGATCCAGCGCGACCGGATCGGCCTGTTGCTGGACCGGCGCTATGGTGGGCAGGCCTTGCCATAGAGCGTTCCCAGGATGTGCGTACTCGTCCGGCGCCTCGGAAAATGCGCCGAATCGAAGGCTGGAGCCGTTCCGGCATCCGCCCGGCCCGCACCCCCGCCCACCCCTCTGCCGCCCTGTTCCGGAGCCAGACCATGTTCGATGCCATCCTGATCGACAAGACCGAGGGCACCTACGGTGCCGGCCTGACCCGGCTCGACGAGACGCGCCTGCCCGCCGGCGACGTCACCGTGCGGGTCGCGTACTCGACGCTGAACTACAAGGACGCGCTGGCCATCACCGGCAAGGCGCCGGTGGTGCGCAGCTTCCCGATGGTGCCCGGGATCGACCTCGCCGGCGTGGTCGAGGCCTCGGACAGCCCCGGGTGGAAGCCGGGCGACAGGGTCGTGCTGAACGGCTGGGGCGTGGGCGAGACGCATTGGGGCGGCCTCGCCGGCCGGGCGAGGCTGAAGGGCGAGTGGCTGGTGCCGCTGCAGGCGCCCTTCACGCTGCGGCAGGCCGCGGCGATCGGCACGGCCGGCTACACCGCCATGCTCTGCGTGCTGGCGCTGGAGCGGGAGGGGGTGAAGCCCGGCGACGGCGAGGTGCTGGTGACGGGCGCCGCCGGCGGCGTGGGCAGCGTCGCGGTCGCGGTGCTGGCGAAGCTCGGCTACCGCGTGGTGGCCATGACGGGGCGGGAGTCGGAGTCGGCCTACCTCGCCGCGCTCGGCGCCGCCGAGGTGATCGGGCGCGGCGCCTACGGCGAGCCCGGCAAGCCGCTGGCCAAGGAACGCTGGGCCGGCGCGGTGGACGTGGCGGGCGGCAACGTGCTGGCCAATGTCTGCGCCGCCATGCGCTACGGCGGCGTGGTCGCGGCCTGCGGCCTCGCCGCCGGCATGTCGCTGCCGGCGACGGTGGCGCCCTTCATCCTGCGCGGCGTCACCCTGGCCGGGGTGGACAGCGTGATGTGCCCGCGCCCGCGCCGGCTGGAGGCCTGGTCGCGCCTCGCGCGGGATTTCGACCCGGCGCATTTCGCCGGGCTGGTCGAGGAGGTGGCGCTGCCGGACACCGTCGCGGCGGCGGGCCGCCTGCTCGCCGGGCAGGTGCGCGGCCGCATCGTGGTGCCCGTGGACCCCGCCGCGGGCGAGTGACGGCACCGGCCGCCGGCGTCGCGGCCCGCGGGTGGGTCGCGCGGCGCCCCGACGCCGGGGCGCATCGCCTCGGCGGCCGGCAGCCCCACACCTGCTACTGGTGACCTGGAGAGAGGGCGCCCCGTCGCCAGGGCGCCCTGCTCCGACGACGCCCAGGTGTCGGCGGCAGCCGCTCAGGCAAGGTGCCTGGTCCCAGGCGCCCAAAGCGCTTGGCGCCACACCGGAGACGGTCTGGCATGGTGCTGTGAGGAAGAGGGAAGGGGGGCAACTTCGGATTTGTGCCCCCGATGTGCCCCCGTGGGGAAAGTGGTGCCGCCTCCCGGGATTGAACCGGGGACCTACTGATTACGAATCAGTTGCTCTACCGCTGAGCTAAGGCGGCGCCGGATCGGTCACCACGGTGGTCGTGACGTCCGGAATTCAGGCGCGGATGATCACGGCCAGTCCGGGCGGAGCCGCTATAGCGGTGCCGTCCGGAGCGGGCAACCGTCGAATCACGCCTCCGCCGCGGCTGGCATCGCCGGAGTCGGCTTGGTCCAGGCGATCTGGCCCACCGCGTTGCAGGCGCTGCATACCGGCTTCCAGCCGGTGTGATCCGTGCCGCAGTTGCCGCAGCGCCAGCGCGGCTCGGGTGCCGCCAGCGCGCCCTCGCGCAGCCAGCGCGACTGCGCGGCGCGCGACTCGGGCGCATCGCCGTGCTCGGCCTCCTCCAGCTCGGCGAGCAGCAGGTAGGCCCGCCGGTCCGCCTGGCCCGCGGCCCGCAGCGCGTCCAGCTCCTGCCGCGCCCGGCCCGTCAGCCCCGCCTCCAGTGCGATCCGCGCCAGCAGCAGCCGGCTCTCGGGATGCTGCGGGTTGCGGCGGATCAGCTGCTCCACCGCCTTCACCCGAGCCAGGGGCTCCGTCACCCCCTCCAGCAGCGGCGCGGCGAGGTCGGGGTGCGGCGCCACCGCCCAGGCCTCCTCCAGCGTGGCCCGCGCGCGGCGTGGGCTGCCGGCGGCGCGCTGCCGCGCCGCGTGCGCCAGCGCCGCGGGGGCGAAGCCGGGGTCGGCCTGGAAGGCCTTGCGCTCCAGCTCCGCCGCCTTGGCCGGATCGGGCTCCTGTCCCGCGGCGGCGAGGCTGAGTGCCGCGCGCGGGGCGTCGGGCGGGGCGAGGGAAAGCGCCTCGCGCCAGTCCTGGGTGCGCAGCGCCAACTGCGCCCGCTCCTCGCGGATCCAGCCGGCGCCGGGCTGCGCCGCCTCGGCCTCGCGCGCCAGTCGCTTGGCCTCCTCCCAGTCCTCGCGCGCCATGGCCTGACGCAGCAGGCCGCGCAGGCCGAGGAAGCGGGCATCGGGGCGCTCGGCCAGGGCGGCGAAGGCCTCGGCGGCGGCCTCCTCGCGCCCGGCCAGCCGCTCCGCCTCGGCGGTCAGCAGCAGCACCTGCGGCGTCTCGCCGAGCAGGGTGCGGGCGCGCCTGGCCTCCAGCCGCGCCGTGTCGGCGGTGCCGGCGGCCAGGGCGATCAGCACCCGCGTCACCGCCGCGTCGCCCTCGCTGCGCTGGCGCAGGGCGCGTCGCTGGCGCAGCCGCGCCGGCATCCGGCGCAGCCAGCCGATCAGCGAGGCGATCGCCAGCAGCACGATGAACAGCAGGGCGAGCAGCAGCAGCAGGATCGGCAGCGAGAGGCCGATCCAGGCGTCCTGCACCCGGATCTCCACCGTGCCGCCGAGCGCGGCCAGCCACCAGGCCAGCGCGACGCCGGCGACGAGGACGATCAGCAGCGAAATGGCACGACGCATCGGCTCAGCCCGCCGCCATCTGGCGCAGCGCGGCGCGGGCCGCGATCAGCGCCTGCACCTGCTCGACCCAGGGGCGCATCGCCTCCTGCGCCGCCGGCGGCAGCTTGCGCAGCGGCACCAGCGAGGCATCGAGGTCGCCCGCCTCCAGCGCCCGGCGCGACGCCTCGATCTCGGCCGCGGCGGCGTCGCCGAACACCACCTGGTCGCCGCGGCGCACCGTCACGAGTCCGGACAGGCGGGACAGGGCGCTGTCCAGCACGCCCTGCTGCTGCGCGCCGGGATCGGAGGCGGCGCGGGCGGCGCGCGCATGCTCGTCGAAGGCGAGGCGGAGCGAGGCCTCGGTCGGCGGCGCGGCATTGGCGAAGCGGGCGAGCGGGGCCGGTGCGTCCGGCACGTTGCGCAGCGCCGGGGCCAGCGGCCGGCCGGCCTCCAGCAGGGCGCGCACCGAATCGACGGCGGCGAGCCGCGCGGCGCGGCCCTCCACCGCGGCGAGGCGCTGCTGCGCCTGCTCCAGGGCGCCGAGGCGGGCGCCGAGCCCGCTCTCGGCCGTGGCGACGCGCTGCCCGAGCGCCGTCTCCAGCGCCGCGATCCGGCCCTGCAGCGAGGTGTCGAGGGCGGCGACGCGCTGCTGCGCGCCGGTCTCGGCGCCGGCGACGCGCTCGCCCAGGGTGCGCTCCAGCGTCGCCACGCGCTCGGTCAGGCCGCGCTCGATGGCGGCCAGACGCTCGCCGGTGCCGCGCTCGGCGGCGTCGAGCCGGCGGCCCTGCTCGGCCTGCAGCGCCTGCATCTGCGCCGAGAGCCCGTCGGCGCGCTGCGACAGCCGGTCCAGCGCCTCGCGCGAGGCGACGGCGGCCGGGTCGAAGGCGGGGCGGGCGGCGAGGTTGCGCAGCGTCTGGTCCTGCGCCTCCAGCCGGCGGCCGAGATCGGCGAGGCCCGACTGCAGCGGCGCGAGGTCGGGCGCCGGGCGCGCCTCCAGCGCCTGCAGCCGGTCCGCCAGGGGCGCGGCCTGGGCCGCGAGCTGCTGCAGCCGGTCCGCGAGCGGTGCGGTCGCCGCGGCGATCTGCTGCTGCACGCGGTCCGGCAGGCCGGCGAGCTGCTGCACCTGGTCGCCGAGACCCTGGAGCTGCTGCACGCGCTGCGCCAGCGGCTCCAGCGCGCGCACCCGGTCGTCCAGCACGGCGAGGCGCTGCACGCGCTCCTGCAGGGCGGCCAGCTCGCGGGAACGGGCCTCCAGCTCCTGCACCCGGCCGGCCAGCGGCTCCAGGTTGCCGAGCTGCCGCACCCGTGTCTCCAGCGCCTCCACCCGGTCGGGATCGACGTAGCTGCCGCCCTGCACGGCGGGCTGGCGCCACAGGAAGCCCAGCACCACGACCAGCACCAGGCCGGCGATGCCGAGCATCAACACGGCCGGGTCGAGGTGGAAGCGCCGCGCGGGCGCCGTGCTGACCGGGATGGCCGCGCCCTCGGGCGCTGTGGGTTCGGGCCGGTCGCTCATCGTGCGTCGCTCATTCTCGGTTTCACCCAGTCCCTCGCGCCTCGGTCCCTGGCGCCCCGGCCGCGGCGTCCCGCCGGGGCCGCCCGGGGCCACCACGCGAATCGCCCGCGCCGGCGGCTCCGGCAACGTCGTGGATCAACGCCTCGTCGCATTGTCCGGGCCGTCGGGCGCCGCTGCCCAGCCGGAAAACGCGTCAGTCCTATCCGCCCGCCCCAGCAGTGCCAACAGCGCGGCCTCGTCGGGTTGCGCGGCGACGTGGACGGCGCGCCATGCGACCGGCGCGGCGCGCAGCGTCTCCGCGACCCGGGGGCTGATCGCCAGCGCCAGCATCCGCGTCGCGGCGCCGGCAAGGCCCGCCTCGCGCAGGAGGGTCATCGCACAGGCGGCCGAGCGCGGCGAGTAGAACAACGCGGCGCCGATCCGGCCCGCCGCCAGCGCCGCGCGTGCCGGGGGCGGCAGCGAGGGGGCGGGCGCGGCGCGGTAGACCACCCGCCGGTGCACCCGGAAGCCGCGCCCGCGCAGCGCCGCCGCGAGTTCCGCGCCGTAGCCCTCGCCCACCGCCAGCAGCAGCGGCCCGGCGCCGGGATCCAGGCGGGCGGCGGCGAGGGCGGCGAGCTCGGCGGCGGTGCGCCCAGCGCTCTCGACCCGCCGGAAGCCGCGTTCGCGCGCCTCGGCGGCGGTGCGGTCGCCCACGGCGAGCACGGGCAGCGCGCGATCGCACGAGGAGGCATCCGAGGCATCGCTCGGGGCCGGATCGGGCGCCAGCGCCCGTGCCGCGGCGCGGCTGGTCAGCAGCAGCGCCTGGGCCGGGGGCAGGATGGCGGGGGGGCGCGGGGCCAGCAGCAGGGCGGGCGCCGCGACCGGCTGCCAGCCGAGCGCCGCCACGGCGCGTGCCGTGCCGGCGGCGCCGGGTTCCGGTCGGGTGATCAGGACGGCATCGGCCATGGGCGGGGAGATGCGCCGGGCCGCGCCGGGTGGGAAGGGCGATCGTGCCGGGACCCGGATCCGGCTCCCCATCTGGCCCCCCTTCGAGCCCCGGGACAGGCCGTGTCCGGTGCCGAGGCGGCGGCGGCGACCGGCAGCGTCGCGCGTCCGGGGACGGGCGCAGAGGAGCGGCGCGGGGGCCAGGGGCGCCGTGCATGGCAGCCGGGGCGCCCGGCGCGCGCCCGGCACCGCGCAACGCGGACAAGGCGGGCCGGGCGTTCGGGCGCGGGATTCCGGGCGGCGGGGCCCGGCCGGCCGGGACGGGTGGCGGCCAACGGCCGCCAGGGACGTCAGCCGAAGATGTCGGCCGGCGAATCGGCGCGCAGGCTGCGGCCCAGCTCCTCGCCCAGCCGGCGCGCCTCGCCGGCCGGGCCGTGCAGGCTGCGCTTGAGCAGGAAGGAGCCGTCCGGCCGCGCCACCAGCCCGGTGAGGTGCAACACCTCGCCCTTGCCGTCCGGCGAGGTGCCCGGCGGCGCCGGCAGCAGGCGGGCATGGCCGCCGATCGGGGTGCGGCAGGAGCCGTCCAGCGCCGCCAGCATCGCCCGCTCGGCGGTGGAGACGGCGGCGGCCTCCCGGTCCTCGATGCCGGAGAGGAGCTGGTGCAGCTCCTCGTCGCCGGCGCGGCAGGTGATGCCGATGATGCCCTGGCCGGCGGCCGGCACCATCGCCTCGGGGTCCAGCACCAGCGCCGCGCGGTCCTCCAGGTCGAGGCGGCGCAGCCCGGCCAGCGCCAGCAGCGAGGCGTCCACCTCGCCGCTCGCCACCCGGCCGAGGCGCGTCTGCACGTTGCCGCGGATCATCGCCACCCGCAGGTCCGGCCGCGCGTGCAGCAGCTGCGCCTGCCGGCGCAGCGAGGCGGTGCCGACCACCGCGCCGGCCGGGATCGCGCCCCAGGGGTCGGCCGGGTCCGGCGCCATCTGGCCGGGGGCCAGGATCAGCGCGTCGCGCGCATCCTCGCGCTTGAGGGTGCAGGCGAGCACGATGCCCGGCGGCAGCTCGGTCTCCAGGTCCTTGAGGCTGTGCACGGCGAAGTCAACGCGCCGGTCCAGCAGCGCCTCGTGGATCTCCTTGGCGAACAGACCCTTGCCGCCGATCTCCGCCAGGCGCCGGTCCTGGATGCGGTCGCCCGAGGTGCTGATCGCATGCTCCTCGAAGGCTTTGAAATTCCGCAGCACCGGGCAGAAGTGCTCGACCAGCCGCAGGAACAGCCGGGTCTGGTAGAGGGCGAGCGGCGAGGCGCGCGTCCCGACCCGCAGCGGCAGGTTCCGGCCGGCATGCGGCCGCACCCGGGCCGCCACGTCACCCGGATCGGAGGAGGCAGGAGTCATGGGCGCGTCATAAGGCCGGGCGGGGCGGGGCGGAAGGGCCGGACGGAGGTGTCGCCCGCCGGGGCGGCGTTGGCAGCGTCATCGATTCGTCATGGCTCCGTCATCGTCCCGTCGCATGACGGGGGCTAGCACCGGCGCGGCCGGATGGATCACCCCGCGAAGGGGCAGGGATGCAGCGCATGAAGACGGGACACGAGGCGCCGCGCGCCGGCGATGAGGCACGGGCCGGGCGCGAGGATATCGGCAGCAATCCGGCTCCGGCGCGGACCATCGGCGAGGTGATGGCCGAGCGCCTGTCGCGCCGCGCGGTGCTGCTCGGGCTGGCCGCTGCCGCCGCCGCGCCGGCGGCCGGGGCAGGGGCGCAGGGGGCGGGGGCGCAGGGGACGGGGGCAGGGGGCGGGACGGCGGCCGCCGGCGGGGCGGCCCCGGGCGCGGCGCCCGCCGGCCCCTCCACCCTGACCTTCGGCGAGCTGACCCACGGCATCTCCCCGCGCGACCGGGTGCCCGAGGGCTACGAGATCCAGGTGCTGCTGCGCTGGGGCGACCCGATCCTGCCGGACGCGCCCGCCTTCGACCCGGCCAGCCCCACCGCCGAGGCCCAGGCGCGGCAATTCGGCTACAACAACGACTACGTGGACTTCTTCCCGCTGCCGCGCGGCAGCCGCAGCGCCGACCACGGGCTGCTGGTGGTGAACCACGAATACACCAACACCAACCTGATGTTCCCGGGGATCGGCACCGGCCAGGCGGCGCGGCTCGGCACCACGGCGGCGCAGGCCTCGGTGGAGATCGCCGCGCACGGCGCCAGCGTGGTGGAGATACGCCGCGTGGACGGCACCTGGCGCCACGACCGGGAGAGCCGGCTGAACCGGCGCATCACCGGCGAGACGCCGATCCGCATCGGCGGCCCGGCGGCCGGGCACGAGCGGCTGCGCACGAGCGCCGACCCGACCGGCACGCTGGTGCGCGGCATGCTCAACAACTGCGCCGGCGGCAACACGCCCTGGGGCACGGTCGTCACCTGCGAGGAGAACTTCAACCAGTACTTCGGCGGCGACGCGGCCGAGACCGGCGTCCAGGCTGCCATGTACAGGCGCTACGGCATCGAGCGCGCCGCCACCTACGCCTGGGACCGCCACTTCGACCGCTTCAACCTCGACCGCGAGCCGAACGAGCCCAACCGCTTCGGCTGGGTGGTGGAGTTCGACCCCTACGACCCGGAGAGCGTGCCGGTGAAGCGCACCGCGCTCGGCCGCGTCAAGCACGAGGGCTGCACCCATGCGGTGTGCCCGGACGGGCGCGTCGCCTTCTACATGGGCGACGACGAACGCTTCGACTACGTCTACAAATTCGTCACCGCCCGGCCCTGGAACCGCGAGGACCGCGCCGCCAACCGCGACCTGCTCGACGAGGGCACGCTGTACGTCGCGCGCTTCGAGGCGGACGGCACGCTGCGCTGGCTGCCCGTGGTGCACGGCCAGGGGCCGCTGACCGAGGCGAACGGCTTCCGCTCCCAGGCCGAGGTGCTGATCGAGACGCGACGCGCCGCCGACCTGCTGGGCGCCACGCCGATGGACCGGCCGGAGGACGTGGAGACCAACCCGGCGACGGGGCGCGTCTACGTCATGCTGACCAACAACGGCCGGCGCACGCCCGAGCGCGTGGACGCCGCCAACCCGCGCCCGCGCAACGACCACGGGCACGTCGTCGAGATCGTCCCGCCCGGCGCGGGGACCGGCCGGGTGGACCACGCGGCGGAGACGGCGCGCTGGGAGATCTTCCTGGTCGCCGGCCAGCCGGGCGCGGTGCCCGGCACGCAGTACAACGCGGCGATCAGCGGGAACGGCTGGCTGAGCTGCCCCGACAACTGTACCTTCGACAGCAAGGGCCGGATCTGGATCGCGACCGATGGCGCCCCCGCCTCGTCGCGCGTCGCGGACGGGCTGTACGGCGCCGACACGACGGGCGAGGGCCGTGCCCTGACCCGGCTGTTCTACCAGGCCCCCACCGGGGCCGAGGTGTGCGGCCCGAAGCTGACACCGGACGATTCCACGCTGTTCCTGGCGATCCAGCACCCCGGCGAGGATGCCGGCAGCACCTTCGAGCGGCCTTCGACGCGCTGGCCGGACTTCCGGGAGGGCATGCCGCCGCGCCCGAGCGTGATCGCGATCGTGCGCAAGGATGGCGGGACGATCGGGAGCTGAGGCGGCGCGGCGGCGGGAAAGGGGCGGCGCCCGGCGCCCGTCCCGGCCCCGCCGCCCCGTTCAGTGCCGCCCTTCCCCGGCATCGGCCCGGGCGCGCCGGGCCATGTCGCTCAGCGACGCCAGCCTTTCGTCGAATTGCCCCTCCGCCTCGGCGAAGCGCAGCGGCCGGACCCGCTCGACCAGGATCTCGGGCGGCGTCGGCTGCCGCGTGAACAGCGCCACGGCCTCGTCGGCGAATTCGTCGAGCGGCATGTAGCCGGGCCGCGTCTCCTGGCCCGGCGTCAGCCCGGTCTGCACGCCGGCCGCCTGGGCCTCGGCCGGCATCCAGGAAGGGCGCCGCCCTTCCTGGAGCATTTTCAAGCTGAGCGTCCTCGCTCAGCGGCTCGGAAAATGCGAAAAATCAAAGGCTAGAGCCGTTCCGGCCTGATACAGTCAGGCTGGATCGGCTCTAGACCATCCCGCCAAAGGGCGAAGCCCCTTTGGAAACCCCGGCAGGGAAAGCTATCGGCCCAGCCGCGCCAGCGTGCCGTCCCGGGCCGCCGCCACCGCCGCCTCGGCGTCGCGCGGCAGCAGCAGCCTCGCGTGCAGCAGCTCGGCGGCCGCGGCACGCACCGCCTCCACGTAGGATTCCGGCGTCGGATACAGCGCCTCCAGCGTCGGGCGCGGGTCGCCGGCGGCGCGCGCCTCGGCCGCCGTGGCGGGCAGGGGCAGCACGCCGCCGAGTTGCGTGCAGAGATCCTGCGGCCCGTCGGCGCCCGCGATCGGGTTCCAGCCCGTGTAGGTGGCGCGCGGCACGGCCAGCAGCGGCTGGCGGATGCCGGCGATGGCGTTGCCGTCGAGCCCGGCGCGCGGCAGGAACAGCGGGTACTCGCCACGGATGGCCGGCACGCCCGCGCCCTGCTCGTTCGGGTTGGGCTCGATCAGGTTGGCGCGCGCGTATTGCGCGCGGTAGCCGAGGCCGGGGATGGCCGGCAGCGCCTGGCCGGCCGGCACCAGCGTTCCCTCCTCGCGGCGCGGGTAGCGGCTGGCGGACGGCTCGGCGCCGGTCGCGATCCAGTCCTGCATCGCCACGATCAGCGCCCGCAGCACCGGCCCGCCGCTCTGCGGGTTGACCGGCAGGGCGCAGGCCGGGTTGCGCCGCGCCACCGCGTTCCACAGGTTGCCGTGCGGCGCGCCGGCCAGCATGTAGAGCCGGACATCGGCCGGCATCGCCACCGGGAAGCCCTGCGGGTCCGTCACCAGCAGGCTGGCCTGCGAGCCCCAGAACTCGAACTCGGAATCCATCTGCATGAGGCGCGGGCAGGAATTGTCGAGGCGGCAGCGCAGCAGGATGCCGTCGCGCCGGCCGCTCAGCGGGTCGTCCAGCACCGGGTAGGTGAAGGGGAATTGCAGCACCGGGTAGAGCCGGTCGAATTCCGGCCCCGGGTTGCGACCGGGCTGCGCGAAGCGCGCGTTGAGGAAGGAGCGCCGCGCGCCGGGGATGATCGGCATCGCGCCCTCGAACACCTGCCGGCCGCGCTCGTCCCGGTTCATGCCGAAATAGAGGAAGTCGCGCAGCACGCGGCCGGACTGCGAGATGCCGAGACCGATGGCGCGCGCGATGCCGGTGCGGCCCCCATCGGCACCCCCATCGCCTCCCCTGGCGGCCAGCGGGTTGGCGGCGCTGGTGTCGTACCGGAGGAAGGCGGTGACGTCGCGGATGACGGCCAGGCCCATGCCCATCACGCGCGGGTCCCGCGCCGTGTAGGTCAGCTCGTAGAGCGCGTTCGCGGCGGCGCCGGAGGGGCGGGCGATCTCCACCGTGTCGTCGTCGATCACCGTGAGGCCGAGCCCCTCCGGCGTGGCGCGCGGCGCGTCGGCGCGGTCGCGCACCGTCAGCCGCAGCCCGGCGCGGTCGGCGATCGGGTAGCTGAGCCGGACCCGCTTCGGGCTGGCCGTGTCCGCGAAGCTCCATTCCTCGCGCGAGGGGCCGGTGACGCCCGGCACGGTCGGCACGGCGAGGCGCAGCGCGCCCGGCACGGCGGGCGAGTCCGCCTGCCACTCGGCCCAGACCAGGGTGAAGCCCTGCTCCAGCAGGAAGCCGTTGCCGGCGTCGTCGGGCCGTTCCAGGCGGATGCCGGCGGCGCTTTCCGTGTCCTGCGTCCAGCTCGTGACCAGCTTGCGGCCGCGGTTCAGCACCTCGAACAGCAGCGTGCCGTTCGGGCGCTGCGGCCGCAGGATCACCACGTCCGTCGCCGCCTCGACGCGACCCTCGGCGTTGCGCGGGGCGAGGGCGAGATCGGCGATGACGGCGTTGCGCGGGTCGGCCGGGTCGAGCGCGATGGTGGCGCGGCCGGTGATCCGCTCGGCCGTGCCGGCGGGGCCGAAGCTCCGGCCGCCCAGGGCCGGGGACTGCCGGGAGGTCACGTCGAAGCGTGTCACCTCCGCCTTCGCCGGAGCGGCGGCCGCCGTGGCGGCGAGCAGCAGCAGGATGGGCCAGCGCATGGATCGTTCCTCCGTGATGCCGTGCCGGCCGGTGCCGGACACGTCGTGCCCCGGTGCGTCCCCCGGTGCGCCGGTCGGGCCTTGCCCAGGGCATTCCCAGGCCGGGCGGAATCGCCCGGCGGCCCGGCGAATGCGCCGGATCAAGGGCCGGCGCCGTTCCGGCCGGCATTCTCCGGCGCGCGGGGAATTCCGACCAGCCCGGGGCGTCACCCGGGGGCGCCGCGCCTCATGGCAGGGGCCGCCACTGCGACGCGACGAAGCCGCGCGCGTCCAGCGCCTGGCCGGGACCGCTCGCCACGGCGCGGCCATCCTGGCAGCGCCAGTTCAGCACCGTGTCGTGGCCGGTGACGTAGGCGGGGATGAAGTCGGTGTCCGGGTTGGCGCGGCAGAACTCGCGCGCGGCGGGCAGGTCGCGGCCGGTGTCGCCCTTGGCGCAGGGGATGTTGGCGCCATGGCTGCACACCAGCACCGCGCCGCCCATGCAGCGATAGACCGTGCCGCGCATCGCCTCGGCGTCGCTCATGTTCAGCCCGAGCGCCCGCCGTGCGGCGGGGGCGAGCGAGGCGGGGATGCCGTGCGTCGCATCGTCGTCGCCGAGGCGGCGGCAGCGTTCGCCGGGCCCCTCGGCCCCCTCCCCGGCCAGGGCCGCGCCGGCGTGGCAGGCCAGGGCGAGCAGCAAGGTGGCGGAAAGCGTGACGTGAAGCCGCATGCCGGCATTCTCCCCGTTGTCGTCCGGCGGCCGGGTCGCGCCCTGCGGCGATCCGGCCTGTCCCGTTTCAGCGCCGCCGCAGCCCGTCCGCGACGAGGTTGCAGCCGGTGACGGTGAGCAGGATCGCCAGCCCCGGCCACAGCGCCGAGAGCGGCGCCGCGAAGACCAGCTCCTGCGCATTGGCCAGCATGTTGCCCCAGGAGGGCGCCGGCGGCTGGATGCCGAGGCCGAGGAAGCTCAGCACGCTCTCGGCCAGCACCGCGCCGCCCACGGCCAGCGCCGTCGCCACCGCGACGGGGGCCAGGATGTTGGGCAGGACGTGGCGGCGCAGCACCCGCGCCTCGGTGGCGCCGAGCGCGCGGGCGGCGCGGATGTGGTCGCGCGCCAGCACGGAGAGCGCGGCCGCGCGCGAGAGGCGCGCCACGCCCACCCAGCCGAACAGCGCCAGGATCAGCGTGATGCGCAGGATGTCGGCGCCGGCCGTGCCGAGACCCTCCCCGCGCGCCGGCAGGCCGAGGCGCGCCGGGTCGATCGCCGCCAGCACCACCAGCAGCGGCAGCGCCGGCAGGGCGAGCAGCGCGTCGGCGAGGCGCATCACCAGCGCGTCCACGAGGCCGCCGCGCCAGGCCGCGACCACGCCGGCCAGCGTGCCGACGACGGAGGCCGCCAGCGCCGTGGCGAGCCCGACCGCCAGCGAGACGCGCGCGCCGTACAGCAGCCGCAGCAGGATGTCGCGGCCCAGCTCGTCCGTGCCGAGCGGATGCGCGGCGGAGGGCGGCTCGAAGCGCGAGAACAGGTCGGGCGCGAAGGCGTCGTGGCCGAGCAGCCCCGCCACGGCATCGGCCAGCGCCGCCCCGGCGGCGAGCCCGCCGAGCAGCAGCAGCCCGGCCAGCAGGCGCGGATTCCCCGGGCGCCGCGCGGGGCGGGGCGGGGCATCGGCGGGGATCGGGGCGTCGGTGGCGTCGCGCGGGCTCAGGGCCGGTGACTCCGCGTCAGGTTCCGGCCGGGGCCCCGCCCCGGATCCCGGCAGGGAAGGGCGCCGCCCTTCCCTTCTTCCCGCGCCAAAGGCCATTGGGGGGCGAAGCCCCCTTCGAGACCCCCGATGTGGAAGCGACCCTTCATGCGTCGCGCAGGCGCGGATCGAGGGCGCGTTGCGCGAGGTCGGCGGCGAGGCCCGAGAGCACCGTCACGGCGGCGGTCAGCAGCAGCGCCAGCAGGGCGAGATTGTAGTCGTTGCCCATCACCGCGTCGTAGATCAGCTTGCCCATCCCCGGCCGCGCGAACACCGTCTCCGTCACCAGCGCGCCGGAGACCAGCGCGCCCGCGTCCAGCGCCGCGATGGTCAGCACCGGCACGGCGGCATTCGGCGCCGCGTGCCGCCAAAGCACCTGCTCCTCCGAGGCGCCGCGCGCGCGGGCGCTGCGGATCCAGGGCTCGCGCAGCGCGGTCTCCAGCGCGGCGGCGCTGTGGCGGGCATAGGCGGCGAGGTTGGCGATCGCCAGCGTCGCCACCGGCAGCGCCAGGAAGCGCAGCGCGGCGAGCAGGCCCGGCGCGTCCGCCTCGCCGCCGGCCGGCAGCCAGCCCAGATCGACGGCGAACAGGATGATGAGCAGCATGCCGAGCCAGAAGGTCGGCACCGCCTGCCCGAGCAGCGCCAGCGCCTCGACGAACGGCGCGAGGCGCGGCCGCAGCGCCGCCAGCGCGCCGAGCCCGACGCCGACCAGGATGGCGAGCGAGAGCGAGGCGGCCAGCAGCACCAGCGTGCTGCCCAGCGCCGGCCACAGCACCGCGGCCGCCGGGCGGGCATAGAGGCGCGAGAAGCCGAACTCGCCGTGCAGCACGGCCAGCGCCCAGGCGCCGTAGCGGGCGAGCAGCGGCTGGTCCAGCCCGTGCAGCGCGCGCAGCCGCGCCGCGTCCGCCGCGGTCAGGCGCGGATCGGCCATGATGGCGAGATCGACCGGGTCGCCCGGCATCAGCCCGATCAGCATGTAGGCGGCGAAGGAGAGCAGCGCGAGCAGCACCGCCATCTGGGCGAGGCGGGCGGCGATCAGGCGCGCCACGGCGTCAGCGCCCCGCCAGCCGCGCAGGCCCCGTCACCGATGGCGGCCCCTCCCTGCCGCGCCCCTCCCTGCCGCGCCCCTCCCTGCCGCGCATCGCCCCTGCCGCGGCCCGTCACCGGCCGCGCCACTGCTCGGCCCAGAGGGTGGAGAGGTTGAGGTGCCCGGTCGGGCGCACGCCCTCCAGCCATTGCGGCCAGATATGCGCGTCGGCGTAGAACCAGAGCGGCAGGGCCGGCAGCTCCTCGGCGTAGATCGCCTGGAGGCGGTGCCAGAGCGCGGTGCGCCGGTCGCGGTCCAGCTCGATCGGCAGGGCCTCCAGCAGCGCGTCCATCTCGGCGTTGCGGAAGCCGGTGTAGTTCTGGCCGGACCAGTTGCGCTCGGCGCGCGGGATCTCGTCGGAATGCAGGGTGGAGCGCGGCACGCCTTCCGGCGCCGAGAGCCAGGCGTACTGCGCGAGGCCGGCGAAGCGGCGCTTCGACATCGTCTCCGAGAAGAACACGCGCGGCGGCTCGTTGCGGATGCGCGTCTCGACGCCGACCTGCCGCCACATCCCCTGCAGCACCTGCTGCACCGCCTCGCGCGTGCGGTTGCCGGCGGTGGTCATCAGCGACAGCGAGAGCGTCTCGCCGGCGGCGTTGCGGCGCAGCCCGTCCGGGCCCGGGCGCCAGCCCGCCTCCTCCAGCAGCGCGGCGGCGCGCGCCGGGTCGTAGGGATAGCGGCGCACCCCCTCGTCGAACACGCCGTCGAGCGGATTCACCGAGGTCTGCGCGATGGTCTGCTTGCCGCCGAACAGGCGCTCGTTGATGCGCGCGCGGTCGGCGGCGTGCAGCAGCGCCTGGCGCACGCGGCGGTCGGCCAGGATCGGCGTGTCGAGGTTGCAGTCGATGTGCTCGTAGGCGAGGCCCGAGCGGAAGGCGAAGCGGAAGCGCTCGCCGGTGCGGCGTTGCAGCGCCAGGGTCTGGTCCAGCGGCAGGCCCAGCTCGCCCGCCACCATGTCCACCTGGCCGGCGAGCAATTGCGCCTCCAGCGCCGCCGTGTTCTCGACGGTGCGTATCCGGATGCGGCGGAAGGCCGGCTCGGGGCCGCGCCATTCCGGGTTGCGCTCCAGCGTGACGCCGGCGCCGGGCTGCACCTCGGCGACGCGGAACGGGCCGTTCCACAGGCCGGGATTGGCGGTCTCGGTCTCGTAGGCGCTGCGGGAGCGGTAGCCGTGCCGGTCGGCCTCCCAGCGGGCGCGCTCGATGTGGGCGGGCAGCGGCACGAAGTCGCCCATCGAGGCGAAGTCGAAGGTCACCTTGTCGAGGTGCAGCGTCACGGTGCGCGCGTCCACCACGTCGAGCGCGTGGGCGGAGCGGTAGAATTCGGCGCCGCCGAAGCCGGTGGCGGAATCGCGCCCCGCCTCCCAGGCGAAGCGCAGGTCGGCCGAGGAGACCGGCGTGCCGTCGCCCCAGCGCAGCCCCTCGCGCAGCCGGTAGGTCAGGCGCAGGCCGGGCTTTCCACCAGGGGCTTCCTCGCGCACCGCCAGCCCGTTCTCCAGCGTCGGCAGCGCCTCGCAGGACATCGGGACGAGCTTCCAGTCGGCGTCGTAGGCGGTGAGCGGGCGGTGGCAGAAGCCGAGCACGTAGCTCTTGGCCACCATCGCCTCGATGTTCGGGTGGAAGGTGGAAGGGAACTGGGTGATGCCGATGGTCAGCGTGTCGCGCGCCGCCGGCTGGGCCAGCGCGGGGCGCGCGAGGGGGCGCGCGAGGGAGAGGGGCAGGGTTCCGGCGAGCAGCAGGGTGGAGCGTCGGCGCATGCGCCAGCGATACCAGCGGCGCGGCGCGGCCGCCACCGGCTCGGCGGCGGGCACGGGGACGGCGACTGTTTATTCTTGAATGGTAATGATCTGTCGTGGCGCGCGCCGGCCCCGCCCGCCGCCGGCTCCGGGCCGGGCGGTTTCCTGCCGTCCCGGCCGGTCGGGTTCGATGCCGGCGACGCAGGGGGCCGGCCGACGCAAGGGTGTTGTAAGTCCGTTTCCGTTTCCTGTGCCGACCTGCATCGGTCCGGCCGTCGGGGCCATGCCGCGAGCGGAGGAGGTTGCCCATGGCCCATCTGCGCATCGCCCCGGGAACGCCCGCCTACGGCGCGTCGTTCGGGCCGCCCGGCCCCGGCGGCACGGACCTGCTGGTGGTGCCGCGCGGCGGCAGCGCCTCGCTGCTGCTGGTGGCGGGCGCGGAGCTGACCCCGAAGATGGGCGACGAGGGCATCGCCGGCCTGAGCGAGGGCAAGGTCTCCGCGCAGGAGCGCAACAGCGCCGAGCTGACCGGCTGGGAGCGCAGCCAGGACCTGCGCAAGCTCGTCGTCACCGGCCGCACGCTCGGGCGCACCACGCTCAACGCCTATCTGAACGGCAGCACCCCCTGGGTGCGCGAGATGGCGATCGAGGTGGTCGGCGACCCGGAGGCGCGGCGCGCCGGCGAGAAGGCGTTCATGACGGATTCGATCAAGCGCGAGGTGGCCGCGCTGTCCTTCCGCAAGGCGCTGGTGCGGGTGGCCGAGGACCAGATGAACAGCAAGATCGGCCGCACCGCGAATGGCGGCGACGGCCGCTACGGCCTCAAGGCCGGGATGCAATGGTGCGGCGCCTTCGTCCACTGGTGCTACCAGGCGGTCGGCAGCGTGAAGGGGGGCAACCCCTTGGGCGGCAACGTCAACACGCTGGCCTCGCCGGAGAAGGCGATCGGCTGGACGCTGCACAACCCGACGCTCGCCGAGGTGCTGCGCTATGCCGGGCCGGACCCCTATGGCTGGTCCTGGGACGCGGTGCCGAAGGCCGATGCCAAGGCGCTGGTGCAGAAGGACTATGTCGACATCGACGGCGCGCACCCGGTGCGGATGGGCGATGTCTGCCTGATCCGCTCCAACGACCCGCCGAAGCCGAAGCCGGGCGAGCAGCCCAAGCCGAAGAGCGCCGGCATGATGTACTGGAAGCATGTCTGCATGGTGGTCGATCCCCCCGGCGAGGACGGCAAGTTCACCACCATCGACGGCAACCAGACCGGCGCCTACCGGCCGGACGGCTCCACCGCCACCGAGTGCATCGGCAAGAACACCAAGGATGCGAGCGAGCGGCTGATGGATGGCAAATCGCACAAATGCGTCTTCGTCCACATGAAGACGATCGGCGACCCGTAGGGCGCCGCCCGGCCCCCGGCGCGGGAAGCCGCCCGGCAGGCGGCGGCGCGCCGGCTCACATGAACAGCTTCCAGAGCACCGGCAGCAGGATGGCGCTGAGCAGCGCGTTCAGCCCCATGCCGAGCCCGGCGAAGGCGCCGGCCTGCGCGTTCACCGAGATGGCCCGCGCCGTGCCGATCCCGTGCGAGGCGGTGCCGATGGCGAGGCCGCGCGCGCGCCAGTCGCGCAGCCGCAGCAGGTTCATCAGCGCCGGCCCCAGCGCCGCCCCCGTCGCGCCGGAGGAGAGCACCACCGCCGCCGTCAGCGAGGGCAGCCCGCCGATCCGCTCCGCGATGCCCATCGCGACCGGCGTGGTGACGGAGCGCGGCGCCAGCGAGGCCACGATCTCGGGCGCGGCATGCAGCGCGAGCGCCACCGCCACCCCGGCCCAGGCCGCGGCCATGCCGCCCAGCAGCACCGCCGTCAGCACCGCCGGCAGCGCCCGGCGCAGCCCGTTCCATTCGCGGTAGAGCGGCACCGCCAGCGCCACCGTCGCCGGGCCGAGCAGGAAGTGCACGAACTGCGCGCCCTGGAAGTAGTCGCGGTACTGCACGCCGGTCAGCAGCAGGCCGCAGGCGAGGAGGAGGATCGCCATCAGCACCGGGTTGGCCAGCGGGTGCAGCCGCAGCAGCCGCTGCAGCCGCAGCGCCGCCAGCCAGGCGAGCAGCGTGACGGTCAGCGCCGCCAGCGGCTCCCGCGCCAGGTAGACCCAGAGCTCCTTGAGGTCGGGGACGGGCACGTCCATGGCTCAGCCCCAGCGCCGGAACAGGAATTCGGCGATCAGCCCGGTGGCGGCGATGCCCGCCAGCGTGCCGCCCACCACCGCCAGCAGCAGCGTCAGCCAGTTCTGCGCCAGCAGCGGCAGGAACAGCACCAGCCCGACCCCGGCCGGCACGTAGAGCAGGCCGAGATGGGTCAGCAGCGTGTCCGTGGTGCGGCCCAGCGCCTCGGGCACGCGGCCGCGGGCCACCAGCGCGGCGAACAGGATCACCATACCGATCACCGGGCCGGGCACGGGCAGGTGCAGCAGCCGTGCCAGCAACTCGCCGGCGAGCTGGCAGCAGAGCAGGGTGGCGAGGGCGGCGATCATCGGGGACGGCGCGCGGGGAGGCGGCGGCTCGCCGGGGCGGCGGGGCGGTGCGGAATCATCGTGTCTCCGGTGTTGGGTTGGCGACGCTTCCTTGCCGGCGAGGATAGGGCCGGTTGCGCCGCGCGCGCCATGCGGCGGCCGCATGGGCGGCAACCCGGCCCGGCCGACGTGGCGCGAGACGCGCTGGAAGACGTGGCGCGAGACGCGCCGGAAGACGTGGCGCGAGACGCGCCGGAATCGGCTTTCCCCGCGCCGCCGGGACGGCCAGGGTGCCGCCCTCCATGAGACTGCCGACCCGCTTCGCCCTGCTCTACGCCGCGCTGTTCGGCGCGGTCGGGGTCGCCCAGCCCTTCCTGCCGGCCTACCTCGCCGCCCTCGGCGTCACCGCGCAGGGGATCGCGGCGCTGCTCGCCGCCGCCTCGGCGGTGCGGCTGCTGGCCGGGCCGCTCGCCGGGCGGGTGGCCGACGCCACGGGCGATCCGCGCGGCGTGCTGCTGGCGTCCGCCGCCATCGCCACGCTCACCGCCACGGCCTACGGGCTGGCCGCGGGCTTCTGGGCGCTGCTCGCCGTCGCGGTGCTGCACGGCATCGTCTCGGCGCCGCTGATCCCGATGTCGGACATGCTGACGCTGCGCGTCGCCCGGCGCGAGGGCTTCGACTACGGCCGCGTCCGCGCCGCCGGCTCCGTCGCCTTCATCCTCTGCACCGTGGCGGCCGGCTGGGCGGTGCAGCTCGCCGGGATCGGCATCGTGGTCTGGCTGATCGCGGGCGGCATGGCGCTGGTGGCGCTCTGCGCCCTGCTTCTGCCGCGCGAGCGCGTCGAGGCCCGGTCCGGCCGCGCCGGCTTCGCCGCCGTGCTGCGCCTGCCGGGCTTCCGCCGGCTGCTGCTGCTCTCCGCGCTGATCCAGGGCAGCCACGCGCTCTACTACGGCTTCGGCGCGCTGCACTGGCAGTCGCTCGGCCTCTCGCCCGCGCTGATCGGCCTGCTCTGGGGCGAGGGCGTGGTGCTGGAGGTGATTCTCTTCGTCTTCGGCGCGCCGCTGGTGGCGCGGCTCGGGCCGCGCGGCCTGTCGCTGCTGGCGGCGGCGGCGGGGGTGCTGCGCTGGTCGATCACCGCCGTCACCGGCTGGCTGCCGGCGCTGGTGCTGGCGCAGGCGCTGCACGGGCTGACCTTCGGCGCGCAGCACCTCGCCGCCATGCGGCTGCTGGCGGGCGGCGTGCCGGCGCCGCTCGCCGCCACGGCGCAGACGCTGCACGCCTCGCTCGGCGTCGGGCTGGCGAGCGGCGTGCTGACGCTGCTCTGCGGGCCGCTCTACGCCTGGCTCGGCGGCGGGGCGTTCTGGGCGATGGCGGCGCTCTGCGCGGCGGCAGTGCCGGCGGCGCTGGGGGTGCGGGCGGGAGCGGCGGCCGGGCGGCCGACGCCCTGAAGCGCTTCCGCGCCGCCGCGTGCCGATGCGGCATGATGGCGGCCGTCGGGCGATGCGGGCGCGAGGCGGGTGGTCTTGCCGGCCGTCCCCGCGGCGCCGGCGGCTGCGCCGGCAGGAAGGAGAGCGCGCGATGCGCAGGAGAATGTTCGCGTGCCTGGCGTTCGGCGCGGCGCCGGCGGCCCTCGCCCTGGGCGGCATGCCGGCGCTGGCGCAGAAGGCGCCGCCGCCCGCCGGCCCGGCGCCCGCCGCGCCGCCTGCCGGCGGACAGACCGCCTACACGATGGGCGAGATCGGCCGCCGCGTGCGCTACGGCCGGCAGGGCGCCTGGCTGGTGCAGGCCACGGGCGACGGCGCCCTGACCTTCGCCAACGAGACCGATCCCACGGCCTGGACCGCCGCCCTCACCGCGCCGCCCGGCCCGGCCTACGCGGTGGAGGTGCTGGTGAACGGCGACATCCCGGCGGTGGAGGGGCATGCGGTGGGCGCGGGCATCGTCTTCGCCTTCCAGCGCGGCGATGGGGGCCCCGGCAGGCGCTACCGGGTGGCGATGCTCGCCGGCGACACGCTCTCGGTCTACCGCTACGCCGATGGCGGCTTCGCCCGGTCCGTGTCGAGCCGCAACGGCGCCTGGGGCGGCGGTGGCTGGCACGCCATGCGCCTCACCGTGCGGCCCGAGTCCTTCGCCATCGCCATGGACGGGCAGCAGGTCGCCTCGATCGGCGACGGCGAGCCGCTGTCGGGCGAGGTCGGGGTGATGGTGAGCGGCACTGGGCGGGCGGCGTTCCGGGAGCTGCGGCTGGGATAAGGTGAACCTATCACGGGAATCTATGGTTCCAGATAAGGCATTTCATTATTGATGCAAGTCCTGATAGGCTTCGGTGTCCGTAATGGATTTGGGAATGCCGCCGGATGGGTGAAATACCACAGCCTGAGATGATTTGCCCTGCCACCAATCAGGTGGCTGGCCAACACCAGGCGGCACTCGCTGCCGAGATCGGCGCTACTTTTGCTGATCTCGGCCACAGAATCGCGGAACTGCCTAGAGGAGGTTCTTATCACGTTGTGCTTAGCCAGCCTGTCGGCGGCGCCTTAAATCCGCGAAAGGATGGGCTATACGATGCTTTTGTGAAAGGGCCGGATGGTAAGATTATCGCCGTCGCAAGGCTTAGCGAGATCAGCCCTGGGTTGCTTGCGTCTGTCAGCGTGCTAGCAGGTCATGCCATGCTGGTACAGATTTCTAGTCAGCTTAAAACGCTTCAGAATGATATCAATCTTCTTCTAAAGTTGCAAATTGCGGGCGATCTTGGGAGGGTGAAATCGGCAATCATTTCGCTTCGAACAATTCAGTATTATGGAAATAGTCGCAGTCAAATGTTGGCCTTGACAATAGACGGCCTACAAAAATCAATAGGCGGAGCTTTGCAGCAGGCGGCAGAATTAATCCAAATTATTCCGCAGCCACCAAAATACAATGCGACACGTTTGATGTGGGACACTTCATCGAAAACTGTGCGGGCGATTGACCGAGCGCGCCAAGCGGTTATGGTGGTGTTTTTAGGATTGCAAGCTCTTAGTGAGGCTCAAGTACTTTTAAACGAAAATTTAGCGGCGGCTCAGATAATGCGCGAATGGCTGAAACATGTTCAGGGGCAACTCGATTTGGCGCGCTGTGAGCGTTTTGCTCGAATGATGCCCGCAAACACCGATGGAGATCGCCATGAAGTTTTTTGGATGAGGGTGGATTCTTACCTAAAAGAATCGATTCGCAACCTAGATGGCTTGATAGAAGGTGATGCACCTTTGCGAATCTCGCTGAAATGTAAGGCCGAGGATTTTTCATTAGGTCAGTAATGGATCCATTACGGCGCCGCGAGGTCCAAGTGGTGCCTCGGACAGATCATTAATCGAATTGCCGAGGCACCTCCATTTTCACCCTCGCGGGAAGTCGTACAGCTCCGCCGGGTTGTCCACCAGGATGCGGTTGCGCGCCGCCTCGTCCGGCACCCAGGCCGCGAGCAGGTCGAGCAGCACCGCGTCGTCCGGCTTCTGGTCGGCCGCCTGCGTCGGGTGCGGCCAGTCGCTGCCCCAGACCATGCGCTGCGGCGCGTGCGCGGCGTAGGCGCGCGCCACCGCGCTGGTGTCCGCGTAGCCCGGCGGCCCGACCCGGGTGTCGATGTAGGCGCCCGAGAGCTTCACCCAGGTGTTGCCCTTGTCGATCAGCGCCCTGACCGTCGCGAAGGTCGGGCTCTCGACGCCGGCCGGCTGCGGCACGTGGCCGAGATGGTCGAACACCAGCCGGCTCGGCAGGCGCATGAACAGGTCGCGCGCCTCGGCGAGCTTCTCGCCCGGCATGAAGACCTGGCAGTGCCAGCCCATCCCGTGGATGCGGCGCGAGAGCGGCTCCAGCATGTCGATGGTCGTCGCACCCGCCTGCTGCAAATTGAAGCGGATGCCGCGCACGCCGAGGTCGTGCAGCCGGCGCAGCTCCGCATCGGAGACCTCGGCGTTCACCACGGCGACGGCGCGCGTGTTGGCACCCATCTCCTTCATCGCGTCGAGCGTCACGCGGTTGTCGGTGCCGTAGGTGGAGGGCTGCACGATCACGTTGCGCGTGGTGCCGAGGCGCCGTTGCAGCGCCCGGTAGTCGGCGATCGAGGCGTCGGGCGGCAGCAGCACGGCGTTGGCGGCGGCCGGGTACTTCGAGTCGTAGATGTGGTGGTGGCAGTCGCAGGCATTGGCCGGCACGCGCAGGCGCGGCCGCTCGGTGCCGGTGGACCAGCGCACCGCGCCGGCGGCCGGCTGGGCCGGTTGCGGCGCCTGTCCCGCCGTCTGCGCCCGGGCGGTGCCGGCGATGGCGGCGGCCATGGTGCCGAGCAGCAGCGGCCGGCGGCCGGATTCGACCTCGTTCGGCATGGATTTCCTCCCCGCCGGCACGGTTCCGCCGCGCCGGGGCGCGGAGTGTAGCGCGGGAAGGCGGGCGGCCGGAAATGCCGGCCCGGTGGCGGGCGGGAAGGGCGGTGCCGCGCGCAGGGAAAAGGGCGCGGGCCGTTGCCGGCCCGCGCCCCCGTTCAGCCCGCTCCCGGCCCGCCGGCCGGAACGCGAAGCGGCCTCAGGCGGCCGCCTTCTCCGAGGCCATCCCGCGCAGCACGTAATGCAGGATGCCGCCGTTGCGGTAGTACTCGACCTCGTCCGCCGTATCGACGCGGCAGAGCACGTCGGTCCGGTGCGTGGTGCCGTCCGGGCGGTGGATGACGAGCGTCAGCGTCATGCGCGGGGACAAGTTCTCCAGCCCCTCGATGTCGATGGTCTCCTCGCCGGTCAGGCCGAGGGTCTCGCGCGTCTCGCCGTTCATGAAGGTGAGCGGCAGCACGCCCATGCCGACGAGGTTGGAGCGGTGGATGCGCTCGAAGCTCTCGGTGATCACCGCGCGCACGCCGAGCAGGAAGGTGCCCTTCGCCGCCCAGTCGCGCGAGGAGCCGGTGCCGTACTCCTTGCCGCCGATCACCACCAGCGGCACGCCCTCCGCCTTGTACTTCATGGCGGCGTCGTAGATCGGCATCACCGCGCCGTCGGGCAGGTGGCGCGTCACGCCGCCCTCGGTGCCGGGGGCCAGCTCGTTCTTGATGCGGATGTTGGCGAAGGTGCCCCGCATCATGACCTCGTGGTTGCCGCGGCGGGCGCCGTAGCTGTTGAAGTCGTTCTGCCGGACCTGGTGCTCCAGCAGGTACTCGCCGGCGGGCGAGGCCTTCTTGATCGAACCGGCCGGGGAGATGTGGTCGGTGGTGATCGAGTCGCCCAGCTTGGCCAGGATGCGCGCGCCGGTGATCGGCTCGACCGGCTTCGGCTCCAGCGTCATGCCCTCGAAGTAGGGCGGGTTCTGCACGTAGGTGGAGCCGCTGTTCCAGCGGTAGGTGTCGGTGTCGGCGTCCACCGAGATGTCCTGCCAGGGCTGCGGGCCCTTGAAGACGTCGGCGTAGCGCGCGAGGAACAGCGGCCGCGTGACGGCCTCGCCCACCAGCGCGTTCACCTCGGCCTGGGTCGGCCAGATGTCCTTGAGGTAGACGGGCTGGCCGTCCTTGCCGGTGCCGAGCGGCTCCTTGGTGATGTCGATCAGGATCGAGCCGGCCAGCGCGTAGGCCACCACCAGCGGCGGCGAGGCGAGGTAGTTGGCGCGCACGTTCGGGTGCACGCGGCCCTCGAAGTTGCGGTTGCCCGAGAGCACCGAGACCGCGACCAGCTTGTTGTCCTCGATCGCGTCCACGATCGGGTCCGGCAGCGGGCCGGAGTTGCCGATGCAGGTGGTGCAGCCGAAGCCGACGGTCTGGAAGCCCAGCGCGTCGAGGTGCGGCGTCAGCCCGGCCTTGTCGAGATATTCCGGCACCACCTGGGAGCCGGGGGCGAGGGAGGTCTTCACCCAGGGCTTGGGCTTGAGGCCCTTCTCGTTGGCCTTCTTGGCCACCAGGCCGGCGGCGACCAGCACGTAGGGGTTGGAGGTGTTGGTGCAGGAGGTGATCGCCGCGATCACCACGTCGCCGTTGCCGAGGTCGTAATTGGCGCCGGCCACCGGGACGCGGTTGCCGAGCGTGCCGTCGGCGACGCCGAGGGACTTGCTGGCCTCCTTGAAGGCGGGCGCCGCCTCGGCCAGCAGCACCTTGTCCTGCGGCCGCTTCGGGCCGGCCAGCGAGGGCTGCACGGTGGAGAGGTCGAGCTCCAGCGTGTCGGTGAACACCGGGTCCGGGGTGTTCGCGTCGCGGAACATGTTCTGCGCCTTGGCGTAGGCCTCGACGAGCCTGATGCGGTGCTCGTCGCGGCCGGAGAGGCGCAGATACTCGATGGTGGCCTTGTCGACCGGGAAGAAGCCGCAGGTCGCGCCGTATTCGGGCGCCATGTTGGCGATGGTGGCGCGGTCGGCCAGCGGCAGGTCGTCGAGGCCGGAGCCGAAGAACTCCACGAACTTGCCGACCACGCCCTTCTTGCGCAGCATCTGGGTGACGGTCAGCACGAGGTCGGTCGCGGTGACGCCCTCGCGCAGCTTCCCGGTCAGGCGGAAGCCGATCACGTCGGGGATCAGCATGGCGATCGGCTGGCCGAGCATGGCCGCCTCGGCCTCGATGCCGCCCACGCCCCAGCCCAGCACGCCGAGGCCGTTCACCATGGTGGTGTGGCTGTCCGTGCCGTAGCAGCTGTCGGGGTAGGCGTAGGTGTCGCCGCCGTCCTGCGCGGTCCAGACCACCTGGGCGAGGTACTCCAGGTTCACCTGGTGGCAGATGCCGGTGCCGGGCGGGACGACCCGGAAATTGTCGAACGCGGTCTGGCCCCAGCGGAGGAAGGTGTAGCGCTCGCCGTTGCGCTCGAACTCGATCTCGACGTTCTTCTCCAGCGCGTCGGCGGTGCCGGAGACGTCCACCATCACGGAGTGGTCGATGACGAGGTCGACCGGGACCAGCGGGTTGACGCGGCGCGGGTCGCCGCCGAGGCGGATGATGCCGTCGCGCATGGCGGCGAGGTCGACCACGCCGGGGACGCCGGTGAAGTCCTGCATCAGGATGCGGGCGGGGCGGAACGGCACCTCCTTGTCGGAGTGGCCGGCCGGCAGCCAGCCCGCCACCGCCTTGGCGTCGTCCACCGTGTAGGAGCGGCCGTCCTCGAAGCGCAGGATGTTCTCCAGCAGCACCTTCAGGCTGACCGGCAGGCGGCTGATGTCGCCGATGGTCTTCGCCGCCTCGGGCAGGGAGAAGTAGCGGTACTCCTTGCCGTCGACCGTCAGCGTCTGACTGGTCTTCAGGCTGTCCTGCCCGATCATCCGCATGATTGCAGACCCCTTATCGATTGTGCGCGGCAAAATATGGATGCGATCCCGACCGGCTTAAAGCACGGCTGCGGGAGCCGGTCCACGGGTGGCCCCGGGCGGTGGCCCGGATAGTGGGTTGACAACGCAAGGGTTGGCTCCGGAAGGCGGCCATGCAAGGGATGCGCCGGCCACGGGCCGCGGGTGGTGGGCCCCGGGCGATGGGGCGTCGGCGCCGGGGCATCGGCGCCGGGGCATCGGCAACGGGTGGCCGGGAACGGGGTGGCCGATCGGGGTTCGCGGTTGGGGTTCGGGAAGGGGCGATGCTGGAAGCCGAGGATCTGGCCTGCCTGCGGGGCGAGCGGGCGGTGTTCGCCGGGCTCGGCTTCCGCCTGGCGCCGGGCGGGGCGCTGCTGCTGACGGGTGCCAACGGCGCGGGCAAGTCGAGCCTGCTTCGCCTGCTTGCCGGGCTGCTCGCGCCGGCGGCGGGGCGGCTGCTCTGGGCGGGCGAGGACGTGCAGGCCGACCGCGCCGCGCATGCGCGGCGCCTGCGCTATGTCGGCCATGCGGATGCCGCGAAGCCGGCGCTGACGCTGCGCGAGAACCTCGCCCTCTATGCCCGCCTCTGGGGCGGCGACGCGGCGGCGGCGCTGGCGGCGCTCGACCTCGCGCCGCTCGCGGAGCTGCCGGCGCGGGTGCTCTCGGCCGGGCAGCGGCGCCGGCTGGCGCTGGCCCGGCTGGCGCTGGTCCCGGCCGCCACGGCGCCGCTCTGGCTGCTCGACGAGCCGACGGTGGGGCTCGACGCCGCCTCGGTCGGGCGGCTCGGCGCGCTGCTCGCCGCCCACCGCGCCGGAGGGGGCATGGTGGTGGCCGCGACGCACCTGCCGCTGCCGCTGCCCGGGGCCGGGACGCTGGCGCTGTGAGCCGCGCCGCCGCCGCCCGCCGGCCCGGACGACCCCGCCGGTGAGGCCCTTCCTCGCCGTCCTGGCGCGCGAGCTGCGCCTCGCGCTGCGCCACCCGGCCGACACGCTGGCGGCGGTGCTGTTCTTCGTGCTGGTGGCGGCGCTGTTCCCCTTCGGCATCGGCCCCTCGCCCGAGGCGCTGGCGCGCCTCGCCCCCGGCGCGCTGGTGGCGGCGGCGCTGCTCGCCGCGCTGCTGCCGCTCGACCGGCTGTTCGGCGCCGACGCGGAGGACGGCTCGCTGGACCAGCTCCGCCTCTCCGGCCTGCCCGGCGCCGGGCTCGCCGCCGCCAAGGCGCTCGGCCACTGGCTGACCACGGGCGCGCCGCTGCTGGCGGCGGTGCCGGCGGCGGCGGCGCTGCTCAACCTGCCGGTCGCGGCCTGGGGCGCGGCGGCGGCGGCGCTCGGGCTGGCGACCGGGGTGCTGTCGCTGCTCGGCACGGCGGCGGCGGCGCTGACGCTGGGCGCGCGGCGCGGCGGCGTGCTGCTGCCGCTGCTGGTGCTGCCGCTCTCGATCCCGGCGGTGATCTTCGGCGCGGCGGCGATCGAGGCGGCGGCTTCCGGCCTCTCGCCGCGGCCCTTCCTGCTGCTGCTGCTGGCGCTGCTGGCCCTGCTGCTGCCGGTGGCGCCGATCGCGGGCGGGGCGGCGCTGCGGGAGGAGTGACGGCGACGCGGCTCCCGCGGGGGCGGCGCGCGTCGCGGCGGGAAGGGCCGCGCGGGCCGGCAGGGGAGGTGCGGCGCCGGCGCATCCCGCCTATGCTGCGGCCCGAGAGATGCAGGCCGGCGCGCGGGGCGCCTCGGTGCCGGCCTGGGAGCAAGCCATGCCGACCAAGTTCAAGGGAAAGCCGCCCGGCACCGGCTCGGGCGAGATGTCGCGCCGCACCGAGGCGCTGCGGCCGTCGATCCTGCTGACGCCGACCCAGCGCGACAAGGCGCGCCGGCTGCGCCGCGAGGGGCACGAGCCCGAGCGGATCGCCGCGCATTTCGGCGTGCCGCTGGAGGAGGTGGAGAAGGCGCTGGTGCAGATGCGCTCCGCCCGGCCGGAGACCACGCGCGGCACGCTCAACGTCACCCTGGCCGCGCACCGCTTCGTCATGAGCGAGCGGCAGGGCGACGAGCCGATCTGGCAGACCGTGGACCGGCTGGTGGACGAGCTGATCCGCCTGCGCAGCGGCGCCGCCCCGCCGCGCCGCCCGGCCGCCGCCCGACCGCGCGCCAACGAGCCGGCGGAAGGCTGGCTGTTCCCGCCGGCGCCAGAGGGAGCAGGGTAGGGGGCGGGGTAGGGAGCAGGATAGGGAGCGGAGTAGGGAAAGCGGGACGGCGGCGGGGGCCGGGGCGCACCCGGGCGTGCCGTTCCGGCCACGGAAAGCGTTCTGTAGCAAGGGGTTGGCGAGGTCGGGTTGCCGGCCGCCGCCGTCGCGGCTACCCGTCGGCGGCGATAGCGGCTATTGGCTGGCCGCGCCCGCCGCCGCGCGGCGCCGCCTCTCGCCTCCGATCCGGCCCGGGAAATCCCTGCACGAATGCCCATGACCGACCTGTCGTTCCCGGCGCACCGCCACGCGGCGCCGCTCCCCCGCCGCGGCGCCGTCCTCGGCGGGCTGGCGGGGCTCCTGCTCGCCGGCCGCCGGGCGCGGGCCGAGGAGGGCGGGCCGCTCACCATCGCGGTGCTCGGCGACAGCCAGGCGCAGGGCCTCGCCCAGATGATGCTGCGGCAGGTGCGGCGGGACCCGCGCTTCCGCGTGCTCAACCGCACCAAGCCCGCGACCGCGATCAGCCAGCCGGTGATCCACGACTGGCTGGCCGTCGCCCAGCGCACCGCCGAGCACGACCGGCCCGACATCGCCGTGCTGATGTTCGGCGGCAACGACCGCGTGCCGGCGCGCCCCGCCGAGGGGCGCTACCTGCCCTTCCGCAGCGCGGCGTGGCTGGAATTCTACCGCGGGCGGGTGGAGGCCATCCTGCGCGCCTTCGCCGAGGCCGGCATCCCCGTGATCTGGTGCGGCAACCCGATCGCGCGCGAGGCCAATTACAGCCGCGACATGCAGTACCTGAACGGCCTGTTCCGCGACGCCACCGTCGCCGCCGGCGGCACCTATCTCGACATCTGGACCCTGGTCGCCGACGATTCCGGGCGCTTCGTCGGCTCCGGCCCGGCGCTCGACGGCTCCATGCAGCGGCTGCGCACCGATGACGGCATCCACTTCACCATGGCTGGCTACGACCTCGTCGCGGCGCGGGTGATGCAGCAGGTGCGGGCCGAGGCGGACCGGATGCAGGCCGCCGCGCGCCAGGGGCGTGCCGTCGTGGCCGCCGGCCGGCCCGCGCCGGCCGAGGCCGCGCCCGCCGGGCCGGCGGCGCCTGCCGCAGAAGCGCCGCCCCCCGACGTGCCGCCCACCAACGCGCCGCCCCCCGACGCGCCGCCGGCCGAGGCACGACCGGCCGCGGAAGCGGCCACCGACGCGCCGGCGGCGCAGCCATGACCCGGCCGAGCGCGACGGCGCGCGTCGCCACGCCCGGCGCCGTTCGGGCTTCGCCGGGGGCCTCCCTAGGGGCCTCCCTGGGGGCCTCCCTGGGGGCCTCCCTGGAGGCCTCCCGCCGCGCCTCCGGGGCGCTGCTGCTCGGGCTGCTGCTGGCCGCCTGCGCCTCCGGCACCGCCCCGGCCGACGCACGCGGCGCCGCCGCGCCGGCGCCGGCGAATGCCGGCGGCCTCGCGCCGTTCTTTTCCGCCCTGGCCGCGCGCGAGGCCGGGACGCGTCGGGAGCCGGTCACGGTGCTCCAGATCGGCGACAGCCACACCGCCAACGACGCCTTCTCCGGCCGGATGCGGGAGAACTTCCAGGGCCGCTTCGGCAATGCCGGGCGCGGCATGCTGCCGCCGGGCATCGCCTTCCGCACCTACAACCCGGCGCAGGTCCACGTCACCGCCTCGCCGGACTGGACCCTGGTCAGCAGCGCCGAGGGCGGCATGCCCGGCCCGTTCGGCCTGGCCGGGCTGCGGCAGCAGACGGGCGCCGCCGGCGCCGAGATGACGCTGGCGACCGAAGTGCCGGGCGGCCTCGACCGCGCCGAGGTCGAGGTGCTGCGCCAGCCCGGCGGCGGCACGCTGGACGTGCTCGCCGACGGCCGTCCGGCCGGGACGGTGACGACCGCCGGCCCGCGCGTGGCGGCCGAGTTCGTCAAGCTCTCGCTGCCGGCCGGGACGCGGCAGCTCGCGCTGCGCACGCGCGGCGACGGGCCGGTCTCGCTGCTCTCCTGGAGCGCCGGGCGCAACGCGCCGGGCGTGGTCTGGAGCAACCTCGGCACGATCGGCGCCACCATCGAGCTGCCGGGCGCCTGGGACCCGGCGACCGTCGCGGCCGAGATCGCCCGCGCCGACCCGGCCATGCTGGTGATCGCCTTCGGCACCAACGAGGGCGTGCGGGAATCGACCGACACCGCCGCCTACCCGCAGCTCTTCGAGCAGCGGGTGCGGGCGCTCGCCGCCATGGCGCCGCGCGCGGCGGTGCTGGTCATGGGCCCGCCGGACGCGCTGCGGCCGGTGCGGGAGGGCCATGCGGGCGAGACCTGCGAGGGCGGCCGCTGGCGCCCGGCCACCAACCTCGCCGCGGTGCGCGAGGCGCAGCGCCGTGTGGCGGCGGCCAATGGCTGGGCCTTCTGGGACTGGTCGGAAGCCATGGGTGGAACCGGGGGTGGCTCCGGGGGTGGCCCTGGGGGAGCCTCCGGGGAAGGCCGGTGCGCCATCGACCGCTGGGCGCGGCAGGAGCCGCCGCTCGCCCTGCCGGACCGCATCCACCTGCGGGCGGCGGGCTACCGCCTCACGGCCGACAAGCTGTTCGCGACCCTGATGCGCGGCTATGCGGGCTACAGGACGACGCTGGCGCAACGACGCTGACGGCGGCGCGGGCGCCGGCCGGGCAGCGCGCCGGGCCAGGGCGCCGGGCCAGGGCGCCGCCTCCGGTCCCGGCTCCGGTCCTGATCTTCTGGCGCCCCCGCCTTCGGATGCCGCGTCTCCGGCTTCCCTGTCCCCATACCGACGGCGTCACTCGTTGACACACCCCGGGGCGCCGCCCCGGACCCCGCGAAGGGGCGAAGTCCCCTTCGAGACCCCCGATTCATGAAGACGGGTCGAACGATCCCGCCATGCGTATCAGTCGCCCAGCCGGAACGCATCGGCGATCCGCCGCACCGCCCCGTCCGTCGCCACCACGATCACGTCGAACCGCACCCCCGCCGCGCCGCGGCCCGGATTCGCGCCCAGCCAGATCTCCGCCGCCCCCAGCAGCCGGGCGCGCTGCCTCGCCCCCAGCGCGGCCGCCGCCCCCGCGAGCGTCGGCCGCGCCTTCACCTCGACGAAGGCCAGCAGCCCGTCACGCTCGGCCACCAGGTCGATCTCGCCCGCCTCGGTCCTGACCCGTTCGCCCAGGATGCGCCATCCGTCCCGGCGCAGCGCCTCGGCCGCCCGTGCCTCCGCGTGGCGCCCGCGCGTCTCCGCGACACGGCCGCGCAATTCCGCCGCCGGGGCGTCGCCGGGGGCATGGTGTCCCGTCGCCGCGTCTGGCATGGCGTCGGTGGCGGGATCCGAGAAAGGAGACACCATGCGACGGCCCATCCTGGTACTCCTGCTGCTCGCCGGCCCCTTCCTCGGCTTCTGGCCCGCCGGCGGGGCCTCGGGCCAGGGGACATCCCAGGGAGGGGGCCAGGGGACGTCCCAGGGAGCGTCCCAGGGGTTGCCGCGCCAGCGCATGGTGGCGGCGGCGCACCCGCTGGCCGCCGAGGCCGGGCTCGCCATCCTGCGCGAGGGCGGCAGCGTGGTCGATGCCGCGATCGCCGTGCAGATGGTGCTGACCCTGGTCGAGCCGCAGTCGAGCGGCATCGGCGGCGGCGCGTTGCTGATGCTCTGGGACGCCGCCGGCCGCCGCCTGCACGCCTGGGACGGGCGGGAGACGGCGCCCGCCGCCGCCGGCCCGGACCTGTTCCTGCGCGACGGCCAGCCGATGCCCTTCTACGACGCGGTGCTGGGCGGGCGGAGCGTCGGCGTGCCCGGCACGGTGCGCATGCTGGAGGCGGCGCACCGCGCGCACGGGAAGCTGCCCTGGGCGCGGCTGTTCCAGCCCGCCATCGCGCTGGCCGAGGAGGGCTTCCCCGTCTCGCGCCGGCTCGCGGCCGAGATCGCGGCCGATGCGGAGCGGCTGCGCCGCGACCCCGCGATGCGCGCCTACCTGCTGCCCGACGGGCAGCCGCTGGCGGAGGGCCAGCGCCTGCGCAACCCGGCCCTGGCCGAGACGCTGCGCGCCATCGCCCAGAACGGCGCCGACGCGCTGTACCGCGGCGCCATCGCCAACGACATCGTGGTGGCGGTGCGCGGCGCCGCCAGCCCCGGGCTGATGACCACGGACGACCTCGCCGGCTACGAGGCGAAGCCGCGGCGGGCGGTCTGCGCGCCCTATCGCGCGTGGCGCGTCTGCGGCTTCCCGCCGCCTTCCTCGGGCGGCACCACGGTGGCGCAGATCCTCGGCCTGCTGGAGCATTTCGACCTGGCGTCGCTGGAGCCCACGGGCCTCGACGCCGCGCACCTGCTGGGCGAGGCCGGGCGGCTCGCCTTCGCCGACCGCAACGCCTACCTCGCCGACCCCGACTTCGTGCGCATGCCGCTGGTCGGGCTGCTCGACCCCGGCTACCTCACGGCCCGCGCCCAGCTCATCGACCGCAACCGCGCCCTGGCCGCGGTGCGCGCCGGCAACCCCCGCTGGCGCCAGGGGGAGGGAGAGGCGCCGGCCTCGCAGCCGGCGCAGCCGGAGCACGGCACCAGCCACGTCTCGATCGTGGACGCGCAGGGCAACGCGCTGGCCATGACCACCACCGTCGAGGACACCTTCGGCGCCAGGCTGCTGGTGCGCGGCTTCGTGCTGAACAACGAGCTGACCGACTTCTCCTTCCTGCCCGAGATCGACGGCCGCCCCGTCGCCAACCGGGTCGAGGGCGGCAAGCGGCCGCGCTCCTCCATGTCGCCCACGCTGGTCTTCGACGCCCGGGGGAGGGTGGTGCTGGCGGTGGGCTCGCCGGGCGGCTCGCGCATCATCGGCTACGTGGCGCAGTCGCTGGTGGCGATGCTGGACTGGCGGCTGGAGCCGGCCGCGGCGCTGGCGCTGCCGCATGTCGGCACGGTGGGGCCGACCGTCGAGCTGGAGAGCGGCACCAGCGCCGCGGCGCTGGCCCCGGCGCTGGAGGCGCGCGGCTTCCCGGTGACGGTGCGCGGCATGACCTCCGGCCTGCAGGCGATCCGCGTCACCGAGGGCGGCTTCGTCGGCGCCGCCGACCCGCGCCGCGAGGGCGTCGCGGTCGGGGACTGAGTCCGGCGGAGTCGACCGGCCCGTCGACGGTGGCGCGGAGGCCGAGGCCGGACGGGTCAGGTTCATCCGCCGTGCGCATGAAAGCATCCGCCGCCACCATGGCGCCCCGGCTTGGCGCCTTGGCATGGATCTTCCAGCCCCGGCGCCGGCACCGACCGGGACGTCCGGGCGGGGCCGATGCCCCGCCCCGGACGCCTTGCCCCGGATACCTTGCTCCGGCCGCGACGCTGCCGCAACAGGAGTGACCGGCCGGGCCATCCCGAGACCGCCGGCGAGATGGAACGCATGACACCGATGGATTCGCTCCTCCGACCCGCCCGCCTGCTCGGCTTCCTGGCGACGGTCGCGCTGGCCGTGGGATGCCTGCTGGTGCTGCGGCCCTTCCTCTCGGCGCTGCTCTGGGCGGCGATCCTGGTCTATTCCACCTGGCCGCTGTTCCGCCTGCTGCGCCAGCGCACCGGCCTCGGCCCCACCTGGGCGGCGCTGCTGA
The DNA here is from genome assembly GCF_023223525.1 of Roseomonas acroporae. Classification (GTDB taxonomy): domain Bacteria; phylum Pseudomonadota; class Alphaproteobacteria; order Acetobacterales; family Acetobacteraceae; genus Roseomonas_E; species Roseomonas_E acroporae. The sequence goes on along the minus strand of NZ_JALPRX010000054.1, from coordinate 27,987 downwards.
TGGTGACGCTGGAGACGCTGCTGGTGGCGCTGCCGCTCGCCTTCGCCGCCCCCGTGCGACGCGAGGACGTGGAGGGGCTGCGGGCGTCCATCGAATCGCTGCTCAGCGACGGGCTGCCGGGCCTCGGCGACTGGCTCGCCGGCCTGCCGGTGGTGGGCGGCTACATCAACGAGTGGCTGCACAGCCTGCGGTTCGACTTCTCCGGCCTGCTCGGCATGGTGCGGCCCTATCTCGGCGTGATCGCGCAGCAATTGCTCGGCCTGCTGCTCGCCGTGCTGAGCGGGCTGGCCGAGCTGCTGGTCTCCCTGTTCCTGGCCTTCTTCCTCTACCGCGACGGGCCGGCCATCGCCGCGCGCACCGAGGCGGTGATCGGCAAGATGGCGGGCGCGCGCACCAAGCGGCTGATCACGCTGACCGGCGACGTGACGCAGGGGGTGGTGTACGGGCTGATCGGCACCGCCATCGCGCAGGGCATCATGACCGCCTTCGGCCTGTGGATCGCCGGCGTGCCGCAGCCCGTGCTGCTCGGCGTGGTCACGGGCTGCATCTCGATCTTCCCGATCGGCGCGCCGGTGGTCTGGATTCCCGCCTCGCTCTGGCTGTTCAGCCAGGGCTCGACGGGCTGGGGCATCTTCCTCGCGCTCTACGGCGCGCTCGGCATCAGCAGCGTGGACAACGTGATCCGCCCGCTGATGATCTCGCGCGGCGCCGACCTGCCGTTGCTGCTGACGCTGCTCGGCGCGCTGGGCGGCGTGTTCGCCTTCGGCTTCCTGGGGCTGTTCCTGGGGCCGGTGCTGCTGGCGGTCGGCTTCACGCTGCTGAAGGAATGGGCCGAGGACCCGGTGGTGGAGGTCGCGCCGCACGCGCCGGATGTTTGAGGCTGCCACGCCTTGCCGTCGACCCGCTCGCGCCGTCCAGGCGGCGGCGCGGAAGCGGGCCGGCACCAGCGCGGGGCGGCCGCGGCCGCCCCGCCTGCCTCAGCCCCCTGCGCTCAGCCCATCCAGCCCGCGCGCGAGATCGGCGATCAGGTCCGGCACCTCTTCCAGCCCGATATGGAAGCGCACCATCGGCCCGGGATGCGCCGAGGTCGCGGTGCGCGTCACGAAGCCCGTGGTCGGCAGGGCGAGGCTCTCGTAGCCGCCCCAGGAGGCGCCGATGCCGAACAGCGCCAGCCCCTCCACCATCGCCGAGACGCGGGCCATGGTGAATTCCGGCCGGAAGATCACGCCGAACAGCGAGCATGCGCCGGTGAAGTCGCGCTTCCACAGCTCGTGCTGGGGATGCGAGGGCAGGGCGGGGTGCAGGACCTGCTGCACCTCGGGCCGCGCCTCGAACCAGCGCGCCACCGCGATGCCGGCCTGCTCCTGGTGCCTGAGGCGCACCGGCAGGGTGCGGGCGCCGCGCAGCGCCAGCCAGCAATCGTCGGGGCTGGCGTAGTGACCCATCTCGGCGCCGGCGCCGCGCACCACGGCCCAGTCCGCGTCGTTCGCCACGGTGACGGAGCCGAGCAGGATGTCGGAATGCCCGCCGACATACTTGGTCAGCGCCTGCATCGAGACGTCGACGCCGTGCCGGAAGGGCTGGAAGTGGTGGATGCCCCAGGTGTTGTCCATCAGCACCTTGGCGCCGTGCGCGTGCGCGGCGCGGGCGATGGCGGGGATGTCCTGCATCTCGAAGGTGTGGCTGCCCGGACTCTCCGTGTAGACCACCTTGGTGTTCGGCCGCAGCAGCGCGCGCATCCCGGCCTCGTCCACGGTCGGGTCGTAGTAGGTGGTCTCGACGCCGTAGCGGCGGAGCTGCCCGTCGCAGAGCGTGCGCACCGGCCCATAGACGCTGTCCGGCACCAGGCAGTGGTCGCCCGCGCCGAGGAAGGCGAGCAGCGGCACGGCGCAGGCCGCGAGCCCGTTGCCGACGATGAAGCAGCGCGTGCCGCCCTCGATCTCGGCGACCACGTCCTCCAGCGCGTGGTGCGTCGGCCCGCCATGGATGCCGTAGGTCAGGACCTGGTTGAAGCGGTCCTTCCACAACCCGCCGCGGCTGGCGCAGTCCGGGTAGAGCACCGTCGAGCCGCGATGCACGGCCGGGTTGACGAAGCCGTGGACGCGCGTGCCGGCGCGGCCGGCATGCGACATGCGGGTGGCGAAGCCCTCCTCGTGATGGCGCGGGCGGGGAGGGATGCTGTCGTCGGGCATGTCAGCTCGTCACCTTGGGTGTCTCGGGCCGTCCGGCCCATTCGGTCCAGGAGCCGTCGTAGACGGCGCCTTCCGGCAGTCCGGCCCGCGCCAGCCCCAGCGTCAGCACGCAGGCCGAGACGCCGGTGCCGCAGGAGGTGACGACCGGCCGCGTGCCGTCCACGCCGGCGGCGGCGAAGCGGGCGCGCAGCGCCGCGGGCGGCAGCAGGGTCTGGTCGGGGGCGAGCAGGTCGGTGAAGGGCACGCTCGCGGCACCCGGCATGTGGCCGGCGGGCAGGCCGGGGCGCGGCTCCGGCGCGGTGCCGTCGAAGCGGCCCTTGCCGCGCGCGTCCAGCACCAGCGCGGAGCCGTCGGCGACGATCGCCTTCATGTCGCCGATGCCGCGCAGCCGCGTGGCGCGGAAGTCCGCGACGAGATCGCCGGGCTGCGCCGGCGCCGGTTCGCCGGATTCGACCGGCCGCCCCTCGGCGCGCCATTTCGGCAGGCCGCCGTCGAGCACCGCCACCGCATCGTGCCCGAACAGGCGCAGCATCCACCAGCCGCGCGCGACCGAGAAGATCCCCTTCTGGTCGTAGAACACCACGCGCGAGGAGGCCGAGACGCCGAGCGCCCGCACGAGCTTCTGGAAGCGGGCCGCCGTGGGCAGCATGTGCGGCAGGTCGCTCTCCGGATCGGCGATCTCCTCGATGTCGAAGAAGCGCGCGCCGGGGATGTGGGCGTCGCGGAATTCGGCGGGCGCGTCGCGCTTCTCGGTCGGCAGGTAGAAGGTGCAGTCGAACACCACGAGATCGGGCTTGCCCAGCTCGCCGGCCAGCCATTCCGTCGAGACCAGCGGTCCGAAATTCCCATCCGCCATGTTCGTTCCCCCGTTCAGTCCGCCAGCGCGAGATGGACGCGCCGGTTGGCCTTGCCCTTGCTCTCGATCTTGCCGATCGTGACTGGCCCGATCTCGCCGGTCGCCCGCACATGCGTGCCGCCGCAGGGCTGCAGATCGACCGGCGGCATGCCGTCGCCGATGCGCACGAGGCGGATGCGGCCCGCGCCGCGCGGCGGCTGCACGGAGAGCGTGCGCACGAGGCCCGGATTGGCGTCCAGCTCCGCCTCGGAGATCCAGCCTTCCGTCACGGGATGGTCCGCCGCGACCAGCGCGTTGATCGCCGCCGCCAGCGCCTCCTTCTCCGGCAGGGCGGCGCCGGCGAGGTCGAAGTCCAGCCGCGACTTCTCGGTCCCGATCTGCCCGCCCGTCACGCCCACGCCCGGCAGCAGGCTGCACAGCAGGTGCAGCGCGGTGTGCATGCGCATCAGCCGGTGGCGGCGGGGCCAGTCCAGCACGGCTTCGACCATGGTGCCGGGCGGCGGCAGCGCCCCGTCGCCGGGCCCGCCATCGGGGAGATGCAGCACGGTGTCGTCCGGCCCCTTGAGCGTGTCGGCGACGGCCAGGCTGCCGCCCGGCCAGCGCAGCGTGCCCGTGTCGCCCGGCTGGCCACCGGCGCGCGGGTAGAACACGGTGCGGTCGAGCACCACGCCCTCGGGTCCGGCGGCGAGCACCCTGGCCTCGCAGCCCGGCTCGTAGGCATCGTCGCGGAACAGCAATTCGGTCGGCATGGGGCCGGTCCTTCTCCTCGCGCGTCCGCCGCGCGGGGCCGGCCGCCCAGGGTGGTTCTAGAGCATTTTCAAGCCGGGTGTCCTCACCCGGCGACCTGGAAAATGCGAAAAACCAAAAGGCTGGAGCCGTTCCGGCCCGATACGGCCAGGCCGGAACGGCTCCAGCGGCGGGCTTGGCCGGCGTCCACGCGCCGGGGCGCTGCCACGGGCCCCGCCAGGGAGGCGGCGCCTGCTTCCGGAGCCTCCCTCGGGCTTTCCCGGCGTCTCAGCCCTTCGGCGCGACTGCCAGCATCGCCTCCGCCAGCTCGGCCATCTCGGTCGCGGCGGCCGAGCGCGGCGAGGCCTCGGCCACCCCCAGCCCGTGCAGGAAGGCGCTCGCATAGGCGGTGCGGTTGCCCAGCTCGACCGGCATCACGGCCAGTCCGCGCTGCTTCAGCTCCGCCCCGATCTCGGCGCGCAGCTTCCCCGTGGCGGGCACGCGGTTGAGCAGCAGCACCGCCGGCCGCTTCTCGGCCAGGGCCAGTTCCAGCATCGCGTCGGTGGCCCAGAGGTCGGCGGGGGAGGGCTGGAGCGGCACCAGCACCAGGTCGGCGGCGCGGATCGCCAGGCGGGTGTCGGTCTCCGAGTGTGGCGGCGTGTCGAGCATCACCACGTCGTGGCTGCGGCGCAGCCGTTCCACCGTGCCGGGCACGCGCCAGCCGGAAGGATCCTCGAAGGCGATCTCCACCCTGGGCGCGTTGGCCGCGCTCCCGGCGCCGCCCCTGGCGGCTCCTTCCCTGGCGGTCCCCTCCCTGGCGGCCCCCTGCCTGGCGACACTGCGCTCGCGTGCCTCGTGCCAGTGGCGCAGCGTCTTCTGCGGGTCGGTGTCGAGGATGGCGACGCGCTGGCCGCGCAGCCCCAGCGACACGGCGAGATTGGCCGCCACCGTGGACTTTCCCACGCCACCCTTGCGCTGCGCCAGCGCCACCACGAAGGCCATGCCCCACCTCAGTTCCCCGGTTCGCGGCGCAACCGTACCAGCCAATCGGCGTATGGTCGCCGCCCCAGGCCCGCTTCCGGCCCGGGGAACGGAGAGCGCGCCCGATGCCCGAAGCGATCCTGCCCCATGCGCTGCTGACGCCCGCGGAGATGGCGGAGGCGGACCGCGCGGCGATCGCCGCGGGCCGTTCCGGGATCGGGCTGATGGAGGCGGCGGGGGCGGCGGTGGCGCGGGCGGCCTGCCGCTTCCGGCCCTGCCGCGCGCTGGTCCTCGCCGGCCCCGGCAACAACGGCGGCGACGGCTACGTGGCGGCGCGGCTGCTGGAGGGGCGCGGATGGCCGGTCACGGTCGCGGCCTTCGGCCCGCCGCGCCCCGGCAGCGACGCGGCCGTGGCGGCCTCGCGCTGGGGCGGCCCGGTGGTGGCGCCGACGCCGGCGCTCGCCGCGCGCGCCGGCCTCGTGATCGACGCGGTGTTCGGCGCTGGCCTCTCCCGCGCCCTCGATCCCGAGGTGGAGGCCGTGCTGCGCGCCGTCCGCGCCCCGCTGCTGGCGGTGGACGTGCCCTCGGGCGTCGACGGCGCCAACGGCGCCGTGCGCGGCTTCGCGCCGCAGGCCGCCGTCACCGTGACCTTCTTCCGGCGCAAGCCCGGCCACCTGCTGCTGCCCGGCCGCGACCTGTGCGGCGAGGTGGTGCTGGCCGATATCGGCCTGCCCGACGCCGTGCTCGGCCCGATCGCGCCGCGCACCTTCGAGAATTGGCCGGGCGAGAACCGGCCGGGCGAGAACCGGCCAGGCGAGAACCGGCCCGGCCTGTGGCGTCTCCCCGCGTTGACGGCCGAATCGCACAAGTACCGGCGCGGCCACCTGACGATCGTCGGCAGCGACGGCATGACCGGCGCCGCGCGGCTGGTCGCCGGCGCCGCCCGCCGCGCCGGCGTGGGGCTCGCCACCATCGCGGCGCCCGATGCGGCCGCCGCCGCCGTGTACCGGAACGACCTGCCCGGCACGATCGTGGTGGAGGAGGGGATCGGCGAACTGCTCGCCGACGAGCGCCGCCACGCCTGGGTGATCGGCCCCGGCCTGCCGCCGGCGCCCGCCACGCGCGCCGCGCTGCGGCAACTGGTCGAGGCCGGCCGCGCCGTGGTGGCCGATGCCGGTGCGCTCACCGCCTGCGCGGGCGATCCGGCCGGGCTGCGCGGCGTCGCCATCGCCACGCCGCATGCCGGCGAGTTCGCCCGCGTGTTCGGGGAGGCGGGCGAGGACCGGCTGGCGGCCGCGCGCCGTGCCGCGGCCGCCTTCGGCGGGGTGCTGGTGCTGAAGGGGCCGGACACGGTGATCGCGGCGCCGGATGGCCGCGCCGCGATCAACGCCGACGCGCCGCCGAGCCTCGCCACCGCCGGCACGGGCGACGTGCTGGCCGGGATCGCCGGCAGCCTGCTCGCGCAGGGCATGCCGCCCTTCGAGGCGGCGGCCGCCGCCGTCTGGCTGCACGGCGCCGCCGCCAGGCGTTGCGACCAGCATGGGATGCTGGCCGAGGACGTGATCGGGGCGCTGCCGGGCGCGCTCGCGGCGGCCGTCTGAGTTCCGGGCCCGCGGCGTTGTCCGGCGACGCCTCCCGAAGCGCCGGCCAGGACCTCGCGAAGGGGCGAGGCGCCCTGCGTGCGGGTGGAGCCGGTGGATCGGGCTGCGATGAGGCGTGCGTTCCGCCGGGCCGGGCCCCAATCCTGCCAGCATGGGAGGATTGGTGGGCGCGACAGGGATTGAACCTGTGACCCCCGCCATGTCAACCTATTTCCCGTTGCAAATCAAATACTTACTCGGCAAATGGATGCCTCGGTTGGGCATTTCCCATGCGTCAGGGATGGGTCTTTTCTCCTAACCGACCGCCTGCGCCGCGACCTCCTGACCCCAGCACCGCATGATCGCCGGGGCCATCGCCGCCGGCGCCAGCTTGGCGTACCGCTCGCACAGGGTGACGCTCGACCAGTCGCCGTCCAGCTTGAGCTTCAACAGATCGCGATGGACGGCGTAGTGCCAGGTGGCCCAGGTGTGCCGCAGGACGTGGGGGGTCACGTCCTCGACCTGCCACCACCGGTTCCTGACGGTGCCGTCCTCCCAGCGGGTCACCACCCACTCGCCTTCGAACCCGGCGCGCCGGCAGGCGGTGGCCCATGCGCTCTTGGCGCGGCTGCCGAGGCCGCCCTTGCCGGAGTAGGCCTTGCCGTCCTCGGTGCGGAACACCTCGCCCTGCCGCCCCTCGATGCCGCGCAGGGCCTCGACCGCGGCCGGGGGCAGGTCGCACAGCCGGTTCCGGCGGACGCCGTGCTGGGCCTTCACGTCCCGCAGGACGGCCCGGCCGTGGTCCAGATCCACGTCCCGCCACTGGAGGGTCAGCACCTCCCCCATGCGGGCCCCGGTGCAGGCCATGAACACGATCATGGGCTGGAGGTGGGGCGAGGCCGAGGTCAGGAGGCGCCGGTATTCGTCGGGGGTCAGCCAGCGGGTGCGCTTCTCGCCGGCCGCGCCGGGCGGGCGCTTGAAGCGGGGCGGGTCGCACCAGTCCCGGTAGGCCGCGTGGTTGAGGATCGCGGTCAGCGGGGTGATGACCGCGCGGACCTGCCGCTGCGGTGAGGCGCCCGGGCAGATTGCCTCGATCGCCTCGTCCACCTGCTCCTGCTTGATGTCCTTGAGCAGCTTCATCCCCAGCAGGCCGTGCAGGCGGGTCACCAGCTTCGACGTCTCGGGCGAAGGCTTGTTGACCTTCATGTACGAGGTCACCGCCTTCGAGAAGTTGACGACCGCGCGGCTCCCGTAAACGGCACCACGGAAGAGTTCGGCTTCGCGCTGGGCTCGCTTCTCTTCCGCGAGGCCTCGATCAGCAATGCCCGTGCTTTCGCGAATTCTTGTTCCGGCGACAGTGCCTTGGATGTACCAGAGCGCGGAGCCTTTGCGCCGGACGAGCTTGAGCGGCACCTGAATGCCTCCTCCATGGCGGCCAGCGACACGGCGTCGTACCTGACGGCGCGGCCGATCCGCAGGATTGGGATGTGATGGGCGGCAACCATGTCGCGGAGCGTGCGCGGCGAGATGGCGAACCGCTCCGCGACTTCCTTGTGGGTGAGGGCGCCGTCAGCCATCGCCGCCCTCCGCCTTAGCCACGATGGCGTGGCATAGGTCCACGCACTCGTCGCAGATGAACACCGCCGGCCCGGCGATCAGCTTGCGCACCTCGTGCTGCGACTTGCCGCAGAACGCGCAGTGCAGTGTTGCTCCTGGAACTGGCATCTTCTCGGCGCTGTCGAGCAGGAAGGATGCGAGGTCGATCGCCTGGCGCCGGGCGAACTGCTGCCGAGCCCAATGGCCTTTGTCCGTGTTGTAGCGGAGGACCGGCGCCCCACCCTCGAACGAGAAGATGAAGCGCGCCGTGCCGTCTTCCGACGGAAACACCCTGGCCTCAGACACCGGCCCGCCTCCTCTCGATCAGCTCGGCGACGAGCCGGTCCATCACCGCCCAGATCGGCTCGTCCGGCCGGCCGCGCTCGCCGTTGACGAAGCGCGCCGCCTCGCGGGTGACGTTGAGCGTGGCGCGCGTGCTGTCGGGGCGGTCGGTCCGCATCGCCAGCATGGCGCGCTCCACCACCTCGATCGGCAGGGCCAGGGTGGCGGCGATGTCGGCCGCTGGCTGCCCCTGCTTGCGCAGGCGCCGGATCGCGCCGACCACCTCCTCCGACAGGCCGATGTCGGGGCGCAGCGCCTCGGTGCGGGGGCTGATGGCGCCGCAGTCCGGGGCGGGTGGGGTGCCGTGGAAGGTCATCAGTGCCCCCGCTCCTGGCAGTAGACCTGGAGCACCGCCGCCAGTATCTCGGCCTCGGTGGTGTTGCGGCAGGGGACGCGCATGATGCGCGTCTCCATCGCCTTGCCGCTGTCGGCGATCAGCTTGAGCAGGTCGTCACCCTTGAGGATGAGGTGGTCGCCTTCCGGGAAGGTCGCCATGATGACGTCGGCGGCGCGCATCTCGGCGATGTCGGCGGGGGTGTAGGTGATGTGGATGGGCATGTGCATCACGCCATGCCCTCCGCTTCTGCCAGCGCCGCCGCCATGCGGGCGTGCGGATCGAGATCGCGGTCGAGGAACGCCTGCACACCCACATCGCGCCTGGAAACGCTGAAGCTGTCCTCCAGGAACGCGCACAGGGATTGCAGCAGGCGTTCGATGCTCTCGACCAGCTTCTCGGCGTCGTCCTCGGCCTCGGGGTTGCGCAGGTCCTCCAGCTTCCGGACCTGGGACATGGTGACCATGGCCTGGAACAGCGCGCCCAGCGGGGTCCGCGCTCGCTGCCACGTTGTCTCGTTCTCGGCGGCGAGCATGCGGGAGAGCAGGATGCGGCGGTCGCGATCGTGCCGGGGATCGTCGTCGTTTCCCGCGTCCCATTCTCCGGCGACCGCATCGTCCAGCCGCTTCCACTCCCGCCCCAGCGCCTCCACCGGGCAGGGCTTGGCAGGCCGGGCCGGCGCGGGTGCGGCGCCGCCGATGATGCCGTTGACCAGCGTGAGGGCGAAGGCTTCCTGCGGGTCCAGGGTCGGCCCCTTCACGCTATCCAGCACGATCGGGAACATGTGGGCCATCGCCACCACGTCGGCCTGCGTCGTGGGCGGCGTCGCGATGGCGCGCTTGACCACCCGCCACCACGCCTCGTAGTCCGCCTGCCCCTCGGCTTCCGGCAGCTTGTCGTCGTTCCAGAGATCCTGCCGGGCCTGGATCGCGCGCAGCTCGGCCAGCATGGCGACGTGGCCGGAGGAGGCGGGGTCGGGCTGGCGCGCCGTCGCGGTCAGCGCGTCGCGCGCGTGCTTGATGACGTCGTAGATGCGGGCGGGGTCGGGGTAGTTCAGGTGTTCCGCCGCCGGTGCATCCTTGATCTCGAAGAACCAGTCGAGGCCGAGGTTCAGCACCGTGCGGGCCTGCGTCGGCGTGATGATGGGCAGCTTGGAGAGCCGATCGAGCAGCAGCTCCTCGGCGTTGTTCCAGGCATCGCCTTCCTCGTCGGTGCCGCCGTCCAGCCAGGCCGGCTCGTGCCGGAACCGCTCCATGCGGCGTAGGGCGGCGCAGATGCCCATCAGGTCCGTCGCCGTCGCCGCCTCGGCGATCCGGTCGAGGTAGTGGCGCGGCTCGCTGGCCGGCGCCTCGGCGGCCGGCGGCGGGGTGGTGAAGGTGCCGGTCGCCACCGCGACCTCGGCCTTGCGGGAGCGGCGCGCGGCCGCCTTGAGGGTCGCCATCACCGTGCATCCTCCGCCAGCAGCGCCTTGAAGTGCGCCAAGCCCTTCTGCGTCATCAGCACGCGCGTGGTGTAGAGCTTCGACCCGTCGGGCATCGGGACAACCACGTCCTGCTCGATCATGAAGCCGGCCGCGAGAGCGGAAGGTGTGGCGCGGTACTGGCCGACCTCGTCCGCGACGAACGTCTCATAGGAGATGGGCACGGGCTCGGGCATCAGTGCGCCTCCTCGCCAGCGAAGTGCACGCGCTGCGCCTGCTCGTCGCAGAGCGGCAGCCGATCCACACCGAACTTGCGCGCGAAGTACTGCATGCCGAGCGGCGTGATGAAGGTCTGGTAGCGCGCCTTGTCATCGACCATCGTGCACTTCACGTCGAAGTACTTGCGGTACTGGACCTTCGGCACCAGCGAGCCGCCCTGGTAGAAGAGGTAGCCGTCGCCCTTGAGGTGCTGGACGAACTTGTTGGGCGGCTGACCCAGCACTCGCGCCGCGTTCTGCAAGCCGTAGTTGCCATCGGCGTTGACGAAGCGGTCGTAGAAGGCGGCCTTGGGCTTGTCGGCCTCGACCTTCGCTTCCAGCGCGATCATGCGCTCGCTGTAGCCGAGCAGCAGGTTCCGGAGCTGCGTGGGATCGTTCAGCGCCGCGACCGGGTCCACCGCAGGCCGGCCGCGCAACTCGGCCTCCATCGCGTCGAACCGGGTGATGTACGCCTCCTTGAAGGCCGCCGCCTCGGCGCCGGTGAAGCCCAGCGCCAGGAAGGCGAAGCCGTTCTTGGTCATGCGGACGTGGGACAGGCTCTCGCCGGTCAAGTCCTTGATATAGAACGGCGCAAAATTGCGCCGGCGGAATTCCTCCGAGCAGGCGAGGTTCCGGTACGCCTTCAGGACGTCCTTGTGCAGCTTCCGGAAACCGGCCGCCACGTCCCGGCTGTCCGCCCAGGCGGCGCCGTCGTGCTCGCGCACGATGGGCTCCAGGGCGGTCGCCGGGCCGGCGGGATCAGGCTGGGCGGGGTAGGCGGGGGCGGACGGGGTGTCCACGGGTGGGCCTCCACACTGGGGGTGCGGAGGGGAGTATTGGCCTTAAGCTAAATTCACTGCAAGCTAAAATTAGCCTGAGACTGAGCTTGCATCGTCGTCCTCGCCGGCCTCACGGTGGAGGAACAGCCGGACGCGATGCTCAATGTCGCTCCATGCCTCTGCCTCACCTCCCGCAAGGACTTGCGAGCGCACTTCTGGTCTGGAAAGCAGCTCTCTCAGAGCTTTTGCAAAAACTGTCGCATCGTTTTGCAAAACTTCCGATCGTTTTTTAGATTGGTCGATCCACTTATTTTGCGTGTCAATCAATTCTTTGGCGTTATCGAGCATATTCTTTCTCAATTCCAACAGCCGTTTTAAGTTGTCATTGTCCTCTCCAAGCTCTTTCATCAATGTTTCGATTTCGTTTACGAGATATCGGCTTTCTCGCATCGACGCGCCGAGGTTTCCTACTTCTCCTCGGCGTCTAACAAACAACTTTTTGTCTTTATCGCCTGGAGGCAACTCTTCATTACCAAGTAGGTAGTCTGTGGAAACCGAGTAGAAAATAGCAAGCGCGGCGAGTTTTCCGCTGCTGGGGTTCTTCTTCCCGTTCTCCCACTCACTGACAGTGGGCGTGGACACTCCCATTTCAGCGGCAACCTCAGCCTGCCCAATCCCGGCGCGGTTTCGGAGGTCTTTCAGCTTCTGGCCTAGTGTCATGCCAGCATCCTACTCGCCTTTAGCCTAGGGCGCATGGCTTGTGGCTAAGTTAGCCATTGCGATGTGTCTTAGCTTATGGCTACATGCAGGCATGGACACGGCCGCTGAACGCGCGATCGAACTGGCTGGCGGGCTGACCAAGCTCGCGGATCTGGTTGGCGTGAAGCCCTCCAGCGTCTTCAAGTGGCGGGTGCGGAGGGTGCCTGCCGAGCGGGTCCTCGCCGTCGAGCGTGCCACCGGCGGCAAGGTCACCCGCCACGAACTGCGGCCGGACCTGTACCCGCCCGCTGACGCCCACCCCGCCCCCGCGAGCGCGCCGTGACCGTCTATTTCCTCCGCTCCGGTGCCGATGGGCACGTGAAGATCGGCTGCACGGGCGACGTCGGCCGACGCATGGCGCAACTCCAGACTGGCAGCGCCACCGTGCTGACGCTCCTGCGCACTGCCGACGGCGATCTCCCCGAGGAGCGATGGCTGCACCGCCGGTTCGCCGACCAGCATGTCAGGGACGAATGGTTCGAGTTCGTGCCGGAGATGCTGACCGTCGCCGTGCCGCGCGCTTCCATGGCTGAGGATCGTGGAGCCAACCTCGCCAACGTGATGTTCAGGCACCACGGGGCATCGCGCGCTGAGTGTGAGGCATTCGCGCAGGCCCGCCTCGAAGAAGGCGCCCGCCTTACCGAACAAGGTCAAGAAATGGCGGGCCTCCTGCGCGAAGTCTCGGCGCTCTGGGACGAGCGTCCGCACGCCACCTATTACGAAATCCTTCAGTTGGCAGCAGGAGACAGCGGGGCCGCTTACGCTCTGCTGGTGGGGGACATCGTTTTTCATACTCTCCATATTGCGAAGAACACTTCGCCAGCCGAGTTTGCTGCCCATTTCAAGGGACATCCTGACGAAAAGAGAGTTCTCGCCTCCCTTCGCTGGCTCCGTGGCTTTCTCTGCGCCCATATCGAGGCCACCGCGCTCGCCAACGCCGCGTCCTCGGAGGACGCCGCGTGATGCGCCGTCTCGTCGCCCGGTTCCTGCTGTGGCTGATCTGGCCGGCGCTGAAGCCGTGGGTGTCGATCGACCCCACGGCCCTGGAGTTCACGCCCGGCCGGCTGGTTCCTCGCTCGCCGTCAGCGTCAGGACCATCATGCGATGCATCTTGGTCGCCATCTCCTGCGTCATCGGGTCCTCGTGAACCGGCTGCCAGTTCTGAAGGCGCGCCGCGACAGCCGCCACAGCGGCAGGATCGTCCGACCGCAGGGCACGGACCATGGCAGCCATGACCATGCCCTGCGCCGTCGAAAGGCGGATGAATAGCTCCTGCAAGGTGAACTTGTGGGGCTGGTCGGGCACTGCGTCCGACATGTGGGTTCCTCCATGGGTGGGTCGCATCCCCATGGTGGAGCAGGTCGGCCCGGGTCAGCAACGGCTCGGGCCGACCGCGCCGATCCAGCCGAGCCCCGGGTGGTGGACCATCACCGCGCCGTCGTCGCGCACCTTCCAGGCGTCGCCGACCAGCGTGCGGCTGCCCTCGAACAGGAGGGGCAGGCGCCGCGGCGCCATCGCCGCGCGGCACGCCAGCAGCGTCACGATCAGCGTCTCCAGCTCGGCCGGTCCCAGCACCGCGTCGGCCTGCACGCGCGTGTGCCGCCGGTCGTCGCTGACGCCGCAAAAGACGGGCGCGGGGCACCCACCCCGCGCCGCCTCGCCGCTGCCGTTCACCTCGCTGCCGTCCATCGCGTGTTGCTCCGCCGACAAGAGCAACTGTGAGCGGAAGGACGCACAGCGTGTTGGGCGATTTGCACAGACGGGTGGGTGAAATGCACACGAGCTGCATCGACCGCGCGACGGAATGGGTGCGCGACAGCATCCGCGACGAGCGGGCGAAGCTCGGCACGCTGGACGCGGCATACGAGGCCGTGTCGCGCTTCTTCGGGATCAGCCCGCGCCGGGCGAAGTCCTACTGGTGGCGGCAGGTCACGCACCTTGCCGTCGATGAATACGAGCGCCTGAAGCGCCGGCAGGCGGATCGCCTGCGTCTCGCCCGGCTCCGTGCCGAACACGAGATGGCCGCGCTCGATGCCCTTCTCGCGAAAATCGACGGAGAAACGGATGAGCCTCCGGCTCGTGTTGGCACGCTGGCATCTGGGTTGGCTGACGTGGCGCGCGCGACGCATCCGTGAGCTGCTCGGTCGAGCGCGAGACCGCGTTGCCCGGCTGACAGACCGCCGGAGCATCAGGACCACCCTCAACAAGGATGACGACGATGAGTGAGACGACGACCGCCGACAAGCCCAAGCGCGCCCGCGACCCGAACGCGCCGAAGAAGCCGCACGCCGTCTTCGGCGAGATCGAGACGGGCCTGCCGATCCCGTCGCCCGAGCTGGCGCGCGGGCAGGTGTACGACTGGGGCAGGCTCCAGCCCGGCCAGTCCGTCACCGTGCAGCACATGTCGGCCGCCGGCGCGCGCCGCTCGGCCGAGATCTGGGCGAAGAAGCACGCGCCCGGCGCGAAGTTCGAGGTGCGCAAGGCGGGCGAGAACCTGACGCGCATCTGGCGCACCGCCTGACCGGACCGGGAGCGCGCCGCACCCGTGATCGCGTTCCCGGTCAAGCACGGCCTCCGGAACCGGCTCGCCGTGTCGGCGGCCAACCGGACACGCTGCCCGGCGCCGGTGGTCGCCTCCGCGCCCGCCGCGCCGGTGATCCACCGGACATGCCGATGGCCTCTGTGGGGTCACCAGGAGCAGCCGACGCACCGGTACTGCGGCGCGCCGGTCGAGCCCGGCAAGCCCTACTGCGCCGCCTGTGCGCGCCGCGCCTACACCCGAGGATCGTGATGTCCGTGTCCCTGCGGGACTACCAGGAGAGCGTCGTCTGGTCGGCCCGGCGGGCATTTCTGGCAGCGCACCGCGCGGTGCTGGTGCAGCTCCCGACAGGCGCCGGCAAGACTAGAATTTTCTCCCACATCGCCGTCGAGGCCGTCCGGCGCGGCAACAGCGTGCTGATCCTCGTGCACCGGAAGGAATTGCTGCGGCAGGCCAGCGAGAAGCTGACCGAGGCCGGCGTGCCCGAGCACGGCATCATCGCGCCCGGCCACACCCTGACCTGTCACCCGGTCCACGTCGCCTCCGTCCAGACCCTCGGCCGCCGGCTGCAAGGCGAGGCCGCCGGGCTGAACCCGGGCCTCATCATCATCGACGAGGCGCACCACGCCGTCGCCGGACAGTGGGCCGAGGTGATCGCCGCCTTCCCCCAGGCCCGGATCCTCGGCGTCACCGCCACGCCGGAGCGCGCCGACGGCAAGGGCCTCGGCCGGGCCGCTGGCGGACCGTTCGACATCCTGGTGCAGGGCCCCGACGTGGCCTGGCTGACCGAGCGCGGCTACCTGTGCCCGGCCGTGGCCTACGCGCCTGCCCATGGGCCCGACCTATCGGGCGTCGGCATCCGCGGCGGCGACTACGAGGCCGGCGCCCTGGCCGAGGCCATGGAGGAGCCCTCCATCACCGGCGACGCGGTGGCGCACTACCAGCGCCTCGCCCCGGGCCGGCCGGCCGTCGCCTTCTGCTCCTCCATCCGCCACGCAGAGAAGGTCGCCCTGGCCTTCCGGGACGCGGGCTGGCGCGCCGTGGCCGCCTCGGGAGCCACGCCCCCGGCCGACCGGGACGCAGCCATCAACGGGCTCGCGGACGGCTCGGTGCAAATCCTTTGCGCGTGTGAACTGATCAGCGAGGGCCTGGACGTGCCGGCGATCGGCGCCGTGATCCTGCTGCGGCCGACGAAAAGCGTCGGGCTTCACTTGCAGCAGGTCGGCCGTGGCCTCCGCCCGGCGCCCGGCAAGGACCACCTCGTGATCCTGGACCACGCCGGCAACACGCTCCGGCACGGCCTGCCGGACACGCCGCGGGAATGGAGCCTGGCGGGCCGGCCGAAGCGGCAGCGCGAGGGCGCGCCGGCGGTCACGCAGTGCCCTGCCTGCTGGGCCATGCATCCGCCGGCGCCCAAATGCCCCGCCTGCGGGCATTCCTACGGCGACGCACGGGAGGAGCGGCAGGAACTCCTCGAACTCGACGGCGAGCTGGTCGCCGTCACCCCCGAGATCATCGCCCGGCTGCGCGCGACGCCGACGCGGAACCTCCTCCGGCCCGGGATCGGCCGCGCCGAGGTCGAGACGATCCGCCGGGCCAAGGGATTTCAGCCCGGCTGGACCTGGCACGTGATGCGCGAGATGGGCGGAGCGCCCCAATGACCCTCAAGCAGGCCATCTTCGTCACCGCGCTCGCCTTCCTGGCGGCGCTGGTCGGGCAGGTCCTCGCCGGGAGGCTGCCGTGACCGAAGCCCAGATCCAGGCCGCCATCATGCTCGCCGTGGGCGGCCGCGAGGACACGCGCGTCTTCCGGAACAACGCCGGCGTCGCGCACTACCCGGACGGCAGCGTGGTCCGGTACGGCGTCGGCAACCCGGGCGGCTCCGACCTGATCGGCATCCAGGCCGTCACCATCACGCCCGCCATGGTCGGGCAGGTGATCGGCCGGTTCGTCGCCCTGGAGGTGAAGGCCAACGGCCGCGCGACGCAGGAGCAGCGGGCGTTCATCGCCATGGTGCTGCGGTTCGGCGGCGTGGCGGGGGTGGTGCGCTCGCCGGAAGAGGCGGTGGCGGTGCTGGAGGCTAGCCGGTGACGCCGATCGCACTCTCTGCCGCCGCCGCGATGCCGCGGTGGGTTGGCTGGCGGAACGAGGAGCGTGCCGGCAAGGTCACGAAGGTGCCTTACGCTCCGCGCACCGGCTCCCGGGCCAAGGCCGACGATCCCGCCACCTGGGCGCGGCGCCGCGAGGCCGAGGACTGGGCCCGGCGGCATGTGAACGGAGCCGGCGGCGGCGTCGGGATCGAGCTGGGCGCGTCGGACCAGCACGAGGGCCTGGCCTTTGGCGGGGTGGACCTGGACACCTGCCGCGACCCCGCCACCGGCCAGATCGAGCCATGGGCGCTGGAGGTGATGGAGCGGTTCGCCTCCTACACCGAGGTCAGCCCCTCTGGTACCGGGGTGAAGGTGTTCTTCACCTATGCCGCGGCCGACCTGCCGGCGCTGCGCGCCGTGATGGGCACCGACCACGGCAAGCAGTTCAAGAAGGGCAAGGGCGACCACCCGCCGGCGATCGAGCTGCACCTCGGCAACCGCTATTTCGCCGTCACCGACCAGCACTTCGAGAGCGCGCCGCGCGACATGCGGCCGGTGGACCTGCGCACCCTGCTGTGGGCGATCAAGGAGGCCGGCCCCGCCCTTGTGCGGTCCGGGCGCGGGGAAGAGGCGCAGGCCGAGTTCACGGAGCCGCCGCCGGCACGGGAGGAGCGTTATCGGAATTCCGATGGCGCTCCACCGCAGGGCGAAACCGAAGGCGCCGACCCCGACCACGCCGCACTGCTCGCGCGCCTGAACGGCATGTTCGCCAAGAGGCGCAAGGTCGCGCGCCGCTGGGAGGGCAGCACCGAAGGGCTGAACGACAGCAGCCGCTCCGGCATGGACATGTCCATGATGGCGCTGCTGCGCCGTTGCGGCTTCTCCTTCCCGGAATGCAAGGTGCTGCTGCGCCGGTGGCCGCACGGCAAGGGCGAGGAAGCCTCGGCCGACGAGCGGTACTGGCAGCGTCTCTGGGACCGCGGCGCCCGCCCCGAGGACACCAAGCCCGACCCGAACCGGGGCAACCGGCCGCTGATCCGCCTGCTGAAGGGCAACATCGCCGCCATCGTGGACGCGGCCGAGGGCGCCCTGATCGCCGCCGATCTCGGCATCTACCAGCGCGGCCCGTACCTGGTCCGGCCGGGCCTGACCGAGTTCCGGATCTCCGGCAACCGCACCACCACCGGCCTGCGCCTGCTGGAGATGGGTGACCACGCCCTCCGCGAGGCGCTGGACACCGCCGCCGCCTGGGAGAAGTGGGACGCCCGGTCCGATAGCTGGGTGGTGGCCGACGCGCCCATGGACATCACCAAGACCTACCAGCAGCGCGCCGGCCTCTGGCGCCTGCCCAACATCGCCGGCGTCACCAACGGCCCGACCCTGCGGCCGGACGGCTCTATCCTCCAGGTTCCGGGCTACGACGAGGCCACCGGCCTGCTCTACGACCCGCAGGGGGAGGACTATCCCGAGATCCCGGTACACCCGACCCGGCGGCAGGCCGAGGACGCGCTGCAGCTCCTCCGCGACCTGATCCAGCACTTCAACTTCTGCTCGGACACGGACCGCGCCGTGGCGCTGGCCGGCATCCTGACCGCCTGCATCCGCCGCTCGCTCCGCACGGCGCCTGCCTTCGGCTTCACCGCCCCCACCCCGGGCTCCGGCAAGTCGAAGCTGGTGGACATCGCCGGTGTCGTCGCCACCGGCCGGGAGGTGGGTGTGGTCACGCAGGGCAGGAACGACGAGGAGACGGAAAAGCGCCTCGGCGCCCTCCTCCTCGCCGGCGCCGCCGTGGTGTCGATCGACAACGCCACCGCCCCGGTCGGGGGCGACATGCTCTGCCAGATGATGACGCAGCCCGTCGTGCGCACCCGCATCCTGGGCAAGAGCGAGATGCCCGAGATGCCCTCGGACGCCCTGGTCATGGCGACGGGCAACAACCTGGCCTTCCTCGGCGACATGACGCGCCGGGCCCTCCTCTGCCAGCTCGATCCCGGCGTGGAGCGCCCCGAGCTGCGCGTCTTCGACTTCGAGCCGGTGGCCCGCGCCAAGGCGCGGCGGGGCAGCTACCTCGCCGCCGCTCTCACCATCCTGCGCGCCTTCCACGTCGCCGGGCGGCCGGCGCAGAAGGGTGTGCAGCCGCTCGGCTCGTTCGAGGAGTGGAGCGGTTGGGTTCGGAACGCGCTCATCTGGCTCGACTGCGCCGATCCGGTGGCGTCGCAGGAGGCGATGCGGAAGCTGGACCCGGAGATGGAGCGCAACGCCGAGGTGATGGCGTGGTGGTGGACCACGTTCGGCGACCGAGAGGTGCGCGCTCGGGACGTGCTCGCCACCGCCACCGAGTTTCACTACGGCACCACGTCAGACGGCGCCGGCATGGAGGGCGCGAAGTTGCTCCGCCACGCCGAGTTCCGCGATGCGCTGCTGGCCGTCGCCGGGAAGAACGGCGTCATCGACCGGGATAAACTCGGGAAGTGGCTGCGCGACGTGCAGAAGCGCGTCATCCGTGGCTTCCGGCTTGGGGCCAGCGAGAAGAAGCGCGACAATGCCACGTTGTGGCGGCTGGTGAAGGTGTAAGGCCAGCAGAAAGAGGGATCGCAATGAGCGAGAGTGGCAGGGTTGAGCGGGTGGTCATGTGGACTGACGGATGCTTCAAGATGGCAAACCGGCCGACATGGTGGGACGAGGCAACCGCCCAGTCTTATGGAGAACAGCACACCGTGATGTCGTTCGGAAAGAACGACGACTATGTCAATGTGGCGCGTTCGTGGTTGATCCCGGAAAGCTTCGCCGAGGAGGGTTGGATCATCAAGCTGGACAGCGGCGATACGGTCCTGGAGGTATGGACGCCCAACGACGCTGACTATTTGGACTTCATCACGAGCCGACTGCCAGTGTGGATGAAGATCGGCGCACGAGCGCCGGCCGAGGTCTCGCTAGACCGATTGGTCAGGGCATTCATCGCGCATGCTCGGCGTGGCCCGGGTCAGCACATCGATCGGGACAGCGGTGAAAGCGAGCTTGACCGCGCCGATGACATGAAGTGGGAGCGAGAGATGCGGGAGCAGGGTAAGCTCGGCTGAGCTGGACCCTCACCCCGCCCGCAGCCGACCCGCCAGCACGGCCGGGTCGGCGTCCGCCGCCAGCAGCTCGTCCAGGGTGAGCGGGCAGGCGTCCACGATCGGCGCCATCGCCCGCCCCTCGGCCACCGCCTGGCGACGCACCAGACGCGCCGCATCGGCGTAGAGCCCCGGCACGTCCAGCCGCCGCCGCATGCTCGGGCTGATCCGCCGCCGGGCGCCCAGCAGGAACGCCAGCGCCTCGGTGGTCCAGTGCGCCGTCGCCGGCGCCTCCGGCCACGCCGCCAGCTTCGCCATGTGCCGCAGCGCCTCCACCAGCAGGCTCTCGACCGCCTGGAACTCCGACCGCCCCACGCTCTCCACTTCCTCGATCACGTTGGCCCAGTCGATCCCGGCCTCGTTCGCCCGCTCGCTCGCCGCCAGCCGCCCCAGACGCGCCGCCTGATCCTCCGACCACGCCAGGATGTCCCGCTCGTACAGGCCGTCCACGTCACGCCCCCTCTATCGGTGCGGCATCGTAAAAGTAGGATCAGTAGGATCAGGGGGATATTCCCGCTACCCCGTGCGAACTGTCAAATACGATCCCACCCCCACACACGTACCATGACAGTTCGTATAGGGCGGCTGAAACATCCCCCTGATCCTCCGCATCCTACTTCCTGGCACCGCACACACCGCTTGCGCCGCCCCTCGCCCTATTGGATGCGGCGAGGTCATGAGCGAAGCCCTGGCGGCATGTTCGGATGAAACTCAGGCCCAGCGAGCCCTGACGGAGAAGGAACAGCGGCTCGTGGACGCCATCGTGCACGCCGCTTCCCGCGGCGCATCCGTCACCCGTGAGCAGGCCGGAACCGCCGCCGGCTATGGAAGAGGTGACGTGGCCCGCATCCAGGCATCCCGCGCCCTCGCCCGCCCGGCCGTGCGCGCAGCACTGACGAAGGCGCTCCAGGAAGCGGCGCAGATTGACGCGGCCAGCTCTCTCGCCGTGTTACGACACCTTGAGCGCCGAGCGACCAGCGAGCGCGTCAGGCTCGACGCCGCGTTGGCAGGACTGCGGATCGGTGGACTGGACCAGTCCGCGCAGCAGGCGACCGGCGCCGGCGTGACCGTGCAGATCGTGTTCCGCACCGATGCAGGCGAGACGCTGGCACAGCGCATGTCAGACGCGGCGAACATCGTGGATAGCACTGCGACGGACGAGAGTGACACGCGCCTTGAGCAGGCGAGGGTCACAGGCCCGCGCCGCTCCGGCAGGGGCAAGGCACCCCCCGGGGGGGTCGCTCACGCGGCGGCCGAGGAGGGCCGGGGGGTCGAAAATCCGCGCGCGCCAGTCCCCAGCCGGGTCACCCGCAAGTCTCCGGCCCCGAAAGGTCAGGGTGGAAAAAATCCTGGCCCCCGGAAGCCGCGGAAGAAGGTGGTGCCCGATGGATCGTGACGACGACTGCTGCCGCGAGCAGGAGCGGCTGGCGCGGGAGCTGGCCGAGCGGCGGAGCGATGCCGAGAAGCGCGCGATGCTGCAACGGTGCTTGTCGGCGTACTGGGCGCTGAGGGCGGCGGGCTGGCCCTGGAAGCCGCGCGTGCGGGTGAAGGCGGGGCGGGGCTGATGCCCCCGCTGCTCCAGCACGATGCCGAGGGCGAGACGATCCTGCGGGGCGCGCCGCCGGTTCGGATCGAGCCGGACGGGGCGGTGCTGGAGCGGTACATCGCGTCGCCGGCGAAGGTGAAGCTCATCCAGGGCCCGGTGGGGTCGGGCAAGAGCACGGCGTCGTGGCACGCGCTGATGGCGAACGCCTTTGCGGTGCAGCGGCCGTGGAAGGGCAAGCGGTTCCGGCGGACGCTGGTGGTGCGGAACACGCTCAAGCAGATCAAGGACACGGTGCTGCCGACGAAGCGGCTGGTGATGCCCGAGAAGACGTGGGGCGCGACGCTGATTTCCGGGCGGCCGCGGCACCACATCCGGATGCCCGGGGTGGATTGGGAGATCCTGTTCTACGGCCTGGACGATCCGGACAGCGCGCTAGAGGACCTGAAGTCGCTGGAGATCAGCGACGCCTACGTGTCCGAGGCGCGGTACGTGGACCGGCAGATCATCGTGGCGCTGGTCGAGCGCGTGGGGCGGTATCCGCCGGTGGCCTGGGGTGGGTGCACGCAGCCGCAGGTGCTGGGGGACACGAACCCGCCGGAGATGGGGTCGTGGCTGTCGGTGATCAGCGGCCAGGCGCCGATGCCGGAGGGTCTGTCGCGCGAGGACCGGATGTCGATGGTCAAGCCGGCGGACTGGGAGTTCCACCTCCAGCCCTCGGCGGTGATCGAGGAGCGGGACGAGGCGGGGGAGGTGACGGGGTACGTGCCGAACCCCGAGGCCGAGAACCTGCGGTTCCTGCCGGCGGGGTACTACGCCGACAAGATCGGCGGGCGGACGAAGGCCGAGATCGACACGGAGCTGGGGAACAAGCCCGGGGCGAAGCGGGCGGGCAAGGCGGTGTGGCCGCAGTTCCGGGTGGAGCTGCACGGCAAGCGGGACCTGGAGCCGGTGCGGGGGCACGAGATCCTGGTGGGGGTGGATTTCGGTCGGACGCCGGCGGCGGCGATCGGGCAGTGCGTGTTCGGGCAGTGGCGGGTGCTGCGGGAGATCGTGACCGAGAGCATGGGCGCGCGCGAGTTCGGGCGGGCGCTGAAGCGGTCGCTGGCGCAGTGGTTCCCCGCCTGGGACTACGCGGTGTGGGGCGACCCGGCGGGGGAGAACATGGAGCAGAGCGACGACGTGTCGCCGTTCCTGGCGATGCGAGCCGAGGGCATCCGCATCATCCCGGCGCCCGGGAACAACGACTGGGTGGTGCGGCGGGACGCGGTGGGGGAGGTGCTGCAGCAGCTCCTCGACGGGCGGCCGCGGTTCCTGATCGACCAGGGGGCGTGCCCGGTGCTGACGGCGGCGATGGGCGGCCAGTACGCCTACCCGCGGATCCAGGGCAGCCAGGACCGGTATGCGGACCGGCCGTTGAAGAACCGGTTCAGCCACGTGGCGGACGCCTGCCAGTACCTCATCCTCGGCGGCGGGGAGGGGCGGGCGCTGTTCCAGAAGGCCGGCACGCCCGGCGTGGGCGGCCTGCCTCGCGAGGCGCCGCGGCGGCAGGTGGTGGTGGCGGCCGGGCGCGGGCGCGGATGGGGAGGGCTGCTGCGTGGACGGTGAGATGGCGCCGCCGGGCGAGGTGGTGCACCTGGAGCCGTTCGTGCCGCAGCCGGGCACGTGGTTCGTGGCGTTCCAGCCGGCGGACACGGTGTGGTGGCACCGGCTGTGCCGGAAGGGCTTCGCGCACTGTTTCGCCTTCGCGCCGCGGGGCAACCCGGACCGGGCGGGCGAGGTGCACTGGGTGTTCTTCGACCCGGCGTTCACCTGCCTGGACGTGCGGCTGATCCCCTTCGAGGCGGTGGTCGAGGCCTTCGCGATGAACAAGGTGGGGGCGCTGCGGATCCTGCGGATCGACCGGCAGGGGGCGCGGCTGGCGCGGCCGCGGTGGGTGGTGACGTGCGCCGGCGCGATCGCGGCGCTGCTCGGGATGCGCGCGACGCCGCTGACGCCGTGGGGGCTGTACCGCCGGATGCTCGCGGCCGGGGCCGAGGTGGTGCCTTGATCCCGCGGGGCCCGGATTGGATGCCTCGTCGCGGCAGGGCGCGGAGGCGGTGATGGGTGGCGGTGGGACGACGGTCGCGGCGCAGCCGTCCGCGGCGCAGCAGGCGGCGACGGCCGAGGAGGAGAAGGCCAAGCGCGACGCCGAGATCAAGGCGCAGGAGGCGGCGGCGCGGCTGGCGGCCGACAACGCGGCGACGGCGCAGCGGCTGCGCGGGCGGTTCGCGCTGCTGAGCGGCAGCGAGGCCGGCTATCCGGCGAAGCTGGGCGGGGTGTGATGGCGGCCGACGCGAAGGAGCTGGCGCGGCTGTACCAGGCGGCGAAGGGGCGGCGGCAGCCGCTCGAAGCCCTGCTGACCGAGTGCTACGAGCACGGGCTGCCGTTGCGCGACCGGCCGAACCAGCAGGCGATCGGCGGGGCGGTGGTGCAGAACAACGTGTTCGACAGCACGGCGGCGTTCGCGCTCCAGCGGTTCGCCTCCTCGATGCTGACGGGCATCTGGCCGACGAACGAGCAGCCGTTCGACCTCCAGGCGGGATCGGACGCGCAGGGCGGTCGGGATGCCGAGGGGTGGCTCGCCGCCCTGACGCGCACGATCACGACGGAGATCAACAGCAGCCGCTTCCGGAGCGAGGCCCATGCCGCGATGGAGGATTTCGGGGTCGGGACCGGGGTCATGATCGCGAACCCGGGCTCGGCGATCGAGCCGGTGCGGTTCGAGCACGTGCCGCTGTCCACGGCCTACCTCTCGCAGGGGCCGGACGGCCGGTACGACGGACTGTTCCGCCCGCGCCGGCTGGAGGTGCGGCACGTGCCGGTGCTCTACCCCCGCGCGCGGCTGCCGGACCGGTGGCGGGACCTCCTCGATACGACGCCGGAGGAGAAGGTGCAGGTGGTGGAGATCTGCACCCGCGACTGGGGGCAGCCGGCCGAGGAGGTGTGGCAGTTCGCCGTGCTGCCGGACGACGGCGGCAGCGCCGAGGAGGTGGTGGCCGAGAACGAGTGGCGCGGCGCCGGCTCCTGTCCCTTTCTGGCCTGGGACTTCGAGCGGTCCGGCGGCGCCTTCGGGCGCGGCCCCATGCAGGTGGCGCTGCCCGACATCCGCCAGCTCAACAAGCTGATGGAGATCCGGCTGGAGGCGCTGGACATGCAGCTCACCGGCGTCTGGCAGTACGACGACGACGGGGTGCTGAACCCCGACACGGTGGACTTGTCGGTGCCGGGCACGCTGATCCCCCGCGCGCCGGGCGGCAAGGGGCTGGAGCCGCTGACGCCGCGCTTCGACCTCCGGCCGGCCGAGACGGAGGCCGAGCGGCTGACGGGCGTGATCAAGGGCGCCTTCTACATCCCCGACCTGGGGCCGACCACGAAGACGCCGATGTCGGCCACGGAGGTGATGCAGCGGACGGCGGACCGGGCCGAGGCGCTGTCCTCGGCCTATGGCTCGCTGCTGGTGGACTTCCTGTTCCCGCTGGTGCGGCGGGTCTACTGGATCCTCCGGCACCACCAGGGGCAGGCCGGCGCCGGCTGGCCGCGGCTGGACGGCCGGCAGGTGGCGATCCGCCCCCTGGCGCCGCTGACGCGCGCCATGGCGCAGGGCGAGGTGCTCCGGTTCACGCAATTCACCGCCGTGCACCAGCAGGTGGCCGGGCCACAGGCGACGCTGCTGGCGGTGAACACGGACGCAGCGACGCCCTGGCTGGCGGACCGGCTGGGCATCGACCCCTCGCTGATCCGCACGGCGGCCGAGAAGGCGGCGATGATGCAGCAGGGCATGGCCCTCGCGCAGCAGGCGGGCATGCTGCCGCAGCCGGAGGCGCCGGCGGTATGAGCGCCCCCACGACCCGCAGCGCCGCCCTGGAGGTGGCGCGCCAGCGCGCGGTGCAGCAGCGCGACGAGCTGGCGGACCTGTACCTGGCGGCGTTCAGCACGCCGGCCGGGCAGCGCGTGCTGCTCGACCTGGAGGCGCTGGTCCACCAGCCATGCCTCCCCCCCACGGCGAGCGAGGCCGAGTTGCGGGACCTGAACGGGCAGAAGCGCCTGTTCGGCATCATCATGGAGAGGATCGAGCATGGCCGACGAGAGCGGCAGCGGCGCGCAGCCGGGGACGGGAGCGCCGGCGGCGGGTGAGGGAGCACCGGCGGGCGGCCCCGCCCCGGGCGGGCAGCAGCAGGCGGCCGTCACCGAGCGGCCGGCCGGCGTGCCGGAGAAGTTCTGGGACCCGGCCAAGGGCGAGCTGCGCACCGACGCGCTGGTGAAGGGGTACGGCGAGCTGGAGAAGCTCGTCGGCCGTCGGCAGGAGGAGGCGCGCGCGGCGGCCGAGAAGACGCTGTTCGGCAACCGGCCCGCCAGCGCCGCCGCCTACGAGATCCGCCCGCCGGCCGAGGCGCCCGAGGGGCTGCTGCTGCTGGAGGAGCCGCCCGGGCCCGACTTCAAGGCGCCCGAGGGCAAGACGGTGATGGTCCTGGACAAGGCCGATCCGCTCTACGGCATGGCGCGCGACCTGGCGTACCGGGCCGGCATGAGCCAGGAGGAGTTCTCCGGGCTGATCGGGCAGTACGCCCAGATGCAGGTGGCGCGGCAGCCCACCGCGGCGCAGATCGCCGCCGAGCGCGACCGCTTCTACGGCGAGCTGGGCGAGCACGGCCGGGAGCGCGCCAACTATGTCTGGGGGCAGGCGAAGCAGCTCATCGGCGAGAAGGCGCTGTCCCTCGACGGCGTGGTGCATGACCGCGCGACCTTCGAGGCGATCGAGAGCCTGATCACCCGCGCGACCGGCGCCACCTTCGCGCCGATCAACGGCGCCGGCGCCGGCAGCCGGGTGACGCAGGCCGAGCTGGACAGGATGGTGGCCGACCCGCGCTACCGGACCGACCCCGAATTCCAGGCGCGGGTGACGCGCGGCTTCGAACAGCTCTACGCCGCCACCCCTGCCGGCGTGCCGAACCCCTTCGGGCGAGGCTGATTTCCTGTTGACAGGCGGCGGGGCCTATTGGACCCGCCCCTGTAGCTGACGCGTGGCCCTGCCCCGCGATGCCGCGGCCCGGTGACGGACACCCGCGCAGAGCATCGCCCCAGGACAACCGAGCGGATGCGGACCCCCGTCCCATTCACGAGGTTGCCGGCAGTGACGGCCAACACGATCCCCGTTGCCTTCATCAAGCAGTTCGAGAGCGAGGTGAAGGAGGCGTACCAGCGCAAGTCGAGCAAGCTGCGCGGGTCCGTCCGAACCAAGACCGGTGTGCGCGGCGCGTCGGTGATGTTCCCCAAGTTCGGCACGGGCACGGCGGTGCAGAAGCCGCGCAACTCGCCCATTCCGCCGATGAACCCCGACCACTCCTCGGTCGAGGTGTTCCTGTCGGACTACTACGCGGGCGACTGGGTGGACAAGCTCGACGAGCTGAAAACCAACATCCCGGAGCGCCAGCTTCTCGCCAATGCGCACGCCTACGCGCTGGGCCGGCAGACGGATGCGCTGATCGTCGCCGCGCTCGACGGCGCGACGACCGCGCGCAACGTCACCGGCACCGGTGACCTGGCGGACAGCGCCGGCATCACCAAGGCCAAGATCCTCAAGGGCCTGGAGATGCTGAACGCCAACGACGTGCCCGATGACGGCGACCGTGTGGGCCTCGTGTCGCCGCAGGGCTGGACGAACATGCTCGGCATTACCGAGTTCGTGAACAGCCAGTACATCGGCCAGACCGACCTGCCGTTCGGCGGGCAGGGCATGGAGATGAAGCGGTGGCTGGGCGTCGTGTGGCTTCGCTACACGGGCCTGTCGATCACGTCGAACATCCGGACCGGTTTCATCTACCACAAGTCCGCAGTGGCGCATGCGATCCAGGAGGATGTCACCACCGACATCACCTGGCACGGCGACCGCGCCGCGCACTGGATCAACGCCATGATGGCGATGGGTGCCGGCCTGATCGATGAAGCCGGTCTCGTGCGCCTCAAGAGCACGGAGACCTGATCCATGGCGCTCGACCTCAAGAACCTCTCCCAGGTCGCCTACGGCAACGGCAACGCGATCTGGCTCTACAAGACTGCCGACGCCAAGGCGACGGTGGTTGCGGCCGGCTACTTCAACAGCGCGCAGCCGACGCTCAACCAGGGCGACGTGATCTTCGCCCGCATGAGCGTCGGCGGGTCGGAGACCGGCAGCATCCTCCGCGTCACCGCCGCGGCTGTCGGCGGCGTCACGGTCGCGGCCACCGACCTGACCTGATCCGGGGCGCGTCGAAATGCCGTTCGATTGGCTGGGCATGTCGTCCGTTTCCTACGGGAACGGCAACAGTGTCTGGTTCTATCGGACGGCAGACGCGCTCGGCGCGGTCACGGCTGCGGGCTACTTCGATGTGGCCCGTCGTCGGCTCCTGAAGGGAGACGTGCTGTTCCTCGATTGCGCTGACGGCTTGGCGCAGTACCGCCTCACCAGTACCGATCCTGTTGCGCTGATCGCGTTGGGTGGCGCCGGATCGGATGGGACGTATCAGCCCGTCGATAGCGCCGCGCCGCGCCGCACGCTTCAAGACAAGGCGCGCGAGCTTTCCTCAGTGCTGGACTTTGACGGCGCCTCGCTTTTCACAAAAGCACAGCGCGCGTTCAACAGCGGCCTCAGCTTCTACGTGCCGGACGGTCTCTACATCGGCTGCCCGGACACGCTCTGGATGTCGATGCCGAGCCAGATGGTCTACGGCTCGGGCGCCGGCTGTGGCTTCCGCCTGGTGCGCGCGGCCGGGCAGCCGGTGACGCCGATCCTCGTGCAGCTCCCCAGCGCCACCGGCTCCGGCCTGCGCGGCCTCATGTTCGACCACGCGGCGGCGGC
>NZ_JALPRX010000053.1 GCF_023223525.1 Roseomonas acroporae | reverse complement strand
GCTTCGCCCTTTGGTGGGGTCCAGGGGCAACGCCCCTGGCGGGGTCCGGGGCAGCGCCCCGATGCCCCCAAGCCCGCCGCCTCACGCCCGGCGCGGCGTGTACAGCCACGCCCCTCCCCCGTCCCGCCCGATCCGCCGCGTCGCCGCCGAGCCCACCAGCACCAGCGTCCGCATGTCCACCCGCGCCGGGTCCGCCGCGTCCAGCCGCGCCAGCTCGATGCGCTCGTCCGGCCGGGTGACGGCGGTGGCGAAGGCGACCGGCGTCTCCCCCGGCAGCACCTCGCGCAGCAGCGCGAAGGCCGCGCCGAGCTGCCAGGGCCGCGCGCGCGAGGCCGGGTTGTAGAGCGCGATCACGAAGCCCGCCCCGGCCGCCGCGCGCAGGCGCCGCTCCACGACATCCCAGGGCTTGAGGTTGTCGGAGAGCGAGATGGCACAGAAATCGTGCCCGAGCGGCGCGCCCAGGCGCGCGGCGGCGGCGAACATGGCGGAGATGCCGGGCAGCACCGCGACGTCGAGGGCACGCCACGCCGCCGGCCCCTGCTCGATCGCCTCGAACACCGCGCTGGCCATGGCGAACACGCCGGGATCGCCGCCAGAGACCACGGCGACACGCGCCCCCGCCTCGGCCAGCGCCAAGGCGTGGCGGGCGCGGTCCAGCTCCACGCGGTTGTCGGAGGCGTGGCGGCGCTGGCCGGGGCGTTCCGGCACGCGGTCGAGATAGGGGGCGTAGCCGACGAGGTCGGAGGCGGCTTCCAGCGCGGCGGCGGCCTCGGGGGTGAGCAGCGCCGAGGCGCCGGGGCCGAGGCCGAGGACGGTGAGGCGGCCGGTCATGCGCGCTTCTCCCGAAAGGCGCGTGCCTTCATGTTGTCCATGTCGTAGCCCGCCCGCTCATGCGCGCCCCGGACGGAATGACTGTTCCCTGCCGACAGGACAGGCCGGACTCCGCCCGACCGTGCACAGGGCCGCCCATCCTCATCGCGGCCGCTGCCGGCCGGGCACCAGCACCAGCGCGAAATAGGGCGCGGGCGCGTCCGGCAGCTCGTCGAGCGGCACC
The DNA here is from genome assembly GCF_023223525.1 of Roseomonas acroporae. Classification (GTDB taxonomy): domain Bacteria; phylum Pseudomonadota; class Alphaproteobacteria; order Acetobacterales; family Acetobacteraceae; genus Roseomonas_E; species Roseomonas_E acroporae. The sequence continues at coordinate 2,994 of NZ_JALPRX010000053.1, read as the reverse complement.
ACGCGCTCGCCCGCCATCGTGCCGCGCTCCACGTAGACGGCGCGGCCGGCGAGGCCGGCATCGGCCAGGGCCGCGCGTATCTTGGGCAGGTTGCGGCCGACCTTCATGATGACGGCGGCGTCGCAGCCGCGCAGCCGCTCGGCCAGGGCGTCGCGGTCCAGCGTGCCGGGCAGCACGGCGAGCACGTCGTCGCCATGCGTCATCGGCAGCAGGGCGCGGCTCCAGCAGCCGCTCATGCCGCTGACGCCGGGCACCACCTCGGCCGGGAAGCGCTCGCGCAGCCGGTCGAACAGGTACATGGCGGAGCCGTAGAGGAACGGGTCCCCCTCGCAGAGCAGCGCCACGTCGAGCCCGGCCGAGAGGCGCGCGGCCAGGGTCTCCGCGCATTCCTCGTAGAAGCGGGCGATGCCGGGCAGGTAGCGCGGGTCGTCCACGGGGATTTCCGTGGTGTAGGGGTATTCGAGGCTCAGCGTCTCGGCGCCCGGCGCGGGCAGGTCGCCGGCGATGCGGCGGGCATGGCCGATCCGGCCGCGCTTGCTGAAGCAGGCGACGACCGGGGCGGCGCGGATGATCCGCGCGGCCTTCAGGGTGAGCAGTTCCGGGTCGCCAGGCCCCATGCCGACGATATGCAGGGTGCCGGGGCGCGGCGTGCCCAAGGGGGACTTACCCAGCGGGAGCGTACCCAGAGGGGGGCTGGCGGGAGACGGGCCGGGCGGCGGGCCGCCGGCGGGCGGGCGGGGCGGCGTCATTCCCGCTCGCTGGCCAGCGCGTTGACGGCGGCGACGGCCATGGCGCTGCCGCCCTGGCGGCCGGGCAGGATCATCCAGGGCAGCCGGTCCTGCGCCGCCAGCGCCGCCTTCGATTCCGCCGCGCCGACGAAGCCGACCGGCAGGCCGATCACGGCGGCGGGCGGCGGCGCGCCGGCCTCGACCAGCTCCAGCAGCCGGAACAGCGCGGTGGGCGCGTTGCCGATCGCCACCAGCGCGCCGCCGAGCCGGTCGCCCCAGAGTTCCAGCGCCGCCGCCGAGCGGGTGTTGCCGAGGCGGCGGGCCAGTTCCGGCACCTCGGGCGCGTCCAGCGTGCAGACCACCTCGTTCGCGGCCGGCAGGCGGGCGCGGGTGATGCCGTGCGCGACCATCTTCGAATCGCAGAGGATCGATGCCCCGGCCAGCAGCGCGGCGCGGGCCGCCCCGGCGAATCCCGGCGAGAAGCGCAGGCGCGGCGCCACCTCGACCATGCCGCAGGCATGCACGACGCGGACGGCGATGCGCGCCTCGGCGGGCGAGAGGCCGGCGAGATCGGCCTCGGCCCGGATGGTGGCGAAGGAGCGTTCGTAGATCGCCGCGCCGTCGCGGATGTAGTCGTGGGTCATCCCGTTCCCCAAGGGGCCGGCACCGGCCGGTCTCCATCGCCTCGCCGGTGCGGCCGCCGCGCGTGGTGGCGCGCGGCGGCCGCACCGTCCGGCCTTCGCGAGCATCCTTACCCGATCCGGCGATGCCGCCCGAGAGCCGATCGGGCGACGCCGCCCGGGTCGGGAACGTGACCGCCCTTTGCTCGGCGCGGCGGCGCCCCTGCCCCGCGCCCACAGCGAACCGCAGTCCCAACCGGACTGCGGTTCGCTGTCGCTCGTTGTTCTCGGCGCGGATTCACGCCGCCGGGTGTGTCCGCCCGACGGCGATCCGCTCTAGGAAGCGGCATCCGCCAGCCCGGCCAGCGCCGCCTCCGGGCCCAGCCCGGCGCGCAGCGGCGCGTCGCCGGCACGGCCGGCCCGCACCAGGTCGTAGGCCCCCTCGCGGCCGACCAGCACCCAGGGTGCCGGGGCCGGATGCGCGCAGCCTTTGGCGCAACCGGAGAGGTGCAGCAAGCCCGCGCGGGCGCGGAAGCCGGCGGCGAGCAGCCGCGCCGCGTCGGCGCGGGTGGCGACGGTGGCGCTGGCGCAGGCCGGGGCGCCGGGACAGGCGACGATGCCGAGGCGCGGATCGGCGGGATCGGCGATCAGGCCGGCCGCCGTGGCGGCGCACAGCAGCGCCGGCGCGTCGTCGGCGGCGACGCCGGGCAGCAGCAGCACGCGCCAGGGGGTAAGTCGCAGCGTGCCGTCCGCGTACCGGTCGGCAAGGTCGGCGAGCGCGGCGAGGTTCTCCGCGGCGAGCTGGCCGTAGGCGGGCGCGACGCCGCAGGCCACGCGGCCGGCGCCGAGGGGGAGGATGCCGACCGGCGCCTCCGACGCGGCCCAGGCCGGCGGCACCGGGCGGGCGGGCGGCGGGGACGTGTCCCGGTGCCGGGTCGCGGGCGCTTCCGGCGGCGGGCCGGCGGCGCGGGACGTGGCCGGCGGCGCGGCATCCGGCCAGGCGGCGAGCAGGGCGGCGGCGTCGAGGTCGCGCATCCGGCGCGGCGGCGTGTCGGCGGCGCGGGCGAGCGCCAGGAAGGCGCGCAGCAGGCGGCCGGCCAGGACGGGTGCCTCGGCGGGCGCGCAGGGGATGGCGCGGCCGGCGCCGTCCGGGTGCAGCCAGGCCGTGCTGCCGTCGGTGCGGATGGCGAGGTCGGCGCGCAGGCCGGCGAGCGGCAGGGCGCCGCCGCCATCCAGCAGCAGGCCGAACTTGGCCGGCAGCGCGGCAAGGTCCGGCGCGGCCAGCACCGCCTCCAGCGCCGCGACCAGGGCGGGCAGGCCGGGGGCGAGGGCGGGGTCGTGGCCGAGCAGCGGCGGCGCCAGCAGGTTGCGGCGGCGCTCGATGCCCGGGTCCGGGTCGGCGAGGCCGGCGGCGAGCATCGCCTCGGCGAAGCGGGCGGCGCCGGCTTCGGTCAGGCCACGGATCTGGAGGTTGGCGCGGGTGGTGAGGTCGATCCAGCCATTGCCGTGGGCAGCGGCCGCAGCGGCGAGGCGACGGGCGGCGGCGGCGGGGAGGATGGCGGCGCGGGGCTTGACGCGGGAGAGCAGGCCGTCGCCGGAGGGCATGGGTTCGTGCAGGCTGGGACACCAGCCGCGGCGGGGGGGGT
>NZ_JALPRX010000052.1 GCF_023223525.1 Roseomonas acroporae | reverse complement strand
CAGGGCGGCGGGGGCTCCGCCCCCGCACCCCCAGCCAAGGGGCGCCGCCCCTTGGGTATCCCCGCCAGGGGGCGAAGCCCCCCTGGAACCCCCCGTTCGATTTTCAGCCCCGACGCTTCCACCGGCGAGGCCAAACGCCAGCGGAGGTCCAGGAACCTGAGGTTCCTGGTGGGAGGGTTCCAGGGAGGGCAAAGCCCTCCCTGCGCGGATGGGGTCCGGGGAAGGCGCAGCCTTCCCCGCAGGCGCCCCCGGGTGCCGGCCCTCATCCCCCCAGCGCCTCCGCCACCGCGTTGCGTCGCGGCCGCCACAGCCCCCGGCGCAACACCTCGGCGAAGCGGCCGCGCATGGCGGCGTGGGCGTCCGGGTTCCGCTCGCGCAGGAAGCGGTCCACCGCCGCGTCGCCCAGCGTGGCGTCGAACAGCAGGTCGAACTGCCGGTCCAGCCGCAGCGGGGCGGTGGCGGCGAAGGCGTGCAGCCCCTCCAGCGCCAGGGCGATGTTGGCCGCGCCCCGGTAGCCATGGCGCATCTGCCCGGCGAGCCAGGCCGGGTTGGCGGCGCGGCCGCGCGCGACGCGGGCGATCTCCTCGGCCAGCGTGCGGGCGCGGGGCGCATCGGGGCGGGAGGTGTCGGCGTGGTACAGGGTGGGCGCGCCGCCGAGGCTGGCGGCGGCGGCGGCGAAGCCCCCTTCGTGCGCGGCGTGGCCGGGGCCTTCGAGCAGGTCGGTCTCGGCGTGGTCCTGCACGTGCAGGAAGGCGTCGGCGGCGGCGACGCGGGCGGCGAAGCCGGCGGGGTCGGGCGCGCCGTCCAGCCCCTGGCCGTAGGCAGCGGCCGAGCCGGCGAGGTAGGCGGCGCCGAGCGCGTCGCGGCTCGTATCGCCCTCGGGCGCGGCGCGGCGCAGCGCGTCCTCCAGCCCGGTGCCGTACTGCCCGGGGGCGGCGCCGTAGACGCGCGTGGTGGCGCGGCGCAGCGCCTCGCCGTCCAGGCCGCGCGCGGCGGCGGCGAGCGGGTTCCACTCGGGCGCCTCGTCGCGCGCGGCGACGGCGCGCACGGCGCCGTCGAACAGGGCGATCTGCGCCGGGAAGGCGTCGCGGAACAGGCCGGAGACGCGGAGCGTGACGTCCACGCGCGGCCGGTCCAGCACGGCGAGCGGCAGCACCTCGATGCCGGAGACGCGGGCCGAGCCCTCGTCCCAGACCGGGCGCACGCCGAGCAGCAGCAGCGCCAGCGCCAGCTCCTCGCCGCCGGTGCGCAGCGTGGCGCTGCCCCAGAGGTCGAGCACCAGGGCGCGCGGCCACTCGCCATGGTCCTGGCGATGCCGGCGCAGCAGCTCGGCGGCGGCGCGCTCGGCGAGGACCAGGGCGGAACGGGTGGGCACGGCGCGCGGGTCGATGCCGGTGAGGTTGCGGCCGGTGGGCAGCACGTCGGCGCGGCCGCGGCTGGGCGCGCCGGACGGGCCGGGGGCGACGAAGCGCCCGTCCAGCGCGGCGAGCAGGGCGGCGCGCTCGGCGCCGGCGCAGGCGTCGAGGCGGGCGGCGAGGGTTTCGGGCGGGACGGCCGGGCTGGTGCGGCGCAGCGCGTCGAGCAGGGCGGCGCGGCGTTCCGGCGCGGGCGGGGTGCCGAAGACGTGCAGCCCGTCGCGGATCTGCAGCTCCTTCACGTCGCAGAGCCAGGCGTCGAGCTTCGCCAGCGCGTCGATGTCGGGCAGGTCGGGCGTGGCGCCGCATTCGTCGAGCAGGCCGGAGCCGGCGGCGCGGTCGAGGATCTCCCGGCGCAGCAGGGCGGCGCGGCGGCGGTCCAGCCCGTCGGCGGCGGCGTACTCGTCGAGCAGGTGCTCCAGCGTGGCGGCCTCGCCGTGGCTGCCGGCGGCGCGCAGCGGCGGCGTCAGGTGGCCGATGGTGACGGCGCCGAGGCGGCGGCGGGCGATGGCGGCCTCGCCGGGGTTGTTGACGATGAAGGGGTAGACCACCGGCAGCCCGCCGGCGAGCGCCGCCGGGGCGCAGTCGGCGGAGAGCGCCGTCGCCTTGCCGGGCAGCCATTCCAGCGTGCCGTGGGTGCCGAGGTGCAGCATGGCGTGGATGCCGGCCTCGTCGCGGAGCCAGAGGTAGAAGGCGAGATAGGCGTGGCGCGGCGGCAGGTCGGGGTCGTGGTAGCTGGCGCGCCGGTCGGCGGCGGTGCCGCGGTCGGGCTGCACGGCGAGGGTGAGGCGCCCGAGGGCGAGGTGGCGGTGGCGGAAGGCGCCGTCGGCGCAGGCGGGGTCGGCGTCCGGCTCGCCCCAGGCGGCGGTGACGGCATCGCGCAGGGCGGTGGGCAGGGTGGCGAACAGGGCGCGGTAGCGGGCGAGGGACAGGGTGGGCGCGGGCGGGGCGAGGGCGAGGGCGTGGGTCAGGGCGGCGGCGTCGGGCATGGTGGCCCGGTCCGGGCCGGGTGCGGCCCTGTCCCCGGCCGGCGCGCCCGTGTCGTAGCCGGCGGCGCGCAGGGTGCCGAGGATGGCGGCGAGGCTGGCGAAGCTGTCCAGGCCGACGGCGTGGCCGACCTGCCCGCCGGTCGCGGGCGCGGCGTCCGTCGCCGGGGTGCCGAGACCGGCGTCGCCCGGGCACTGGACGTCCGCCCCCCGAACTCCCGGCCCTTGGGTACGCGGCCCCTGGGCGCTTGGTCCCTGGGCGCTTGGTCCCTGGGCGCTTGGTCCCTGGGCGCTTGGTCCCTGGGTACCTGGTCCCTGGGCGCCCGGATAGTCGGACAGCACCAGGGCGAGCCGGCGCGCCGACCTCGGCGTGCCGACGAGGCGCGCCCAGCCGGCGGCGCGGTCGGCGGTCAGCGCGATGCCATCCGGGTCGGGCCGCAGCACGGTGCGGGCGTGGTCGAGGCCCGGGATGGGGTCGGATTCCGCCTTGAAGGCGATGGCCGGGGCCGGCAGCCGGCCGTCCAGCTCGGGCAACACCACCTGCATGGCGAGGTCCGCCGCGGTGAGCCCACGCGGCGAGGCGGCCCAGGCTTCGCGGGCGCTGCCGGCGAGCACGGGTTGCAGCACCGGGGCGTCGGCGGCGTCGAGCGGGCTGCCGGAAGCGTCGTCGCGCCGCGCGGAGAAGCCGGTGAGGTTCAGCACCACGGCGGGGCGCCAGGCGCGCAGCGTGTCGGCGGCGAAGCGGGCGGCGGCCGGGTCCTTCAGGCTGCCGACGAACAGGGCGCGGGGGGCGAGGCCACGCGCCCGCAGCGCCGTGGCCAGGGCCGCGACCGGGGCGGTGTCACCGGCGGCGAGGTGCGAGCGGTAGAAGACGATGGCAGCGACGGGCGCCGCGGCGGGGTCCGGAACGGAGCCTGCGGCGAAGGCCGCGACGGAAGCCGCAGCCGGGGTGGCGGCCGGGGCGTCGTCCGGCATGCCGGTGGACGCGGCCGGGGCGGCATCGGCCGGATCGTACAGGCCGAATTCCGGCTGCGGCGCCGGTTCGGCCGCGTCGTCCGGCCCCAGCCCGGCGAGATGCGCGGCGAGGCGCAGCGCGGCGGCGAGGTTGCCGGGGCCGCCGGCGCGCAGCAGCGCGGCGAGGCGCGACCGGTACGCCGGGGCGACAGTGGACAGGTCGCGCAGGCGTTCGTCATCCGCGCCATCCCCGGGCAGCAGGGCGAGCGGAATGCGCCGGCGGCGGCAGAGGGCGGCGGCCTCCTCGGCGCCGTAGCGCCAGTAGTCGAGCCCGCCGAGCAGCCGTACCACCACGCAGCGGGCGCGCGACAGCACGGACTCGGCGTAGAGATCCACCGACATCGGGTGGCGCAGCCGCGCCAGGCTGGCGAGGCGCAGCGAGGGCCGCGACGGCGCCGGCATCGCCTCCCAGGCGGCGGCGGCGGCGGCGAGGTCGCCGTCGGAGAAGGAGAGCAGGACGAGGTCGGCCGGGTCGTGGCCGAGATCCTCGGCCGCCGCCGCCTCGTCCAGCGTGCGCGTCTCGCGGACCAGCAGATGCAAGGTGCTACGCTCCCGTCCACCAGCCGCGCGGCCGGCGGTTCGAGGGGCGGTTCAACGCAGGACCCGCAACCCGCATACCGCCTCCATCGCGTCGAAATCCGCGTCGCAATGCAGCAGCGCGTGGCCATGCGCGATGCAGTAGGTGCCGATCAGCAGGTCCGCGAGCTTGTTCATGGTACGGCCGGCGCCGCGCATCCGTCGGTAGTGACGGGCCGCATCCGGCGCCAGCGCCTCGCCGAGCATCGGGACGACCGGGAATTGCCGCAGGCTCCGCTCGATCCGTGCGGCGTGCGGCTCGTCGCGGGCGCCCTGCAGGACCTCGGTCAGCACGATATCACCTACCAGCACATCCTCCAGCACCGCCGGCTCGTGGAGACAACGGACCGCCTCGTGCGGCAGCGCGCGCAGGTTGGCGATCCAGACCGAGGAATCGACGACGATCACCCGACGATCATGGGGCCACGCCGCGCCGCATCGCCTCCAGATCGCCGTCCCAGCCCAGACCGGCCATCTCCTGCACCGCCTGGCGCCGGCGATGGGCGTCGACCACCCGGCGCAGCGCCTCCTCCACGGTGGCACGCTTCGTGGTTTGGCCGGTGGCCGCCATCGCGGCCGCGATCAGCGCCTCGTCGATCTCGATATTGGTCCGCATCGGCCGCCTCGATGTGTACGTCGAGACATCGTTATACACATCGCTGTGGACGATGCGAGGGCGGAATCGCCTGGGGTGCCTTGCACTTCCACCGGGGCTGCGCGGCGGCGGAGCGTCCGCCGCGCCAGACGGGCGCGTCAGACGGGCGCGTCAGACGCACCGCCACGGCTGTCCTCTACCCCACCACCGCCGCCCCAACGGCCGCCGCGATGGCCTCCCGGTCCAGCCCGGTCTCGCCGATCACCACCAGCCTGCCCTCGCGCGCCTCGCCGGGGCGCCAGGGGCGGTCGTAGCCCTGCGTGAAGCGGCCGCCCACGCCCTGCACCACGAGGCGCATCGGCTTGCCGCGCACCGAGGCGAAGCCCTTCATGCGCAGCACGTCGTGCGTCTCGGCCAGGGTGGCCAGGCGGTCGAGCAGCGCCTCGGGCGAGTCCGTCTCGGGCAGCGGCAGGACGAAGCTCTCGAAGTCGTCGTGCTCGTGCGCGCCGTCCTCGGCGTCGTGATGCGAGGGACGGGCGTCGAGGTCGCCCTCCGCCGCCGCGCCGAGGCCGAGCAGCACGGCCGGATCCAGCCGCCCCTCGCGCGCCGCCACCACCTTCACCGCGCGCGGCGTCGCGGCGCCGATCTCGCTGCGCAGGCGGCCGGCGGTCGCCTCGTCCAGCAGGTCGGCCTTGTTCAGCACCACGAGGTCGGCGGCGGCGAGCTGGTCCTCGTAGACCTCGGCCAGCGGGTTGTCGTGGTCGAGCGAGGGGTCGGCGGCGCGCTGGGCGGCGACGGCCTCGGGATCGTCGGCGAAGCGGCCGGCGGCGAGGGCGGGGCCGTCCACCACCGTCACCACCCCGTCCACCGTGACGCGCGAGCGGATGCCGGGCCAGTTGAACGCCTTCAGCAGCGGCTTGGGCAGGGCGAGGCCGGAGGTCTCGATCAGGATGTGCTCGGGCGGCTGCGGACGGTCCAGCAGGGCCTGCATGGTGGGCAGGAACTCGTCGGCGACGGTGCAGCAGAGGCAGCCATTCGCCAGCTCGACGATGTTGTCCTCCTCGCAGCCCGGGATGCCGCAGCTCCTGAGCAGCTCGCCGTCGATGCCGAGCGAGCCGAACTCGTTGACGATGATGGCGATGCGGCGGCCGTCGGCGTGGCGCATCAGGTGGCGCACCAGCGTGGTCTTCCCGGCGCCGAGGAAGCCGGTGACGATGGTGGCGGGGATCTTCTCGACGGTGTCGGACATGGGGCGGGTTCCGATGGGGCTGGCGGCCGGGGTGGCGGGAGGCGTTCAGCGCGCGGGGATGGCGGCGGGGGACGGGTCGGCCGGCGGCAGCGCCGGGATGCGCCCGAGCACGACGCTCCGCAGCGATGCGGGGCGTCGCGAAGGCAGCACCGCGCCGCTGGCGTGCGCGGCATAGGCCGCGCCGTAGGCGATCAGGTCCCCGGCCAGCGCCGGCGAGAGATGGCCGAGCAGGTAGCTCCACTTGCCGGGGGCGGCGAGCACGGCGGCGCAGCCGCGGTCGCAGGCGGCGAGGCAGGTGACGGGGCGCAGCGAGACGGGCGCCGTCGCCAGGGCGCCGAGGTGCCCGGCCAGCGCGTCGTGCAGGATGCGGCCGGGCGGCGCCTCGCCCTCGGCCAGGGCGCGGCCGGCGCGGCAGGTGACGCAGACCAGCAGCGTGCAGGCCGGCGGATCGGGCGGTGCCGCGTCGCCGGCCGGCGCCATGGCCGGAAGCCCGGCAGGGGGCGTGGCAGGGGGCATGGCGGGGGGCGCGCCAGCGGGGAGCATGCCGGTCGGGAGCATGCCGGCGGGGGGCATGCCGGCAGGAGGCATGGCGGTGTCCGGCATTCCGGTCTTCCATGGGCGCGCCGTGACGTGGGCACGGATGCGCGGGCACGGGATGCCGACCGCCCCGGCGCCCCTGGCACCGAGGTCGACGCCTGCCGCCCGCGCCGAGGCCCGGGCAGGCCGGCACCGCCGCCACCGGGGCACCCCGCCCGGCCGCGCGATCCTGTGGCGATGGCAGGTCTCCTGGCTCGCGGATCAGGCGCCTCCCGCCAGCCTTCCCGGGCTGCCCCGCGCGGGGCGTCTCCCAGTGGCCGAGCGGCGGGATGCTCTCCGCCAACAGTTGCGGGGGCAGCCGCGGCCTTGGGGCGGACCCCGCACCGCGTTCCCTTTTCACCTTCCTTCCGGAAGGACCATCGTGCCCGGCAGCTAGGGGGCGGCGCGGCGCGCTGTCAACCGCAACCGGAGCCTCCGGCCGGCCGGGAGCGCCTCGCGGGCGCGGGGGTCAGCCGAGGCCGAGATGCGCGGCGACGGCGCGGCGCAGGGCGGTGCCCGGCGCGCGGTACTCGTCCAGGATGCCGAAGTGGTGCAGCCCCGGCAGCACCCGGAAGCCGGGTTCGTGCCCGAGCCGGCGCAGCCCCGCCGCGTAGCGCCGCGAGAGGTCGATCCAGGCGTCCGGCTCGTCGCCGCCCGCCAGCACCTCGACCGCGCAGGGGATCTGCAACGGGCGGCCCTCGTAGTTGCGCCGCGCGGCCACCCCGGGGTCGAGGCCGATCTCCGCGTTCACCCGGGCGTGCAGGGCGGGCGCGGGATCGTAGATGCCGCTGACCAGCGTCGCCCCGCGCAGCGCGGCCCCCGGCGGCACCAGCGCGCCGCCCTCGCACAGGATCGCCGCCCCCAGATGCGCCCCGGCGGAATGGCCGGAGAGGCCCACCCGCGCGGGATCGCCGCCATGCGCCCCGACGTGCCGCATCACCCAGCCGAAGGCCAGCAGGGCGGATTCCACCACCGCGTCGAGGCTGGATTCGGGGCAGAGCGCGTAGCTGGGAATCACGGTGGTGATGCCCTGGGCGGCCAGGGCGGCCCCGAGATAGCCGAAATTGGCCTTGTCGCCGCCGCGCCAGTAGCCGCCGTGGAAGAACAGGTGGACGGGGCGCGGGCCGTCGCCGGCGCCGCGGTAGAGGTCCAGCCGGTGGCGCGGATGCGGGCCGTAGGGGATGTCGGCCGCCGAGCGCGCCTCGCGCCAGGCCCGCTCGTTGAGCGGCATCCGGGCATCGGTGAAGGACTGGAAGTCCGGCACCGCGGCGCGCGGGTTGTAGTCGCGCTCGTACTGCTCCGGCGCCGCCCGCGCCGCCCCGGCGAAATCCGGCATGGTGCCTCCTCGATGCTCCCCCGCACGCGCCGCGTCGCCGCACGGCCGCCTCGGCGCGTCGCGGCCCTTGGCGCGCGTCGCGCGACGGCCCGTGGCGCGTGACGGCCCCGACGCGCGTGGCGCGTGACGGCCCCGGCGCGCGTGATAGCGGCTGGCCGGTCGGCCCGCCAGGATGGGCGGGGCCCGACCTTGCGGGGATCGGCATCCCGGCATCACGCCGGGAAGGGCCGGGCGGCGGCCCTGCCCGCCCCGCCGCCAGCCCACCCCGCCGCCGGCCTATCCCGCCGCCGGCCTGTCTTCCGCCGGGCCGATGAAGCCGCGATTGGCCTCGCGGATGCGCGCCGCCTCCTCGTCGTAGAGGAAGGGCAGGAAGGCGTAGCGGCGGCCGGCGGTCACGGGCGTCGCCTCGTGCAGCAGCGTGCAGGAGAACACCACCGCCCCGCCGGGCGGGGCGCGGTAGAGGCGCGGGCCGAATTCCGGGAAGCGCAGGTCGCCGCCCTCGAACCCGTCGTTGAGGTTGATCGAGACCGCGAAGCGCCGGTGCGCCGTGCCCCGGGTGGTGTTGTCGCGATGGGCGCGGAAATGCCCGCCCTCCTCGGCCGTGTAGCAGGCGATCAGGTAGCGCTCGATGCGTGTCGGCGTGAACTGGAAGGCGCGGCGGATCATCGGCACCAGGAAGCGGCTCAGCCGGGTGCCGAGCAGGCCCTGCGTCGGTGCGTCCTCGACCATGTGGTCGCGCCGGACCTTGAACTTCGGGTCGTGGACCTCGACGGTGCGGCCGCCGACCTCGCGCATGAAGCCGCTGGGCACGCTGCCCCCCGCCGCGTGCCGCGCGATCAGGTCGCGGCAGAATTCCGGCTCGAACACGCCCGGCACGACCAGCACCGGCGCCGGCACCGCGCCCTCGTGCGGCGGCGGCAGGGCGGCGAGGCGGTGCAGCAGCCGCTCCAGCGCGTCGATCGGCGCCACCTCCAGCACGCGTAGCGCCGTGTCGAGGAGCAGCGCGAGGGGCGTGTAGACCGGCTCCCCGTCGCCCGGCGCCGGGCCGAGCGCGCCGTAACGGCGGCTGATCGCGAGGTTGGAGTCGAGCAGTACCGTCGGCCCCTCCCCGGCCGGCTCCCGCGCGCCCGGCGCCCTGTCCGGCGCGGTCAGCACCACGCAGGCGACGGCACGGTCGGTGTCCGCGAACAGGTCCTGCCCGGCCCGGCGGAGCCGTTCCATCGCCTCGGCGCAGGGCGGGTGCGACAGGGAGCCGAGGAGGGCCAGCAGCACGTAGCGGCCGGCGAGGCCGTCGAAGGAAAGGCGCTTTCCCCCGACGGTCGTGGTGGCGAACCAGGGGGCCGGATCGCCGGGAACCAGGGTGTTCTGCAATTCCAAAACACGACCTCGGGTTGCGTGAAGTTAATATATAACAATTTATAGTGGCGAAGGATGACGCGTTCCCACGCGCCTCGCCAAGAGGAATTCCGTCGCCCGCGCGACGATCCGGGAGTCGCGCGCAACCGGATCGGAAGCGTCGCGTCTGGGCCATGATCGGGTGCCGGATCGTCGTGCCGCCGACGCGCCCACGGCCGGCACCGGTCCGGCGGGCGGGGTGGGCGGCGCACGGCACCGAGGCGGGGCCGGGAGGGTCTTTCGATGTCGGATGCAGTCGATCGGGGCGGAGTGCCGCCCGACATGCCGGCGGGCGCGCAGGACGGGCAGCACGCGCTGCACCGGGCGATCGGTCCGTTCCAGCTCTTCGCCTACACGCTGGGCGGCATGCTCGGCGCCGGCATCTACGGGCTGGTGGGGCGGGCGGCGGGCGATCTCGGCAACGCCGTCTGGCTCGGCTTCGCGGTCGCCATGGTGGCGGCGCTGCTGACCGGGCTGTCCTACGCCTCGCTCGGCTCGCGCTACCCGCGCGCCGGGGGCGCCGCCTACGTCACGCAGCGCGCCTACGGCATGCGGCTGCTGACCTGGACGGTGGGGCTGGCGGTGATGGCCTCGGGCCTCACCTCGGTCGCCACCCAGTCGCGCGTGGTGGCGGTGAACCTGCTGGCGCTGTTCCCGGTGGGCGTCCCGCCGGTGATCGTGGCGCTCGGCTTCCTGATGCTGGTGGGCGGGCTGGTGTTCCGCGGCATCCGCGAGAGCATGGCGGCCAACATCGTCTGCACGGCGGTGGAATTCCTCGGCCTCGTGCTGGTGATCCTGGTCGGCCTCCCCTACTGGGGCTCGGTGGACCTGCTGGAGGTTCCCTCGCCCGACGGCATCACCGCCACCATGCTGCTCTCCGGCGCCATCCTCACCTTCTTCGCCTTCATCGGCTTCGAGGACAGCCTGAACGTCGCCGAGGAGTGCCGCGACCCGTCCCGCACCGTGCCGATCGGCATCGTCGGCGCCATGCTGGCGGCGACGGTGCTCTACATGGCCGTCGCCGTCACCGCCGTCTCGGTGGTGCCCTACGCGGAGCTGGCGCGCGCCCCCTCGCCGCTCGCCGCGGTCACGGCGCGGGCGGCGCCCTGGCTGCCGGGCTGGGCCTACATCGCCATCACCATCTTCGCCGTGGCCAACACCGCGCTGCTGAACTACGTCACCGCCTCCCGTCTCGCCTACGGCATGGCGCGGGACGGGCTGCTGCCGAAGCCGCTGGCGCGGGTGCACCCGGCGACCCGCACGCCGCACGTCGCGGTCGCCGTGCTGTTCGTGCTGCTGGTGGCGCTGATGCTGGCGGGCGACATCGGCCAGCTCGCCTCGGCCACGGTGCTGCTGCTGCTGACCGTGTTCATGATCGTCAACATGGCGCTGGTGGTGCTCCAGCGGCGCCCGGGCGAGCCGCGCGGCGGCTTCGAGGTGCCGGCCTTCGTGCCGGTGTTGGGGGCGCTGGTCTGCGGCGCGCTGCTGTTCAACCGCGTGGCGGGCGGGGACTGGCGGGCGCCGGCGATGGCGGGCGCGATCCTCGTGGCGATCCTCGCGCTCTACGCGCTGATGCGGCCCCGGACGACGGCGCGGACGGCCTGACCATGGGGCATCCGGGCGCCTCCCGGCCGGCGACGCCGCATCGCGGCCGGCGCGGCGCAGGGCACGCCTGCCCGCCACGCCCGCCGCCGGCGCGGCCGCGTGCCGCCGTCGGCCCGGCCCGCGCTTCGCCGCGTGCCTCGGCGGCTCGGGCCACCGCATCCGCCGCGAGACCGGTCTGAGGAACGGGCGGCCGGTCGTCCGGATGCCGACGGTCGCGTCTGCCGGGCGGCCCACCCGATCGACCACCCGCCCAGGCCGGCAGAGCCCTCTGGAGGTTTGCGCATGGACGAATGGCCGAGCAGGCTTGCGCAGCCTGCCTTCGCCGACTTCCATCCGTGGCGCAGGCTGCGCAAGCCTGCTTAGGGGCTTGGCCGTGCCGCGCCGC
>NZ_JALPRX010000051.1 GCF_023223525.1 Roseomonas acroporae | reverse complement strand
AAGCAAACCTCTGGAGGTTTGCGCATGGACGAATGGCCGAGCAGGCTTGCGCAGCCTGCCTTCGCCGACTTCCATCCGTGGCGCAGGCTGCGCAAGCCTGCTTAGGGGCTTGGCCGTGCCGCGCCGCGACCCCACCTGAATTCCGCTGCCCTGCTCGCGGCGGCCGGGAGCCATGCGCCCCCCGGCACCCGCGCGGCATGGCGCCGGCGCCGCCGCGCGGCTATGCCGCCCTGTCCCTGTCGCGCGGCCATATGCCGCGCTCCCTCCCGCCCTGCCCCGCCTCCGGCGCCCTTCGCGCGCCGTGCCGCCCCATGTCCGGACCCGTTGCCCGATGCCCTTTCCCGCGCTCGATCCCGCGCTGCTCGCCGCCCTGACCGAGCGCGGCTACGCCGAGCCCACGCCCGTCCAGGCCGCCGTGCTGGAGGCGGAGACCGATCCCGACCGACAGGGGCGCGACCTGCTGGTCTCGGCCCAGACCGGCTCCGGCAAGACCGTCGCCTACGGGCTGGCCCTGGCGCCCGCGCTGCTCGCCGAGCCGGGGCGCCTGCCCCCCGCCGCCACGCCGCTCGCCCTGGTGATCGCGCCGACGCGCGAGCTGGCGCTGCAGGTGCGCGACGAGCTGGCCTGGCTCTACGCCCGCGCCGGCGGCCGCGTCGTCGCCTGCGTCGGCGGCACCGACCCGGTGGCGGAGCGCCGCCAGCTCCAGCACGGCGCGCAGATCGTGGTCGGCACGCCGGGGCGGCTGCGCGACCACCTGGAGCGCGGCAACCTGCGCCCCGCCGCGATGCGCGCCGTGGTGCTGGACGAGGCCGACGAGATGCTCGACCTCGGCTTCCGCGAGGAGCTGGAGGCGATCCTCGACGAGGTGCCGGCCGAGCGGCGCACCCTGCTCTTCTCGGCCACCGTGCCGCCCGGCATCGCCAAGCTCGCCGGGCAGTACCAGAAGGACGCGCTGCGCCTCTCGGTCGGCGCCGGCGGCGGCCGGCACGGCGACATCGAGTACCGAGCCATGCCGGTGGCCCCGCGCGAGACCGAGCGGGCGGTGGTGAACGTGCTGCGCCACGTCGATGCGCGCCTCGCCATGGTGTTCTGCACCACCCGCGCAGCGGTGGCGCGGCTGCACGGCAACCTGCTGGAGCGCGGCTTCTCGGCCGTGGCGCTCTCGGGCGAGCTGTCCCAGGCGGAGCGGACGCGCGCCCTGCAATCCCTGCGCGACGGCCGCGCGCGCGTCTGCGTCGCGACCGACGTGGCGGCGCGCGGCATCGACCTGCCGGATCTCGGCCTCGTCATCCATGCCGAGCTGCCCAAGGACCCGGAGACCCTCCAGCACCGCTCCGGCCGCACCGGGCGGGCGGGGCGCAAGGGCGTCTCCGTGCTGCTGGTGCCGATGAACCGCGCCCGCTCGGCCGAGCGGCTGCTGGCGGCGGCGCGCGTCGAGGCGTCCTGGGGCCCGCCGCCCACCGTCGAGCAGGTGCGCGCCGAGGACGACCGGCGCATCGCGGCCCAGGCCGGCACGCTGGTGGCCGAGGAGTCGGAGGAGGCCGACCTCGCCATCGCCCGCGCCCTGCTGGAGGCGCATGCGCCGGAGGCGGTGGCGGCGGCGCTGGTGCGCCAGCTCCGCGCCCCTCTGCCCGCCCCCGAGGAGCTGACCGAGATGCCCCGCCCCGGCCAGCGCCCCGGTCCCGCCCCGCGCGAGCGCGGCGCCGGGCCGCGCGGGGCGGAGAGGCCGGAGGAGCGTGGTGGGGAGCGCGGCGGGGAGCGTGACGGCGGCGCCTGGTTCCGCATGAACGTCGGCCGGCGCGGCAACGCCGATCCGCGCTGGCTGCTGCCCTTCCTGTGCCGGCGCGGCCACGTCACCCGCCAGGAGATCGGGCGCATCCAGATCCTGGACCGCGAGACGCATTTCGAGGTGGCGCCCTACGCCGCCGCCCGCTTCGCCGCCGCCGCGCGCCAGCCGGACCGCGAGGACGCGCATATCCGCATCGAGCCGGTGGCGGCCGAGCGCGACGAGCGGCCGGCGCGGCACGTCGGCGAGGAGCGGCGGCGGCGGCCGCGGGGGTGATCCCCGGCGGCGGTCACGCCCCGGCCTCCCGCGTCCCGGCTTCCCCCATCCCGGCTTCCCCCCTCTCGAGCACCGCCAGCAGTCGGCGGGCGCCGAGCCGGTCGGCCGGGTCCAGCTCCGCCACCTTGGCCAGGGCCGGCCGCGCCGCCTCCGGCAGGCCCAGCCGCGCCTGGACGTAGCCGACCGCGAGCAGCGAGAAGAGGAACAGCCGCGGCAATTCCTCCCACTCGCCGAACCGCGCCGGGTCGTGCCGCAGGGCGCGCCAGTCCTCGGGGAAGCCGTTGCGCCGGGCCGCCTCGGCGAGGCAGGCCCGGGCGTGCGGCAGCGCCTCCGTGTAGCGCTGCCGGTAGAGGTAGAATTTGTAGGCGCCGATCCGCGTGGCGAGATGGTCCGGCGCGATGGCCAGGGCGCGCAGGATGTGCGTCTCGGCGAGGTCGGCATGCGCCCAGTCGGCCGCCGCCGCGTGCAGCGCGCGCTCGGCCTCGGGCGGCAGGTCGCCGCCGTAGTAGCGCCGGTTCAGCCACGACTGGTCGCGCATGCCGGATTCCCCGCCTCCGAACTCGGTGCCCCGAATTCCGCGCCTCACGCCGGGCGGCCGCGTCCGCCGGCGCATCCCGCGGCGCCGCCCCGGGACGGGCGGCGAGCGGCGGCCCGGTGCGGCAGGCGCCGATCGTCCCGCTCATCCCTGCCTGTCCCCGCCCGTCCCTGCGGACGGCCGGGCTCCGACAGGCCCCGCAACAGGCCTCCTGAACGGGCCCGGTAAACAAGCCCCGTGCCAGGGCAGGCGCCCCGTGCCGGCGCCGGTGCCGGAGGCACCCGGCCGGCCCCGGGCGGCGCGTCGGCTTCTCCACCCTATCAACGCCTTGTCGCGCGACGGGCGGCCCGGCGCGGCCGAGCCGGTCGGCCCTTGCGCGCGCCTGCCGGCCACAGGGGCGATGCCGAGCGGGTCCCGGCGGCGTGGCGGCAAGCCGACATCGCGTGTCGCGGCCGCGACACGCCAGCTTGCGCAAGGGCGGGGGCCGTTGCACAGCGGCGCGCATGGCACTCTGGCTCGACGCCTTCGTCCCGACCTTCGGCCTGATCGCGCTCGGCCTGCTGCTGCGCCGCAGCGTGCTACCGGAGAACGCGGTCTGGGCCGGGATGGAGCGGCTGGTCTTCTACGTGCTGCTGCCCTGCCAGCTCGCCGCCTCGATCTCCACCGTGGACCTCGCGCGCCTGCCGCTCGGCGGCATGGCGGCGGCGCTCTGGCTGGCGCTGCTCTTCGCCACCGGCGCGTCGATCCTGCTGGCGCGGGCGCTGGGGCTCGGCTTCGCCACCATGACCTCGGTGCTGCAGGGCGGCATCCGCTTCAACACGCTGATGGCGCTGGCCATGGCCGCGCCGCTGTTCGGGCCGCCGGGCCTGGCCTTCGGCGGCATCACGGCGGGGCTGATCGTGCCCGGCGTGCAGGTGCTGCTGACCCTGGTCTTCGCCATGGGCGGAGAGACCGGGGGCGCGCGGCGGCTGCCGCCGCTCCGGGTGGTCGCCTGGCAGATGGCGCGCAACCCGCTGCTGCTGGGCTGCCTCGCCGGCTTCGTGCTGGCGGCGATGGGCGGGATGCCGATCGGGTTCGGGGCGCTGGTGCGGGCGCTGGGCGCGGCGGCGGTGCCGCTCGGCCTGCTCTCGGTGGGTGCCGCGCTGACCCTGGGCGGGATGCGCGCGAGGCTGCCGACGCAGCTCCTCACCAGCGCGCTCAAGCTGCTCGTGGTGCCGGCGGGGACCTGGGCGTTCTGCCGCCTGCTCGGCCTGCCGCCGCTGGCCACCGCCGTCGCCACCCTGTTCATGGCGATCCCGACCGCCACCACCTCCTACGTGACGGCGCGCGCCATGGGCGGCGACGCACCGCTGATGGCGGCGCTGACCACGACCGAGCACGTGCTGGCGGTGCTGACCCTGCCGCTCTGGGTGGCCCTGCTGGTCGGGTAGGACCGGTCCCCGGGGGGCCTCCCCCGGACGGACGCCGGCGGGCGGCGCCGGCCGCGCCGCGGGGCCGGTCAGGCGGGCGTGACGGGAGCGGCGTAGCGCCGGATGATGCCGGCGAGCTTCTCCGGGTTGCGCACGACGTAGATCGCGACGATCCGCCCCTCCCGCAGTTCCAGCGCCGTGGTCTGGGGCAGGCCGTCCGCCTCCAGCGTCACGTAGCCCGGCAGGGCGTTGATCCGTCCGAGATGCAGCAGCGGCGGCAATGCCGGGTGCTTGCGCGCGAGGCCGGCGAAGAAGCGCCCGACCCGCTCGGCGCCGCGCACCGGGTTCAGCGCCGCGCGCCGGCGGCCGCCGCCATCGGTGTGCAGCACCACGTCCCGCGCCAGCAGGTCGCGCAGCGCCGCGACGTCGCCGCCGCGCGAGGCGGCGAGGAAGGCGGCGGCGATCCGCCGTGCCGGGGCGGGATCCGGCGCGGCGGGCGGGACGCGCCCAACGCGGGCGGGCGGCGGGAGGCCCGGGTCGGAAGAGGGGCCGGAGGAGGGGTCGGAGAAGGGGCCGGCGGGCAGGCCGGCGTCGCCGCCCGCGGTTCCGCCGAGCCGCGCGCGGGCGCGGGAGGCGAGCTTGCGGCAGGCCGCCTCGCCGCGGCCGAGCAGCGCGGCGATCTCGGCGAAGGGCGTCTCGAACAGATCGTGCAGGATGAACACGGCCCGTTCGGCCGGCGAGAGGCGCTGCAACGTCAGCAGGAAGGCGACCGAGACCGCCTGCGCGTGCGCCAGCCTCGCCTGCTGCGGCGCCTCGTCGTCCTCCGGCACCGGCTCCGGCAGCCACGGGCCGACATAGGTCTCGCGGCGGTGGCGGGCGGACTTCAGGTGGTCGAGGCTGAGCCGCGCCGCCGTCTTCAGCATCCAGGCGCGCGGCGCCGCCACCCGGCCGCGATCCGTGCCGCTCCAGCGCAGGAAGGTGTCCTGCGCGATGTCCTCCGCCTCGGCCAGCGAGCCGGTCATGCGGTAGGCGAGGCCGATCAGGTCGGCCCGCACCGCGCCGAAGGCCGCGGCCGCGGCCGCGGCCTCCAGCCCGTCCGCCGGCGGCGGGCCGGTGACGGGCAGCCCGTCCGCCGGGGTCGCCGCCCCGCCATCCGCCATCGCCGCCCCGCCCTACCGCGCCGCGTCCAGCGGCGGGACGCTGCGGAAGCCGACGGCGATGCGGTTCCAGACGTTGATGGCGCCGATCAGCAGGGTCAGCTTCACCTTCTCCTCGTCGGTGAAGTGGCCGTCCAGCCCCTCGTAGTCGGCATCCGGGGCGCGGGTCCCGGCGACCAGGGTCAGCGCCTCGGTCCAGGCCAGGGCGGCGCGCTCGCGCGGCGTGTAGTGCGGCGCCTCCCGCCAGGCGCTCAGCAGGTAGAGCCGCGCCTCGCTCTCCCCCGCCGCGCGGGCGTCGCGCGTGTGCATGTCGACGCAATAGGCGCAGCCGTTGATCTGGGAGGCGCGGGTCTTCACCAGCTCGATCAGGCCGTGCTCCAGCCCGCTCGTCACCACCGCCTTCTCGAAGGCACGCATCGCCGCCATCGCCTGCGGCGCCGCCGCGAAGTAGTCCAGCCTCGGGGTCATCGGGTCCTCCTCGATGGGTTCGCCACCACAGGACGAGACAGCCGGCGGCGACGTGACAAGACCCGCGCGCCGGGCCGATGCCGGCCGGCGCCGGGGGATGGGGCGGGAGGACGGGGCGGGAGGACGGGGCGGGCCCGCCCGCGGCCGCG
>NZ_JALPRX010000050.1 GCF_023223525.1 Roseomonas acroporae | reverse complement strand
GGGGGGGGGCCCGCCCGCGGCCGCGCCGCCGGGCGGCGGAAGCGTGCCGCCGGCGGCCGCCCCCCTTGAACCGGCACCTTCCGACAACGAGATTTGACGCAGCCGCGCCGAGGGCCTAGGAGGCGCGTGCCTGTATACCCATCGTACAGGCGGAGGGGCGCGCAGGCAGAGGGGGCGGCATGCCGCCCCCGCCGGATCGCCCCGCCAGACTACCCGGCCGCCTCCCGGCCGATCCATCCGCAACCAGGGCCGCGCGCGCGTCACCGACGCCCCGGCCAAGCCGTACCCGCCGAGACCGACGCGGGCGCGCATGACCACAGGCAGCGGGACTTCCTCCCGCTCCAGCCGCACCGGAACCCGCTCATCCATGTCCACTGCGACCAGCGTCGCCAATTCGGGCGTCGAGGACTTCGCCTCCCTTCTCGACGAGACCCTCGGCGAGAACTCCTCCTTCGCCGGCTCCATCGTCACCGGCCGCGTCGTCCGCGTGCAGGACGACTTCGCGATCGTCGATGTCGGCCTCAAGAGCGAGGGCCGCGTCTCCCTCAAGGAATTCGGCGCGCCGGGTGAGTCGCCCGAGGTCAAGGTCGGCGACGTCATCGACCTCTTCGTCGAGCGCTACGAGGACCGCGACGGCTCCATCGTCCTGAGCCGCGAGAAGGCCCGCCGCGAGGAGGCCTGGAAGCTGCTGGAGAAGGCCCACGCCGCCAACGAGCGCGTCACGGGCGTGATCTTCGGCCGCGTCAAGGGCGGCTTCACCGTCGACCTCGGCGGCGCCCATGCCTTCCTCCCCGGCTCCCAGGTGGACATCCGCCCGGTGCGCGACATCGGGCCGCTGATGGGCTCGCCGCAGCCCTTCCAGATCATCAAGATGGACCGCTCGCGCGGCGGCAACATCGTCGTCTCCCGCCGGGCCATCCTGGAGGAGACGCGCACCGAGCAGCGCGCCGAGCTGATCAAGGGCCTCAAGGAAGGCCAGATCCTCGACGGCGTGGTGAAGAACCTGACCGACTACGGCGCCTTCGTCGACCTCGGCGGCGTGGACGGCCTGCTGCACGTCACCGACCTCGCCTGGCGCCGCGTCAACCACCCCTCCGAGCTGCTGACCATCGGCCAGCCCGTGAAGGTGCAGGTGATCCGCTTCAACCCCGAGACGCAGCGCATCTCGCTCGGCATGAAGCAGCTCCAGGCCAACCCGTGGGACGGCGTGGCGCTGAAGTACCCGGTCGGCGCCAAGTTCTCCGGCCGCGTGACCAACATCACCGACTACGGCGCCTTCGTGGAGCTGGAGCCGGGCGTCGAGGGCCTGGTCCACGTCTCCGAGATGAGCTGGACCAAGAGCAACGTGCCGCCGGGCAAGATCGTCGCCACCTCGCAGGAGGTGGACGTGATGATCCTCGACGTGGACGAGGGCAAGCGCCGCATCTCCCTCGGCATCAAGCAGGCGCAGGGCAACCCCTGGGAGCTGTTCCTGGAGGCCAACCCGCCCGGCACCATCGTCGAGGGCGAGGTCCGCAACATCACCGAGTTCGGCGTGTTCATCGGCCTGCCGAACGACATCGACGGCCTCGTGCACGTCTCCGACCTCTCCTGGGACCTCCCCGGCGAGCAGGCCATGGCCCAGTACAACAAGGGCGACATGGTCAAGGCGAAGGTGCTCGACGTCGACGTCGAGAAGAGCCGCATCAGCCTCGGCATCAAGCAGCTCGAGTCCGACCCGGCCGCCGAGGTGCTCGACCGCATCCGCAAGGGCGACATCGTCACCTGCACGGTCACCAAGGTCGAGAGCAACGGCATCGAGGTGAAGGTCGACGAGGTCCTGACGGGCTTCATCCGCCGCGCCGAGCTCGGCCGTGACCGCGACGACCAGCGCCCCGACCGCTTCTCGGTCGGCGAGAAGGTGGATGCCCGCGTCACCGCGGTCGACCGCGCCGGCCGCCGCCTCGCCCTGACCATCAAGGGCAAGGAAGTCGAGGAGGACCGCAAGGCCGTGGCCGAGTACGGCTCGTCCGACAGCGGCGCCTCGCTGGGCGACATCCTGGCCGCGGCCATCCGCCGCCGGAACCAGAACGCCGAGTGATCGCGGCGGCGCCGGCCGCGGCCGGCGCTTCCGGAGCCTTGCAGGCGCCGGCCGGGGCAACCCGGCCGGCGCTTTCCTTTTGCGGTATCGGAGAAGGCACCGCCTTTTCGGAACCCCATCCGCCCCCGGGGAAGGCTCCGCCTTCCCCGGCCCCCATCCACCAGGAGGGCGAGGCCCTCCCGGATCTTCTTCCGTTTTCGAATCGAGCGCCGGAAACGGTCGGGCCCGTCGGCCACGGCGGCCCGGCCGGCTACGCGGGGACGGGTTTTGTCCCTACGCTGCCGCGCACGCCCGTCACCGGCCCCGAACCCCGACGCAGGACCTCCGCATGCGCCGCCGCTCCCTGCTGGCCTTCTCCGCCGCCCTCGCCTGGGCCGCCCCGCTGCTGCCGGCCCTGTCCCGGGGCCGGGCCCTCGCCCAGACGGCCGGCCAGCCCGCCGGCCAGGCGGAGGCGCGGCCGATCCGCCTCGTCGTCCCCTTCCCCGCCGGCGGCGCCACCGACGCCATGGCGCGGCTGCTGGCTCCGGCCATGGCGGCGCGGCTGGGCCAGAACGTGGTGATCGACAACCGCCCCGGCGCCGGCGGCGTGCCGGCGGCGGAGCTGGTGGCCCGCGCCGCGCCGGACGGGCTGACCCTGCTGCTGACCACCAACAGCACCCACGCCACCGGCCCGGCCATGGCCGCCGCCTCCGGCACCCGCCTGCCCTACGATCCGGACCGCGACTTCACCCCGATCGCGCTCCTCGCCGCGACCCCCGCGCTGGTGCTGGTCTCCGCCACCGTGCCGGCGACCGACCTGCGCGGCTTCATCGAATGGGCCCGGGCGCATCGCGGCTCGGTGAACTACGGCTCCTCCGGCATCGGCACCATCCCGCACCTGACCGGCGCGCTGTTCAACGCGCTGACCGATCTCGGCATGGTCCACGTGCCCTATCGCGGCACGGGCGGCGTCTATGCGGAGCTGCGGCGCGGCGACGTGCACGCGCTGTTCGACGTGCCGCTGACCGCCAACCCCAACATCGCCGCCGGCACGGTGCGGGCGCTGGCCACCACCGGCGCCGCCCGCTCGCCGCTCGCCCCCGACGTGCCGACCGCGGCCGAGGCGGGCGTGCCGGGCTACGTGGTGGAGACCTGGTTCGGCCTCTACGGCCCCGCCCACCTGCCCGACGCGCAGCGCGACCGGATCGGCGAGGCGGCGCGCGCCGCGCTGTCGGAGCCGGAGCTGCGCCAGCGCCTGCTCGGCGTCGGCATGGAGCCGCGGCCGGACGGGCCGGAGGCGCTGCGGCGCACCGCGACCGAGGACCGGGAGCGCTGGACGCGCGTGGTGCGCGAGGCGGGGATACGCGCCTCGGACTGACGGGCCCGCGGGGCTCCGCCCGCCAGGGAGGCGCTGCCTCCCCGGACCCTCCGCCGGGGGCGAAGCCCCCAACCCCGTCGGTTCTCGGCGTGATGCCTCGACCCGCGCCGACTTTCCCGCAAGGGGGTTTCCAAAGGGGCTTCGCCCTTTGGTGGGCGGGGGTCCGGGGGAGGGCGACGCCCTCCCCCGCCGCTACAGATCCGCCCAGCGGCGCAGCAGGTTGTGGTAGGTGCTGGTCAGCGCCAGCACGCCGGGATGGTCGTCCGGCAGGTCCTGGCGCACCTGGATGATGCCCATGTCCAGCGTGTAGAGCTGCTCGCGCTGGCCGTTGTCCTTCACCATGGACTGGCTCCAGAAGAAGGAGGACCAGCGGCTGCCGCGCGTCACCGGGTTCACCCGGTGCAGGCTGGTGGCGGGATAGACCACCATGTCGCCCGCCGGCAGCTTCACCTCCTGCGTGCCGTAGGTGTCCTGCACCACCAGCTCGCCGCCGTCGTAGTCGCCGGGATCGGTCAGGAATAGGGTGGTGGAGACGTCGGTGCGGATCCGGATCCCGGCCTGCGCCACGAGGCGGATGGCGTTGTCCACGTGGGCGCCGAAATCCATGCCCACGTCGTAGCGGTTGAACATCGGCGGATAGACCCGGTAGGGCAGCGCCGCTGTGGTGAACAGCGCGCTGCGCGAGAGGGCGCGCAGCACGATCTCGCCGAGCTCGCGCGCGACCGGCGCGTCCTCGGGGATCTGGAGGTTGTGCTTGATCTTCGCCGCCTGCTCGCCGGCGGTGGCGCCGCCATCCACCCACGCCGACTGCTCCAGCCGGTGGCGGCAGTAGGCGACCTCCTCCTGCGTCAGCACCTCGGGGACGTGCACGAGCATGAGGTCGATCCTTCGGGGCGGCCGCCGCCCCGGCGCGTGGCCGGGGCGACGGTCATCGTGGCAGGCTTCGCGGGCCGGGACTCAGAAGGTCGCGGCCAGGGTGAAGGTGACGGTCCGGCCGGCCGAGGGAACGATGCGGTTGCCGAACACGCCGTCGTAGTTCAGGCGGTTGGTGAGGTTGTAGCCGTTCATCTGCACGCGCCAGGTGTCGTTGATCTTGTGCGTCAGCACCGCGTCGAGCGAGATGGTGTCGCCCACCTGCGCCGTGTTGGCCGCGTTGAGCCAGAGGCTGCTGCGGTAGATCACGCCCACGCCCGCCGTGACGTTGTAGGGCGTGTTGCGCATGAAGTCGTAGGTGTTCCAGAAGGAGACGGAGTTGAGCGGCACGTAGGGCACGCGCTGGTTCACGTTCGCCGCCGTGGTGGAGGAGGTCGTCTGCGAGTCGAGGTAGGCGTAGGTGGCCAGCATGCTCCACTCCGGCGTCGGCCGGCCGGTGATGCCGAGCTCGAAGCCCTGCACGCGCTGCTGGTCGCCGGAGGAGGTGATCACGCCGGTGAAGGGATCGGTCTGGATCGCGTTCGACTTCTCGATCCGGAACAGCGAGCCCGAGACGCCGAGCTGCCCGTCGAAGAAGCCGAGCTTGGCGCCGACCTCGTAGATGGTGGCGCGCTCGGGGGCGAGCTGGGAGTTGGCCAGGGTGAAGGTGGCGGGCAGCGAGGCGATGAACTGGCCCGGCGTCTGCGAGGTGGTGCCGTAGGAGAAGTAGTAGGTCTGGTTCGGCGTCGGCTCCCAGACCAGGCCGGCGCGCGGGTCGATCACGTCCACGTTCGAGTTGATCGAGGTGCGGGCGAAGCCGGGGCCGAACGTGTCGTAGTCGGTGCGGAAGTTGTTCCAGCGGAAGCCGCCGATCAGCGACAGCGTCGGCAGCACGTACATGCGCTCCATCAGGAAGGCGCCGACGGCGCCCTGGCTGATGCGGCGGCTGGCCGTCGCGCCGGTGCCGGCCAGATCGGTGTACACGCTGCCGTCGTGGCTCGGATCGAACAGGTTCTGGAAGCCGCGCGTGGGGGAGACGGAGAGGTTGTCGCGCGAGTCGTTCTGGTGCGACACGTCGAGGCCGGCCACCAGCTCGTGCCGGATCGGCCCGGTGGCGAAGCGCGCCGTGGCGGTGGTGATGTTCTGCACGCCCGCCGTGTTCTGGCTGAAGATCGGCGGACCGCCGCCGATGGTGGCGGTCGGGACGGTGCGCGGGTTGTTGTCGAACAGGTAGGCGACGCAGTTGGTGGGCGCGGTGCTGGCGCAGGTGGCCGGGCTCGCCGCGAAGTCGCGCCGCGCATAGGCCACGCGGGTGTCGTTGTTGAGGGTCAGCCAGTCGTTGGCGCGCCAGCGGATGCGCGAGGTGCCGCGGTCCACGTCGGTGTTGTCGCGGTCCGTGTTGAGCCCGTAGAACATCGAGCGCGGCACGCCGAAATCCGTCACCGGCCGCGCCACCGTGGTGCCCGGCCGCGCCGCCAGCGGGATGCCGTAGTCGGGCGTCGCCCGCGTGGTCTGGTGGAAGTAGTCGAGCGTCCAGGTCAGGTCGGTGCCGAGGCCGAAGGCGACCGACCCCGCGAAGCCGAAGCGGCCGGAATCCGTCACGTCGCGGCCGACCACGCGGTTGTAGTTGCCCATCACGTTGAAGCGGACGGCGGTGGTGTCGTTCACCTGCAGGTTCATGTCGCCGGTGAAGCGCGCCAGCTCGCCGAGGCCGCCGGTCATCGTCATGCCGCCGAAATTGCCGAGCTGGGCGGAGCGGCTGTTCATGTTGATCGCGCCGCCGACGTTGCCGGGGCCGAAGGTCAGCGCCGAGGGGCCCTTGAGCACGGCGACGCTGTCGATGTTGAACGCGTCGCGCGTGTAGGCGCCGAAGTCGCGCAGCCCGTCCACGTAGATGTCGTTCATGGCGTTGAAGCCACGGATGCGGAACTGGTCGCCGTTCACGCCGCCGTTGCCCTCGCCGATCGTCGCCGAGATGCCGGGGACGTTGCGCAGCGCCTGGTCCAGCGTGGTGACGTTCTGCTGCTGCAGGATCTCCTGCGGCACCACCGTGATCGCCTGCGGCGTGCTCTGGATGGTGCCGGGCAGCCGGTCGATGCCGGTCGGGCGCTGCAGGGTGTTGGCGGGAAGCTGGTTCCCGGTGGTCGTCACCGTGGGCAGCTCGGCGGCGGCGGCGGGGACGGCGGCGGGAGCGGCCTGGGCGAGCTGGACCGGCGCCGTGGGGGCATCGGCGGGGCGCCGGCCGCTGCCGGCACGGTCCGGCCTGGCCTCGGGGTCGGATTGCGCCAGGGCAGGTCCGGTGGCCATCAATGCGCAACTCGCGAGCAGGGCACCACGTGACACCGACGCGAACAGTCCGAAACCTCGATCCACCCCAGTCACTCCATCAGCCAATGCAACTGCGAGCGATTCCTACTTTCAGTGTTAACATATCGCAAGCGCAGTGTAGCATTTCGACACAACGGTGTGTCTTGAATCGAATTCGATATGGATTTGGTGGCTGCCGACCGTGTTGCTTCCGCTCGCCGCCAGGAGGTATAAAGAGATACTTATATTCGCAAGGATCGCCAGACCGATGCCCGACGCCAGCGCCTTCTCCGACTACAAGGTCAAGGACATCTCCCTCGCCGAGTGGGGCCGCAAGGAGATCTCGATGGCCGAGGACGAGATGCCCGGCCTGATGGCGCTGCGGCGGGAGTACGGGGAGACGAAGCCGCTCAAGGGCGCGCGCATCGCCGGCTGCCTGCACATGACCATCCAGACCGCCGTGCTGATCGAGACGCTGATCGCGCTCGGCGCCGAGGTGCGCTGGTCCTCCTGCAACATCTTCTCGACCCAGGACCACGCCGCGGCCGGCATCGCCGCCGCCGGCATCCCCGTCTTCGCCTGGAAGGGCATGAACGAGGAGGAGTTCTGGTGGTGCATCGAGCAGACCATCAGGGGCCCCGACGGCTGGGAGATCAACATGATCCTCGACGACGGCGGCGACCTGACGACGCTGATGCACGACAAGTACCCGGAGATGCTGAAGGCGAACGTCAAGGGCATCTCCGAGGAGACCACGACCGGCGTGCACCGCCTGTGGGAGATGGCGCGCGACAAGAAGCTGCTCGTGCCCGCCATCAACATCAACGACAGCGTGACGAAGTCGAAGTTCGACAACCTCTACGGCTGCCGTGAATCGCTGGTGGACGGCATCCGCCGCGGCACCGACGTGATGATGGCCGGCAAGGTCGCCGTGGTCGCGGGCTTCGGCGACGTGGGCAAGGGCTCGGCCGCCTCGCTGAAGAACGCCGGCTGCCGCGTGCTGGTGACCGAGATCGACCCGATCTGCGCGCTCCAGGCCGCGATGGAGGGCTACGAGGTCGTCACCATGGAGAACGCCGCCCCGCGCGGCGACATCTTCGTGACGGCGACCGGCAACGTGGACGTCATCACGCTCGACCACATGCGCGCCATGAAGCACCGCGCGATCGTGTGCAACATTGGCCACTTCGACAGCGAGATCCAGATCGGCTCCCTGCGCAACTACAAGTGGGAGAACGTGAAGCCGCAGGTGGACGAGGTGGTGTTCCCCGACGGCAAGCGGCTGATCGTGCTGAGCGAGGGCCGCCTCGTGAACCTCGGCAACGCCACCGGCCATCCGAGCTTCGTGATGAGCGCCTCCTTCACCAACCAGGTGCTGGCGCAGATCGAGCTGTGGACCAACGCCAAGGCCTACGGCACCGACCAGGTCTACACCCTGCCCAAGCACCTCGACGAGAAGGTGGCCGCGCTGCACCTCGCCAAGGTCGGCGCGCAGCTGACGAAGCTCACGCCCAAGCAGGCCGACTATCTCGGCCTGAGCGCGCAGGGCCCGTTCAAGCACGACCTGTACCGGTACTGAGCCGGCGGCGGCCTCTCCCGTCCCGCGGCCCCGGCCACGGGCCTGCCCACGGGGGAGGCTGCCATGCGCCCGGTGCGCCGCCTCCCTCCGGCGGCGCCCGCGCGGCCGCCGGCACGGGCGGCCGCGCGGCGGCGCGCGGTTGACAGCCCGGCCGCTCCGGGCCGATCACCGCGCCCTTGTCCCCGGATGGCGGCGCCCGGTACGGCCGCGACCGGCACCGGAAGCGCCCCTTACCCGACCATGAACCGAGCCAGCAACGACGCCGACACGATCGGGCCGCCTCACGGGATACCCGGGGCGGAGCCCCCGGGTGCCATCGGCGGATCGCCCCGGGCGGCGCCCGGCGGATCGTCCGGGGCAGCGCCCGGCGGATTGCCCGGGGATCCAACCGGCGGATCACCCGACGGCTTGCCGGCCCCCGCCCGTCCGGTCGCGCTGGCCGTGATCGTGCCGACCTGGAACGAGGCCGACAACGTGCTGGTGCTGGCCCGCCGGCTGCACGAGACGCT
The DNA here is from genome assembly GCF_023223525.1 of Roseomonas acroporae. GTDB lineage: Bacteria > Pseudomonadota > Alphaproteobacteria > Acetobacterales > Acetobacteraceae > Roseomonas_E > Roseomonas_E acroporae. The sequence continues at coordinate 122,543 of NZ_JALPRX010000050.1, read as the reverse complement.
GGACGGGCTCGTGCCCTGGGAGATGATCGTCGTCGACGACGATTCGGCCGACGGCACCGCCGACCTCGTGGACGCGGCGGCGCTCGGCGGCGACACGGTGCGCTGCGTCCGGCGCATCGGCCGGCGCGGCCTCTCCTCGGCGGTGATCGAGGGCTGCCTCGCCACCTACGCCCCCACGCTGGTGGTGATGGACGCCGACCTGCAGCACGACGAGCGCGTCATCCCGCGCATGCTGGAGCGGCTGGCCGAGCCCGGCCGCGACCTCGTCGTCGCCACGCGCTACGCCGGCGGCGGCAGCACCGGCGACTGGAACGGCGCCCGCCGCGCCGGCAGCCGCCTCGCCACCTGGATGGCCCGCCTCGCCACGCCCGCCTCCCAGGCGATCAGCGACCCGATGAGCGGCTTCTTCGCCATCCGCCGCGAGGCCTTCCTGGCGGCGGCGCCGAACCTGTCGGGGGCCGGCTTCAAGATCCTGCTCGACATCGCCGCCTCGGCGCCGCGCCCGCTCGGCGTCGCCGAGGTTCCCTACACCTTCCGCCGCCGAGAGGCCGGGGAGAGCAAGCTGAACGCCACCGTCGTCCTCGACTACATCGGCATGATCTTCGAGAAGCGCAGCGCCGGCCGCATCCCGGCCCGCTTCGTGCTGTTCGGGGTCACCGGCCTGCTCGGCCTCGTCGTGCACATGGCCGTGCTCTACGGGCTCAACCGCGTGGCGGGGCTCGGCTTCGAGCTGTCGCAGACCGTCGCCGTGCTGGTCGCCATGACCTCGAACTTCCTGGTCAACAACAACCTGACCTACCGCGACCGCCGGCTGCGCGGCATGGCGGCGCTGGGCGGGCTGCTGAAATTCTACCTCGTCTGCGGCACCGGCGCGCTGTCCAACGTGGGGGTGGCGAGCTTCGCCTTCGCGCACGGCTCCAACTGGCTGGTCTCGGGGCTGGCCGGCGTGTTCGTCGCCTCGGTGTTCAACTTCGCCATGTCGAGCCGCTACGTCTGGAGCGGCCGCCGGCGGGGAGGCTGAGGCCGCGGGGCCCGCGCGGCCCCCCGGGGGGAGGGGTGGGCAGGCCGGCCCCGACAGCCTTGCAGCAACCTTCTGGCCGACATGACCCCGGCGTGCTTCACCGATGTTGCGCCCTGCCCTACAGCGAACCGCAGTCCGGTTGGGACTGCGGTTCGCCGTAGCTCGTTGTTCTCGGCGCGGATTCACGCCGCCGGGCGTGTCCGCCCGTCGGCGATCCGCTCTATCGGCCGTGACAGATCAGGTCTTCCGGGAGACTGCCATGCAACGCCGCGCCCTGCTCACCGCCGCCGCCGCCACGGCGCCCGCGGCGCTCGCCGCCCCCGCCCTGGCCCAGGCCGTGCCGGAGGTGCGCTGGCGGCTGACCAGCTCCTTCCCGCGCTCCACCGACATCCTGTTCGGCACCGCCGAGCGCATGGCGCAGCGCGTGGCGCAGATGACGGAAGGGAAGTTCCAGATCCGCGCCTTCCCGGCCGGCGAGATCGTCGGCGGGCTGCAGGCGCTGGACGCGGTGCAGAACGCCACGGTGGAGTGCTGCCACACCGCCACCTACTACTACACCGGCAAGGACCCCTCCTTCGCCTTCTTCACCATCATCCCCTTCGGCATGACGGAGCGGCAGCAGACCGCCTGGTTCCTGCACGGCGGCGGGCTGTCGCAGATGGAGGAGATGCTGAAGGGCTACAACGCCGTGCCCTTCCTGATGGGCAACACCGGCGCGCAGATGGGCGGCTGGTTCCGGCGCGAGGTGAAGACGCTGGACGACCTGAAGGGGCTGAAGTTCCGCATCGCCGGCCTCGCGGGCGACGTCTTCGCCAAGCTCGGCGCCGTGCCGACGCAGCTCGCCGCCTCGGACATCTATCCCTCGCTGGAACGCGGCACGATCGACGCGGTGGAGTTCGTCGGCCCCTACGACGACGAGAAGCTCGGCTTCGCCCGCGTCGCGCCCTACTACTACTATCCCGGCTTCTGGGAGCCCTGCGCGCAGACCCACCTGCTGGTCAACCAGCAGGCCCTGGCGGCGCTGCCCGCCCCCTACCGCTACGCGCTGGAGACGGCCTGCGCCGAGGCCAACACCGACATGATGGCGCGCTACGACCAGGGCAACCCGGAGGCCCTGCGCCGGCTGGTCGGCGGCGGCGCGCAGCTCCGCCCCTGGCCGCGCGACGTGATGGCGGCCGGCTGGCGCGCCGCGCACCAGCTCTACGAGGAGATCGGCGGCCGCAACGAGCGGTTCCGGAAGCTCTGGGAAAGCTACCGCAAGTTCCGCGACGACCAGTTCCTGTGGTTCCGCGTCGCCGAGCACAGCTACGACCTGTTCGCGCTGACGGCCGCCCAGACCGTTCGGTAACGGACCGTTCGGTGACGGAACGGTCGGTGACGGCGGGCGCCGGCGTTCGGGGCAACGGACCCGGCGATGCCGGGAAGGCCGGGCCGACGGCTCAGGCCGCGACCATCCGGTTCCGGCCGCTCTGCTTGGCGACGTAGAGGTGCCGGTCGGCGCGGGCCAGCGCCTCGTCGATGCCCTCGTCCGGAGCCCATTCGGTGACGCCGCCGGAGATGGCCACGCGCAGCGTCGCCGCCGGCAGCGCGACGGGCGTCTCCGCCACGGCGAGGCGCAGCGCCTCCGCCATCTCCTGCCCCCGCTCCAGGCCGGTCCGCGGCAGCAGCACGGCGAATTCCTCGCCGCCATGCCGTGCCAGGTGGTCGCCCGGCCGCAACGTGGCCTGCAGGGTCCGCGCGATCCGGCGCAGCACCGCGTCGCCGGAGGCATGCCCGTGGGTGTCGTTGATCGACTTGAAGTGGTCGATGTCGAGCAGCAGGACGGTGTTCCGGTCCCGCTCCCGCCGCAGCCGGCGGTGCTCGGCCCCGGCCAGACGGGCGAAGCCCCGGCGATTCGGGATGCCCAGCAGCGGATCGGTCGTGGCGAGCTGCGCCAGGGCCCGGTTCTCCGCCCGCAGCGCCTCCACCTCCGCCAGCAGCTCGACCGGCGCGGACGGCGCGTCCCGGACCGACAGGTCCGTGATGAGGGTCAGATAGCCGCCATGGTCCAGCGGGCAGCCGGCGACCAGCAGGTGCCCGCCGCGTGGCCGCCGTCGCTCCAGCTGGAAGCGCAGCCCGTTGCGGATCGCCGCCTTGCGGAAGCTGGCGTGCCGGTCCGGCGGGCCGGGGCCGTACTCGCCCGAGGCCGCGATGGCGTCGATGGCGGGCTGGACCGGCGCGCCGCCCCCCGACAGCTCGGGCGGAAGGCCGAAGAAGCCGGTGTAGGCGCTGTTGGTGAAAATCATCCGCATCTGCCGGTCCGTCACCATGACCGCCTGCGGCACCGCCCGCAGCGCCTCCTCCAGGAGCGGCAGGCCCTCCAGCGAGAAGGGCAGGGAGGACCAGCTCGCCCCCGGCCCACGGCTCCGGCCCGCCTCGATCACACGCGGGCCGTCGGGCGCGATGTCGGGGTCGGCCGTCAGTTGCAGACCAAGGTCTGGGCGCACAGGCGACATGGGCCCCATTAATTCACGGATAAGTTGTCCGCAACAGATCAATCTCCCCCATGAAGGCGAAATCGATTTCCTGCCGCCACCCCTGCGTGCCAGCCGCCTGTGCCGCCCTCTCGCCGCCCCGTCGGCCGGACGGGAACGGGAACCGACCCGTCCGGAACGCCGGCGGGCAGGGCCGCGGCCAGCCCCGCAATTCCGGCCGGCCAGCGGCAGCGGGACCGGCGGCGCGGACGGTCCCTAGAGCCGATCCACCCTGACTGTATCAGGCCGGAACGGCTCTAGCCTTTTGATTTTTCGCATTTTCCGAGCCGCTGAGCGAGGACGCTCAGCTTGAAAATGCTCTAACCGGCCGGCAGCCGCACGATGAAGCGGGCGCCGATCACCTTGCCGTTGGCGTCGCGCCGGTTCTCGGCGCTGATCCGCCCGCGCAGACCCTCCACGATCTGCCGGCTGATGGACAGGCCGAGGCCGGAATGCTTGCCGAACTGCTCGCCGCTCGGCCGCTCCGAGTAGAAGCGGTCGAAGATGCCCTCCAGCCTGGCCTCGGGGATGCCGGGCCCCTCGTCCTCCACGGTCAGCTCCACCATGGCGCCGGTGGGGCGGGCGCGGACCTGCACCGTGCCGCGGGGCGGGGAGAAGGAGAGCGCGTTGCCCAGCAGGTTGCGCAGCACCTGCACCAGCCGCCCCTCGACGCCGCGCACCACGAGCCGGTCGGGCGCCTCCAGCGCCACCACCGGGTCGTTCTCCTTGCGGGTCGCCTGGTGCAGCTCGGCGAGGGCCGAGAGGATCGGGCCGATGTCCACCGGCTCCGAGGCGGTGCGCGACAGCTCGGCATCGACGCGGGAGCTGTCGGAGATGTCGGCGATCAGCCGGTCCATCCGCACCGCGTCCTCGGCGATGATGGCCAGCAGCCGCTTCTGGTCCTCGGGCTTCTCGACCCTGAGCAGCGTCTCCAGCGCCGAGCGGACGGAGGTGAGCGGGTTGCGCAGCTCGTGCGCCACGTCGGCCGCGAAGCGCTCGTTGGCGTCGATGCGGGCCCAGAGGGCGGTCGCCGAATCCTGCAGGTCGCGCGCCAGCACGCCGATCTCGTCGCGCCTCGCCAGCAGCGGCTCGGGCACCGAGCCGGCGCGGCCCTTGCCGGCGCGCATCGCGGCGGCGGCGGCGGCGAGCTGGAGCATCGGCGTCGCCGTGGTGCGGGCGAGGTAGACGGAGAGCGCCACGGTCAGGGCGAGGGCCAGGGCGAACAGGCCGAGCACGGAGAAGCGGATCTCGAACAGCCGCTGGTCCACCTCCCGCGCCTCGCGGGTGAGCAGCACGATGCCGACGCTCTGGTTGCCGCGCCGCGCCGGCTCGGCCACCGAGACCAGCAGGCGGCCGTCGGCGGTGCGGCGGACATAGGGGTTCACGCCGCCTTCCAGCGCGATGCGCAGCTCCTCGCGCCGGTCCGGGCCGAGATCGGGCTGCCAGTCGAAGGAGGGGGCGTCGGGGTTGACGTCCACCACCACCCCGTCGCGGCCGCTGGCGCCGCGCACCGAGCGCGGGAACAGGCCGATCAGCCGGTCGTAGAGCCCGGCCAGCGTGCCGGCGAAGATGCGCCGCGGCTCCGGCGGCGGCAGCGGCTCGGAGACGATGGCCCCCCCCTGCCCTTCCCGCAGCCGGCTGTCGGCGACCACCAGGCCGTTGTTGTCGAACAGCTTGGCCTGGGTGTTGGGCGAGGGCTCGACCAGCCGGCGCAGCAGCGGCCGCGCCGCGTCGGGCGAGAGCACCATGCGGTCGTCCTGCGGCCGCACCGCGGCCTCGGCGATGCCGTTGGCGTAGATGCGGGCCTGGGTGCGCAGGCTCTCCACCTCGGCGGCCATCAGCCCGTTCTGGTACTGGTCGAGGTAGAGCAGCGAGGCCGCCAGCAGCGCCGGCGGCAGGGCGTTCATCAGCAGGATGCGGCGCAGCAGCGGCGAATGCCACAGGCGGCGCGTCGGGTCGGCCCTGGCCACCGGGGCGCGGGGCGCGGCACGGCCGCCCGCCTGGGCGGGCGACGCGAGGGGTGGGGGAGCCGCGCCGCCTTCCGGCATGGTGGCCTCACTGCTCCTTGTAGCGGTAGCCGATGCCGTAGAGGGTCTCGAACTGGGCGAAGTCGGGATCGACCTGGCGGAACTTCTTGCGCACGCGCTTGACGTGGCTGTCGATGGTGCGGTCGTCCACGTAGATGTTCTCGCCGTAGGCGGCGTCGATGAGCTGGTCGCGGTTCTTGACCATGCCCGGCCGCACCACCAGCGCCTTGACCAGCAGGAACTCGGTGACGGTGAGCTGCACCGGGTGGCCCTTCCAGGTGCAGGTGTGCTTGGTCTCGTCCAGCACCATGTCGCCGCGCGCCAGCACGCCGCCGGGGGGCGAGCCGGCCCCCTCCGAGCGGCTCGCCTCGTTGCGCCGGAGCAGGGCGCGGATGCGCTCCAGCAGCAGGCGCTGGCTGAAGGGCTTGGTGATGTAGTCGTCGGCGCCGAGGCGCAGCCCCATCAGCTCGTCCACCTCCTCGTCCTTGGAGGTGAGGAAGACCACCGGCATGGCGGTGCGCTGGCGCAGGCGCTGGAGCAGCTCCATCCCGTCCATGCGCGGCATCTTGATGTCGAGCACGGCGAGGTCGGCGGGCTTGGCCAGCAGGCCCTGCAGCGCGCTCTCGCCGTCCGTGTAGGTGCGGACGTGGAAGCCCTCCTGCTCCAGGGTCATGCTGACCGAGGTCAGGATGTTGCGGTCGTCATCCACCAGGGCGATCGTGGCGGGCATCGGCGGGGCTCCGGGGGCGCGGTCGTCGGTCTCGGCCACTCATTAGGCACGGCCGGGCGGGCCGTCACCCCGGCGCGACCCAGGATCGCCGCCGATTGTGGCGCGAGGCGGGCCGAAGCGGCGGGCCGGCAGGGTGGGATTGGCGATATGGCGATGGATGCGGCGGCTTTCGAGGCGCGCTGCCTCGTGCGGGCGGCGGGATCGGCCACGCTGGCCACGGCGGCGGGCGGGCAGCCCTTCGCCAGCCTGGTGACGCCGGCGGCGGCGCCCGACCTCGCGGTGCTGCTCTGGCTCTCCGCCCTGTCGGAGCACACGCGCCAGCTCCGCGCCGAGCCGCGCTGCGCGCTGCTGTTCACCGGCGCCGCCACGGGGCCGAATCCGCAGACCACGCCACGCGTCACCCTGACCGGCCTCGCCGAGCCGGTGCCGGACGCGGAGGCGCCGCCGCTGAAGGCGCGCTGGCTGTCGCGCCATCCCTACGCCGCCCTCTACGCCGGCTTCGCCGATTTCGGGCTCTGGCGGGTGCGGCCGCGATCGGCGCTGCTGGTCGGCGGCTTCGCCCGCGCGACGCGGCTGGCCCGCGCGGCGCTGCTGCCCGACCCGGCGGCGGTGGCGGCGATCGCGGCGGCCGAGGCAGGCATCGTCGCGCACGTGAACGCCGATCATGCCGGGGCGGTGGCGCTGATCGCCGAGCGCCTGCTGGGCGCCCCACCCGGCCCCTGGCGCCTGGCCGGGGTGGACCCGGATGGCTGCGACCTGGCGCTGCCGGACGGCACGCCGGAGGGCAGCGAGGCAGGGGGCGGCGCGTCGGAAGCCGGCGGGGCGGAGGAGGGCGGGGCGGCGCCCACGGGGCTGGTGGCACGCCTGGCCTTCGCCGCGCCGGTCGCCACCGCCGCCGGCGTGCGCGAGGCGCTGGTGCGCGCCGTCCGCCAGGCCCGGGGGGAGCCCACAGAAAGTTAAGTTGCCTTTTAAGTGTGCATTGACCAGCTTACGGTTTACTGCCTAGGATCCTCTGCAATCCAAGAGGAACGGCGCCAAGGAACCGAACCGGAAGCGCCGCACAACGCGACCTCCGGCTCGAACATCTTCCTTCCACCGGAGGTTCTGCTTGAACGCTATCACCAGCCTGCCCGAAAATCCCGCTCTCGCCGGCACCGGCGTGCGCAGCGCGGCCCCGATCCACGCCAACCTGACGGCGAACGGGCTCTACGCGAACGCGCTGCGCCGCGGCGACGGCACGCTCTCGGCCGATGGCGCCTTCATGGCGAACACGGGCGTGCACACGGGCCGCTCGGTCCAGGACAAGTTCGTCGTGGACGACCCCGAGGCGCATGACGAGGTCTGGTGGGGGAAGGTGAACCGGCCGCTGCCGGTGGAGAAGTTCGAGGGCCTCTCGGCGCGCGTGCGCGACTATCTCGGCCAGGCGCCCGAGCTGTACACGCAGGACCTCTACGCCGGCGCCGACCCGAAGTACCGCATCCGCGTGCGGCTGGTGAGCACGAGCCCGTGGCACGCGCTGTTCGCGCGCAACATGTTCATCCGCCCCGAGCGCGCCGAGCTGGAAGGCTTCACGCCGGACTACGTGATCCTGCACGCGCCGGACTTCATGGCCGACCCGGCCGTGGACGGCGTGCGCACCGAGACGGCGATCTGCCTCTCCTTCGCCAAGAAGACGATCCTGATCGCCGGCACCAGCTACGCGGGCGAGATCAAGAAGTCGATCTTCACCGTGATGAACTGGCTGCTGCCGCCGCAGGGCGTGCTGCCGATGCACTGCTCGGCCAACATGGGCAAGGATGGCGACGTCGCGCTGTTCTTCGGCCTCTCCGGCACCGGCAAGACCACCCTCTCCTCCGACCCCGAGCGCCAGCTCATCGGCGATGACGAGCACGGCTGGTCGGACCAGGGCGTGTTCAACTTCGAGGGCGGCTGCTACGCCAAGGTGATCGACCTCTCGAAGGAGGCCGAGCCACAGATCTGGAACGCGAGCCACCGCTTCGGCACCGTGCTGGAGAACGTGGTCGGCGACGAGCAGGGCAACCTCGACCTCACCGACCGCTCCCGCACCGAGAACACGCGCTCCTGCTACCCGATCGAGTACATCCCGAACACCGTGCCCGGCGGCGTCGGCAAGCTGCCGAAGAACGTGGTGATGCTGACGGCCGACGCCTTCGGCGTGCTGCCGCCGATCAGCAAGCTGACGCCGGCGCAGGCCATGTACCACTTCCTCTCGGGCTACACCTCCAAGGTGGCCGGCACCGAGAAGGGGCTGGGCAAGGAGCCGCAGGCGACCTTCTCCACCTGCTTCGGCGCGCCCTTCCTGCCGCGCGACCCCGAGGTGTACGGCAAGATGCTGGCCGAGCTGGTGGCCCGGGACGGCGCGCAGTGCTGGCTGGTCAACACCGGCTGGACCGGTGGCGCCTACGGCACCGGCCACCGCATGAGCATCAAGCACACCCGCGCCCTGCTGCGCGCCGTGCTCGACGGCTCGCTCAAGGACGCGGCCTTCATCACCGACCCGTTCTTCGGCCTCGCCATGCCGCAGGACGTCGAGGGCATCCCGAACGAGGTGCTGAACCCGCGCGAGTCCTGGGCCGACAAGGCGGCCTACGACAAGCAGGCGACGCATCTGGTCGGCCTGTTCGAGAAGAACTTCGAGACCTTCGCGGGCAACGTGGACGAGTCCGTCAAGGCCGCCGCGATCCGCACCGCGGCCTGAACGGCGCGCGAAGGGCAAGGCCGCCTTGCGCGGGACCGAAGGCGGGCCGGCAGGCCCGCCGGAGGATCGCCCCGACCGGCGCCCGGCGGGGCATCCCGTCGCGCGCCCGGAAGGACGCAACGTCGTCGGCGGCAAGCTGCTGCCCTGCTCGGTGGCCCCCCTCACCGGCTTCTTCCGGGACGGATGCTGCAACACCGCCCCGGAGGATTTCGGCCTGCACACCGTGTGCGCCGAGATGACGGAAGAGTTCCTGGAATTCTCGAAGCGCCGCGGCAACGACCTGTCGACGCCACGGCCGGAATACGGCTTCGCCGGGCTGCGGCCCGGCGATCGCTGGTGCCTCTGCGCCGCGCGCTGGCAGGAGGCGCTGGCGGCCGGTTGCGCGCCGCCGGTCCTGCTGGAGGCGACGCATGTCGCCACCCTGGAGGTGGTGGGCATCGAGGTGCTGCGCCTGCACGCCGTCGACCTGGACTGATACCCGCCCGCATCATCCCCGACCGGCGCGGACCGGTAGCACGCGCGGGGTCGCCCGGACGGCAGTGAGCGGCCGCGCGCCGGACCGAGGGATCACGCCGGGCCGCGCAAGCGCGGACCGGCAGGGGAACAGGAACCGCCGCCGGCGACCGGCCGGGGGACCGGAAGGCAGGGTGCCGGACAGGGCGGGCCGCTTCCCACCGGATCGCTCGCCATCGGACCACTCGTCGGAGCCCGACGTCCCGGGCGGGCCGCGCGGTGGAAGCGGGCGCAGGGCCCGTCAGGCCGCGAGGTGGGGCCGCCGGCGCCGCTGACCGGTCACGCGCACCTCGATCTGCAGGCGCGGCCGCATGAAGGCCGGCACCATCGCGGTGATGCTGGCCGTGGCACTCGCTCCCTGATCCAGCAGGATCGGCAGCGAGGCCGCGTCGTCGGGCGGCAGGAAGCCGAGCACCCGGCCATCCGTCGCATGGACGTAGATGCGCCGCGCCCTGCTCCCCCGCGCCGGTGCGCAGCGCAACTCCAGCGGGCTGCCGAGGCGCAGGCCGGCGAGGGCGGTGAGATCGGCCAATTCGCCCATGCCCGCCAGGTAGGTCTGGATCACCAGCATCCACAGACACCCATGGCAGGCAGCCATGCCGGGCCAATCGAGGGCATGGGGAGGTCTCCTCTAGAGCGTTCGGTCGACGGCCTGCCGGGAAAGGCGAGGCCGGCCGGGCAGTCCGCGGAACTTGCGTCGCGGTTGGCTGCCGGGAAATCCGTATACCATGACTCTTCCCCGCTGTACACGCGTCAGTGGTCCAGGGCGAGCGAGGGCGCAACAAATTCCGTCAGGCATTTAATATTTTACACATCATCACTTGACAGGATGTGCGACGGGCCGGTCCCTGAACGCCGCCCCACCGCCCCCTGCGCGTACCGCCCCGCGCAGGCCAGGACCTGCGTGGGGCGGACTCAAAGCCTGTTCGAGAGGCCTGCGGCGGAGGGATGGCGAGGGATTTTTCGTGCCGGGAAGGAAGGGACGCCGGCACGATGCGGGGCATCGTGCCAGGTCCCTGACGCGCCCGGCGCGGAAAAGACCCGCCGGACCGACCCGCAGGCCTCTCGAACAGGCTCTCAGATGCGTGCCGCCATCCGCCCCGGCAGCGGCGCCTGCGAGACCCGGTTGCGGCCTTCCCGCTTGGCGACATAGAGGGCCCGATCGGCCGCCATCAGCAGCGCTTCCGGATCCGACGGCTCCGACAGGCCACCAGGGATCGCCGTGGCGACCCCGATGCTCGCGGTGACCACCGGCAGCGGAGCACCCGCCCCGCCATGCGGCAGGCCGAGCGCCTCGATCTCGGCCCGCACCCGCTCGCCCAGGCGCGCCACGTCGACGGCGCCGGTGCCGGGCAGCAGCAGCACGAATTCCTCGCCGCCGTAGCGCGCCGCCATCTCGCCGGCCCGCCTGACCGCGTCGCGCAGCGGCCCGGCGACGCCGCGCAGGCAGTCGTCGCCGGCCAGATGGCCGTGCCGGTCGTTGAACGACTTGAAGGCGTCCACGTCGATCAGCATCAGGGAAAGCGGCCGTCCGCGCCCGGCGCAGCCATGCCATTCCGCCGCCAGCGCCTCGTCGAAGGCGCGCCGGTTGGAAAGGCCGGTCAGCCCGTCCTGGCGGGCGGCCTCGGCCAGCCGCATCTCCAGCCGCTTGCGCTCGGTGACGTCGCGCGACACCGAGATCACGCCGTCCGGCCTGCCGGTGGCGACGTCGCGCGTCACGCGCAGGGTGGATTCCAGCCAGATCGAGTGGCCGTCGGCATGGCGCGCCCGGTAGGTCACCACCACCTCCTCGGTCTGGCCGCTGCGCAGCCGGGCGATCTCCCGCAGCACCGCCGGCCGGTCCTCCGCCGGCATGTCGGCCAGCGCCTCGGTGCCGATCAGCGCCTCGGGCGAGCAGCCGAGCAGACGCCAGGAGACAGGCGAGACGTAGCGCCGGCGGCCGGCGAGGTCGATGCGCGCCACCATGTCGCCGGAATTCTCGGCCAGCGCCCGGAAGCGCGCCTCGCTCTCGCGCAGGGTCTCCTCCGCCTGGCGCCGCCGCCTCAGCTCCAGCCGCAGCGCCACGGCCAGCGCCGCCATGAACGCGAACAGGCCGAGCATGAGCAGGCCGATCTGCCAGGCCCGCGGCCACCAGCGCGCCTCGATGTCGGCGGCGCTGAGCGAGACCACCACGCATAACCCCGTGCCCGGTATCCGGGTGACGAGATCGAGGTGGCGGGCGCCGTCGGGTTCGGTTCGCGTCACCGGCCCGGCGCGGGCCTCCCGCGCCCCGGCGCAGCCGCGGAACCCGTCCGCCGAGGCCGGGCCGCCACTGCCCACCACCCGGACCGCCGCCTCGCCGTCGCCGAGGCAGAGGGCCAATGCGCCGGCCGACCCGAGCGCGATGCCGCCGAGCAGGTTGCGCAGATACTCCAGGCGCACCAAGCCGACCACCACGCCGGCGAACCGCCCGGCGCCGTCGTCCAGGCGCCGACTCACCCCGAGCATCGGGCCGCCCAGCCACTCCTCCATGATCGGCGGGCTGACGACCAGCCCCTGGTCGGAGGCCGCGTCGCGATGGCGCCGGTAGTAGGGGCGGTCGGCGAAGCTGCCCGACGGCTGCCCACCGCGGGAGAACAGGAGCGGGTCGCCCGCCCGGTCGAGCACCAGGATGCCGGAGAGATGACTGGCCATCGCCGCACGGTCGAACAGCACGAGGGCACGCAGCGCGGGGTTGATCCGCGGCAGCTCGGGATGATCGATGTTCTCGATCACCGCATGCAGGGAGAGGTCGAGCACCTCCAGCGTGTGGCTGATCTCCTGCCCGACGACGCGGCCGAGATTGGCGGCCTCGTCGCCGGCCGCGTTCCAGGCGTCGCGCCGCGCGTCCAGCAGCGTCGCGAGGCCGAGCAGGCAGAAGGCGAAGGCCGCCACCAGGGTGAGCGCCGGAACCGCCCGGATGTCGATCCACGTCCGCTGCCCGGACGCCCGCGGCGCATCGGCCACGCCCGGCGGGCCGGACGACCGCCCGAAATCGGCCCGGCCCGGTTCCGCCGCGTCCCGGCGGTGTCGATGCAACGTCACCGGTCCCGCCGACCGGGCCTAGGTCGGATCGCCGGCAGGCGAGGCCGTCCGGGAGCGGCAGGCGGCGCCGAGGGCGCGGACCGGCGGCAGGCCGCGCTCCCGACCGGACCTTCGCCCGCCGCGGGGAGCCCCGTCGGAGGAAGACCGGTCCGGCCTGGATCCGGCCCGCGCCGGCGGCGTCGTCCACCCGGCGCGAGGTGGCGGGACTGCGGCGGTGCGGTGGCCCGTGGTCATGGTCGCAGCGCGCCGAACCCCGGACCGGCACGAAAGCTCCCCCGCCATTCCGTCGTCGCTCCCCTCGCAGAGGCGCCCGGGAACCGGACGCGATGCCCGCTCCGTCGCCGCGACGGCCCTGTCCCCGGCACCTGCCATCGGTCGGCCCGGCGAGAATAAGCCAACGGGCTGCCGCCCCGCGCCGGTTTCTCGCGACGCCCGGCCCGGTCGGCCGCCGATGCGCGAACGGCCCGCTTCGGGCCACCATCCGGCCGGGACGACGATTCGCCACGGGCCCCTGTCGGCGAAGCGGAGCGCGTCGGCGGCGATCCGCCCGCCGGGGCCGGGCACCGGTCGCGGCCGGGGCCCCGCTCGGGCCGCTGCCCCTGCCGGCGGACGGCGGCGAAGGCCGCCGGAGCGGGCGGCGAGCCGTGCCGGTCCGGCGCGGGCAGACCGGAATCAGGTGGCGGGACGGGCCATCCGCCGCGGCGCCGCGTCCGGGGCAGCATGCGCCGACGCGACGAAGGCGGCGACCATGGCGGGATCCTTCACGCCGCGCGCCCGCTCCACGCCGGAGGAGACGTCCACGCCCGGCGCCCCGCTCTCCGCGATGGCGTCCGCGACGTTGGCCGGGGTCAGCCCGCCGGCCAGCAGCCAGGGCAGCGGGATCCGGCGGCGGGTGGGCAGCGACCAGTCGAAGCGCCGGGCATTGCCGCCGGGCAGCGCGTCGCCCGGCACAGGCTTGGCATCGAGCAGGAAGCGGTCCACCGCGCCGGCATAGCGGTCGAGCGCCGCGAGATCCGACTCGGCCGCGATGCCGAGCGCCTTCATCACCGGCCGCCCGAAGCGGGCACGCAGCATGGCGCAGCGTTCGGGCGACTCCGCGCCGTGGAGCTGGATCAGGTCGAGCGGCAGGGCGGCGAGCACGGCCTCCAGCAGCGCGTCGTCCGGGTCCACAAACAGCCCGACCCGCCCTGCCCCGCCGGCCTGCCGCGCGGAGAGCGACGCCGCCACGGCGGGCGACACGGCGCGCGGCGAGGGCGGGAAGAACACGAAGCCGACCAGGTCGGCACCCGCCGCGAGCGCCGCATCGAACCCGGCGGCATCGTTGATGCCGCAGATCTTGACCATGGTCCCAGCGGGGGTCCCAGCGGGGGTCCCAGCGGGGGTCCCAGCGGGGGTCCCAGCGGGGGTCCCAGCGAGCGGCCCAGCGGGAGGCCCAGCGGGGGTCCCAGCGGGAGACCCGGCGGAGGAAGCGACGGGCGTCACGGCAGGCCGGCGACGATCGCCGCCGCGGCGGCGGCCGGGTCGGCGGCGCCGGTGACGGGGCGGCCGACCACGATCCAGTCGGCGCCGGCCGCCACCGCCTCGGCCGGGGTGGCGGTGCGCGCCTGATCGCCGGTCGCGCTGCCGGCCGGCCGGATGCCGGGCACCACCAGGGCAGGGGCCGCGCCCAGCGCGTCGCGCAGCGCGGCCACCTCCCGCGGCGAGCAGACCAGCCCGTCGGCACCGGCCGACAGGGCCAGCCGGGCGAGGCGCAGCACCTGCGCCGCCGGGGGGTCGGAGACGCCGGTCGCGGCGAGGGCGGCGGCGTCGAGGCTGGTCAGCACGGTCACGGCGAGCAGCAGCGGCCGCGCCGCCCCGGCCCGCTCGGCCGCGTGTCGCGCGGCTTCGATCATCGCGGCACCGCCGGCGGCGTGCAGGGTGAGCATGGCGGGGCGCAGCGGCAGCAGCGCCCCCACCGCACCGGCCACGGTGTTCGGGATGTCGTGCAGCTTGAGATCGAGGAAGACCGGCGCCCGCGCCGACACCGTGGCCGGCGCGGCGGGCCCCACCGCGTCGAACAGCTCCAGCCCGACCTTGAGGAGGCCGCAGGCCGGGGCGAGCGAGTCGGCGAGGGCGGCGGCACGGGCCGGGTCCGCCGTGTCGATCGCCACGATCAGGCGCTCGCGCGCCGAGGCAGGCCGGCCGATCACGCGGCGCGCCGCCCGGCACGCGGCCGGTCGGGACACGGCATTGCGCATCCCGGCCGGACGATGCTGCCGCCAGGGGGAGCGCGAAGCGGGCCGCCGGCGACGGCGTTCACGGCTTTCCCGCCAGGCCCGACGGCGCGGCCGGCGGCGCCGGCATCGCCTTCGCCTCGGCCTGGCGGCGGGCGGGATAGACCTCCTGGGTGCGCAGCCCGGCGAGCTGGGTCTCCATCCGGCGGGCCGCCCCCTCCATCTGCCGGGCGCGGCGGCGGTAGGGCAGCGAGGCGATCCAGGCCACGGCGGCGCCGATCAGGAAGGAGAGCGCCGCCACCGCCAGCACCGCGAAGGACAGGGGCACGGCGTAGGCGTAGTCGAAGGGCCAGAGGGTGAGCTGGACCTCCTGCCGGTTCGACAGGGCGAACAGGATCAGCAGCACCAGGAACGGTCCGAACAGGATCCAGCGCATGGTCTTCCTTCAGCGCCCGTTGGAGGGTCGGGACGGCACGGCGGGCCGGGGCATGACGGCGCCGGCGGAGCGGCACGGGCAGGGCGGCCCGGGCATCGCGGCACCGCCCGGCGGGACGGGGCGCGGGAGGTATCGGCAAAGCCGCACCGTGGCGCAAGCGCCGCGCCGCCGTGGCGTCGGGCGGCCGCTCAGGCCGGCGCGGCGTCCGGAGTCGCCTTTTCCTGGCCATTGACCCGCTCCCGCAATTCCTTGCCGGGCTTGAAATAGGGCACCGCCTTGCCCTTCACCTCCACCGCCGCGCCCGTGCGCGGGTTGCGGCCCGTGCGCGGATCGCGGCGCTTGGTGGAGAAGGCGCCGAAGCCGCGCAGCTCCACGCGGTCGCCGCGCGCCAGCGCCTCGGTGATCTCGTCGAAGATGGTGGCGACGATCAGGTCCACGTCGCTCGGCCGCAGATGCGGGTTGGCCTCGGCAAGCTGCTGGATCAGCTCCGACTTGGTCATCGAACGCGCATCCCCCGCTTCGGCCGCCGGGCCGCCGGCGGCGCCGCGGCGCGCGTCCTGGCGCCTGGCGTGCCGCCAGGGCACCGTCACGCGGAAGGCTGCCAGACCGACATGAAACCGTCAACGCCAAGCCATTCTGAAACCACGCTTTTCAGAAGCGAGCCGAGAAACGGCCCCAGCGCCAGGCCGAGGCTGCGGCCGATTCCGGTGCCGGTGGAGAGATCCCGAATCGGCAGTCCGGCCGGCAGATGACGCTCCGACTCGAGCCAGCGACGCGCCTCCGCCTCGCCGCCGATCGAGTCCACCAGCCCCGCCGCCAGGGCCTGCCGGCCGGTGAAGATCCGGCCGTCGGCGAGCGGCCGCACCCGATCCTCGGGCATGTGCCGGCCCGCGGCGACCATGGCGACGAACTGCGCGTGCAGGTCGGCCACGATGCGCTCCAGCGCGGCGCGCCCGGCCTCGTCGAGTGGCCGGAACGGGTTGGGCACGGCCTTCAGCGGCCCGGAGGTCAGGATCTCCGGCCGCACCCCGATCCGGCCGAGCAGCTCGGACACGTCGAAGGATTGCAGCAGCACGCCGATCGAGCCAGTGACGGTGCTCTCGCGCGCGATGATCCGGTCGGTCGCCACCGCCGTCATGTAGGCGGCGGAGGCGGCGGTGCCGCGCAGCACGGCGACCACGGGCTTGCTCTCCCGCAGCCGCACCAGCGCGGCATGCAGCGCCTCGCCGCCGCCGACGCTCCCGCCCGGGCTGTTGATGGAGACGATCAGGGCGCGCACGGCCGGGTTGCGGCCGGCCTTCTCCAGCGCCTCCAGCACCTCCCGGTCCTCGGCGATGAAGCCGCTCACCGTGAGGCGGGCGATATGGGCGCCGCCAAGCCCGCCGGTCCCGACCCCGGCGGCGCGCCCGACCAGCAGCGCCAGCAGCGCCACGGCCAGCAGGACGGCGCCGCCGCGCCAGAGGGTCAGGCGGCGCTTCAGGCGGCGGCGGTCGATCAGCGCGTCGGCTTGCAGGGTCAAGGGAGGCTCCCGGGCGGGCCACCGCCCGGTCGGACCGGGCGCCGGATCGGTTCGATGGGACGGGCGCGGAGGCGACGGACCCGCCACTCGGCAGGCGCCGCGACCCGCGCCGGAAGGGTGGCCCGTCGGCGGTGCCCTCCGGGGTCGCACTCTGGCCGAAACGGCATGCCGCGCCAACACGGCCACGGCGGCGCCCGCCCCGCGGATGGCGGCCGGGATGGGCGCGGATCGACCCGGCAGCCGACAAAGTGGCCGCGCCGACGATGGGCCTTCGACCCGCCGGTCACGCCATGATGCGGGGCGCGGGCCATCCCGGCGGCCGTTCCGGGCCCCGGAGCAGGCTCGCGCTGCCGCCGTTGCCGCCCTGGCCGTTGTTCGGCGCGCCGCCCGTGCCCGGCGCGCCGGAGGCCGCCAGTTGCGCGCAGCCCGCCAGCGGCGCGGCGAGCAGCATCAGGAGCGGCAGGAGCTTCCGCGGCGGATGGCGCCGGCGACGGGCCGGCGCGGGCGAGGCCTGTCGAGTGTCCGACATGATCGGCCACAACGCGGGACGGCGCGTCCGGATCGCCGGGAGCGGCACCGTCGCGAAGCGGCCGGCGCGCCGCGCGCCGGCTGCGGCGCCGGGTCAGGCGGCGATGGCGGGCTGGGTGAAGGCGCCGGGCGACGGGCCGGCCAGCACCTGTCGCCAGTAGCCCGCCGACCAGGCGACATGCATGATCATCGCCGGCACGCCGGCGAGCGCCGCGCAACCATCGCCATGCCGGCCGAGCCAGGCGCCGTAGAGCAGGCAGAGCGCCACGTAGCCCAGGCTGGGCAGCGCCAGCAGCGCCGCCAGCAGCGGCATGCCGGCCAGCCAGGGCAGCGGGGCGAGCGCGCCCACCAGCAGCATCGGCGCGATCAGCAGCGGGATGGTCTGGCGCAGCTTGCGCGAGCCGCCGTGGCGGGAGACCGTCATGGCGCGGCCCTTGCCGTACTTGAAGTACTGCCGCCAGAGGCCGCGCGCCGTGCCGCGGGGGTAGTAGGTGAGCATCACGTCGTCGGCGAGCCAGATGCGGTTGCCGGCCTTGGCGAGCCGCAGGTCCAGCTCGGCATCCTCGTTGTGGCTGAACGCCTCGTCGTAGCCGCCGGCGTCGCGGAAGGCGTCGAGGCGCATCAGCGCGTGATGGCCGTGATCGACCCAGCCGCCGCGGCCGGCCAGCCGGTGCGCCGAGCCGCCGGTGCCGAGCAGCGAGTTCTGCGCCGCCGCCGCCGCGCGGGAGAAGCAGTTGCGGCCGCGCGTGAGCATCGGCGTGACCACGCAATCCGCCCCCGTGCGCAGGGCCGCCGCGACGAGGCGGGAGGCATAGGCCGGCGGATAGGCGGCATGCGCGTCCACGCGCACCAGCCAGCGCCGTCCCGCGCCGAATTGCCGCACGGCGCGGTTGACGTTGGCCGAGGGGGTGCCGAGCGAGTCCGGGCGCTCGGGCACCGCCACGCGCACGCGCGGGTCGCGCATGCCGATGCCGCGGACGATCTCGACGGTGCGATCCCGGCTACCGCCATCGGACACCACGATCAGCGCCCCGGCCATGGCGGCATCCGCCTGCATCGCCGCCACCACGCCGGCGATGTGGGCCTCCTCGTTGAGGGCGGGAATGACGATCAGGACGTCGTCGCCGGACATCGCGACATCGGGAGCGGGAGCGCCGGAAGCGTCCGTCTGCTGTTCCATCATTCCGTCTCGGCAGTCCTCTGCCCGGCCGGTTCCGTCAGCCCGCCCGGGAGGATGCCGGGCGGGGAAACCGGGGCGGCGAGGACGGGGCCGCCATGGGGCACGGCCGGCGGTGCCCATGGCCGCATCCCGGGCCGGACCCGGCGGCGACACCCCGTGGGTGCCGCCGCCAGGATAGCACGGCCGGGTTCAGTCCGTCATGCCGCAGAGGGCCTGCATCACGATGTGGCCGAAGATGGCGTGGACGTCCTCGCAGAGCTGCATGTCGTTGACGTCGGCGTGGACGACGTAGTGCGCCTTGGCCTTCAGCCTGCCGCCCGAGAAGCCGCACAGGCCGAGCGTCTCACAGCCGATCCCGTTGGCGTAGTCGATGGCGCGGATCACGTTCTCCGAGTTGCCGGAGCCCGAGATGGCCAGCACCAGGTCGCCCTGGACGGCGATGTTCCTCAGCTGCTCGGCGAAGACGTCCTGGAAGGAGACGTCGTTGGCATAGGCGGTGATTACGCCCATGTTATCAACCAGCGAGCGGGCGCGGAAGCGCCGGCCGGTGGCCATGAAGACGCCCTTGCTCCAGTCGGTGGCGAAGTGCAGGGCGGTCATGGCGCTGCCGCCATTGCCCAGCGTGATGATCTGCCCCCCACGCTCCCAGACGCGCCGGATCACGTCGATCGCCTCGTCCACCGCCGCCGCGTCGGTCGCGGCCAGCAGCGCCGAGAGGCGGTCGAGGTAGGGCCTGCAGTAGGTGCTGCGGGAGGAAATTACCTGAAAGCCATCCATCGTAGGTCCCTTTCGACTAATCCGGCCTAACCAGGGATTGTACCGGCCTAAATTTAACGACGTGATGCACCGTGAGGCCGCCAGCCAAGCCTGCCGCGGCATGATAGCGCGTTTGCGGGTGACATGCTCTATTTTTTAGCCGGATTGGTGTGGCGCGACGACGAAATTCGCCGTAATATAGCAAAGCTGTATTAATACATGAAGTGTGGTTGACTTTTTGGGACAGGAGGCCTGCTTGCCTGACCGCCATATGATCACGGGCGGCGCCGGCTTCGTGGCAGCGACGCTGGCGCGGCGGTTGATTGCCGAAGGCAATCACGTCCTGTTGATTGATGACCTCTCGCGCGGGAGCCTCGCCAACCTCGGCGACCTCGCCGGACACCCGCGGCTGCGCTTCCGTCAGATCGACTGCGCCGACGTCGAGGCGCTGCGCGCCGCCACCGAGGAATGGCTCGGGACCGGCGACCACGGCCCGGATTCGGGCGGGGCGGTGGTCTGGCACCTCGCCGCCAACTCCGATATCCCGGCCGGCATCGACGATCCGTGCATCGACCTGCGGCGCACCTTCCTGACGACCTTCGCGGTGCTGCAGGCGATGCGCGACCTCCGCCTGCGCACGCTGCACTTCGCCTCCAGCTCGGCGATCTACGGCGACCTCGGCGACCGCGTCGCCGAGGAGGACGCCGGACCGCTCGCCCCCATCTCGAACTACGGCGCCATGAAGCTCGCCTCGGAGGCGCAGATCAGCGCCGCGGTGGAGACCTTCCTGCCGCGCGCCTCGGTGTTCCGCTTCCCCAACGTGGTCGGCGTGCCGGCGACGCACGGCGTGATCCTCGAGCTCGTGCGCAAGCTGCGCGCCGACCCGGCGGTGCTCGACGTGCTGGGCGACGGCACCCAGCGCAAGCCCTACCTGCATGTCGAGGAGCTGGTGGACGCCATGCTGTTCGTCGCGGCGCGGGTGCCCGGCCGGCACGTGGTCTGCAACATCGGTCCCGAGGATGACGGCGTGACGGTGCGCGAGATCGCCGAGGCGGTGCGCGACCGCGTCTCGCCGGGGGCGGTGATCCGCTACGGGCCGGAGCCGCGCGGCTGGGTCGGCGACGTGCCGTGCTTCCGCTACTCGGTGACGCGGCTGCGCGACTTCGGCTGGTCGCCGCGCCTCGGCTCCGCGGCCGCGATCCTGCGCGCCGTGGACGAGATCGCAGGACAGGAGAATGCCTGATGGAGATCGTGACATGCAGGCGGTGATCCTGGCGGGCGGCAAGGGCACGCGCCTCGCCTCGCGCCTCAACGGCCGGCCCAAGCCGCTGGTGGACGTGGACGGCATCCCGCTGCTGGAGCGGCAGGTGGTGCAGCTCGCGCGGCAGGGCGTGACCGAGGTGGTGGTGCTGGTCAACCACGCCGCCGACCAGATCGAGCGCTTCTTCGCCGGGCGCGGCGACCTAGGCGCCACGGTGACGCTGGTCGACGACGGCGATCCGCGCGGCACGTCGGGCGCCGTGCTCGCCTGCCTCGACCGGCTGCGCGACCGGTTCCTGGTGGTCTACGGCGACACGCTGTTCGACATCGACATCGCGGCCATGCTGCGCGCGCACGAGGCGCACGGCGCCGTCGCCACGCTGCTGCTGCACCCCAACGACCATCCGGCCGATTCGGATCTGGTCGAGGTCGACGAGGCGGGCCGCATCACCGCCTTCCACCCCTACCCGCACCCGCCCGGGGCCTGGCTGCAGAACCTGGTGAACGCCGCCTTCTACGTGGTGGAGGAGCGCGCGCTGGCGCCGTACCGCGACTTCCGGCTGCCCTCCGACTTCGCCAAGGACCTGTTCCCCCGGATGGTGGCGGACGGCGCCGTGCTGCACGGCTACAACAGCTACGAGTACATCAAGGATCTCGGCACGCCGAAGCGGCTCGACAAGGTCGAGCGGCACCTGCGCGAAGGCGTGGTCGCGCGCGCCCGCCGGGCCGAGAAGCAGGTGGCGGTGTTCGTCGACCGCGACGGGACGCTGAACGTGCTGCGCGACTACGTGCGCACGCCCGAGGACCTCGAATTGCTGCCCGGCGCCACGGCCGCCGTGAAGCGGCTGAACGAGATCGAGCATCGCGTCGTCGTCGTCACCAACCAGCCAGTGCTGGCGCGCGGCGAGGCGAGCTTCGAGACGCTGCGCCGCATCCACGCCAGGCTCGACACCGAGCTGGGCGAGGGCGGCGCCTACGTGGACGCGCTGTACTTCTGCCCGCACCACCCGCATGGCGGCTTCCCGGGCGAGGTGGCGTCGCTCAAGGTCGCGTGCGACTGCCGCAAGCCGCGGACCGGCATGATCGACCGCGCCGTGGCCGAGCTGAACATCGACCGCACCCGCTCCTGGATGGTGGGCGACAGCACCGGCGACGTTCTCGCCGGCAGCCGCGCCGGGCTGCGCACCGTGCTGCTCGACACCGGCGAGGGCGGCCGGGACGGGCGCTACGCCGCCGTGCCCGACTACACCGTGCCCGACTTCGCCGCCGCGGTGCGGCTGATCGCCGACCAGTATCCCCGCCTCGCCGCCGCCCTCGGCGACCTGCCGGACACGATCGGCGCCGGGGAGCTGGTGCTGGTGGGCGGCCTGGCGCGCTCGGGCAAGTCGACCCTCGCCGCGACGCTGGCCGCCGAGTTGCGCGCCCGGGGCCGCCGCGCCCTGACGGTGGCGATGGACCGCTGGATCCGGCCGCCGGCGGAACGCCGGCCCGGCGTGCTCGGCCGCTTCGACCTCGACGCGATGCTGGCGGCGCTCGAGCCCTGGCTGGCGGGCGGGGACGCGGCGCCGGAACTGCCCTTCTACGACCGCTTCACCCGCACCACCCGCGCCGCCGGCAAGGTGGCGCTGGACGCCGACACGGTGCTGATCCTGGAAGGCGTTCCGGCGCTGCTGCTCGACCCGTCGACGAGCCGCCGCGTGCACCGGCTGCACGTGGCGAGCGACGAGTCGGTGCGCCGCGACCGGGTCATCGGCGACCTCGTCGCGCGCGGCGCCGGGCCGGACGAGGCGGCGCGCATCTACGACGCGCGCGCGGCCGACGAAACCCCGGTCGTCCTGGCGGCCCGCGCCGCCGCGGAACGCGAGCTCCGCGTGGACGGCATCCTGCGGACGGCCGACGCCGCCCCCCTTTCCACCCCCCCGGAGGCCCCATGATCATCTGTCGCACCCCGTTGCGAATGAGCTTCGTCGGAGGCGGCAGCGACCTGCCCTCCTTCTACCGGCGCCACGGCGGCGCCGTGCTCAGCACGGCGATCGACAAGTACGTCTACGTGAACATCAACAGGAAGTTCGACGGCGGCATCCGCCTCGCCTACTCCAAGACGGAGGAGGTGAGCAGCGTCGCCGAGATCGAGCACCGGCTGGTCAAGGCCGCCTTCGAGATGCTGGAGGTGCAGGGCGGCGTCGAGATCACCACCATCGCCGACATCCCCTCGCGCGGCACCGGCCTCGGCTCCTCCTCCTCCTTCACGGTGGGGCTGATCAACGCCGTCTCGGCCTATCTCGGCCGGCACGTCTCGTCGGACGACCTCGGGCAGTTGGCCTGCCACATCGAGATCGAGCGCTGCGGCGAGCCGATCGGCAAGCAGGACCAGTACGCCGCGGCCTATGGCGGCTTCAACCTGATCGAGTTCCGGCCCGACGACAGCGTGCTGGTCTCGCCGGTCATCATGGACCGCAAGCTGAACGAGGCGCTGCAGCGGCGGATCATCGTCTTCTACACCGGCATCACGCGAAGCGCCTCGGGCATCCTCAAGGCGCAGTCGGAGAACGTCGCCACCGAGAACGACAAGAGCGCCGCGCTGCAGCGCATGGTCAAGCTCACCTACGAGATGCGCGACGAGCTGCAGAACGGCAACATCGACAGCGTCGGCGAGATCCTCGACGTCAACTGGCAGCTCAAGAAGAGCCTGGCGCCGGGCGTCAGCTCCGGCGCGATCGACGGCTGGTACGAGGCGGCGATGCGCGCCGGCGCGCAGGGCGGCAAGCTGCTCGGCGCGGGTTCGGGCGGCTTCATGATGTTCTACGCGCCCGAGGAGCGGCACCCGGCGATCGCCCGCGCCCTCTCCGACCTGCGGCAGGTGCAGTTCGGCTTCGACCCGCTCGGCAGCCGGATCATCTTCTACAACCCGTCCCGCTGAGCCTTGCCGGAAGCGGGTGCCGGGCAAGGGCGGGGACGCGGCGCGGACGCCGCGCCCCGCCTCCGCCCCCGTCCCTGCCCCCGCCGGCCTCAGTGCAGGCGCTGCGAGGCCGATCGCTCCGGCTGCACCGCGTCCGGCGCGAGGCCGTCCGGCAGGCGGCGCCAGCGGAAGGGCAGCCCCGCCTCGGCGAACAGCTCGGCGAGCCCGTCCACCGGTCCGATCGCGAAATCCGCCCCCGGCCGGCTCATGCAGCGGCGCAGCGCGCGCAGCGCCGCCGGGGCCGCGCCCCGTTGCGAGGCGGCGGCGGCGGCGAGCATCCAGGTCTCGTCCTCGGTCACCATCGTGCAACGCGGACAGCCCACGTTCAGCGGCCGCAGCGCGGTGCGGCGCACGATCTGCAGCCAGCCGTCCAGCGCCGCCGCGGCCCCCTGCCGCAGCCCCGCCGCCTCGAAGGCCTCGCGGACCAGGCTGACCGGCTCGGCCTCGCGCTGCCGCGCCGCGACCCAGAGCCGGATCGCGTGCAGCAGCAGCCTCTCGGCGGGATCGAGGCAGGCCGTGGCGGAGGGATAGTCGGGCGGTGGCGGCGCCAGGGGAAAGACGAAACCCATCGGAAACCTCCAAGCAACGCCTTCGGGGCGGCTGCCTCCGATAGCCTAATTGCGAACGCTTCGCAAACTCATTCAGCGACGCTTCACCCGGATGCCGCGCCGACGCATCCTCGTCGCCTCCTGCCCACGGGGAGTCCGGCCTTGCCCGATCCCGACGACGATGACGACGAGGAAGGCGCCGCGCCGCTGCCCGCCGGGACGCCCAACTACATCACCCCCGACGGCCTTGCCCGGCTGCAGGCCGAGTTGCGCGCGCTCTGGTCGCAGGAGCGGCCGAAGGTGGTGGAGCTGGTCGCATGGGCCGCCTCGCTCGGCGACCGCTCGGAGAATGCCGACTACCAGTACGGCAAGAAGCGGCTGCGCGAGATCGACCGCCGCGTGCGCTTCCTGCGCAAGCGGCTGGAGCGGGCGCAGGTGGTCGACCCGGCGGCGCAGCGCAGCCGGGACCGCGTCTACTTCGGTGCCACCGTCACCTACGAGACCGGCGCCGGGGTGGAGCGGACCGTCACCATCGTCGGCGCCGACGAGACCGACATGGAGCGGGGCCGGATAAGCTGGCTCTCGCCCGTCGCCCGCGCCCTGCTGCGCGCCTCGGAGGGCGACGTGGTGGAACTGCGCACGCCGCAGGGGCGCGAGGCGCTGGAGGTGGTGACGATCGCCTACCCGGCAGGCCGATGACCCGTGCCGCCGCGGGAGGCTGCGTGCCCGGCGGCGGCCGGGTGCCGGCTGATCGCCAGCGCCGGGGATCGGCACGCGGCACCGGCTTCCCGGACGCCCGGGCCCGCCGGCACGCACCGCGGTCCCGATCCGCGCGGAGCGGCATCGCGCGGGACCGGCGGGGTGCTGCGCGCCGGACCGTAGAGCCGCCCCGTTCCGCATCGCGGCGACCCGGCACGAACCGCGCCGGCGCAGCGGCCGCGAAGCGCCCGCGCATCGTCGCCCCCGCCGGAGAAACAGCGGCGACACGCCGGTGAAACGCGACGGCCCTATAACCGGACCGGTCGGGGCCGGCGACGGCATCCCGGGGGAAGGCGGAGGCGCACCGGATGCACCGTGCCATGCGCAAGGGACCTGCCGTGCTGGCCTTGGCCTTGGCGCTGCCGGTGCTGGCCTGCTGCCTGGGCGAGGCCATCTGCCTGGTCGCCGGAGTCGCCGCGCGCGCGACAGCCGCCCCCGCCGGGGAACGCGCCCCGCCCGCGTTGCGCGACGCCTTGCCGGTGGCGAAGCTGACCTGGCCGGAGGCCCCGACCTTGGTCGCCGAGGAGCCCGTCGCCGCCTCCCCGGCCGGCGAGGCCGCCCTCCGGGATTCGCCGGACTTCCTCCACCGGATCGACACCGGGGAGGCGTCGGCCGCGCCGGCCGCCGATGTCTCGTTCAATGTCTGGCGCCTCGTCGTCACCGCCCGCGCCGAGGCCGAGGCCGAGACCACGGTCGCCGGGCCGGAGACCGAGGCGGTGCCGGTGGACTGCGGCGACCGCCAGGACGGGAAGGCGGCCCTCGACCGGCCCGGCGTCTGCGCCGCGCAGGACGACGGCAAGGGCGAGCGCACGGCGATGTCCAGCGGGATGCCGGGCGCGACCCGCCCTTCCCTGCCCGCCGCGGGCCCGGTCGCCAAGGACCGCGCCGACAAGGATGCGGCGGCCGGGCGATGAGCGGCGCGCCGCCCGATCGCCGGGACCCGGCGGCCCCCTGCCGCCACCCCGGCTCAGCCGGAGGCGGGCACGAACACGTAGCCGACGCCGCGCACCGTGCGGATCGCCTCCGGGTGCGCCGGGTCGCGCTCCACTTTGCGGCGCAGGCGCATGATGCGCAGGTCGATGGCGCGGTCGAACGCCTCGGGCTCCTCGCCGGCACGGGCGGTCGCCTCCAGCAGCCAGTCGCGGTGCAGCGGGCGGTTCGGGTTCTCTACCAGCAGGCGGAGCAGGTCGTACTCGCCCGCGGTCAGGCGCTCCTCGCCCGCCGGGCCGACCAGGATGCGCCGCTCGAGGTCGAGCATGGCGGCGCCGACCTGGATCAGGGGCCGTGCCTCGGCCGCCGGCGCGGCCGGGGCCGCGGCGCGCTGCCCGCGCCGCAGCAGCGCCCGCACCCGTGCCAGCAATTCGCGCGGCTCGAAGGGCTTGACCACGTAGTCGTCGGCGCCGGATTCGAGGCCGACCACGCGGTCCACCAGCTCGTCGGCGGCGGTCAGCATGATGATGCCGACCTGCTCGCTGCGGGCGCGCAGCCAGCGCGCCAGGGTGAAGCCGTCCTCGCCGGGCAGGCGGACATCGACCAGGGCGAGATCGGGCATGCGGCTCTCCACCGCCCGGCGGAAGGCAGCCCCGTCGGCCACCGACGTGACCGAAAGGCCCTGCAGCGTGAGATAGTCGCCCACCGCCTGCCGCTGGAAAGCGTCATCCTCCACGAGCAGCAACTCGCTCGCCGCCATCCCGCACTCCCCGGCCCGCCGCGCGGGCGGGAGGATGGCGGCAAGCTTTCCGCCGCGTCAAACACGGAGCCCGCCCTGCGCCAGAAACCCGCTAGGCACGGCGAACCGGTCCGCCACCGCGCCGTTCCGCGACGGCGCCCGGCATGCCCGTGACGATCCCCCGCGAGACGGCCGCCGACGGGCTGCCGCCCGGCGAGATCCAGTCCGGCGAGGCACCCGCCGACCGGCGGCGATCCGCCATGGAGGCGCCGGTCGGGGCCACGCCGGAAGGGAGCATGCCAGATGGGAGCATACCGGACGGGAGCATGCCGGAAGGGGCCGCGCCTCCCGGCGCCCCGCCCCCGCCGCGACAGGACCGCGCCACGTGCCGACCATCGGGCGACGCGGCGCTGCGTCAGCGCCTCGACACGCAGCAGCGCATGCTCGACCAGATGCGCGACGCGGTGGCGCTCTGGGACGAGGCGTTCCGGCTCAGCGCCTTCAACCGGCAGGTGGAGCATCTGCTGGAGCTGCCGGGCGCGCTGATCCAGGTCGGCACGCCGGTGATCGACCTCGTGCGCTACCAGGTCCGGCGCGGCGACTTCGGCCCGCCGCCCGCCGATCCCGCGGCGGTCGAGGCCGAGGCGCAGCGGCGCGCCGCCAACCTGCTCACCCCCGGCGGCACGCGCTACGTGCGCCCGCGCCGCTCCGGCGGCTGGATCGAGGTGATCACCCACCCGATGGAATCGGGCGGGCACATCGTCACCTACCGCGACGTCACCAAGCTGATCGAGAGCGAGTCGGAGCTGCGCGCGGCCAGGGAGACGCACGAGCTGGTGCTCGACACCATGACGGACGGGCTGCTGCTCTGGGATTCCGGGTTCCGCGTGCGGCTGGCCAACGCCCGGCTGCAGCGCTTCTACGACCTGCCGCCCGACCTGCTGCTGCCCGGCGCCGACGGGCGCGCCATCCTGCGCTTCATGACGAACCGCGGCGACTACGGGCCGCCGCCGGAGACCGAGGCCGCGCTCGACGCCTTCGTGGAGCGGCGGGTGCGCGAGATCCTCGATCCCGCCGAGCGCGTCACCACCCGCCTGACCCGCTGCGGCTACTGGGTGGAGATCATCCGCACCCGGCTGCCCGATGGCGGCGTGCTCAACATCTACCGCGACATCACCGCGCTGAAGCGCCACGAGGCCGAGCTGGAGGTGCAGCGCGCCACCTACCAGCTCGCCATCGACAACCTCTCGGACGGCGTCGCGGTGTACGACTCCGATCTCGTGCTGCGGCTCGCCAACCGCCCGCTGCTGCGGCTGCAGAACTTCACGGACCAGCGCTACTCGGTCCCCGGCCCGCCCCTCGCCGAGACGCTGCGGCTGCAGGCGCGCCGCGGCGACTTCGGCCCGCCGCCGGCGGACCCGGAGGGCATCGAGGCGCTGGTGCGGGAACGCCTCGCGGTGATGCTGACGCCGGGCGGGACGCACTACACGCGCAAGTCCGCCGGCGGCTACTGGCTGGAGTACAGCTTCATCCCCCTGCCCGATGGCGGGCTGTTCTGCCACTACCGCGACATCACGCGGCTCAAGGCGCGCGAGGAGGAGATCGAGCGCCAGCGCGCGACGCAGCAGATCATCCTCGACAACCTCACCGACGCGGTGGCGCTCTACGATTCCGAGCTGCGGCTGGTGCGCGCCAACGGCCCGATGCGCCGCGTGCAGGGCTTCGCGGCCGACTTCACCGGGCCCGGCACCCATGTCACGGAGATCCTGCGCGCCCAGGCCCTGCGGGGCGACTTCGGCCCGCCCCCCGCCACCGAGGAGGCCGTGGCGGCGCTGGTGCGGGCAAGGCTGCGGACCATGCTGACGCCGGGGGGCACGCAGTACACGCGCCGGATGCGGGACGGGCCGTGGCTGGAATTCCGCTTCGTGCCGATGGCCGATGGCGGGCTGTTCTGCCACTACCGCGACATCACCGGCCTCAAGGAGCGCGAAGAGGAGATCGAGCGCCAGCGCGCGACGCAGCAGATCATCCTCGACCAGCTCACCGACGGCGTGGCGCTCTACGACTCCGAGCTGCGGCTGGAGCTGGCCAACCGGCCGCTGCAATGGCTCAACGACTCGCCCAACACCCAGCTCCGGCGCGGCGTGCGCCTGCCCGACGTGGTGCGCGCCCAGACGCTGCGCGGCGACTTCGGCCCGCCCCCCGCCACCGAGGCCGAGGTGGATGCCGCGGTGGTCGCGCGCATCGCCCCGGCGCTGCGGCCCGAGGGCCTGCACTACACCCGCCGCTCGCACAGCGGCTACTGGCTGGAGTACAGCTTCCGGCCGCTGCCCGACGGCCGTCTGCTCTGCCACTACCGCGACATCACGCGGCTCAAGGAGCGCGAGGAGGAGATCGAGCGCCAGCGCGCGACGCAGCAGCGCATCCTCGACGAGCTGACCGACGGCGTCGCGCTGTTCGACCCCTCGCTGCGGCTGCTGCTGGCCAACGGCCCGATCCGGCGGCTGCTGGAATTCCCCGCCGGCTTCGGCCCGGAGGGCACGCCGCTCGCCGACTTCATGCGCATCCAGGCGCAGCGCGGCGACTTCGGCCCGCCCCCCGGCGGGCCGGAGGCGCTGGAGGCGGCGGTCGCGGAGAAGATCGCCATGGCCGTGCAGCCGCAGGGGCTGCGCTACATCCGCAAGACCTCGGGCGGGCACTGGCTGGAATTCCGCTTCCAGACCCTGCCGGGCGGCGAGCTGCTCTGCCACTACCGCGACATCACCGGCCTCAAGGAGCGCGAGGAGGAGCTGGCGCGCGCCCGCGACGAGGCCGAGGCCGCGCGCGACGCCGCCGAGGCGGCGGACCGCGCCAAGTCCACCTTCCTGGCCAGCATGAGCCACGAGATACGCACGCCCATGAACGGCGTGCTCGGCATGATGGAGGTGCTGGAGCGCACCGGCCTCTCGACCGAGCAGGCGCGCTGCGTCGAGGTGATGCGCGGCAGCGCCGACGCCCTGCTGCGCATCATCGACGACGTGCTCGACGTCTCCAAGATCGAGGCCGGGCGGCTGGAGCTGGAGGAGCTGCCCTTCTCGCTGCGCTCGCTGATCGAGGGCGTGCTCGACACGCTCGGCGTCGAGGCGCGGCGCAAGGGGCTGCACCTCTTCGCCGACCCGCCCGGCGCGGAGCCGGACATCGTGATCGGCGATCCGGTGCGGGTGCGCCAGATCCTGCTCAACCTGGTGGCCAACGCGGTGAAGTTCACCGAGCGCGGCTACGTGCGCATCCTCTGCGACACGCGCGAGGCGGCGGATTCCGTGCTCGTCGCCATGGCGGTGGAGGACAGCGGCATCGGCCTGACGGCGGAGCAGGCGGCGCGGCTGTTCCAGCCCTTCGTGCAGGCCGACAGCTCCACCACGCGCCGCTACGGCGGCACCGGCCTCGGCCTGACCATCGTGCGCCGGCTCGCCGAGCTGATGGGCGGCGAGGCGGGCGTCGAGAGCGCGCCGCGGCGCGGCAGCCGCTTCACCGTGTCGCT
This sequence comes from Roseomonas acroporae, assembly GCF_023223525.1. Classification (GTDB taxonomy): domain Bacteria; phylum Pseudomonadota; class Alphaproteobacteria; order Acetobacterales; family Acetobacteraceae; genus Roseomonas_E; species Roseomonas_E acroporae. Next base: position 92,610 of record NZ_JALPRX010000050.1, on the reverse strand, counting down.
GCGGCTCGGCCGCTCCGGCATGGCGGCGCTGCCGCTGCCGGCCGCGCCGGAGGCGGAGCGGCCGCACGGCGACGGGCTGCCGCGCCTGCTGGTGGCCGACGACCACGCGGTGAACCGCGAGGTGATCGCGCGCCAGCTCGAGCTGCTCGGCTTCGCCGCCGACCTGACCACCGACGGCGGCGAGGCGCTGGCGCTGTGGCGGGCGCAACGGCACCCGCTGGTGCTCCTCGACCTGCACATGCCGGTGCTGGACGGGTTCGACCTCGCCCGCGCCATAAGACGGGAGGAGGGCCGGCAGGAGGCGGCGCCGGCGACGCGCACCGTGCTGGTGGCGGTCACCGCCAACGCGCTGAAGGGCGAGGACGAGCGCTGCTTCGCCGCCGGCATCGACGCCTTCCTGCCCAAGCCGGTCTCGATGGACTCGCTCTCGCGCACCCTGTCGCGCTGGCTGCCGCCGGCGGGCGGGACGGCCGGCCCGGCGCCCCCGGCTGCCGGCATGCCGCCGGCCGCGCTGTTCGACCCCGAGGTGCTGCGCCGCCTGTTCGGCGCCGACGAGGAGCGGCTGGGCCGGCTGCTGGCCGGCTTCGCGGACTCGGTGACCGGCGACGTCGCCGGCCTCGTCGCCGCCGCCGCATGCGAGGATGCCGGCGCCGTCGCCGAGGCGGCGCACCGGCTGAAGGGTGCCGCCCGCATGGCCGGCGCCCGGCTGCTGGCCGAGGCGGCGGCCGGGCTGGAAGGCGGGGCACGCGCCGGCACCATCCCGGCCGGGGGAATCGCCGCCCTGCCCGCCCTGGCCGACGCGACGCTGGCGGCGGTGCGCCGGGCCCGGGCGGGACGGTAGCGGCGCGCCCGGACCGGGCGCACCGCCCGGCGCCGACGCGCGGGGCGACCGGCGTGCCCGCCTCCGCGGGGGATCAGGACGAGGGCCGGGGGGACGGGCGCCGCCCCCCCGCCGCTCACGCCGCGGCGCGTGACCGCGCGAAGCCCGCAGCCACCTCGCGCGCCTCGGCGTCGAGCGCCAGGATCGCCTCCAGCGTGTCGGCCGGCGGGCAGCCCAGGCGCTCCATCGTCTCCTCGACCACGGCGGCGATGTCGAGGAAGCCGAGGCGCCGGTCGAGGAACAGCCCCACCGCCGCCTCGTTGGCCGCGTTCAGCACGGTGGAGGCGCCGGCGCCGGTGCGCAGCGCCTCGCGCGCCAGGCGCAGCGCCGGGAAGCGCTCGGCGTCGGGCGCCATGAATTCCAGCCGCCCGAGCGCGGCGAGGTCCAGGCGCGGCACCGCGACCTCCATCCGCCGCGGCCAGGCCAGGGCGTAGGCGATCGGCGTCTTCATGTCCGGCGTGCCGAGCTGCGCCAGGATCGAGCCGTCCGTGTACTGCACCAGCGAGTGCACGGCCGATTGCGGGTGCACCAGGATCTCGATGCGCGGCTCCGGCACCGGGAACAGGCGCGCCGCCTCGATCAGCTCCAGCCCCTTGTTCATCATGGTGGCGGAATCGACGCTGATCTTGGCGCCCATGCTCCAGACCGGGTGGCGCACCGCCGTCTCCGGCGTCGCGGCGCGCATCTCGGCGAGCGAGGCGTTGCGGAACGGGCCGCCCGAGGCGGTCAGGATGATCCGCTCGATCGCCGCCGGGTCGCGCGCGTCGAGGCACTGGAAGATCGCGTTGTGCTCGGAATCGACCGGCAGCAGCGTGGCGCCGGAGCGGCGCACCGCGTCCAGCATCACCGCGCCGGCGCAGACCAGGCTCTCCTTGTTGGCCAGCGCCACCGTGCCGCCGCGCGAGGCGGCGGCGAGCGTGGGGCGCAGACCGGCGGCGCCGACCACGGCGGCCATGGTCCAGTCGGCCGGGCGCAGCGCCGCCTCCTCGACCGCCGCCGGACCGGCGCCGCAGGCGATGCCGGTCCCGGCCAGCGCCTCGCGCAGCGCGGCGAGCCCGCCCGGGTCGGCCAGCACGGCCAGCTCGGGCGCGAGGCCGGCCGACTGCAGGGCGCGTGCCTGCGCGGCCAGCGCCGCGACGTCGCGCCCGGCCACCAGCGCGGAGACGGCGAAGCTGCCGGGCGGGGCGGCCTCCAGCAGCGCCACCGTGCTGCGCCCGACCGAGCCGGTGCTGCCGAGGAGGCTGACGCGGCGCGGGGCCGCCCGCGGCCGGGCGGAACCCGCCGGCGCCGCCGCCATGCCCGATGTCCCGGCATTCGACGCGCCCGGGTCCGACGCCCCCGAATTCGACGCTCCCGAGTTCAACGCCCCCGAGTTCAACGCCATAGCGGCACTCCCTGCCCCAGGATCAGCCCCAGCAGGGCGGCGGCGGGGGCGGCGGCGAGCACGCCGTCAACCCGGTCGAACAGGCCGCCATGGCCGGGGATGAGCTTCGACGAGTCCTTGACCCCGGCGCGCCGCTTGATCGCGCTTTCCAGCAGGTCGCCGGCCTGCGACAGGGCGGCGAGCACCCCCGCCACCGGCATGGCGCGCCACGGCACGCCCGGCTGCGGATCGAACAGCGCCGCCGCGCCGAGGCCGACCAGCATCGCGGCGGCCAGTCCGCCCAGGGCGCCGGACCAGGTCTTGCCCGGCGAGATGGCCGGGGCGAGCCGCGGCCCGCCGACCAGGCGGCCGACCAGGTAGGCGCCGATGTCGCTGGCCCAGACCACGAGCAGCAGGAAGAACAGGTTGCCGCGCCCCACCGCCCCCTCGGCCGGCCCCTCGCGCAATGCGAGCAGGGAGAGGGCCGCGAGGCCGAGATAGGGGATGCCGGCGGTCAGCAGCAGCCCGCGCGGCGTGCCGCGCATCCACGCGGCCGGGCCGATGATGGCGCAGCCGGCGGCCAGCGCCACCAGCGCGGCCGGCCTGTGTCCGAAGGCGGCGAAGCCGAGCGACACCAGCAGCACCAGCGGCAGGCCGATCGCCGGCGGCCGCAGCGCCGGCGCGCCGCAGAGCCGCGACCATTCCCAGCCGAGCCCGAGCACGCACAGCGCCAGCAGCGCCGTCCAGGCCGGGCCGCCGGCCCAGGCGCAGAGCAGGGCGAGCGGCCCGAGCACCAGCGCCGAGAGCACGCGCAGGCGCAGGTCGCTCCATCGGGCGGAGCCGGCGCGGGCCGTCCCGGCCGGCGCGGGGGTCGGGCGGGACGACGGCGGCACCGTTCCCGGCCGGGGCGCCGGCGGGCCGCTGTCGGGCAGGCCCACTCAGGCCCCGCGCGCGCCGTAGCGCCGCTCGCGCCGGCGGTAGGCGCCGATCGCCGCCTCCAGGTCGGCCGCGCCGAAATCCGGCCAGAGCACGTCGAGGAAGACGAACTCGGCGTAGGCGGCCTGCCAGAGCAGGAAGTTGGAAAGGCGCTGCTCGCCCGAGGTGCGGATGATCAGGTCCGGGTCGGGCATGTCCGCCGTGAACAGGAAGCGGCCGAAGGTCGCCTCGTCGATGGTGGCCGGGTCGAGCCGGCCGGCCCGCGCCTCCTCGGCCAGGGCGCGCGCCGCGGCGGCGATCTCGGCCCTGGCACCGTAGGAGAGCGCCACGTTGAGGTTGAGCGACTTGCCGTGCGCCGTGGTCGCCTCGGCGGCCTCGATCGCCTGCGCGATGTCCGGCCCGAAGCGGCTGCGCTCGCCGATCACGCGCAGGCGCACGCCTTCCCGCGCCAGCGCCGCGACCTCGGCCCGCAGGTAGAAGCGCAGCAGCGCGGTGAGGTCGCGCACCTCGTCGGCCGGGCGGTGCCAGTTCTCCGAGGAGAAGGCGAACAGGGTCAGCCAGCGCACGCCCGCCTTCGCCGATGCCTCGATGGCGCGGCGCACGGCGTCGGCCCCGGCCTTGTGGCCCAGCGCGCGCGGCAGGCCGCGCGAGGCGGCCCAGCGGCCATTGCCGTCCATGATGATGGCGACGTGATTCGGCACGCCGGGCTCGGCCGCCGGGACCGCCACGGACGGACGGGCGGCGAGCATCTTCGGGACGAGGCTCACCGGTCGCCGGCCCCCTCGGAAGGCGCCTCGGCGGGGTCCAGGGGAGGACTCGGAAGGCACGGGGGAAGGCTCGGAGGGACGCGGCCGGGGATGGTGGCCGGCCGGGCCGGTTCTCGCCGCATGGCGCGCTGCATCGGGTGGGACATCAGACCTGCCTGATGTCCTTCTCCTTCTCGGCCAGCGCCTGATCGACGTTCTTGATGTACTGGTCGGTCAGCTTCTGGATCTCGTCGGACCAGGACTTGGCGTCGTCCTGGCCGATCTCGCCCTTCTTGTCGGCGTTCTTGACCTGCTCCATGCCGTCGCGGCGGACGCCGCGGATCGCGACACGGGCGCCCTCGGCGTAGCGGCCGGCGGCCTTGGCCAGCTCGTTGCGCCGCTCCTGGGTGAGCTGGGGCAGCGGCACGCGGATGACCTGCCCCTCGGCCTGCGGGTTGAGGCCGAGGCCGGAATCGCGGATCGCGACCTCCACCGCCTTGGTCACGGCACGGTCCCAGACCTGCACCGAGAGCAGGCCGGGACCGGCGACGGCGATGTTGGCGAGCTGGTTCAGCGGCTGCTCGGTGCCGTAGGCCTCGACCCGGATGGGTTCCAGCAGGGCGGGGTTGGCGCGGCCCGTGCGGAGCCCCACGAACTCCTTGCGGAGCGTCTCCATGGCGCCGTCCATGCGGCGGGTCAGGTCGCGCTTCAGCGCAGCAAGGTCGGCCGGCATGGCCTGGGCATCCTTCCCTCAGCAGGCCTCCCTGGGCCTGGGCACAACAAATCCCCGGGCAGGCTCGTCACGGCCGGGGGCCGGCATCTGGCATCCGCGCACCGGATCGTGCAAGCCTGACGGGACCGGACGGCCGGCCGGAGCCAGGGGGCCATGGCCAGGGCCACGCATCGACGGCCACGCATCGACCGGCGGGGCCGGAAGCTAGACCATGATCGCGCCGCCATGAAGCGGGCGTCGCATCGCGGCGGCACGCCGCCAAAGCGGGCGTCACATCGCGGCGGCACGCCGCCGCGGGGCGGCCGGGGCCGGGCGTCCCATGGGCCGGCACGCCGGACCGGACACGCCGAACCGGCGCCCCGCTGGCGGCGGCGGCACATTTCCCGGCGGGCCCGCCCACCGGCAGACATCCCCCGGGCCGAAGGCAGCGGGACGGCCGCCACACCGGCACGACCCGGGCGCGGATCCCGCTCGGTCCGGAGCAGGCCGATCGGGCGAGGCGGCTCGCGGAACGGCACCCCGGGGCGGCTGGCGGGACCGGCGCGACCGGAAACCGCGCCGACCGGGCCTGCGTCACCGTCCGTGCGCGAACCTCCGGGCGCGAACCTCCGGCGGTCCGCTCAGACCTCGACGATGGTGGTGTAGCGCCCCTCGCCCCGCATCACGGCGGTGAAGCTGCCGTGCTCGTGGATGTTGAAGACGATGATCGGCAGCTTGTTCTCGCGCGCCAGGCTGATCGCGGCGGCGTCCATCACCTGCAGGTCGCGCGAGAGCACGTCGAGATAGGTGAGGGATTCCAGGCGCTCGGCGTTCGGGTTCTTGCGCGGGTCGGAGTCGTAGACGCCGTCCACCTGGGTGCCCTTGAGCATGGCGTCGCAGCCCATCTCGGCGGCGCGCAGGGCGGCGGCGGTGTCGGTGGTGAAGAACGGGTTGCCCGTGCCGGCGGCGAAGATCACCACCCGGCCCTTCTCCATGTGCCGCACGGCGCGCCGGCGGATGTAGGGCTCGCTGATCGAGGCCATCGGGATCGCCGACTGCACGCGGGTGGAGACGCCCGCGATCTCCAGCGCCGACTGCATCGCCAGCGCGTTCATCACGGTGGCCAGCATGCCCATGTAGTCGGCCTGGGCGCGGTCCATGCCCGAGGCGGCGCCGGAGATGCCGCGGAAGATGTTGCCGCCGCCGATCACCAGGCAGACCTGCGCGCCGAGCGCCACCACGTCCTTCACGTCGGCGGCGATGGCCTTCAGCGTCCCGGTGTCGAGGCCGTAGTCGCGCGAGCCCATCAGCGCCTCGCCGGAGACCTTCAGCAGGACGCGCTTGTAGATCGGCGAATTGCTCATGGTCGCTGCATTTCCGGGCTGTTGGGGGCGGCGCACCATAGGGTTGCGGGGCGTTGGCGGCAAGGCGGCCGCGTGCGGCGCAACATGCCTCCGGCGCGGCGCGGTCCGCACCTTCCGGTTGTGTCGTGCCCGGCACCCCGGCCGCAAGGAAGCGCCGGCCCGGCGCGTCCGGCGGCAGGCGCCTGGAGCGGATCGCCGGCGGGCGGACATGCCCGGCGGCGTGAATCCGCGCCGGGAACAACGAGCCACAACGAACCGCAGTCCCGATCGGACTGCGGTTCGCCGTAGCGGCCACGCCGCTTTCGGGCCCCGGCGACCGATTCGGAAGAATCACGATGCCCCTCGGGGCGATGCCCGGACCCGGCCCGGGCGGGCCGTGCGGCACGGGCCCTCAGTCCCTTGCGCCGCCGTCCAGCAGCCTGGCGGCCAGCGCGGCACCGAGCCGGGCCGCCTCGGCCACGTCCCCCTGCACCGCGCGACGCAGGCAGCCGCCCGACGGGAGCGCCAGCACGGCCTCCAGCCGCAGGCCGCCATCAGGCAGCAGGCCGGCACGGGCGCCAAGGCAGCCGGCCAGCGCGGGACCGAGCCGTTCGCGCAGCGCCGCCTCGGCCAGCGCGGCCGCGTGCGCGCCGGCATCGTCGAGGCGGCGCAGCAGCGCCCGCGTGGCGGCATCCCCCGCGCGGACGGCGATGAGGGACAGGCCGGCCCCGGCCTCCGGCAGCAGTTCCGGCAGATCCAGCACCGGCAGATCCAGCACCGGCAGGTCCAGCACCGACGGGTCCAGCACCGACGGGTCCAGCAACGGCGGGCCCGCCAGGTCGGGATGGCGCAGCCCGGCCGGCCCGACCAGTGCCGCCGCGAAGTCGCCGCCGCGCAGCCGCGCGAGTCGTTCCGCGTCGCCGCCGCCCACCAGCCCGAAGCGCAGGTCCGGCCGCCACGACGCGAGCTGCGCCCGCTGCCGCGCCGAGCGGACCGCGACCCGCGCGCCGGCCGGCAGCGACGGGAGCGGACGCGCCCGCCGTTCCGGCCGGCAGGACGGCGCGAGCACCAGCGCCGCCCGCGTCTCCGCCCGCCGCGGCACGGCGGCGAGCGCCAGCCCGGCGGGCAGCGGCAGCCCGTCGATGCCGAGCACGGCGCAATCGATCCTCTCCGCGCGGAGCGCGTCGTGCAGCGCCCCGGCGGCATCCGCCGGTGCCCCCGTCGGGGCATGGACGATCACGCGGCAGGGCAGGCCCGCACCGAAGGCGGCCAGCAGCGGCGACGCCGCCTCCGGCCCGGCCACGCCGATCCGCAGCGGGACGACGGGAGCCGGAACGGCGGAACGGGCGGGCGCGGCGGTGCGCGCGAGGGTGGCGGACATGGCAGCTCCGTGCGGCCGCGCCCCCCGGGGGAAAAGGGGGAAGGGGCGGTCCGGCGAGGTCCGTCGCCGGGGCGAGGCGTGCCCGGCGTCGCGTTGCGGGTCGTCGGCGGCTGGCCCCGGCCGGGCCGGCCGCCATGCCGTCAGGCGATGGTCAGCGTCACCGGCACGTTGTTGCGGGTGGCGTTGGAGTACGGGCAGACCTGGTGCGCCTTCTCCACCAGCGTCTCGGCCGCGGCGCGATCGACGCCCGGCAGCGACACGGTGAGGTCCACGGTGATGCCGAAGCCACCCTCGGAACGCGGGCCGATGCCGACCTTCGCGGTCACGGTCGCATCCGCCGGCACCTTGGCCCCGCCCTGGGTGGCGGAGACGAACTTCATGGCGCCGATGAAGCAGGCGGCGTAGCCGGCGGCGAAGAGCTGCTCCGGGTTGGTGCCGGTGCCGCCGGCACCGCCCAGCGCCTTCGGGGTGGAGAGCGACACGGCCAGCACGCCGTCCGCGGTCTCGGCGCGGCCGTCGCGGCCCCCGGTGGCGGTGGCTTCGGTGGTGTACTTCACGTCAACGGTCATGATTGTCCTGTCCTGATGGTGGCCCGGATGGTGGGGCCGGGTGCGGTGCCCGCCGGAAGGGATCGCCGGCGGATGACGAGGCGCGGCCGCCGCTCCGCGCCGGGAACAATGAACGAGGCCGGAACTCGGTTGCAGGGGGGCCGGCGCCCGTGGCGGCGCGCCGGCGGCTCCCGCGGCCCTGTCCCGCAGCCCCTATTCCGCGGCTCGGGTGATGCCGGCCGCTTCAACGGCCAGGGTGACGTCGGCCGCGGTGCGCGGGTCCGAGGCGGGTGCCGTGTGGACGCGGCGGATCGCCGCCTCGACGCCCTCCGCATAGGCCGGATCGACCCGGCGGAAATGCCCGAGCTGGCGCTCGACGATGTGGCGCGGCACGCCCTGCATCGCGCCGGCGATGTTCCCGAACAGGCGCTGCCGCTGCGCCTCGCCGAGCAGGCGGAACAGCGCGCGGGGCTGGCCGTAGTCGTCGTTGCCCTCGCGGTGGCTGTGGTGGTCGGCGTCGCCGTCGAGGCGCAGCGGCGGCTCCCGGAACGCGGGCTGCTCCGCCGGGCCGCCGAACGAGTTCGGCTCGTAGTAGGCGTCGCCGCCCACCGGCGAGTCGAAGCGCATCGGGCCGTCGGCGTGGTAGGTGCGCGCCACGGTGGCGTGCGGGCGGTTCACCGGCAGCATCTCGTAATGCGTGCCCACGCGGTAGCGGTGCGCGTCGGCATAGGCGAAGAGGCGGCCCTGGAGCACCTTGTCCGGGCTGAAGCCGATGCCGGGCACGATGTTGGAGGGCGAGAAGGAGGCCTGCTCGATCTCCGCGAAGTAGTGGGCCGGGTTGCGGTTCAGCTCCAGCACGCCGACCTCGACCAGCGGGTAGTCGGCATGCGGCCACACCTTGGTCAGGTCGAACGGGTCGTAGGGCGTCCTCGCCGCATCGGCCTCCGGCATGATCTGCACGCAGACGCGCCAGCGCGGGAACTCGCCGCGCTCGATCGCCTCGTACAGGTCGCGCTGCGCGCTCTCGCGGTCCTCGGCGATCACCGCGTTGGCCTCGGCATTGGTCCAGTGCCGGTGGCCCTGCATCGACTTGAAATGGAACTTGACCCAGTGCCGCTCGCCCGCCTCGTTCCAGAACGAGTAGGTGTGCGAGCCGTAGCCGTTCATGAAGCGGTAGCCCTGCGGCAGGCCGCGATCCGAGAACAGGATCGTCACCTGGTGCAGGCTCTCGGGCGAGAGCGACCAGAAGTCCCACATCGCGGTCGGCGAGCGCAGGTTGCTGCGCGGGTGCCGCTTCTGGGTGCGGATGAAGTCCGGGAACTTCATCGGGTCGCGGATGAAGAAGACCGGCGTGTTGTTGCCGACGAGGTCCCAGTTGCCCTCCCCCGTGTAGAACTTCAGCGCGAAGCCGCGCACGTCGCGCTCGGCGTCCGCCGCCCCCCGCTCGCCGGCGACGGTGGAGAAGCGCAGCAGCGCCTCGGTCCGCTGCCCCGGCCGGAACAGCGCCGCCCGGGTGTAGCGCGTGATGTCGCCGGTGACGGTCAGCGTGCCGTAGGCGCCGGAGCCCTTGGCGTGCACCACGCGCTCCGGGATGCGCTCGCGGTTCTGGTGCGCCAGCTTCTCGATCAGCCGGTAGTCCTGCAGCAGGACCGGCCCGCGCGGGCCGGCGGTGAGGCTGTTCTGGTTATCGGCCACCGGGGCGCCGGCGGTGGTGGTCAGGACGGGGCGATCGGTCGCGTCGGCCATGGCGGCTTCCCCTGCGAGGCTTTCCATGCCGGGAAGATGGCCCGATCACCGCGACAGGTGAAATCGATCTTTCCACCCTTTGTATTCGGCTCTACCTATCAGCGCATGGCCCATACCAACCTCGCCGGCCTCTCCCTGCGCGACCTCGAATACGCGGTCGCGGTCGGCGAGCTGCGTCATTTCGGGCGCGCGGCGGAACGCTGCGGGGTCAGCCAGTCGGCCCTCAGCGAGCAGGTACGCAAGCTGGAGGGGCTGCTCGGCTGCCCGCTCTTCGAGCGCACCAAGCGGCGGGTGGAGCCGACGCCGGAGGGGTCCCGCCTGCTGCGCCAGGCCGAGGAGGTGCTGCGCGGGGCGCGGGCGCTGCTCGACGCGGCGCGGCTGGAGGCCGAGCCGCTCTCGGGCGAGCTGCGCATCGGCGTGATCCCGACCCTCGGCCCCTACTACGTTCCCGCCATGCTGCGGACGATGCGGGAGCGCTTCCCCCGGCTGCGGCTGCAACTGCAGGAGGCCGCCACGCAGGCGCTGCTGGACCAGCTCCGCCACGGCGAGCTGGACCTGCTGCTGCTCGCCCTGCCGACGGGCGGCGAGGGGCTGCTGGCCGAGCCGCTCTTCTTCGAGCCCTTCATGCTGGCCTGCCCGGCCACGCATCCGCTGGCCGGGGCGACGCCCGCGCGGGTGCGGGACCTGCCGGGCGAGGAGCTGCTGCTGCTGGAGGAGGGCCATTGCCTGCGCGACCAGGCGCTGTCGCTCTGCCGGGCCGGGCACCTGGACCGCCATGCGCGCCAGGCGACCAGCCTGGAGATGCTGCGGCACATGGTGGGCGCCGGCGAGGGCTACTCGCTGCTGCCGGCGCTGGCGACCGGGCATGGCGACATGGGCGGGCTGGTGGCCTACCGGAAGCTGGCGGAGCCGGCGGCGGGACGGCGGATCGGGCTGGTCTGGCGCCGCTCGGCGCCGCGCGAGTCGGAGTTCCGGCTGATCGCGGCGCATCTGCGCCAGCACCTGCCGGCGGCGGTGCGGCCCTGCGGCGAGGCGGATCAGCCGAGCGCCGCGTAGACCGACCGCTCGAACCGGTCGAGCAGCCCCAGCACCGCCGGGTCGGCGAAGGGCAGGATCTGCGTCAGCAGCAGGCCGGTGACGCCGCGCGACGGGTCGATCCAGTAGTAGGTGTTGGCCAGCCCCGCCCAGGCCAGGCTGCCCGCGGCGCGGCCGCCGCCCGGCGCCGCCCCGGTGTTGATGAGGAAGCCGAGGCCCCATTTCTTGGGCATGCCGGGGAAGAATTCGGCGCGGTTGGAGAAGCCCGGCGGGTCGCTCTCCGGCAGGGGCTCCACCTCGAGCGCGCCGATGTGGTTCTCCGCCATCGCCGCCACCGTCTCCGGCCGCAGGAGGCGAACGCCGTCCAGCGTGCCGCCGCCGAGCAGCATGCGCAGGAAGCGCAGGTAGTCGGGCCCGGTGGAGAACAGCCCGCCGCCGCCGGATTCGAAGCGCGGCCGCTCCGGCGCCCTGAATTCGATCGGCGCCAGGGCCCCCGTGGCGTCGCGCCGGTGCCGCGTGGCCAGCCGCGCCTGCCAGGCCGGCGGCACGCCGAAGCCGGTCTCGTCCATGCCGAGCGGCGCGAACACATGCGCCCGCAGGTAGTCGCCGAGGCCCTGGCCGGCGAGGCGCTCCACCACGCGCCCCGCCACGTCCGTGCTGATGCCGTACTGCCAGCGCGTGCCGGGGTCGAAGCGCAGCGGCACGCGGAAGGCAGCCGGATCGCCGCCATGGAGGGAGGGGATGCCCTGCTCGCGCATGTAGCGGGCGATGTCGGGGTGCCAGAAATCGTAGCCGAAACCGGCGGTGTGGGTGAGCAGCCGGCGCAGCGTCACCACGCCCTCGGCCGGCCGGACCAGCGCCGCGCCGTCGGCGTCGAAGCCCTCCAGCACCAGCGGCGCGCGCAGCTCCTCCAGCACCGGGCCGAGCGGGTCGTCGAGGCCGATGCGGCCGGCCTCGACGAGCTGCATCGCCGCCACCGAGGTCACCGCCTTGGTCATGGAGGCGATCCAGAACAGCGTGTCCACGGTCATCGGCGCCGTGGTGTCGAGGCCGCGCCGGCCGAAGGCGCCCTGGTACAGCACCCCGTCCCGCGTCGCGGCCATGGCCACCACGCCGGGCACCTCGCCCGCCTCGACGGCGGCGCGCAGCACCGCGTCGGCCGCGTCCTGATGCGTCATGGGTGGCCGTCTCCGTTTCCCCCGTCCGGCGGAATGATGGCCGGCGGCGGGGCAGGCGGCAATGCCGGCGCCGGGCCCCTGTCGGCGGCGCCCCGCCGGCCGCCCCTCCCCCGGCACACGCTTCTCGGCAGGCCCTTCTCGGCAGGTCCCGCCTCGGCAGAACCTTCTGGCGCCGTTGACAGCGCCGTCCGGCGCTACGCACCCTCCGCCGCATCGTCGGGGAACCCGGGAGAGCCAGCACCGTGGCGCACGAAGAGCCGAAATTCCGCCTGCGCAGCCAGCGCTGGTTCGACAATCCCGCCGATCCCGGCATGACCGCCCTCTACGTCGAGCGCTACCTGAATTTCGGGCTGACGCGGGGCGAGCTGCAATCGGGCAAGCCGATCATCGGCATCGCCCAGACCGGCTCCGACCTCGCCCCCTGCAACCGCCACCACCTGGCGCTGGCCGAGCGGGTGAAGGCCGGCATCCGCGACGCGGGCGGCATCCCGCTGGAATTCCCCGTCCACCCGATCCAGGAGACCGGCAAGCGCCCCACGGCGGCGCTCGACCGCAACCTCGCCTATCTCGGGCTGGTGGAGGTGCTGCACGGCTACCCGCTCGACGGGGTGGTGCTGACCACGGGCTGCGACAAGACCACCCCCGCCTGCCTGATGGCGGCGGCGACGGTGAACATCCCCGCCATCGTGCTCTCCGGCGGACCGATGCTGGACGGGCACCACAAGGGGCGGCTGACCGGCTCGGGCACGATCATCTGGGAGGCGCGGCGCATGCTGGCCGCCGAGGAGATCGACTACGAGGAGTTCATGCAGCTCGTGGCCAGCTCCGCGACCTCCATCGGCCACTGCAACACCATGGGCACGGCGCTGTCGATGAACTCGCTGGCCGAGGCGGTGGGCATGTCCCTGCCCGGCTGCGCCGCCATCCCGGCGCCGTTCCGCGAGCGCGGCCAGATGGCGCACGCCACGGGGGCGCGCATCGTGGCGATGGTGCACGAGAACCTGCGTCCCTCCGACATCATGACGCGCAAGGCCTTCGAGAACGCGATCGTCACCGCCTCGGCGATCGGCGCCTCCACCAACTGCCCGCCGCACATGATCGCCATCGCCCGCCACATGGGCGTGGAGCTGGCGATCGAGGACTGGCAGACGGTCGGCGCCGACGTGCCGCTGCTGGTCGATTGCCAGCCCGCCGGGCGCTTCCTCGGCGAGGCCTTCCACCGCGGCGGCGGCATCCCGGCGGTGATGCGCGAGCTGCTGGACGCCGGCCGCCTGCACGGCGACGTCATGACCGCGAGCGGGAAGACCCTGGCCGAGAACCTGGCGGGCGTCGCCGACATCGACCGCAACGTGATCCGCCCCTATGCCGAGCCGCTGAAGGAGCATGCCGGCTTCGTGGTGCTCTCGGGCAACCTGTTCGACAACGCGGTGATGAAGATCAGCGTGATCGACAAGGAATTCCACGCCCGCTTCCTCTCCGACCCCGAGGGGGTGTTCGAGGGGAAGGCGGTGGTGTTCGAGGGCCCCGAGGACTACCACGCGCGCATCGAGGACCCCGATCTCGGCGTGGACGAGCGCACCGTGCTGGTGATCCGCAATTGCGGGCCCGTGGGCTATCCCGGCTCGGCGGAGGTGGTGAACATGCAGCCCCCCGCCGCGCTCATCAAGGCGGGCATCGAGGCGCTGCCGACCATGGGCGACGGGCGGCAGAGCGGCACCTCGGCCAGCCCGTCCATCCTCAACGTCTCGCCCGAGGCGGCGGTGGGCGGCGGCCTCGCCCTGCTGCAGTCGGGCGACCCGATCCGCATCGACCTGCGCACCCGCAAGGTGGACGTGCTGATCCCGGAGGAGGAGCTGCGCACGCGCCGGCAGCACTGGAAGCCGCCGGTGCTGGAGCACAAGACGCCCTGGGAGGAGATCTACCGCTCCATGGTCGGCCAGCTCGGCACCGGCGGCTGCCTGGAGCCGGCGACGCTCTACCTCAACATCGTCGAGACGCGCGGCGAGAGCCGGAACAACCACTGACCGCCGGCCGGCGGCGGTCCCGGCTTCCGCCGGCCGGCATCGCGCGGCGTCGGTGGGGTGGCCGCCGGGCCGCCGCCCCGGCGCGGCACCGCCCGGCAGGCCACGGTTGCGTTCCGCCCCGCCCTCCGCTCACTTGGCGCCCGGACCGCTCCCTCGGGGGCATGACGAAGCGGGTGGGCGATGGCGAACGGCATGGCGATGCGCGACGAGGATGAGGATGCCCATTGGCATCGCGCCCGACCCGGCCTTCTCCGCCGGCTGGAGCGCGCGGCGGACCGCACCGCGCGCCTCGTCTTCTGGGGCACGCTGACCTTCCTGCTGAACCTCGCCGAGCAGGTGGCGGAGCTGCTGGCGCCGCTCGCCTTCCTGCTCGGGCTGCTCTGGTGGGGCGTGCTGCGCGTGGTCGGCCGGCTCGACCTGGAGCCGCAGGTGCAGGCGATCGTCGCGCAGTTGCCGCGCACGCTGGAGGTGGGCGGCTGGGTGCTGAGCCCGGAGCGGCTGATGCGCGACGGGCTGATGCTGATGGTGGTGGTCGCCGCCTGCCGCACCCTGACCGCGATCATCCACAAGGAGACCTGATCCGCCACGCCGATTGACGCCGCCCGCGCCGCCGTCATCATGGCGCCGCCAACGGGAGGGACATGCCATGGCCGGCCGGCTTGCAGGCAAGCTCTGCTTCGTCACCGCCGCCGGCCAGGGCATCGGCCGCGCCACGGCGCTGGCCTTCGCCGCCGAGGGCGGCACCGTGATCGCGACCGACCGCGACGCCGGCAAGCTCGCGGGCCTCGCCGCGCACGGCATCGAGACGCACGCGCTCGACGTGCTCGACGACGCGGCGGTGGAGGCCGCCATCGCCGCCGCCGGCATGCTCGACGTGCTGTTCAACTGCGCCGGGATCGTCCACCAGAACACGGCGCTCACCTGCACCGAGGCGGAGTGGGACCTCGCCTTCGCGCTCAACGTGCGCGCCATGTGGCGCACCATGCGCGCCGTGCTGCCGGGCATGCTGGAGCGCGGCCGGGGCAGCGTGATCAACATGGCCTCGGCGGCGGGCTCGATCAAAGGCGCGCCGAACCGCTTCGTCTACGGCACCACCAAGGCGGCGGTGATCGGCATGACCAAGGCGGTCGCGGCCGACACGGTGGCGCGCGGCGTGCGCTGCAACTGCCTCTGCCCGGGCACGATCGACACGCCGAGCCTCGGCGAGCGAGTCGCCGCCAACGCCGCCGCCGCCGGCTCGGTGGAGGCGGCGCGCGGCGCCTTCGTCGCCCGCCAGGCCATGGGCCGCCTCGGCACCGCCGAGGAGATCGCGTCGCTCGCCGTCTACCTCGCCGCCGACGAATCCGCCTTCGTCACCGGCCAGGCCATGGTGATCGACGGCGGCTGGACGCTCTGAAGGCCGCCCGCCGCCGGGCAGGGCCGCGCGCCGCGCCCGGCGCCAGCCTGCCGGGATCCGTGCGGTTCCGGGCCCCGTTCCCGGGCCGCCGCCGGCCAGGGTCCCGCCGCCGATCCGCCCTGGCGGCCGGCCGATCCGGCGCCACGCCATCCCGCCCCGGCCGTGCCGGGCCCCATCCAGGAGACACGCCATGAAGCTGCTGCGCCACGGCCCCGCGGGGCAGGAGAAGCCCGGACTGCTGGACGCGGAAGGCATGATCCGCGACCTGTCGGGCGTCATCCCCGACCTCGCCGGCGAGGCGCTCTCCCCGGCCGGGATCGCCAGGCTC
Organism: Roseomonas acroporae; assembly: GCF_023223525.1. Lineage (GTDB taxonomy): Bacteria > Pseudomonadota > Alphaproteobacteria > Acetobacterales > Acetobacteraceae > Roseomonas_E > Roseomonas_E acroporae. The sequence goes on along the minus strand of NZ_JALPRX010000050.1, from coordinate 76,994 downwards.
CAGGGGCTCGACGTGGCCGCGCTGCCGAAGGTGGCGGGCAGGCCGCGCCTCGGCCCGCCGGTGACGGGGATGAAGAACTTCGTCTGCATCGGCCTGAACTATGCCGACCATGCCGCCGAGACCGGCTCGCCCATCCCGAAGGAGCCGATCATCTTCCTCAAGTCGCTCGGCGCGCTGCAGGGGCCGGACGACGACGTCGTCATCCCGCGCAACTCGGCCAAGACCGACTGGGAGGTGGAGCTGGCGGTCATCATCGGCACCACCGCGCGCTCCGTCCCCGAGGCGCAGGCGCTCGACCACGTCGCCGGCTACGCCGTCAGCAACGACGTGTCCGAGCGCGAATGGCAGCTCGAGCGCGGCGGCACCTGGGACAAGGGCAAGGGCTACGAGACCTTCGGCCCCCTCGGCCCCTGGCTCGTCACGAAGGACGAGGTGGCGGACCCGCAGGACCTCGCCATGTTCTGCGACGTGGACGGCGAGCGCATGCAGGACGGCTCCACCCGCACCATGATCTTCGGCGTGGCGAAGCTGGTCAGCTACGTCAGCCACTTCATCACCCTGCATCCGGGCGACGTGATCTCCACCGGCACGCCGCCGGGCGTGGGCATGGGCAAGAAGCCCCCCGTCTTCCTCAGGGCCGGCCAGACCATGCGGCTGGGCATCGCGGGCCTCGGGGAGCAGAACCAGCGCACGGTGGCGGCGGAATAGGGCCGGCTCCGGGCCGCGCCGCCCTTCCGGGGAAGGCCCCGCCTTCCCCGATGGCCCCTTCCCCCATGGCCCCTTCGCCAATGCCCCTGGGGCCCCCATCCGGCAGGAGGGCGAGGCCCTCCCGCCCCTCTCTCCGTTCGGCCCTGGGTGTTCCGGCATCCGGCCGTCTCTCCCGGAACGGGGGATCCGAGGGGGCTTCGCCCCCGGGCGGACGGGTCCCGGGAAGGCGGCGCCTTCCCTGGTGGGGCCGCAGGGGCGAAGCCCCCGCCCGCCGAGGTTGACAGCACCGCCCGCCACTTGTATCCGCCGCCCTCCCATAGAAAGAGGGCGCTCGGCGCCCGACTTGCGCCACCGCCACGTGCCGCACGGCCAGCGTCCGGAGTTGTCGTCATGAAGATCCGCAACAGCCTCAAGACCGCCAAGGTGCGGGACAAGAACTGCGTCGTCGTGCGCCGCCACGGCCGCATCTACGTCCTGAACAAGAAGAACCCGCGCCTGAAGGCCCGCCAGGGCTGAGCCGCGCGGGCCGGCGGCGGCGCGCCACCGCGCGCCCCGGCGGCCTGTGGTATTCCCCTCCCCCGGGATACCACTCCCCGGGACCCACTCCCGGGGCAACGACCCGGGCAGGCCGGCGAACGCCGCCCCGGGTCATGATCGCGGGGGGTCATGATTCGCCGCCAAGGCCCGTGAGCGGGCAGGACGCCGCGTCCCGTCCAGGGCCGCGGCGCGGGCGGCCTTCAGGCCCTCGCCCGGCCGCGCGGCCGACCCTCAGCTTCCGGTCGCGAAGGCCGCCGGCCTGGCCTCTTCGAGCTGCATCCGCAGGCTCTCGGCCGGCAGCGGCGGCCCGAGCAGGTAGCCCTGCACGAGATCGCAGCCCAGCTGCTGCAGCACATGTAGCTGCGGCAGGGTCTCGACGCCCTCTGCCACCACCGACAGGTCGAGGGCGTGGCCGAGCTCCACGAGCGAGCGGGTGATGGCGAGCCGACGCCCATCCTCGGGGCCCGTGGGCACGAAGGCGCGGTCGATCTTGAAGGCGCTGATCGGCAGGTCCTTCAGGTAGGCCATGTTCGAGTAGCCGTTGCCGAAGTCGTCGAGCGACAGGGTGGTCCCCAGCTCACGCAGCCGGTTCAGCGTGGCCAGCACCGAATCCGACAGGTCGAGTCGCCAGCTCTCGGTCAGCTCCAGGGTCAGCCGCTCCGCCGGGAAGCCGACGGCGCGCAGGATCGCCTCGACCCGCGCCGCGAAACCCGGCACCTGCACCTGCACGGGGGAGAGGTTGACCCCGAGCCGGATGGGATAGCGCCACCCGGCCGCCTCGGCACAGGCGGTGCGCAGCGCCCATTCGCCCAGCATCCGGATCGCGCCGCTCTCCTCCGCCTGCCGCACCATGTCGCCGGTACGGATCGGGCCCTGATCCGGGTCGGTCCAGCGCAGCAGCGCCTCGGCGCCGACGATCCGGCCGCTCCGGCAGTCGCGCAGGGGCTGGTAGTACAGCACGACGTGGCCGGCCGAGAGCGCGCGGCGCAGCGTCGCCTCGAAGTCGTCGGCCTGGAACCGGGCCGCGGGGGCGCTGGCCGGGACGGCGGGCGCGACCGGCAGGCCCGGCCGCTCGCGCGTGGGACCGCTGCGGTGCACGCCGCGGCCGTCGCGCTTGGCGGCATAGAGGGCCTGGTCGGCCTGCACGATCAGCCGCTCCGGGCTGGTGCCGGCGACGGACAGGGCGCTGCCCACGCTCACCCCGACCCGCACCGGCTCCGCATGCCCGATCTCGTAGGGCTGCGACACCGCCTCGATCAGGCGCCAGGCCGTCGCCTCCACCTGCTCCGGCCCGACCCCGCACAGCAGCACGACGAACTCGTCGCCGCCGAGCCGGGCCACCATGTCGGTCTCGCGCACCTGCCCGCGCAGCCGCTCGGCCACGGCCTGGAGCAGCGCGTCGCCGCTGGCATGGCCGAGCGTGTCGTTCACCGCCTTGAACCCGTCGAGGTCGAGGTAGAGCACCGCGGTGCGATGCGCCGGCGCCGGTGGCGACCGGCGCTCGGTGTCGAGCAGGTCCCGCAGCCGCCCGTAGAGCTGGCTGCGGTTCGGCAGCCCGGTCAGCCCATCGTGCGAGGCGAGGAAGCGGTTGCGCTCCTCGGCGCGCATCAGGGTGACGATGTGGCGGGACTGGTAGCGGGTCAGCGAAACCATCGCGGCGAGGCAGGCCGGCACCTCGATCGCCATGATCCAGAAGCCGGGGAGCGGGGTGACCAGGCAGCCGGCCATGTAGGGCAGGCCGCAGATCAGGATCTGCGCGGTGGCATGGCGCGGCACGTTGGCGCTGCGCGCGGCGATGCCGGCGCTGATGCCCGCGACGTGGATGCCGGCCAGCGCGGCGAGCAGCACGTCGCCGCTCGCCACGCAGGCATAGCAGCCGAGTCCCATGGTGGCGGCCCAGAACAGGCCGCCGGCCAGGATGCGCCGGACCACCGCCCGGTCCGGCTCCGCCCCCGGATGCGCCGCGCCCGCCAGGCCCTGCTGCAGCAGCAGGATGCTGTGCCGCTGCGCCAGCGGATGGATCGGGTTGACCAGCAGCCAGGCCACGGCCCACGGGGCGCCGAGCCGCAGCCAGGCGATCGCGGCGAGGAACATCACGTTCGCCACGCCGAAGACCAGCGCCATGTGCTTGCCGGCCAGCATGCCGAGCAGGCGGCCGCGCAGCGCCGGCGTGTCGGCGCCGGCGGTCGTGGCCAGCCAGTCGAGCAGGCCCCCGGCCATGGCGAGCAGGCGGTCCACGCCGCGCCACGCCGCGCCGCCGGCGCCGCCCGCCGGTTCCTGCCCGGTCGGGGCCGCAGGCGTCGCGGTCGATGGCGAGGGGGCGATCATTCCGCGGTTCTATGATCCCTGGCTACCGCCAGGAAGCGCAAAGGCCGTCACGCTCCCGACTTCCGGCACGGGGCCGCCCCCGGCCGCGCCGCCGCGATGCCCCGGCGGCGGGCGGGACCGCCGGGGTGCCGCGCGCCGGGCATGGCCCCTACAGCCGGGTGCGCACCGACCACAGCTCCGGAAAGAAGCTGCGCTCCAGCGCGCCGCGCAGGTAGCTCACGCCGGAGGAGCCGCCGGTGCCCTGCCGCATGCCGATGATGCGGCTCACGGTCTTCATGTGCCGGAAGCGCCAGGTCTGGAAGGCGTCCTCCAGGTCCACCAGCTCCTCGGCCAGCTCGTAGAGCTCGAACAGCCGCCCGCTGTCCCGGTAGACCGTGGCCCAGACGGCGACCACGCCCTCGTCCTCGGCGTGCGGCTTCGTGACGTCGCGCTCCAGCACGTCCCGCGGCACCGGCAGGCCGCGCCGGGCGAGCAGGCGGAGCGATTCGTCGTAGAGGCTCGGCGCGTCGAAGGCGGCCTGGAGCGGCGCCAGCAGGTCGGGCCGGTGCGCGTGCGGGCGCAGCATGAACGGGTCCTTGGCGCCGAGCTTGAACTCGATCAGCCGGTACTGCCAGGACTGGAAGCCGGAGGAGGAGCCGAGCTTGTCGCGGAAGGCCAGGTAGTCGGCGGGGGTCATGGTGGTCAGCACGTCCCAGGCCTCGATGAGCTGGCGCTGCACGCGGCTGACGCGCGCCATCGCCTTGAAGGCCGGGCCGGGATCGTCCTCGCGCAGGCAGCGCATGGCGAGGTCGAGCTCGTGGTTCATCAGCTTCATCCACAGCTCCTGCACGTGGTGGATGGTGATGAACAGCATCTCGTCATGCTTGTCCGACAGCGGCTGCTGCGCCGAGAGGAGCGTATCGAGCCGCAGGTAGTCGCCGTAGCTCATGCGCTGCGCGAAATCGGTCCTGATGCCTTCGCTCATGGCGGCCGGCCCCTCATGCTGCATCGCGACAGCGTGGCAGCAGCCCGGCCGGGGCCGCAAGAACGGCGGATCGGGACGGCGACGGGCGCGACGTGGCGGCACCGGGGCAACGCCGGGGTGTGATGCCGGGGCGGCAGGCGGCGAGCCGGTGGCGGATGCCGGCTCCGCGCCGGACGGCCGGGCCGGCAGCTTCCCGCCCCTGCCCCGGCCGGCCCCGGCGTGTTCTCAGGCCGAGCACGCGCGCGCAGCGGCCCGGAAAGCACACCGAATCGAAAGGCTGGAGCATTTTCAGGCCGGGTGTACTCACCCGGCGACCCGGCAACCGCGAAAAGCCGAAAGGCTGGAGCCGTTCCGGCCCGATACGGTCGGGCCGGAACGGCTCAGGGCTGCTCCGGCCGCGTCTCGCCCTTCCACATCCCGCCGCGCCCACGCCAGTCGGCCCAGGCGGAATCGAGGGTGAAGCCCATGTAGAGCAGCGCGACGGCGGGCAGCGCCAGCCCCCAGAGCGGCGAGCGCCCGTAGCGGCGCAGCATCGGCTGGTAGGCCAGCGCCATGGCGAGCCAGGTGGCGAGGCCGATCCACGAGGCCGGCCCGAAGCCGGCGAGCAGCCCGCCCAGTGCCAGCAGCGGCGGCGCCAGGAACACCAGCGACAGGGCCAGCAGCATGCCGAGCAGCAGCAGCGGCTGGTAGCGGAGCTGCGCGTAGGCGGTGCGGCTGACCATGCGGCGGATGGTGTCGAGCGTGTCGTAGGCGCGCAGGCTGCGCACCCGCTCGGTCAGCCCGAGCCAGATCGGGGCGCGGCCGCCCCTCGACCCGGCCGTTGCCCCGCGATGCTTGATCAGCGCGGCGAGGGCGCAGTCGTCGATCATGGCGCCGCGGATCGGCTCCAGCCCGCCCGCCGCCTCCAGCGCCTCGCGGCGCAGCAGCACGCAGCCGCCGGCGGCAGCGGCGGTGCGGGCGCCTGGGTCGTTGGACCATCGGAACGGGTAGAGCATGGCGAAGAAGAACACGAAGGCGGGGATCAGCGCGTGCTCGGCGGGGCTGTCGCAGCGCAGCTTCGCCATCAGCGAGACCATGGCGCGGCCCTCGGCCTCGGCGCGCGCGACGAGGCGGCGCAGGCTGTCGGGCGCGTGGGCGATGTCGGCATCGGTGAACAGGAGGTAGCGCGGCGGGTCCTGCGGCGAGGCGGCCGGCGGCGCCTGCGGAGCGGCCACCGCCTTCGCCGGGCCGCCCATCGCCGGACTGGCCATCGCCGGACTGGCCATCGCCGGACTGGCCATCGCCGGACTGGCCATCGCCGGAGCGGTGATGGCCGGAGCGGCGGTCTCCGGGACGGCGGTCGCCGGGCCGGGCGGTGCCGCGGGCCCCTCGCGCAGCGCCGCGAGGCCCTGGCGCAGCGCATTCAGCTTGCCGGTCCAGCCGGGCGGCCGGCCGGTGCCGGGCACCACGGCGAGGCGCGGATCGCCCGCCGCCGCCGCGCGGGCGAGGTCGCCCGTGCCGTCCGTGCTGCGGTCGTCCACCACCAGCAGCCGGAAGCGGCCGGGATAGTCCTGCGCCAGCAGCGAGCGGACGGTGGCGCCGATCGTCTCCGCCTCGTCGCGCGCCGGCACGAGGATGGCGACGTCCGGCCACGCGGCGGGCGCGGGCAGCGCGGCCGCGTCGTCGTCGTTCTCGCGGCACCGCCAGAAGCCGCCGCGCCCGAGCAGCAGCACCGCCCAGGCCAGGGCCCCGGCCAGCGCGACGGCGAGGGCGGGGCTCAAGCCGCGACTTCCCGGGGCCGCGTTCCGGCCGGCAGCATGCCCGTCTCCCGGAACCAGCCGATCGCGTCGGCGATGCCCTCGGTCCAGGGGCGCGGGGCGTGGCCCAGCTCGCGCCGGGCCTTGGCGGAGGAGAAGTACATGTGGTGCCCGGCCATGCGCAGCGCGTCGCGCGTCACCATCGGCTCGCGGCCGGACAGGCGCGCCCAGGCCTCGGCGGCGACCGCGACGGGCCAGAGCGGCAGGCGCGGCAGGCGCACCGGCGCGCGGTGGCCGGTGCGGCGGGCGATCTCGCCCAGCATGTCGCGCAGCGACACGTCCTCGCCGCCCAGGATGTAGCGCTCGCCGATCCGGCCGCGCTCCAGCGCCGCGACGCAGCCCGCCGCCACGTCGTCCACGTGCACGAGGTTGAGGCCGGTCTCGACATAGGCCGGCATGCGCCCCTGCGCCGCCTCCAGGATGATCCGCCCCGTGGGCGTCGGGCGCCGGTCGCGCGGGCCGATCGGGGTGGAGGGGCTGGCGATCACGGCGGGCAGGCCCTCGGCGATCAGCCCCTCCACCAGCCGCTCCGCCTCGGTCTTGGAGCGCTTGTAGGGGCCGATCGCCTCCTCGGGGCGGGCGGCGTCGGTCTCGTCGGCCGGCGTGCCGTCGGCGCGCGGCTTCAGCGCCGCGACGCTGCTGACATGCACCATGCGCGTCGCCCCCGCCTCGGCGGCGGCGCGCAGCAGGGCGCCGGTGCCGGCGACGTTGACCGCCGTCATGCGCGCCGGGTCGGGCACCCAGATCCGGTAGTCGGCGGCGCAGTGCAGCACCGCGTCCGCGCCCCGTGCCGCGCGGACCAGCGAGGCGTGGTCGGTCAGGTCGCCGGGCACGATCTCCAGGTCGAGCCCGGCCAGCGCGTCGCGCGGCGTGCCGTCCCGCACCAGGGCGCGCACGCCGTGCCCGGCCGCGAGCAGCGCGCGCGCCGCCGCCGAGCCGAGGAAGCCCGTGCCGCCCGTCAGCAGCACGCGCGCGTAGCGCGGCCCATCCACCATGAACGATTCCGTCTTCCGCGAGGGGGCGCGGCCCGGGCCCGGCATGCCGGAGACGCCCGGCCGGCGCCCGAAAGGGGGCGGAGAATGGCCAAGTGCGCCGGCGCGGTCCAGCCACGCGGCGGCGGGCGGCCACGGGCATGGCGGCGGGATGGAACCGATCGGGGCGGGTCCGGGGTGGTGCGGGCCGGGGACGCCGCCGGCGGATCATGCCCCGCGGCGGCGCTCGCCACCCCATCGAGGGCTCCGGCCCGGCGCCGCGAAGGGGCGAAGCCCCCTCCCCCCTTCCCGCCTGAAGGGTCGTCCGGCGATCCCGCCGCCCGCGTCAGTCGCCGCCCGCGAACATCGCCTCCGCCGCGTCCCGCCGGCGCGGCCTGCCGGTGCCGAGCCAGCTCGTCCAGCCCATGCGCGCCCCGGCCGGCCCGAGCCGCGCCGGCGGCACCTCGTCCGCCCGCAGCACCGGATTCAGCGCGAAGCCCTGCTCCGGCCCCACCAGCAGCCGCGACAGCTCGATCAGCCGCCGGTGCAGCGGCGCGCCGGGCAGCAGCGCCTCGAACTGCGCCAGCCGCAGCGGGCCGAGCCGGATCACGAAGCGGCCCTGCGGGTCCCAGACCTGCGCGCCCAGCGCCGCGCCCCCGCCCAGGGCCGCGTGCTGGCCCGGCTGCCGGCCGCCGCCCAGCCGCGTCCGCTCGCCGGCGGGCAGGCGCAGCCAGCCGCCGACGAATTCCTCGATCTCGACCCGGTGGCCCAGCTCCGCCTCCAGCATGCCCCGCAGCCGCTCGGCCGAGCCGGTGCGGTTGGCGAGGTTGCCGGCGTGGAACAGCAGCGCCGCCAGCGGCGATTCCAGCCGCTCGGCGAGGTGCGGCGTGCCGAGGCCGATGGCGGCGGCCAGGGCGCGCTCGGTGGGGCCGGGATCGCGCGCCGGGCGGTACTTCGCGCCGGCCAGCACCCAGAGGCCCGTGAAGCGGCGCGCCAGCACGTCCACGAAGGCGTGCAGCGCGAGCGAGCGCCGGCGCAGCTCCGCCCCCACCATCGCCGTGTAGTGGCGCGGCAGCACGCCGCCCGGCCCGATCAGGCCGAAGGTCGGCGCGACCAGCTCGCGTGCCGCCGGGTTGGCCTGCGCCACCTCGCCCGCCGGCAGGCCGAGGCGCGGCTGGGTGCGGAAGCTGATCGAGAGCGCGTCTCCGTCGGGTGCCAGAACCCAGGCCGCCTGGTCCAGCGTGAAGCGCGTCGGCTCCCGCTCCAGCCGCTGGAGCGGCGAGGGCGCCGGCGGCGGCCGGAAGCCCGGCAGCGGGCCGCCAGGCTGCGGGGACCACCCCGGCGGGACGTCGGGCCGCCTCGACGGCGGGGCGGACGGCGCCCCGGCTGGGAAGGGGCGCGCCGGAGCGCTCTCCGGCGGCGGCGCCAGCGGCAGCATCGGCGCGACCACCAGCGGGGTCATCGGCGGGACCGTCGGCGCCGCGGCCCCGGGCGGGACGCCGGCGCCGGTCCCGGGAACCGTTTCAGAGGCCGTTTCGGGGGCCGTTTCGGGGGCCGTCCGGGGGACCGTCCCCGGGGTTGCCGGCGCGGCGCCGGGCGGCGGGGGCGCGGCGACGGCAGGCATGGCCGGCGGCGCGGCCGGCGCCAGAGGCGGCCGGCGCCAGACGATCGTTGCCTCTCCGTCGTCGGCCGGCGGGCCGGGCGGGCCGCCGGCTTCCATGCCGGGGGTCGGTCCGGGGGTCGGTCCGGGGGACGGCGGCGCCGGCCCTGCCCCTGGCGGCCCTTCCGGCGGCGCCGTCACAGCAGCACCCGCGTGCCGCTGCGCGGCGCCCATTCCGCCGCGAGGCCGGATCGCCCGCGCAGCGCGACGCGCGTGCGCACGAAGCTGTTCACCGAGACCTGCAACGCCAGGAAGCGCGCCAGCACCGCCGCCAGCCCGTACAGCCCGGCCGCCTGCCAGGCCTGCGGGTCGAAGGTCAGCGTCACGTCCAGCCCGCGCCCGAAGGCGCCAGCCCGGCCGCCGGGCAGGCGTGCCACGCCCGGCACCGCGTCGGCGGCGAGCAGCCCGGCGATGGCGGCGCGGGTCTCCGGCGCGTCGCGCAGGTCGTGCAGGCGCAGGATCTCGCGCAGCGACAGCGCCGCCGCCTCGCCGCCCGTCACCGCCAGATGGTTCAGCGCGAGGTGCGAGACGAGCTTCCAGGCGCTGCGCTCGCGCAGCACGGGCCGCAGCGTCGGGGTGGCGGGCGAGAGGCATTCCACCCCGCCCACCGCGGCGCTGCCGCCCGCGTGCAGGTGCGGCTGGCCGCCGCCGAAGGGCAGCAGCACCGGCAGGTCCCGGTTGCAGCACAGCGCCTCGATGGTCAGCACCGCGTCGGCCGGGGCGGCGGGCTGGAAGTCGGGCTCGCGCAGCATCAGCCGCGTCTCGGTGCCGGGCAGCGGCGCCACGGCCGGGCGACGCAGCGCCACCCAGTTCACCGGCGCCACCTCCTCGTCGCGGTCGGCACGGCCGAGGCGGTGGAAGGGCAGCACCGCCTGGCGCCGCCCGTCCGGGCGCGACAGGCGCACCGACTCCAGCGCGTACACCTCCAGCGCGGCCGGCCGGCGCGCATCCGGCACGACCAGCCATTCGGCCTGGGTGCCGTCCAGCGCGATCGGCTCGCAGCGCTGCGGGAACAGGTTGACCACCGGCGTGCAGCCCAGCGCCACGCTCTCGGCCGCGACGACGCGCTCCAGCTCCGGCACGGGGCGGGAGAGATAGACGAAGATGTCGAGCCGCGCGCCGGCATGCAGCGCCGTGCGCGCCTCCAGCCCGTCGAGGTCGAGGTAGAGGAATTTCTCCGGGAAGGCGAAGTACTCGGTCAGCAGCCGGTGGCCGGCGAAGGCGCGGCTCGGCCAGGGCAGCGCGGCCTCCTCGTTCTCCAGCCCCGCCGGGCGCAGCGCGGCGGCGGGCAGGAAGGTGGGGCGCGGGTCGTTCGGCCCGTCGGCGAGCGAGAGGCCGAGGGTCGCGGTGCAGAGCAGCTCGTGCAGCAGCGCCGCGTGCTGGCCGACGCCGCGCAGGTGCAGCCGCAGCCGGTCCAGCCCCAGCGCGCTGAAGGGCATGTCCGGCACGGTGGTGCGCAGCGTGAGGCGCAGCGAGGCGACGGCGCCGGCGGCGCGCGGGTTGGGCGGCGCTGCCAGCGGCAGGCCGGTGAGGCGGACATTCTCCACCGCGACCGGCCAGAGCGTGACGTCGTGGCAGGTGCGGTAGCGCAGCACCTCGCCGCGCACCGGCTCGCTCTCGACGGCGAGGCCGCGCGGCACGCGCGCGGCGGTGGCCAGTTCCGGCGGCGGCAGCAGCCGCACGGTCGCCACGGAGGGCACCGGCGCGAGCAGATGCGGCGAGAGCATCTCCAGCAGCGCGTCGGAGAATTCCGGCATCTCGTCGTCGAGCCGGTGCTGCACGCGGGCGGCGAGGAAGGCGACGCCCTCCAGCAGCCGCTCCACGTGCGGGTCGTCCACCTGCTCGGGCGTCAGGCGCAGCCGGCCGGCGACCTTGGGGTAGGCGTTGGCGAACTCGCCGGCGAGCCGGCGGATCGCCGCCAGCTCGCTCTCGTAGTAGGGCAGCAGCGTCCCGGACACGGCTCAGACCTCCCGCACCGCGACGTCCAGCGTACCCGCCTCGACCACCGTCTCGAAGCCCACCGGCTCCGGAATCGGGTCGGTGCGCAGCATCGCGTCGACGCGCAGGCGCAACGTGCGCTCGAATTCGCGCACCGGCGGGCGCAGGGTGACGGTGATGTTGGTCAGGCGCGGCTCGAAGCGCTGGATCGCCAGTTCCACCTCGCGCGCCAGGGCGACGCGGCGCTCCTCGATGGCGAAGGTGCCGGCGGCGGCGTCGGGGATGCCGTAGCCGATGGGCGAGAGCGACAGCTCCTGCAATTCGGGCGGCGGCGGCAGGCGGCGGCGGCGGGCGTTGAGCAGCGCCTCCAGGTCGCGGCGCACCGCGTCGTGCAGGCGTTGCAGCGCCTCGGCGGGGCTGGGCGGGCGCTCGGGGGGCGCGGGCTCGCGGTGGCCGGGCGGCAGGGGCTGGCCGCCGTCGAGCAGGCGGTCGAGCAGCGGCAGGCGGGTGCGGGTCTCGGCCCGCGGGCGGGGGCGGTCGCTCATCGCGCGACGGGGGCTCGCGCCCCCTTGCCAAGGAGGGCGCTGCCCTCCTTGGGTATCCTCCCGCCAAAGGGCGAAGCCCCTTTGGAAACCCCATATGGATGAGGAAAGCCGGACCGTTTCGACATCCGGGCGCCAAACGAAGAGAGGTCCAGGAGGGCCTCGCCCTCCTGGCGGATGGGGTCTGGGGAAGGCAGAGCCTTCCCCAGAGGGCGGATGGGGTCCGGAGAAGGCAGAGCCTTCCCCGAAATGCCGCCCCGCCGCGGCATCACCCCGCGAAGCTCAGCGAGGTGATCTCGGCCAGCGACAGCGCCTCCTCGCCCACCAGCAGCAGCCGCGCGCCGCTGCCGCGCACCGGCCCCGGCTCCTCGCTCCATTCCGTCGCGCGGCCGAGCTTCAGCGCGTCCGGCGTCGCCGGGTCGCTCCACGGGTAGATCGCGGGGAGGTAGACCACGCCTTCCGTGCCGTCGCGCAGGTCGAGGGCGCAGCGGCGCCAGCACAGGTCGCGCGGCCGGCGCGGCGGGTCGAAGGAGAGGCTGCGGATGCGCTCCACCGGCACCAGGATGTGGTCGCCGTTGGTGGTCAGCACCTCGATGTTGGGCGCGAACAGGTCGTCCACGTCGCGCAGGTCGTCGAAGGCCACGGTACCGGCGGCCGTCGCCACCTCGCCCGGCGCGCGCGGGCGGAGCGATTCCGCCTCCTCGGCCGCGGCCAGGGCGCCCGCCGCGTCGCCGGCGCGCAGCAGCACGGCGGCCTGCATCGCGGCGCGCTGCGCCGGCGTCGGGTCGTCGCCCTGGAATTTCGGCAGCCGGCCCTCGCGCCAGCACTGGCCGCGCATCACCTCGGCGCGCAGCAGCTTGCGGAATTCCAGCACCGCCGGGTTGGGGTCCTGCAACGCGGCCGCGTCCAGCATCTTGTCGGCGCGGTCCGCCTCGCCGGCGAAGAGCAGCATCTCGGCCAGCAGCCAGCGCGCGTTGGCGTCGGTGGGTGCCTTCTTCACCGCGGCGGTGGCGGCGGCGATGGCGCCGGGCAGGTCGCCGTTGCGGAACGCCTCCCCGGCACCGGTCGGACCGGGGTCCCTGCCGTTGCCGCTCATGCCGCCGCTCCCGCGCGAGGCGCCGCCAGGTCGGCCACCAGCCGGAAGGCGGCGCCCACCTCGTCGAGCTGGTAGTGCGGCTGGAGATGGATCACGCAGCCGTAGACGCCGGGCTGGCCGGGGCGCTCGCGCACCTCGACGCGCGCCTCGCGCAGCGGGTAGCGCGCGGCGAGGCCCGGATCGTCGCTCGCCAGGGTGTTGGAGAAGCCGTCGAGCCAGCGTTGCAGACGCATCTCGATCTCGTTCGCGTTGTTGAACACGCCCACCATGTCCCGTCCCATCAGCTTGATGCAGTGCGCGAAGCGACTGACGCACAGCATGGCGTTGAACTGCGCGGAGAGCCGCTGGTTGGCCTCGGGCGCGCTGCCGGTCATGCGCAGCGGCCGGTGCAGCGAGGGCACCGTGCCGAAGCTCGCCTCCGGCAGCCCGTCCAGCGCCACGAGCGGGATCAGCCCGGCCTCGCTGAGCTGCCGCTCCTGCTCGTCGGTCAGGTAGAGCTCCATCGGCGCACGCGGCGGGCGGCCCTCGGGGTCGCTCGGGAAGCGCTCGTCGGGCAGCATGTCCACCACGCCGCCCATCGCCTGCTCGCCGAGCTGCGCGCCGCGCACGTCGGCCGGCCAGCCGAAGCGCGCGAAGGCACGCATGGCGACGGCGGCGAAGGCATGGACCGGCGTGCTCCACACGCGCGCCTCGGCGTCCGGCGCGTGCTCGCGGTAGCGGAAGCGGTCGGGGCGCGTGCCGTCGTCCGGCCAGGGCGCGCGCGCGAGCACGCGCGGCAGCAGCACGCCGAGGAAGCGCGTGTCCTCCCGCCCCTGCAGGCTGCGCCAGCGCTGGCGCTCGGCCGTCTGCAACGCGTCGGCGAGGTCGGCGGCGACGGGGGAACCGGCGAAGCTGTCGAGGCCGAGCAGCGCCGGCGAGGCGCCGATCAGCAGCGGCGCGAAGGCGGCCGCGGCGACGGCGGCCAGGCTGCCCAGCGCCGCCACGTCGTCGGTCGGGTAGCCCTCCATCGGGCCGTGCCGCACCTCGTAGTCGGCGCAGAGCAGGCCGAAGGGCTCGCCGCCGGCAATGCCGAACTCGTCCTCGTAGATCTTGCGGAACAGGTTGCTCTGGTCGAACTCGACGGCGCGGGCGAGGTCGCGGCACAGCTCGCCCCAGCGCAGGTCGAGCAGGCGGACCCTGATGCGCGCCGCCGGGGGCACCTGCTCGACGAGCCAGGAAAGGCCGCGCCAGCGCCCTTCCAGGCGGCGCATCGCCTGGTGGTGCAGCACCCGGTCGAGCTGGGCGGCGAGCATCGCGTCGATCGCCGCGATGTCGCGGTCCACCGCCTCCTCGATGCAGGCGACGGCGTCGCGCCAGACGGCCTCCGGCCCGCCGTCGCCGCCCGTCCCGCGCAGCCCGGCGAACAGGCGCAGCGACTCCTCGCCGAACCAGGCGCGCAGCGCGTCGGCCGGCGAGCGCCCGGCGAGGAAGCCCGCCAGCGCCGCCGCGCCCTCCGGCGCGGCATGGCCGAAGTAGCGGCCGCGGAGCACGATGTCGCGCAGCGCCGGCGCCACCGGAATCAGGCCCCGCGCCGCATGTGCCGGCCGCGCCCGCGCGGCGGCTCAGCCCGCCTTCTGCGGGATGCGCGCCACCATGCGCAGCGAGGTGGTCAGCTCCTCCATCTGCAGCCAGGGGCGCATGTAGGCGACGGCGTTGTAGGAGCCGGGCTTGCCCGGGATCTCCTTCACCTCGACGCGCGCGTCGCGCAGCGGGTACTTGGCCTTCATCTCCGGGCCGGCCTGCGGGTTGGTGTTGACGTAGTTGTTGATCCAGCGGTTCAGCCAGGCCTCGCAGTCGGTCGCCTCCATGAAGGAGCCGATCTTGTCGCGCGCCATCACCTTGAGGAAGTGGGCGAAGCGGCTGGTCGCCATGATGTAGGGCAGGCGGGCGGAGATGGCGGCGTTGGCGGTCGCGTCCGGCCGGTCGTACTTCTTCGGCTTCTGCGTGGTCTGGGCGCCGAAGAACACGGCGTAGTCGGTGTTCTTGTAGTGGCAGAGCGGCAGGAAGCCGAGGCCGGAGAGCTCCGCCTCGCGCCGGTCGGCGATGCCGACCTCGGTCGGGCACTTGGCGTCGAGGTCGCCGTCCTCGGAGGTGAAGACGTGCTGCGGCAGGTTGTCCACCTTGCCGCCGTTCTCGGCGCCGCGGATGGCGGTGCAGAAGCCGTTGCGGGCGAAGGCGTCGGTCAGGCGCGCGCCCATCACGTAGGCGGCGTTCATCCAGCAGTAGTCCTTGTGGTCCATCGCCCGGGCGAGGCCGCCCTGGTCGATCGGCGCCTCCTCGTAGCCGAACTCCTCGATCGGCTTGGTGTTGGCGCCGTAGGGCAGGCGGGCGAGCACGCGCGGCATGACGAGGGAGACGAAGCGGCTGTCCTCGCTGTCGCGGTAGCCGCGCCACTTGGCGTACTCGGCGGTCTCGAAGATGCCGGCGAGGTCGCGCGGCTTGGTCAGCTCGCGCCAGTCGGCGAAGCCCATCATGCCGGCGCCGGCGGCGGAGATGAAGGGCGCGAAGGCGGCGGCGGCGACGTTGGAGACGAGGCGCAGCGTCTCGACGTCGTCCGGGTGGCTGGACCACTCGTAGTCGCCGATCAGCGCGCCGTAGGGCTCGCCGCCGGGCTGGCCGAACTCGCCCTCGTAGATCTTCTTGAAGAGCTGGCTCTGGTCGAACTCCACCGCGCGCGTCAGGTCGCGGTTCAGCTCGCGCTTGCTGATCTGCAGCAGGCGCAGCTTCAGGCTCGGCCCGGTCTCGCTGTTCTGCACGAGGTAGTGCAGGCCGCGCCAGGAGCCCTCGAGCTGGAGGAACTTCGGGTGGTGCATCACCGCGTTGAGCTGCTCGGAGACCTTGCGGTCGATCTCGGCGATGGCGCGGTCGAAGGTCTTGGTGAGGTTCTTGTCGAAGGTGACGGTGCCCTTCAGCGCCTCCTCGGTCAGCGCCTTGATCAGCTCCTGCGCGCGGTCGCGCTCGGTCTGCTTGGTGGCGCCGATCACTTGCTCCAGCAGGCCGAGGCCGTCGGCCTCCGTGGTCGTGGCGCCGGGGGCGCCGGCGGACTGCGTCGCGCTCATGGCTCAGCCCTCCTTCTTCGGCTCTTCGAGGCCGAGCTCGCTCGACAGCCCGGCGAGCTTCTGCTTGTCCTGCAGCACCTGCTCCAGCAGGTTCTCCAGCTCCTCGGAGCGGTCCACCTTGCTCATCAGGTCGCGCAGCTTGGCGCGGGTCTCGAGCAGCGCCTTCAGCGCCGGCACCTGCTCCGCGACCTTCGAGGGCTCGAAATCGTCCATCGAGCGGAACTTGAGGTTGACCGCCATCTGGCTGCCGTCGCCGGCCAGCGTGTTGTCCACCTTGAGATTCAGGTTCGGCGCGATGCTCTTCATCACGTCGTTGAAGGTGTCGCGGTCGATCTTGACGAATTTGCGCTCGGCCAGGGGCTTGAGCGGCGCGGCCGGGTCGGGGTCGCCGGCGAAATCGCCCATCACGCCGACCACGAAGGGCAGCTCGCGCTCGATCTGCGCGTCCTCGGTCTCGACGTTGTAGGTGATGTGGACGCGCGGCTTGCGGACCCGCGCCAGCTTGTCGTGCACGCTGCTCATGCTGCAGTCTCCCCCGTCCGCGCCCGCATCCGACGCGACGTCGCCGGAACACTCGCCGCGGCAGCTTACGTCCAGACTACTTTAATTCCGCGGGCGGACCCTGGTCAACGGAAGTTGCCCGGCATGTCTTCCGCGCTTTCGGAAAGCATTCGCACCGCCCCTCTGCCCGAGCACTTCTTGCGCGGCACCCCGCGCGACCCGCCCGCCCGGCTACCGGCCCGGCTACCAGGAGGACGAGGCGCCCGTCTCCTCGTCGGGCGCGGCCGCGGGCTGCGCCTCCTCGGGGGCGGACGCGTCATCGGCATGGCCGCCGGCCTCGGCCGCGGCCGGCGCGGCGCCGAACAGCGTCGCCATGCCGTCGGCCGGCCTGATGCCGAGCATGGTCAGCATCATGCGGCGCGCCATGTCGTCCGGCAGCACCTCGGCCAGCAGCTCCGGCAGCGGCATGCGGGCGCGCCGCACCGCCTCGGCCAGCGTGTAGGCCAGCGGCGAGTGCGGCTCGGTGCGGCGGAAGAACTCGGCCAGCAGGCCGAGCTGGTGGATCGCCTCCTCGCGCGAGGCGATCGCGCCCGCGGGCACCTGCCCGCTCCAGGCGGCGCCCGGGGCGGCCGCGGCGGCGGGCGCCGTGCCCTGCGCCGCCGGCATGTCGGCCGCGCCGGCCGGCCGCGGGTCGGGCGCCATGGCCGGCGCGGCCTCCCGCGGCAGCGGGCCGGCGATCCGGTCCGCCACCTCGAGCATCTGGCCGAGCGCCTCGACGACCTGCCTGGTCGAGGGGACCGCCACGCCGGTGCCGGCGAAGCGCTCCCTGAAGCGCTCGTCCAGCGCCTGCCACGCCGCCTGCGCCGCGCGCGCCTCCAGCCGCATCGCGCGCACGAAGGGCAGGTCCTGCTTCGCCTCCTGGCTCAGCCGCTCGAAGTCCGGCACGCCGGCATCGAGGCGCTGCTGCTTGCGTTCGTCCTCGGCCGGCAGCCCTGCCGTGTCCTCCGCCTGCTTCCACAGGTGCAGCCCGACATCGGTGCCGTCGGTGGCGCGGCGAAACAGCGGTATGCGGCGCAGAGGCTGCATCAGCGTGCCGTCGACCCCGCTGCCCGAGAGGCCGCCCAGCGCGATGGCGCGGTCGTCCAGCCCGTCCTCGCCGTCCAGGCGCGGAAAGCCGTTCTCCCAGTAGGCGTCGAGCAGCCCGTCCAGCAGCCGCGCCGCTTCCGCGAGGCCGGACAGGCCGGTCAGGCGCACCAGCGCTTCGGCCAGCCACGCCCCCACCTCGAAATCCCGGCCCTGGCCGGCGAGGCAGCGCTGCCCGAGCGAGAGCACGTCGCGCCACTGCGTCGGCACGCCCTCGGGCGCCTCGGGGTCGCCGGAATCCTGCCGCCGCTCCACCGCGCGCGCCTCGAAGCGGCGGTCGCGCAGCTGCTGGTACAGGGATGCCGGCGTGATGTCCTCGCGCGGGTCCTCGCCCGCCCCGCCGCCCGCCGGCAGCGGCGCCAGCAGCGTTTCCAGATCCAGCAACGCCTCGGCCATGGTTACTCCCCTGAAACGCTTATAACACGGGCAATACTGATTCGGAACGCAACCGTGCTGGACGGCCGCGCGACCCTCCGATACCGTCCGCCCGAAACCGCCGGTTGGCCGGCGCGACGCGGAGCGGGCCGGCCCGCGGCCGACGGGCCGTGCCGCCATGCTGTGCGAAGCCGCACGCCGGCTTTCATGGCTCACCGTGGATAGTCCCCGCGCCGCGCCGTGGGATGTCCCCGCGAGCCGCTCCAGGGAAGGCGTCGGCCATGGTGGACATCAACCTCAAGGCTCTCAACGGCCGCCTGACGCCGCTCTGCCAGCGGCAGTTCCAGGAGGCGCTGAAGCTCACCGTCACGCGCACCAACTACAACGTCGAGGTCGAGCACTTCCTGCTCAAGCTGGTCGAGACGCCGGGTTCCGACCTCGCCGTGATCCTGCGCCGGCAGGGCGTCGATGCCGGCCGCGTCGCCGCCGAGCTGACGCGCGCGCTCGACAGGGTGCAGCGCGGCAATGCCCGCGCCCCCAGCCTCTCGCGCGACATCCTGACGCTGCTGCGCGAGGCCTGGCTGATCGCCTCGCTGGAGGATCCGGCGCAGCGCATCCGCTCCGGCCACCTGCTCGCCACGCTGCTCACCGACGAGGACCTGCAGCGCAAGGTGCGCGACAGCGCGCCGAGCCTCGGCGGCATCGAGGGCAACGCGGTGCGCCAGAACCTCGCCGCCCTGGCCGAGGGCAGCGAGGAGGCCGCCGAGGCGGCCGCGACCCCGGCGGCCCAGGGTAGCGTGACGGGCGGCGGCGCGCCGGGCGGTGCCCCCTCGGGCGACGCGCCGCGCGGGGGCGGCGTGCTCGAGCAGTTCTGCACCGACCTCACGGCGCAGGCGAAGGCGGGGAAGATCGACCCGATCCTCGGCCGCGACGGCGAGATCCGGCAGGTGATCGACATCCTCACGCGCCGGCGCCAGAACAACCCGATCCTCACCGGCGAGCCGGGCGTGGGCAAGACCGCCGTCGCCGAGGGCCTCGCGCTGCGCATCGCGGCGGGCGACGTGCCGGACGCGCTGAAGAAGGTGCGGCTGCTCTCGCTCGACCTCGGCCTGCTGCAGGCCGGCGCCGGGGTGAAGGGCGAGTTCGAGAACCGCCTGAAGGGCGTGATCGACGCGGTGAAGTCCTCGCCCATCCCGATCGTCATGTTCATCGACGAGGCGCACACGCTGATCGGCGCCGGCGGCCAGCAGGGGCAGAACGACGCGGCCAACCTGCTCAAGCCGGCGCTCGCGCGCGGCGAGCTGCGCTGCCTCGCCGCCACCACCTGGGCGGAATACAAGAAGTACTTCGAGAAGGACGCGGCGCTGACCCGGCGCTTCCAGGTGGTGGCGGTGGGCGAGCCCGCGCTCGGCCTCGCCGGCGCCATGCTGCGCGGCCTGGTCGCGACGCTGGAGAAGCACCACGGCGTGCGCATCCTGGACGAGGCGGTGGAGGAGGCGGTGCGCCTCTCGGCCCGCTACATCCCGGCCCGCCAGCTTCCCGACAAGGCCGTCTCGCTGCTCGACACCGCCTGCGCCCGCGTCGCCATGAGCCAGGCGGCGATCCCGGCGCCGATCGAGGACCGCCAGCGCCGCATCGAGCTGATCGCCACCGAGCTGGCCGCGATCGGCCGCGAGACCGCCTCCGGCGCCGACCACGCCAAGCGCCACGACGCGCTGGTGGCCGAGCGCGAGCGGCTGACCGGCGAGCTGGAGGCGCTGCGCGCGCGCTGGAAGCAGGAGGGCGAGCTGGTCGGGCGCATCCGCGCGCTGCGCCAGGAGGTGGAGAGCGGCAGGCCGGCCGCCGAGCCCGCCGCCGCCGGCGAGGATGCCGCGACGCCGCAGTCGCCGGTCGACCTCGACAGGGCGAAGGCGGAGCTGGCCGAGGCCACCGCCGCGCTGCGCACCCTCCAGGGCGAGGAGCCGCTGGTGCATCCGGTGGTGGACGGGCAGGCCGTGGCGGAGGTGGTGGCGACCTGGACCGGCATCCCGCTCGGCCGGATGGTGGCCGACGAGATCCGCACCGTGCTGCACCTCAAGGACAGGCTGGAGGAGCGCGTGGTGGGCCAGCCGCACGCCCTGGCCGCGATCGCGCAGGCGATCCGCACCAACCGCGCCGGCCTCGCCGACCCGCGCAAGCCGATCGGCGTGTTCCTGATGGTCGGCACCTCGGGCGTCGGCAAGACCGAGACGGCGCTCGCCGTGGCCGACCTGCTCTACGGCGGCGAGCAGAACCTCACCGTCATCAACATGAGCGAGTTCAAGGAGGAGCATAAGGTCTCGCTCCTGATGGGCTCGCCCCCTGGCTACGTGGGCTATGGCGAGGGCGGCGTGCTGACCGAGGCGGTGCGCCGCCGCCCCTATTCGGTCGTGCTGCTCGACGAGATGGAGAAGGCCCATCCCGGCGTGCAGGACGTGTTCTACCAGGTGTTCGACAAGGGCCAGATGAAGGACGGCGAGGGGCGCGACATCGACTTCCGCAACACCGTCATCATCATGACGTCGAACGCCGGCACCGACACCATCGCCAGGCTCTGCGCCGACCCCGAGACGGCGCCGGAGCCCGAGCAGCTCACCGAGGCGCTGCGCCCGGACCTGCTCAAGTCGTTCAAGCCGGCCTTTCTGGGACGTTGCAACGTCGTCACCTACTACCCGCTGCCGGACCACATCCTGCGCCGGATCGTGGACCTGCAGCTCGCCCGCATCGGCCGCCGCGTGGACGAGAGCTACGGCGTGCGGTTCGAGGTGGACGGTGCCGTGGCCGACAGCATCGTCGCGCGCTGCCACGAGGTCGAATCGGGGGCGCGCAACATCGAGACCATCCTCGGCCGCACCCTGCTGCCCGAGCTTTCCGCCGGCATCCTGGCGCGGCTGGCGGAGGGCGGGGAGATCGGCGCGGTCAGGGTCGGCCTGAACGAGGATGGCGGCTTCCGCTACGAACTCGGCTGAACGATACCGGACCGAAAGCTGTGAAGCGCTTCATGCATCCGGCGCCGGACCGGCTCCACAATGATCACCGGACGCGCCGGCGTGGCGCGGGCAGGCTAGGAGGGATCGCGTTATGACCATCTACCTCAAGTACGAAGGCATCGACGGCGACGTGACGTCGAACGGCTTCGAGAAGTTCATCGAGGTGCACTCGGCGCAGCTCGGCGTCGGCCGCGGCATCTCCTCGACGCACGGCCGCGGCGAGGGCGTGCGCGAGGCGAGCATCCCCTCGATCTCGGAGCTGGTCGTCACCAAGACCTTCGACCGCTCTTCCTCGCTGCTGATCCAGCAGGCGCTGAAGGGCCCGCTGGACAAGAAGGTCGAGCTGCACTTCGTCCGCACCCAGGGCGGCAAGGCCGAGGCCTACCTCGTCTACAAGTTCGAGCAGTGCGCGGTGAGCGGCTACTCCCTCAGCTCCGGCGGCGACCGCCCGAGCGAGAGCATCAGCATCAACTTCGCCAAGTTCGAGACCAAGAACATCGAGGTGAAGGACAAGCTGACCGCCGCCGGCGGCGTCATCAGCTACGACCTGCGCGCCGCCAAGGGCGCCTGATCGCCGCCACGGCGTGCGTCGGGCCGCCCGGGCGGGGCCGTCCGGGGCTCCGCCCCGGCATCACCGGGCACTTCCCACGCCGGGCACTTCCCACGCCGGGTGGGACGCACCCGGCGGCCCGGGAAGCGCGCCGGATCGAAGGTCGGGCCGTTCCCTTCGCGGCGCGAACGGCAACGCCCGGCGTCACGCGGCAGGGACAAGGGGCAGCCGGGGCGGCCGCGCCCCGGACCGCGGCGGCGGACCGGTAGGGGAGAACGGGAGAAGCCCGGGATGCGGCCGGTCGGATCAGCCCGGTGCCTCGCCCGTCTCGGCACCGGCCTCGGCACCGGCCGGCGGCAGGCGCATGGTCATGTCGTCATCCGCCGCGCAGCGGATCACCACGGCGGTGACGTTGTCGCGCGCGGTGCGCGCCAGCGCCGCCTCGATCAGCGCCGCGGCCGTGGCCTCGCCCGCCAGCAGCGTGGCGATCTCGGCCTCCGGCAGCGCCTTGAACAGCCCGTCGCTGCAAAGCAGGTAGCAGTCGCCGGGCGCGAGCCGGTCCGCCACCTTGTCCAGCTCCAGCGGCCCGTCGCCGCCCACGGCGCGGGTGATGACGTTGGCGTGCGGGTGCCGCTCCGCCTCCGCCTCGGTCAGCGTGCCCTGGTCCACCAGTTCCTGCACCAGGCTGTGGTCGCGCGTCACGCGGCACAGCGCGCCATGCCGCAGCCGGTAGGCGCGGCTGTCGCCGGCCCAGAGGCAGGCGTAGTGCCCGTCGCGCGCCAGCATCACCACCACGGTCGAGGCGATCAGCCCGCCCGGCGCCGCCTGCCGCTGCAGGTCGGCATGCACCGTCGAGAGGCGCAGCCGGACCTGCGCCAGCAGCGCGGCGGCGCCGAGTCCGGGCGGGATGTCGGCCAGCGCCGCCACGATGGCGGCCGAGGCGACATCGCCCGCGCCATGCCCGCCCGCCCCGTCGGCGACGACCCAGAACCCGGCCACGTCGCAGGCGAGCAGAGCATCCTCGTTCCTTGATCGCACCGATCCCGGGTGCGTCATGGCGGACGACTCCATCAGGAGGTCCGACATCATCCCCCCTCCCCCTTGTCGGCGGTGCCGTTGGCCGGCATCCGCGATTCCGTCCCCGGCCCGGCGGTCCCCGCCGGGCTGTCGCGACCGGCGATGGCGGCAAGGATCGCCGCCCCCCGCTCGGCATCGCCGGCCGGCGCATCCGCGCCGTCGGCAGCCACGCCCGCCCCCGGCACGGCAGCCGTCTCGCGCTCCGTCCCGGGCGTCTCCCGGAGGCCGGGCAGCGGCACCGATGCCCCGATGCCCGGCAAGGGGGACGGCGGCGTCCCGAGGCCGGGCAGGGGCGGCACGGGCGGTTCGATGCCCGACGGGGGCGCTCCAGCCGCATCGGGGCCGGCCAAACCCGCCGCAGGCGCGTCGGGACCAGCTGGACGCGCCACAGGCGCGTCGGGGCCAGTCGGACGCGCCGATGGCGCGTCGGGGTAGGCGGGACGCGCCGATGGCGCCCCGACCGCCATCCCGCCGCTCGCGGTCCAGGCCTCGCCACCCGGCCCGGGCGGCGCCGGCAGCAGCGCGGCGAAGCGGTCCGGCCGGGGCAGCACGCCGCCAAGGCCGCTCCATTCGCCGCCCGGCCGCCACCAGCCGAAGCCGGGCGCCTCGGCGCCGAGGCCCGGCGGGTCGTGCCAGGGCGCGGCCGGCAGGGCGGCGGCGAGCGCCGTCGCGTCCATCGCCCCGGCCCGCGCGGCCTCGCCCAGCCGCAGCAGGGCGCCGAACCAGCCCGCCGCCGGCGCGTCGCCCCCGGGCGGCAGGGTGGCGGCCAGGGCGAGGGGGAAGCGCCGCCCGCCCGCGTCGCGGCTGAACAGCAGCACGCCGGCCGCCGGCTGCGGGCCGCAGGCACCGGCTGGCAGCAGGAAGCACCAGGGAGGCGCCGTGTCCCAGAGCCAGGCCCAGATTCCGCCCAGCGCGGCCCCCGATGCCAGCATCCCCGCCTGCATGCAGCCATCCCAGGGATCGACGAAGCTGCGCGGCAGGCCACGGCGCACGAAATCCCCGTGGGACGGCATCTTGCCGTACAGCCCGCTCGCCGGCCCCGCCATCATGGCCGCCGGGGCCGACGGCCCGGACGATGCCGGCATGGCTGGCGGCGGCGCCTGGGGCCGCACCAGCCGCCGCAGCCGCGCCCAGCCCCCGCCGCCCGAACCGGCCGTCATCGCCGGCTCCTCAGGGCGCCAGGGTGGGGCAGCGGAAATCCTGCAGCGCCGCCAGCCCGAAGGGATGCACGGTGCTGCCGGTGCGCAGCTCGAACACGGCGCTGCGGTCGCCCTGCACCACCGGCACGCGCATCCGGTCCGGCGCGGTGCGGGCGGGGTTGGCGCGCATGATGAGGCGCATCGCCGCCCAGGGGCCATCATAGGCGAGCGGCCCGGCCGAGCTGGGCGGGTCGAAGGTCAGCGTCACGTTGCCGCGCGAGGGCCAGCCCAGCGGGATCGGCCGGCGCGGCGCGTCCTGGGTGATGCTGTTCTGCACCCCTTCCGCCTCCAGCGTCGCGCTGTCGGCGTTGATGGTCTGCGGCAGCAGCTCGAAGCGCAGGCCGAGCCCACCGCCCCCCGGATAGAAGGCCTGGCGGATCTGCTCGGCGCGCTGGAACTGGTCGAGATCGGCCTGGGCCACGGGCGGCGCCAGCCCCGCCGCCGCCACCGGGCGCCAGCGCGCCTGGGTGCGGTCGGCGTAGGGGGCGAGGTACTGGGCGAAGAACTGGTCGAACATGCCGCCCGGGCCGAACAGCCGGCCGAAATCGTCCACCGGCATGTCCTGCATGGAGCCGCGGCTGAAGGGGAAGCGCCCCTCCACCAACCGGCAGGTCGGCAGCAGCGCGCCGCCCCCGCCTCCCCCACCGCCGCCACCGCCACCACCCCCGCCGCCGCGCGCCGCCGCGGCGATCATGGCGCGGGCGCCGCCGGCGCGCTGGCCGTTGGTGACCTCGACGAGGCCGCGCAGCCACTTGCCGATCGGGTCCGGCTGGCGCGCCGCCTCGGCCAGCAGGCGCTGGCCGGGATCGAGCCCGGGCGCGGGCGGCAGCACCGTGCCGGGCGGCGCCGAGGCGAGCCGCGCCACCGCCACGTAGAGGTCGTTGACGATGGCGAGCGCGCCGTCCAGCGGCTCGCCGGCGGCCTCGCGGAAGGCGCGGAAACGCTCCTCCACCACGCGCGCCACCGGGGCGGCGGCTTCGCGCAGCGCCGCGTTCGGGTCGGCCGCCGCCGGCTGGCCGGGCGCCTGGGCCTGGGCGGGCGCCGCCGGGGCGGCGGCGGGCGCGTCGGGCGGGGTGCCGGGCGAGAGCTGCCGCGCCATGCCGCGCGCGAGGTCGCGGATCGGCGAATTGCGCGCGCCGAGCAGGTTCAGCCCCTCGGCCGATTCCTGCAGGCTGCGGAAGGGCACCAGCACGAGGTCGTCCAGCGCCGCCTGCCAGTACCGCACGTAGTCGGCGGCGTAGAGCGCGAGCACCGCCTGCTCCAGCCGCAGCGCGTCGTCCTGGTTGCCGGCGGCGGCGTCGGCCGCCGGGGTGGCCGAACCCAGCACCCAGCGCTCCGAGGCGGCGGCGCGCACGGCGCGGCCGAGCTGCGGCAGCAGCACGCGGTAGAGGCCCTCCACCGTGTAGAGGGCCGGCACCGACTCCTCGGTCAGCGGCCGGCCGCGCGCCGAGGCGAAGAAGCGCTGCCCCGCCGCGCCCAGCGCCGTCGCCGGCCGCCAGCCCGGCATCCCCTGGCCCAACGGCTTCAGCCGCGCGTAGACGCGCTCGGCCAGCGGCAGGCGCGAGAACACCACGCGCGCCGATTCCACCAGCGAATCGTCCAGCGGGTAGGCGGTGAAGTCGGTGGCCAGCAGCGCGTCGAGATGCGCGGCCAGCGCGGCGCGGGTCTGGTCGTTCACCGCCCCCGGATAGGCGCGCGCCCAGTCCTCGACGAACCAGTCGCGGATCATCGCCGTGTCGAGCGGGCCCTTGCGGCCGAGCATCAGGTAGACGCGCGTCATCGCGTAGAGCGCGTTGGAATCCTGGAAGCTGCCGCGCATCCGCGTCTCCAGCCGCGCCAGCAGGCGCGGCAGCAGCGTGCGGTCGAGGGCGCGGCGATAGGCGAGGTTGCCGCCCTGCGCCAGCTTGCCGCCCTGGTCGAGCCCGAGCCCGGATTCGAGACCGCCGCCATCGCGCCGCGCCGCCGGCGGCAGGTCGCGCGCCGCGTCGAGATAGGGCAGCACGGCCGCGAAGTCGGGGTCCGAGACGCGGTCGAGCGGCAGGCCGTTCGCCGCCGCCTCGGCCTTGCCGATCTGCTCGGCGAGCGCCGCGTTGCGCCGCGCCTCGGCGCTGTAGACGCTCCAGCCCCAGGCGCCGGCGCCGAGCACGACGAGCGCGGCAAGGCCCCAGGCGACGGCCGAGACGAGGCGGCGCCGCTTCTCGGCACCGCGGTCGCGCGCGGCCAGCCGCGCCTCGTTGAACACCACCTCGCGCAGCAGCCGGCCGATGAAGTAGGCGCGCGCCCGCTGCCCGCCCGCCTGCGCGGCGCGGCGCGGGTCGAGCCCGAAGGCACGCGAGAGGGCGCCGGTCAGCCGGTCGAGCGGCGCGCCCTCCTGCGTGCCGGAGGTGAAGTAGACGCCGCGCAGCATCGGCGCCGGGTCGAGCCTGGTGCCGGCGAAGGTGGTGTTGAGCAGCCCCGTCAGCGGCGCCTCGATCGAGGCGAACTGCGCCGGGAAGCCGGCGATCAGCGCCCGCTGCTGCGGCCCGCGCTCGTTCTGCAGCCGCTCCAGCAGCCGGTCCTGCAGGCGCTTGAGCAGCAGCGCGAATTCGGACGCGAATTTCCCGACCGTCCCCTCCGGCCCGGCCGCCGGCGGGAAGGTGACGCCCCAGACCTGCTGCCGCGCATCCTTGTCGAGGTCGTCGAAGAACTCGACGAAGCCGGAGAGCAGGTCGGCCTTGCTCAGCATGAAGTAGATCGGCAGGCGCTGGCCGAGCCTTTCCTCCAGCTCGCGGATTCGGCGGCGGATGGTGCGGGCGTGCGCGTCGCGCCCGGCATTGTCGAGCCGGCTCAGCTCGTCGGCCGGGAAGGCGATGATGACGCCGTTCAGCGGCTGGCGCGGCCGGTTGCGGCGCAGCAGGTCGAGGAAGCGCTCCCAGCCCGCCCTGTCGGCCGCCGCGTCGCTGTCCTGGGTGGTGTAGCGCCCGGCCGTGTCGATCAGCACGGCCCGGTCGGAGAGCCACCAGTCGCAGAAGCGGGTGCCGCCCACGCCCTTGAGCTTGGCGCCCTCGGCGAGCGGGAATTCGAGGCCGGAATTCTCCAGCGCCGTGGTCTTGCCCGAGGCGGGCGGGCCGATCAGCACGTACCAGGGCAGCTCGTAGAGGAAGCGCCGCCCGCCGCCCGCCTTGCGCAGCCTGGCCAGCGCCTCGGTCAGCTTCTCGCGCAGCTCGGCTTCCTGCTCGGCGGCGGCCTCGTCCGCCTGGCTCGGCCCGGGATCGGGCGCGGCGGCGGCCGCGACCAGCGCCTTGTCGCGCCGCGTCCAGACCCGCGACTGCCAGACCACCAGGCCGAAGTAGATCAGGATCGGGATGGCGCAGAGGATCGCCCGCGCCCACTCGCTCTCGAAGGGGCGGAAGTCGCCGAAGCCGACCAGCGGCGCGAACAGCCAGATCACCGGCAGCAGCAGCAGCAGCGAGGCGAAGCCGGCCAGCGCCGGGATCGTCACCAGCGCGTAGAGCACGGCCTCCATCAGGGCGCGCTCCGGATCACGATGACGTCGACGCGCCGGTTCTGCTCGCGCCCCTCCGCCGTCGCGTTGTCGCCGATCGGCTCGGCGTCGGCGCGTCCCTCGGAGGCGAAGCGGGAGGCGTCGCCGGTGGCGTTGGCGATCAGGGTCATGGCGGCCTGCGCGCGGGCGGTGGAGAGGTGGAAGTTGGAGGGGAAGCGCATCGAGCGGATCGGCTGGCTGTCGGTGTGGCCGATCACCAGCACGCGGCCGGGCTCGTCGCGCAGCGCCTGGCCGATGCGCTGCAGGATGCCCTGGAAGCGGTCCTCCACCGTGGCCGAGCCGGAGGCGAACATGCCGCGGTTGCGGATGCGCACGACGAGGCGGCCGGCATCGCCGAACACCGTCACCAGCCCCTCGTCGATCTCGGGCTGGAGGAAGCGGCGCACCGACACGGTCGGGTCGGGCGGCGGCGCCGGCGGCTCGGCCGGGCGCGGCGGCGGGGCGACGGGCAGCACCACCGGCGTGCGGTCGATCGTCGGCGGCCGCGCGGGGGGCAGCGCGGCGAGGCGCTCGAACAGCCCGTCGGCGCCATCGTTCACCCGCTGCGAGAGGAAGGCGTAGCCGAGGCCGAGCAGCGCCACCGCCACGATCGCGGCGGCCCAGGCGGGCACGGCGCGGCTCGGGCCGCGATGCGGCGCGTCGACGCCGCGCCAGTGCGGCGACAGTTCCCGCTCGAAGCCGCCGCGCAGCTTCTGCAGGAGCTGGTAGAGCGACTCGCGGATGCGGTCGAGCTCGGCGGCGCCGCGCGGCGCCAGCCGGTACTGGCCCTGGAAGCCCAGCGCCAGCACCAGATAGGCCACTTCCAGCGCCTGGGCGTAGCGTGCCGGCTCGCGCTGCATGTGGGCGAGCATGTCGAACCAGCGTTCGCCGGCATGGGTCTGGTTGTGGCAGGTGGCGACCAGCGAGTGCGCCGACCAGCCGCTGGACGCGCCCCAGGGCGCCGCCAGCACCACGTCGTCGAGCGCCGCGCAGAGCGTGTAGTGCGCCGGGCGGATCTGCTCGGCGGGCACGCCGGCGGCGTCGGCATCCACCTCGAAGGCGCGCAGCGCCCTGAGCGCGCGCTCGCGCAGCTCGTGCGGATCCGGCGCGCGGGCGACGCCGGTGTTGGCGAGGCGCGCCAGCAGGTCGAGCAGCGGCGCGGCGGCGGCGGCGAGCGGGCCGATGCCCACCTTGGGCAGCGCCTCGGCCTCGCTGGCGAGGCGCGGCGCCGGCTCCGGCGCGCCCTGGCCGTATCCCTGCCCTTGGCCCTGGCCCGGCATCGGGTAGCCGGGCTGCGCCCCGCCCGGCGGATGGCCCTGGCCCGGATAACCCGGCGCGCCCGGCCCCGGGCCCGGGCCCGGGTAGCCGGAGGCGGGATAGCCCTGGGCCGGATAGCCGCCCATCGGCATGGCGAAGGGGTCCGGCCCCGCCGGCGGGTAGCCGCCCGGCGCGCCGCCCTGGGCTCCTCCGGGCCGCGGCCCGCCGGGACCGCGCACCACGGTGCGGTCGGCATCCTCAGGCTCGGCGAAGGGATTGTCGCTCATCCGCGGATCGCCCACAGCTCCATGGTGAGGTTCGGGTACTCGCCGGAGACGTGCACGGCGAAGCCCGCCGACTGCTGCATCTGCTGCCAGTGCGGGCTGCCGCGATCGAGCTCGAAGTAGGTGGCGCCGGCGTGGAACGGGATCTGGCGCGGCGCCACCGGCAGCGGCCTGACGGCGATGCCGGGCAGCGCCACCGTCACCAGCTCGCGGATGAACTCCACGGCGCCGATCTTGACGTGGCTCGGGAACAGCCGGCGCAGATGCTCGGAGGGCGTGTCGGCGCGCACGGCCAGCACGAACACGGCGTTGCGCAGCAGCGTGCGGTCCTCGAGCTGGCCGACGCGGACGTTGTTGCGCCAGTCGCGCAGCGGGATCGCGACGGCGTTCTCGCGCCCCGCGTTGAGCAGGGTGCGCCGCAGGTCCGCCAGCACCGGCGCGAAGCTGCGCTGCAGGTCCTCGTGCCGGTAGGCCGGGTAGGTGGGCGCGCGGCGCGTGTCGTCGAGGAAGGTGCACAGCTCGCCGGCCAGCGAGACCAGGCCGGCGTAGAGCGTCTCCGGGTGCAGGTTGCCGGCATCGGCCCAGTGCGAGAGCAGCGGCCGCCAGCGGTTCAGCGCGGCGAGCAGCACGAAGTCCGACACGTCCGCGACGCCGCGCGACTCGGGCTGCGAGAGCCGCCCGGCCAACGCCTCGGCCCGCTGCCCGATCGTGCCGGTCAGCGTCGAGAGCGCCGTCGCCAGCGGCGTGGCGGCGGCGACCCGCAGGCAGCTCGGCATGTAGCCCTCGTCCACCGCCACCCGCCGGTCCGCCTGCACCTCCATGATCCGGGCGAGGCCGAGGCAGGTGAAGCCGGCGCGCTCCTCGCGCTCCAGCATGTAGCGCAGGCGCGGCCGCGCCACCTCCAGCCGCGCCGACTCGGAGCCGTCGGAATGGGTGTCGAACGCATCGAGGGAGCGCAGCACGTGCCGTGCCCCGCTCGCCTCGGCGCCGGTGGCCGCGCCCTGGCCGAAGGCGATCTCGGGCGTGCCCGGCTGGCGCAGCGGCAGGGCGAGGTAGACGATCTGGTTGCGCGTCCCCTCCGGCAGGTCGAGCGGCGTGGGCTGGTCGGCGTCGCCGGGGATGGCGAAGGGCGTGCCGTCCTCCAGCACGCCGGCGCAGCTCGCCACGGCGAACTTGCCGGCGGCCAGCAGGTCGCGGTCGAGCGTCAGCTCGGTGATGCCCCAGGGGTGCGGCCGCAGCGGCGCGGCGCGCGCCTGGAGCAGGTGCTCGAAGTGCCGGTCCTGCTGCTGGAAGTGCTGGGCGCGCAGGAACATGCCCTCGCCCCAGACGACCTTGTCGTGCCACACCATCGGCCTGCCGCCACTCCTCGTCCGGCCCCCTGGTCGGACCGGCCCTGCGCCGTCGGAACCCGCATCCCGACCACCGGACGGGAGCGAAACATTAGAGCATTTCCAAGCCGAGCTTGTTCGCCCGGCGGCTCGGAAAATGCGTCGGATCAAAGGCCAGGGCCGTTCCGGCCGCCACGGCCGGCCTGGCACGGCCCTGGTGCCCCGGCTCCGAAGCCGTTCGGACTTCGGAGCCGGGGCACCAGCCTTTTTCAGTGGCCTGCCGATCCCTTCCGTTCGCTGCGAGCGCAGCGAACGGAAGGAGCAGGACACCAGAGCATCCCCGGGCCGGGCATCCTCGCCGGGCGACCCGGGAAAAGCGTGAAAACACCGGCGGGAGCGGGATGCGCCGCGGCGCGCGCCGCAAGGCGCGGCGCGTGGCCGGCGGCCGCCCTATCCGCCGTCGCGCCGCGCGGCGCGCTCGTAGGCACGAGCGAACTCCTTGCCGAAGGCGCTGTCGAAATCGTCGTCGAACTGCGCGGCGAGCTGGCCGTGCAGCCGCACGTAGAGCTCCCACAGCCGCGCGTTCCGGCCGCTGAACAGGCCGCCGCCCCGGTCCTCCGCCTCCACGGCGGTGGGGGCCAGCCGGTCCAGCAGGGCGCGCGCCGCCGCCTGGGTGGCGGCCACCGTCGCCACCT
The DNA here is from genome assembly GCF_023223525.1 of Roseomonas acroporae. Lineage (GTDB taxonomy): Bacteria > Pseudomonadota > Alphaproteobacteria > Acetobacterales > Acetobacteraceae > Roseomonas_E > Roseomonas_E acroporae. The sequence goes on along the minus strand of NZ_JALPRX010000050.1, from coordinate 46,416 downwards.
GGTGCGCCGTCAGGTCGCTCACCGTCTCCGCCACGGCGCGGGCGCCGTTCGCGGAGGCGAGCAGCGCCGCCAGCGCCTGTTCGTCGGTGGCCGCGAATTTCACCGGGTTGTTGCCGGCGGCGCGCAGCATGGTCTGCTCGATGCGGAACTCCCGCTTCACGTCGGCGCGGGCGATCAGCAGGTGGCGGATGCCGGTGATCGCGGCGCGCAGCGCGATGCCGGCGGCGTGCAGCGCCGACAGCGGATCGGCACCGGGCAGCATGGCCGGGTTCATCCCCGCGCCGGCCAGGAAGGCGGCCAGCGCGGCATCCGGCACGGCCGGAGGCTGGGCCATGGCGGCGGACGACCCCGCCGGCGCTCCCGGATGGCCGGCGACCGGCATCGGCGCGCCCCCGGCCGGGGCACCGGGCCAGCCCGTCGGCGCGCTCCCCTGCGCCGGTCCCTGGAACGGCCCCGCTGGCGGCCGCAGGGACGCTCCCAGTGGTGCCCCCTGGGACACCCCCTGGGACGCCCCTGGGAACGATCCCGGCGGGGCACCCGAGGCGGGGAACGCGGCCTCGTGGAAGGGCGCGGCCTCGGCCGCGAAGCCCGGCGCCGTACCTTGCCGCGCCGGGTAGGGAGATGCCGGCTGACCCCGGGGCGGGCCACCCGGCGTCTCCGCCGTCCGGCCGAGGCCGGGCAGCGGGGCGACGCCGCCGGCGGCCGGATCGGGCGTGCCGTAGCCGGGTGCCGGCCATGGCGGCGTCGCGGCCGGTGCGGCGCCGGGCGTCATGCCCTGTTCGGCGGCACCGGCGGCCGCCCCCTCTGGCCTTCCCTCTGGCCTTCCCTCTGGCCTTCCCTCTGGCCGCCCCTCCGGGCGAGGGAGCGGCACGCCGGCCGTTCCCTGGCCCGTGCCGGGCGGTGCCCCCCAGGGCTCGGCGCCGGCCGACCCGCCCGGCCTGGGCAGCGAGTTGAGGTCCCACTCCTCGTCCCAGCCGGACATGGCGGCGGCGCCGCCCGGCGTCACCGGCGGCGGCCGGTAGGCCTGCTGCTGCGCCGGGATGTGGTCGGGCTCCGAGCCGTGGCGCGAGAAGGGCGTCTCCAGCCCGGGCAGCGGGCTGCCGGGCAGGCCGTCGCCGGGGAATCCGCCGGTGCCGCCGCCGGACGGCGCGCTCTCCCTGTAGCCCTCCCTCTGGCCTTCCCTCTGGCCCTCCCCCGGGGCACCGTCCCAGGACCCGCGCGGACCGAACGGCCCCGGCCCGCCATCCAGCCCCGGCAGCGGCGGGATGTCGTAGCGCGGCTCGGGCGGCACCAGCGAGGCCGGCGGCTCCGGGCGGTCGCCGGCCGGCAGGCCGAGCGGCCGGTAGGGCGCGGCCGGCGGCGGCGGATAGGGCCGCTCCCCGGGCAGCGGCGGCGGCTCCGGCGGCGGGAAGCGCGCATCGGCCGCCGGCAAGCCGCCCGGCAGGGCGGCCAGCCCGCCGCCCCCCGCATGGCCGCCCGGCATCGGCTCGGCCGCCGGGAAGCCCGCGCCGCCATAGCCGCCGCCCGAGGACGGGTTGTAGGCGGGGGCGCCCCAGTTCGGCACCGGGCCGCCGGCCGCCGGCCCCGCCATGCCGCCAGGGAGGGCGCCAGGGAGGGCGCCAGGGAAGCCACCGGGGAAGCCGCCGGGGGCCCCGGCCTGGGCCTGGGCCTCCACCCGCGCCTCGATCTCCCAGGGGCCGAGGCGCAGCCGGTCGCCATCCTCGATCGGCTCGGCGCGGTCCTTGCCGATCGGCGTGTCGCGGCCGTTGCGGAAGGTGCCGTTGGTGGAGAGGTCGCGCACCTGCCAGCCGCCGCCGCGGAACTCCAGCACGCAGTGCTGCTTGCTCAGCACGCGCTCGGCGTCCGGCAGCACCCACTGGCAGTCGGCGCCGCGGCCGATGAAGAAGTCGGAGAGGCCGACGCGCCGCGTCTCCGGCACCGCGTGGTCGGGGCAGCGCAGCACGGCGAGGGTGAGATGCATCGTCCGCCTCAGCCGATCAGCACGGTGGGCAGGCCCATCACGATGGTGCCGCCATGCGCCGTCATGTCGCCGATGCGTGCCGCCGGCTGGCCGCAGACCAGCACGGTGAAGCTGCCGAGCACGATCACGTCGGGCGGCCCGACGCAGACGCACATGTCGCCGACGCGCGCCTGCGGCAGCGCGCCGGTGAGCACCGTGACCGCCGCCGGCGGCAGGATCGGGCCGCCGACATGCGGGATCGGCGGCAGGCCCGGCGTCACCATCGGGCAGACATGCATGTCGGTGATTCGGGCGGCGGGCATGCCAGGCATGGTGTGGGCTCCGGGACGGGGCGGCCGGCGGCGAGCATAGCCCGGCCGGCCCGGTGCCGTCTGTGACGCATTGGACATCCGCGCGCATCCGCACGGCGGCACGCACGCATGCCGCGCAGAAAGCCGCGCCGGATCCCGCGCGGCATCCCGAACCGGATCCCGCGCGGCATCCCGCGACCGATCCCGCACGACCCCGGGCGACGGACGCCGCGCGGCGATCGGCGCCGGCATCACCCGGCCTCCGGCGGCAGGCGCCCGGCGCCGCCCGCGGCGATGTCGCGCGCCGAGGCGACGAAGCGCGCGAGGCGCTGCTCGGACCGCTCCGGCTTCACCCGCACCGAGGCCATCACCACCGCGCCGGCGATGGCCGCGCCGGTGAAGTGCTCGGCCGGCGGCACCGCGGGCGCGCCCTCCGGCGCCATGCTGCCGCCGCTCCAGAAGGCGCCGACCGCCGCCCAGGCCTCGGGCGAGCGGAAGCCGGTCGCCTGCGCCGCCGCCATCGCGGCGCGGCGCGCCGGCTCGTCGGGGCGGCGCACCCAGGCCTCGGCGGCCTCCAGCGCGGCGAGGTCGGCCGGCGCCAGGGCGGGGTCCGGCACGCCGCGGGCGCACATGCAGGCCCACCACACCGCCTCGCGCCGGGGCAGCGCGTGCGCGCAGAGCCGTGCCGATTCCACCAGCCGGTTGCCGGCCAGCAGCCGCTCCAGCGCCGTCGCGGCGTCGCCGACATCGCCGACGATCGCCTCGGCCGCCTGGTCCAGCTCCAGCCGCGGCCGCAGCGGCGGGAAGGGCACGGCGAGCTTGCCAGGCCCGGCCGGGGCCCCGGCCGGCGGCCGCCCGCCCTGCATCGCGCCGCTCATCGCGGCCTCCCCGTGACGGGGTCGCGCATCGTCGCGTCCCTCAGTTGATCATCGTGATGCCGCCCTTGACGATCATCATCGCGTCGGCGTTGTGCTGGGCCATCAGCCCCTTGGTCTGGAGCTGGATCTGCGCCTCGGCCTTGACCATCATGCCCTGGATGGTGACGCCCATCTGGTCGAGCTTCACCGAGGACTGCCCCACCTTCAGCTCGATCGACTGCATCGCCTCGATCTCCACCTTGCCGAGGTCGCACTTGATGGTCAGGTTGCCCATCTTGAGCGTGAGGCTGTCGTTGCCCATCGACAGCTCCTCGGTGCGGTTGCCCATCTTGATGGTCAGCTTGTCGTCGCCCTGCTCGATCGTGCTGGTGCGGTTCTGCGTCACGGTCTGGGTGTGGTGGCGCTTGACCGTCTCGGTGTGGTCGCGGTCGATCGTCTCGTTGCGGTCGTTCTCGACCTCCACCGTCACGTCCTTCTCGGCGTGCAGGTACACCTCCTCCTGCCCCTTCTTGTCCTCGAAGCGCAGGATGTTGGCGTTGGCGGTGGTGCCGTTCCTGTAGGAGCGCGTGTAGAGGCCGCTCTGCGTCTTGTTCGCCGGCAGGGCGAAGGGCGTCTTCGCCTCGGCGTTGTGCAGCGAGCCGAGCACGACCGGCCGGTCCGCGTCGCCCTCGACGAAGCCCACCAGCACCTCGTCGCCGACGCGCGGCAGGAACCACATCCCGCGGTTCGGCCCCGCCCAGCCCTGCGCCACGCGCACCCAGCAGGAGGAGTTGTCGTCCCGCTTGCCCTTGCGGTCCCACAGGAAGCGGATCTTGATCCGGCCGTGCTCGTCGGTGTGGATCTCCTCGCCCGCGGGGCCGGTCACGATCGCGCATTGCAGCCCGGGCATCACCGGGCGCGGGCGCGGATCGGGGTGGCGGAAGGTGCGGTCGGCCGGGATCAGGGTCAGGCGCGAGCGGTAGCCGCTGCCGCCGCCGCCCGCCATGTGGCTCTCCTCGAAGGCCTCGTGCACCACGTCGGTGATCAGCCAGTTCGTCACGCTCGTGCTGTTCACCGCCGCGCGCACCTTGAGGCGGCCGCCCGCGAACACCGCCGGGTCGTGGCCCGTGGCGCTCACCTGCTCGGCCTGCTCCTCGTGCTGCTCCAGCGCCAGCTTGGCCGGGTCGATGTCGGGGCGCACGGTCTGGCCACCGGGCCAGAGGAACTGCTCCCACTCCACCGGCTGGTGCGGCCCCTGGATGATCGTGGTGGCGACCGATTTCAGCGGCGTCGAGGGCTTGAGCATGTCGTAGTCGAGCGCCTCGGCCTTGCCGAGCCGCATGCCGTCGTGATGGTGCCACTCGGTCAGCGCGTCGATGTATTCCTGGTCGCCGGCATTGGCCGCGCGCACCGTCACCGGCTCGCCCGGCACCAGCGGGAAGTCGGCGTTGGCGCCGGTGACCATCAGCTTGTGGTTCCCCGCCTCCTGCTGGAACCAGTAGCCGCCGCCGATCTCGTCGAGCAGGCGCTGGGCGAAGTCGAGGTCGGTCTCGTTGTACTGCACGCAGTAGGTGCGCGGCGTCTCCGGCAGCGTGCCGAAGGTGACCGGCGCCACCTGCCCCTCGCCGAACAGCGTCTGCAGGATCGCCTTCACCGACTGGTTCTGGAAGATGCGGCAATCGGCCGTCTGGAGCATGCGCCAGAAGCGCGGGATGGCCTGGAGCCGGTACAGCGTGTAGCCGCGCCCGTACCAGGCGAGCTTGGAGAAGTTGCGCACCAGCCCGTGGAACTGGCGCGGCGGCTGGCTCGGGCGGTGGATGCTGCACGTGACCGTCTTGCCGACCAGGTCGGTGGGCCTGAGGTCGCCGCGCTCGGAGATCAGCTCCGCCTCGATCAGGAAGGGGCGCGAGATCGCCTCGTGCACCGTCAGCCGGCGCAGGATCAGCACGTCGGGGCCGAGCGGCGTGGTGACGCGGAGGAGCCGCTCCTCCTGTAGCAGCGTGTCGCCTCCGGAGCCCGACGCCATGCGCAACCCTCCTCCACGCATGCCGCGCGAAGGCGGCGGCGTCGCGAGCATGCTACGCGGGCGAGCTTACGTCATCATTGCCCTCCCGGTCCGCATGCCCACGGCAGGCATCGGGGCGGCGGGCATGGGCCGGGGACACGGGACGGGGCACGGAAGGGAGCCGGAGCGATGGGGAGTGCGGGGTTCGGGGCCCGGGCGGGCGGCCCGGCGGCACGGCGCGGCACGGCCGCTGGGTGGACATGAGCGCGCCGCGCTTCGGCCGGCTCGCCGACGGTCCCGTCCCGGCGGCGGGGTCCGAGGCGGCCTCGGCGCTGCTCGCGGGCGATGGCGCCGTGGTGGAGCGGATCGCCTCCCGCGCCCATGCCAGCCCGCCCGGCTTCTGGTACGACGCGCCGACCGACGAATTCGTGCTGCTGGTCGCGGGCGGCGCGGCGCTCGGCTTCCCGGACGGCTCCGAGCGCCGACTCGATCCCGGCGACTACGCGATCCTGCCGGCCGGCTGCCGCCACCGCGTCGCCTGGACCGACCCGGCGCGGGAGACGCTCTGGCTCGCCGTGCACCTGCGGCCCGCCGCGGACGGAGGATGATGCCGCCCCGCCCGGGGCCGGCGGGGCGGTCCCGCGCCAGGCCGGGGCGTCCTATCGGCCCGCACCCATGCGGACCGGCCCGTGGCGCACGCCGGCGGCGCGGATCGCGTTCCGCGCTGCCCGCGCCTCGCCCGCCACCGGCGCGTTCAGGCCCGGAACGCGCCGCCGGCGTTCAGGCGCAGAGCGCGTCCAGCGCCCGGGTCAGCTCCGCCGGGTCGTAGGGCTTGGCCAGCACCGGCACGTCCTTGTAGCCGGGCGGCAGCCCCGCCGCGCCGTAGCCCGTGGCCACGATGAAGGGCACGCCGCGCGCCGCCAGCGCATCCGCCACGGGGGTCGAGGTCTCGCCGCCGAGGTTGAGGTCGAGCACCGCCACGTCGGGCAGGCCCTTCTCGATCAGCTTGAGCGCCTCGGCCACCGTGGTGGCGGGCCCCATGATCGTGCAGCCCACCTCCAGCAGCGCGTCCTCGACCAGCATGGCCACGAGCGCCTCGTCCTCCACGACCAACACCCGGCGATCTGCCAGTCGGCCCATCAACTCTCTCCTGTCCAGTCGTGTCGGGGCCGCACGCCGCGGCGCGCGGCCGGCCCGCCCCTCCGCGCGACGCCGCGGGATCGTAATGCAGCAATGCCCCGGCGCCCCGAAGGTGGCGTCAACAGATCGTGCGCGTGCGGCCGCGGGCCGTCCCGGACGGGCCGGAACGGGCTTCCGCCCCGCCCCGGGGCGGCTGCCGGTTCTCAGGCCGGCGCGTCCGGCAGCCGATGATCCATCAGCAGGCCGGACATCGGCAGGTGCGGCAGGCCGACCAGGCGCGCGGGCACGCCCACCGCCGTGCGGAAGGGTGGCACGTCCTGCAGCACCACGGAACCCGCGCCGATCTTGGCGCCGGCCCCGATCTCGATGTTGCCCAGGATGTGCGCGCCGGCGCCGATCAGCACGCCCTCGCGCACCTTGGGGTGGCGGTCGCCGGCCTGCTTGCCGGTGCCGCCCAGGGTGACGCCCTGCAGGATCGAGACGTCGTCGCCGATCACCGAGGTCTCGCCCACCACCACGGCGGTGCCGTGGTCGATGAACACCCCCGCGCCGACCCGCGCGGCCGGGTGGATGTCCACGCCGAAGGTCTCGGAGACGCGGCTCTGGAAGTGGGCGGCGAGGTCGACGCGGCCGCGGTGCCAGAGCCAGTGGTTCACGCGGTGCCATTGCAGCGCGTGGAAGCCCTTGAAGTGCAGGAAGGGCGTCAGCCGGTCCGGGGCGGCCGGGTTGCGGTCGGTGGCGGCATCGAGGTCGCGGCCGGCGGCGGCGGCGATGCCGCGCTCGGCCGTCAGCGCCTCGTGCACCAGGCGGACCAGGCGCTCCTCCGGCATGTCGGCGCCGGCCAGCTTGCCGGCCAGCAGGTGCGCCAGCGCGTCCTCGAAGCAGGCGCGGCCGATCAGCACCCGCCGGAGATAGGGCGCGAGCAGGTCCTCGGCGGCGGCGACGCGCTGGGCCAGGCCGCGCAGCTCGGCGAACAGGGCCTCGCGGCAGGGCGAGACGGAATGGCGGCAGGGCTCCGGCACCGTCTGGTTCTGTCGCATCGTGAACGCCTCTTCCATGGGATGGCGGAATTAAGGCCGGGGGGCGGACACGGGAAGGGGGGGCGGCGAGCGGCAGCCAAGCGCCCCGGGCGCGGGTGGCGGAATTGCGAATTCCTCGCAGGTGGCCTATCTCCCTCGCACCCCGGCCGTCCCAGGGCCGCCATCGAGGAGCAACACCATGCGGGACGCGCGCTCCCCGGCCGCGGCAGTCTCCGACGCGCCGTCGGCCAGCCCCACGGCCGGCGCGGCCGCGCCCCCGCCCGCCCTGCGGACGCTCGCCGAGGCGGCGGTCGGGTTCCGCGGCCGCATCCACGCCGTGCGGGCGCTGGCCGGCAACCCGGCGATCGAGCCGGAGGAGCTGGAGCGGCGGCTGCTGGAGCTGGGCTTCGCCGAGGGCGAGACGGTGGAGGTGCTGCACCAGGGCCTGTTCGGGCGCGACCCGATCGCGCTGCGCATCGCCGGCACCACGATCGCGCTGCGCCGGCGCGAGGCCGCGGCGCTGCTGGTCGAGGCCCTGCCAGACGGCGCGGAGGCCGGCGGACGGGGGACGGATCGGCGGGAGGCGGGGAAGCCGCCGGCCCACCGGCCGGGCAGTGCCGGCCCGGGCAGTGCTGGCCCGGGCACCGCTGGCCCGGGCAGCGCTGGCAAGGACGGGCCCGCTTGAGCGCCACGGCGCGCGGCGGCACGGGAGAACGCCGTTGAACGAGATCGCCCCCCATCTCGCAGCGACCCTGCGCGCGCCGCGCGTGGCGCTGGTCGGCAACCCGAATTGCGGCAAGACGGCGCTGTTCAACGCGCTGACCGGCAGCCGCCAGCACGTGGCGAACTATCCGGGTGTCACGGTGGAGCGGAAGGAGGGGGCGGCCCACACCGCTGCCGGCACCGCGATCCGCCTGCTCGACCTGCCCGGCACCTACTCGCTGCGCGCCCGCTCGCCCGACGAGGTGGTGACGCGCGACGTGGTGCTCGGCCGCCAGCGCGGCGAGCCGGCGCCGGACCTGCTGCTCTGCGTCGCCGACGCCACCAATCTGCGCCTCGGCCTGCGGCTGGTGCTGGAGCTGAAGCGGCTCGGGCAGCCGATGCTGCTCGCGCTCAACATGTTCGACATCGCCCGTCACCGCGGCTTCGCGATCGACCTCGACCGGCTCTCCGCCGAGCTCGGCATGCCGGTGGTCGCCACCGTGGCGGTGCGCCGCGGCGGCACGCGGGCGCTGCTGGAGGCGCTCGACCGCGCGCTGCCGGCGGCCTCGGCCGCCCCGTCGCCGGACACCCGGGTATCCGCCTCGGCCTCCCCCGGCGGGGCCGAAGGCTGGACGCCTCCCGACGCCGCCGGCATCCGCGCCGTGCAGCGCGAGGCGGACCGCATCCTGCGCGCCGCGGTGACGCCGCCGGCGCGGCCGGACACCGTGACCAGCCGCATCGACGCGGTGCTGCTGCACCCCGTGGCCGGGCTGCTGATCCTGCTCGCCCTGCTGTTCCTGATGTTCCAGGCGGTGTTCAGCTGGGCCGAGGCGCCGATGGAGCTGATCGACGGCGCCTTCAGGTCGCTGGGGGACCTGGTCGGCGACCTGCTGCCGGATTCCGGCGCGGCCGGGCTGCTGCGCTCCTTCCTGCGCGACGGGCTGATCTCGGGCGTGGGCTCGGTGCTCGTCTTCCTGCCGCAGATCCTGATCCTGTTCCTGTTCATCCTGCTGCTGGAGGATTTCGGCTACATGGCGCGGGCCGCCTTCCTGATGGACCGCATCATGGGCGGCGCGGGGCTGCACGGGCGCGCCTTCATCCCGCTGCTCTCCTCCTTCGCCTGCGCCATACCGGGCATCATGTCGACGCGGGTGATCGACAGCCGGCACGACCGGCTGACCACCATCCTGGTCGCCCCGCTGATGACCTGCTCGGCGCGCATCCCGGTCTACACGCTGATCATCGCGGCCTTCATCCCGGACCGGACGGTCTGGGGCGGCTGGGTCGGGCTGCAGGGCCTCGTGATGTTCGGGCTCTACGCGGTGGGCATCCTCTCGGCGCTGACCGTCTCCTTCCTGGCCAGGCGCCTGCTCTGGCGCGGCCGCCCGGCCGAGCCCTTCATGCTGGAGCTGCCGGACTACAAGCTGCCCTCGGCGCGCTCCGTGCTGCTCGGCCTGTGGCAGCGGGCCAAGGCGTTCCTGCGCCGCGCCGGCACCACCATCCTCTCGATGATGGTGCTGATCTGGTTCCTCTCCTCGGTGCCGCCCGCGCCCGAGGACGCGACCGAGCCCGCCATCGAGTACAGCCTGGCCGCCACCATCGGCCACGCGGTGGAGCCGCTGATCGCGCCGATCGGCTTCAACTGGCAGATCGGCGTGGCGCTGATCCCCGGCATGGCGGCGCGCGAGGTGGCGGTCGCCTCGCTCGGCACGGTCTACGCGGTGGCGAACGCCGAGGAGGAGACCAGCGAGCTCGGCCAGACCCTGGCCGGCAAGTGGAGCCTCGCCACGGCGCTGGCCTTCCTCGCCTGGTACGTCTTCGCGCCGCAATGCGTGGCGACGCTCGGCGTGATCCGGCGCGAGACGGGTGGCTACACCTGGATGTGGGTGACCTTCGGCTACATGCTGGCGCTGGCCTACCTCGCCGCCTTCGTCACCTACCGCACGGCGGTGGCGCTGGGCGCCGGCTAGAGCGGATCGCTGGAGGGCGGCTACGCCCGGAGGCGTGAATCCGCTCGGAAAACAATGGGGTGGGGCGGCACGCAGTCCCAGCCGGTCTGCGTTCCGCTCCAGAGCATTTTCGAGCCGGGCGTACCCACCCGGCGACCCGGAAAATGCGAAGAACCGGAAGGCTGAGCCGTTCCCGACCCGACCGCCTCGGGCCGGGGCCGCTCCAGCCATTGTTTTCCCGCATTTTCCGGGCCACGGGGCAGCCCCGCCCCGCGCCCCCGAAAGCCCGCGGCGCGGCGGGAACCGTCCCGGCCGCCCCGCCTCAATCCCAGAGCCGCGCCGCCCCGAACACCCCGGAGCTGTCGCCATGCGCCGCCTGCACCAGAGGCGTGCGCACCGTGTCGCTGAACACGTACTTCCCCCACAGCTCCGGTACGCGCTTGTAGAGGTGGGTCATGTTGGAGACGCCGCCGCCCAGCACGATCACGTCCGGGTCCAGCAGGTTGATGACGGAGGCGAAGGCGCGCGCGGCGCGGTCCGCGTGCCGCTCCAGCGCCGCCACCGCCACCTGGTCGCCGTGCGCGGCGCGCTCGGGCAGGGCGCTGGCGTCGCGCATGCCCTCGCCGTCGGCGTCGCGCGCCAGGGCGGGGCCGGAGAGGAACACCTCGTTGCAGCCGAGGCGCCCGCACCAGCAGCGTCGGCCGGGGAACTCCTCGGGGGTCATCCAGGGCAGCGGGTTGTGGCCCCACTCGGCGGCCACCTTGTTCAGCCCCTCGACGATCTTCCCGTTCACCACGAGGCCGCCGCCGACGCCGGTGCCGAAGATCACGGCGAAGACCACGCCGTAGCCGCGGCCGGCGCCGTCCGCCGCCTCGCTCATGGCGAGGCAGTTGGCGTCGTTGCTGATCCTCACGGGCCGGCCGAGGCGCGCCTCCAGGTCCTGCTGCAGGGGCCTGCCGTTGAGGAAGGTGGAGTTGCCGTTGCGCACGAGGCCGGTGACCGGGCTCAGGCTGCCCGGGATGCCGATGCCGAGCGAGCCCTTCTCCTCCAGGTCGCGCTCGGTGGCCTCCGCCATGTCGCCGATCAGGCGCACCACGGCGTCGTACTCGTGCGGGGTGGGTTCGCGCCGGCGCAGCCGGACGCCGCCGGCGGGGTCGAGCGCCACGATCTCGGTCTTGGTGCCGCCGAGGTCGATGCCGAGTCGGAGGGTCATGGCGGGAGGATGGTGGGGGCGGCGGCCCTGCCGCAAGGGCTGCGTCGCCTCATATTGCCCTCCCCGGCGCGGAATGATGCAATCCGTGGTCGGAAGGGCTCCCGGGAGGAGCCCCCTGGAGGCGCCGATGTCCGAGACTCTGCTCGACCTGCAGGGCCTGACCTGTCCCCTGCCCGTGCTGAAGGCCAACAAGGCGTTGCGCCACCTGCCGCCCGGCTCCCGCCTCACCGTGCTCGCCACCGACCCGGCCAGCGCCAAGGATTTCCGCGCCTTCTGCCGCGAGACGGGCCATGCGCTGGTCTCCTTCGGCGAGAGCGAGGGGGTGTACCGCTTCGTGATCCGCCGGCGCGACGAGACGGCTTCCGGCGCGGCGGGCGGGGCGGCGGGCGGCGGGGCCGGGACGTGAACACGCTGCTCTTCACCCACCAGGCCTGCCTCGACCACCGGACGGGGGTCGATCACCCGGAATGCCCGGACCGCCTGCGCGCCGTGCTGCGCGCGCTGGAGACCGAGGAGTTCATGCACCTCGACCGGCGGGAGGCGCCGCGCGCCACCACGGCGCAGCTCGAACGCGTCCACCCCGCGCCCTACGTGGCGGCGATCCTGGCGGCGGGGCCGGCGCCGGGCGAGACGTTGCGCCACCTCGACGGCGACACGGTGATGTCGGCGGGCTCGGTGGAGGCGGCGCTGCGCGCGGCCGGCGCCGGGGTGGCGGCCGTGGACGCGGTGATGGCGGGGGAGGCGCCGCGCGCCTTCTGCGCCGTCCGCCCGCCCGGCCACCATGCCGAGCCGGCGCAGGCCATGGGCTTCTGCCTGTTCGCCAACGCCGCCGTCGCGGCGCGCCACGCCCGGGCGGCGCACGGGCTGGGCCGGGTGGCGGTGGTGGATTTCGACGTCCATCACGGCAACGGCACCCAGGCGATCTTCGAGCGCGACCCGACGCTGTTCTACGCCTCCTCGCACCAGTACCCCTGCTATCCCGGCACCGGGCTGGAGGACGAGACGGGGGTGGGCAACATCGTCAACGCGACGCTGCCCCCCGGCGCCACCGGCGTCGAGTTCCGCGCCGCCTGGGCCGACCGGCTGCTGCCGGCGCTGGAGGCGTTCGCGCCGGAGCTGCTGGTGGTCTCGGCGGGCTTCGACGCGCATGCCCGGGACCCGCTGGCCCAGCTCCGCGTGCGCGAGGACGACTTCGCCTGGCTGACCGAGGCGCTTTGCCGCATCGCCGACCGCCACGCGCGGGGGCGGCTGGTCTCGACGCTGGAGGGCGGCTACGACCTCAACGCCCTGGCCAGCAGCACGGCGGCGCATGTGCGGGCGCTGATGCTGAGCTGAGCCGGCCGGATCTCCCCGGGCGGGGCGGCCGCGGGCGGGGCGGCAGCACCCGCCGGGGCGCCGCCATCCGCTCCCGGCGGCCGGCGGCGACCGGCCTGCCTGCCGGCACGGCGGCGAGGCCGCGGCATCCGCGGGCCTTTCCCGCCGCTTGACGCTGCCGCTCCCCGGCGGCGAACCTTCCGGGATCGCACGAAGCTGGGGTGCCGGGGCGAATGCAGACGTTCATCCGCGTGATCGAGATCTGGCTGCCGAGTCCCGACCGCACCAGGCTGGTGCTGGGCGACGGGCTGTACGGACCGCTCGGCGGGTTCCGCGCGGCGAGCGAGCGCATCAGCTTCGCCTACGGCGAGGGCCTGCCGGGAAGGGCCTGGGCGGCCCGGCATCCCATCATCCTGAAGGACCTGCAGACCTCCTACTTCCTCCGCGGCGAGGCGGCGCAGGCGGCGGGGCTCACCTGCGCCGTCGCCCTGCCGGTGCTGGCCGGCGACATCCTGCTGGCGGTGGTGGTGTTCCTGTGCGGCGACGACGAGGCGCATGTCGGCGCCATCGAGCTGTGGCGCAACGACGCCCGCGAGAACACCGAGATGAGCCTGGTGGACGGCTACTACGGCACCGCCGACGCCTTCGGCTGGCTGTCGCAGAACACGCGCTTCATGCGCGGCTTCGGCCTGCCGGGGCTGGCCTGGCAGGCGGGGCTGCCGGTGGCGATGGCCGATCTCGGCCGCGCGCACGGCTTCCTGCGCTGGGAGGGGGCGGTCAAGGTCGGGCTCAACAAGGGCATGGCCTTCCCCTATCCCGACGACGGCTCCGGCCTGACCTGGGTGCTGGCCTTCATCTCGGCGCAGGGGACGCCGATCGCCCGCCGCTTCGAGATCTGGCTGCCGGACGAGGCGCGCGCCTCGCTGGTGCTGCAGGTGGATGACGGCGGGGCGGAGGGGAGCGAGGCGGAGGAAGGACCGTCGATCAGCGTGCCGCGCGGCGAGGGGCTGGTCGGGCGCGCCTGGAGCACCTGCGCGCCGGTGGTGGCGCACGCCACGGGCGCCGGGTCGGGGGACACGGCGCCGGGGCAGGCCGAATCGGGCGCCGCGGTCGCCATTCCCTTCCTGCGCGAAGCCCGCCTGTCGGCGGTGGTCGTCTGGCGCTTCTGAGCCGGCGGCCGGCATGGCGGCCAGCCGCGGCGGCGCCATGTCCCGGCCCCGGGGCCGCCCGCTGGGGGGCTTGCGGCGCGGCCGTGCCGGTGCCCGCCCGTCCCCGGCGCGGCACGCGGCCGTGTCGATGCCGGGACGGCCGGCCTCGCCCCGGCCCACCGCGACGTGTTACAAGCCCATGATGCAGAGCACCACCACGGAGCCGGCCATGCCGGATGCCCGCGCGGCCCAGGGAACGAAGCCGGGAACGACTCCGGAAGGGACGGGCGGCGGGGCCGCTCCGGACGCGGCGCAGGAGGTCCGCTCCCTCTCCTTCGAGGCCGCCCTGGCCGAGCTCGAAGGGATCGTCCGCCGGCTCGAGGGCGGGCAGGGACGGCTGGAGGAGGCGATCGACGCCTACGAGCGCGGTGCCGCGCTGCGGCGGCACTGCGAGCACAAGCTGGCCGAGGCCGAGGCCAGGGTGCAGGCCATCGTCGAGGGGCCGGACGGCGCCCCGGCGGGCCTGCGCGAATTCAGGGATGCCGGCTAGCGGCCGGGGAGAGGACTGGGATGCAGGACAAGACGGGCACGGCCCTCCCGGCGGAGGCGCTGCCCGCCGCGCTGTCCGCCGCCGCCGAGGCGATCGAGCAGGCGCTGGACGTGCTGCTGCCACGGGCCGAGGGAGCCGAGGCGCGGCTCTACGAGGCGATGCGCTACGGCGCCATGGGCGGCGGCAAGCGGATGCGCGGCTTCCTGGTGCTGGAGGGGGCGCGGCAGTTCACCGTCTCCCGCTCGGCGGCGCTGCGCGTCGCCGCCGCGATCGAGATGGTGCACGCCTACTCGCTGGTCCATGACGACCTGCCGGCGATGGACGACGACGACCTGCGCCGCGGCAAGCCGACCTGCCACCGGGCCTTCGACGAGGCGACCGCGATCCTGGCCGGGGACGCGCTGCTGACCCACGCCTTCACCGTGCTGGCCGGCGAGGACACCCACCCGGACCCGGCGGTGCGCTGCGAGCTGATCCGCTGCCTCTCCCTCGCCGCCGGGCCGCGCGGCATGGTGGGCGGGCAGATGCTCGACATGCTGGCCGAGGCGGCCGAGCCCGGCGCCGCCACCGAGGCCTCGGTCGGACGGCTGCAATTGCTCAAGACCGGCAAGCTGATCGAGTTCTCCGCCGAGGCCGGCGCCATCCTCGGCAAGGCGCCGATCAGCCAGCGCCACGCCCTGGCCGCCTATGGCCGCGAGCTGGGGGCGGCGTTCCAGATCGCGGACGATCTGCTTGACGCCACCGCCACGGCGGGGGAAACCGGCAAGCGGACCGGCAAGGATGCCGAGGCCGGCAAGGCGACTCTGGTCGGGCTGCTCGGCCTCGAACGCGCCCGCATCCAGGCCGAGGCGCTGGTGGAACAGGCGAAATTGCATCTGGAAGGCTTCGGGGAACGCGCCGGGCTGCTGTGCGCGCTTGCCGCCTACACGATCGAGCGGAGGCACTGATGGCCCAGGGCGGCAATTCCCAGCTTGGCACCTCCCAGTCCGGTGTTTCCCAGTCCGGTAACGCCCAGCCGGGGAAGGCGCAGGCCGGCCCGGCAACGCCGCTGCTCGACCGCGTGCGATACCCGTCCGACCTGCGCAACCTCTCGAACGAGCAGCTCCGGCAGGTGGCCGACGAGCTGCGCGCCGAGACCATCCACGCGGTCAGCCAGACCGGCGGGCATCTCGGCGCCTCGCTCGGCGTGGTGGAGCTGACCGTCGCGGTGCATGCCGTGTTCGACACGCCGCACGACCGGCTGATCTGGGACGTCGGCCACCAGGCCTACCCGCACAAGATCCTGACCGGGCGTCGCGACCGCATCCGCACCCTGCGCCAGGGCGGCGGCCTCTCCGGCTTCACCCGCCGCAGCGAGAGCGAGTACGACCCGTTCGGCGCCGCCCACTCCTCCACCTCCATCTCGGCCGGCCTCGGCATGGCCGTGGCGCGGCGGCTGAAGGGCGAGAAGGCGGGCCGCGACGCCGAGCACGTCATCGCCGTGATCGGCGACGGCGCGATGAGCGCCGGCATGGCCTACGAGGCGATGAACAACGCCGGCGCCAGCAAGGCGCGGCTGATCGTCGTGCTGAACGACAACGACATGTCGATCGCGCCGCCCGTCGGCGCCATGTCGAACTACCTCTCCCGCCTGATCTCCTCTCGCCCCTTCCTCAACCTGCGCGACCTGATGGCGCGCATGGCCAGGCGCTTCCCGGGGCCGATCGAGCGCGCCGCGCGCCGGGCCGACGAGTATGCCCGCGGCCTGCTGACCGGCGGCACGCTGTTCGAGGAGCTGGGCTTCTACTACGTCGGTCCGATCGACGGGCACGACCTCGACCACCTGCTGCCCGTGCTGCGCAACCTGCGCGACGCGGACGACCTGACGCCGGTGCTGCTGCACGTCGTGACGCAGAAGGGCAAGGGCTACGCCCCGGCCGAGGCCAGCGCCGACAAGTACCACGGCGTGGTGAAGTTCAACGTCGTCACCGGCGAGCAGGTCAAGGCGCCGCCGGGACCGCCGAGCTTCACCAAGGTCTTCGCCAACGCGCTGGTGGCCGAGGCCGAGGCGGACGAGCGGGTGGTGGCGGTGACCGCCGCCATGCCCTCCGGCACCGGGCTCGACATCTTCGGCAAGCGCTTCCCCGGCCGCACCTTCGACGTGGGCATCGCCGAGCAGCACGCCGTCACCTTCGCCGCCGGCATGGCGACCGAGGGGATGAAGCCCTTCGTCGCGATCTACTCCACCTTCCTCCAGCGCGCCTACGACCAGGTGGTGCACGACGTGGCGCTGCAGAAGCTGCCCGTGCGCTTCGCCATGGACCGCGCCGGGCTGGTCGGCGCCGACGGCGCGACGCATGCCGGCGCCTACGACATCGCCTATCTCGGCTGCATCCCCGAGATGGTGCTGATGGCCTCGGCCGACGAGGCGGAGCTGGCGCACATGGTGGCGACGGCCGCCGCGATCGACGACCGCCCCTCCGCCTTCCGCTTCCCGCGCGGCGAGGGCTTCGGCGTCGAGGTGCCGAGGCGCGGCACCGTGCTGGAGATCGGCAAGGGACGCGTGCTGCGCGAGGGGAGCAAGGTCGCGATCCTCTCCTACGGCGCGCGGCTGCACGAGGCGCTGAAGGCGGCCGACGAGCTGGGCGCGCGCGGCTTCTCCACCACGGTCGCCGATGCCCGCTTCGCCAAGCCGCTCGACACGGCGCTGGTCGAGCGCCTCGCGCGCGAGCACGCGGTGCTGATCACGGTCGAGGAGGGCTCGGTCGGCGGCTTCGGCTCGCTGGTGCTGCAGCACCTCGCCTGGAAGGGGCTGCTCGACCACGGGCTGAAGGTGCGGCCGATGGTGCTGCCCGACCGGTTCATCGACCATGAATCGCCGCGCGTGCAGTACGACCAGGCGGGGCTGAACGCGCGGCAGATCGCGGCGGCGGCGCTGGCCGCGCTGGGCGCCGACGAGGCGCGGGCACTCTCGGCGAGCGCCTGAGCCGGCATCCGCTGCCGGCGCCTTTTCGGGGAAGGCTCCGCCTTCCCCGTTCCCCATCCGCCAGGAGGGCGGCGCCCTTCCTGGCTGCCGGCATCGTCGTCTCAATCCGGCCCCGGGAACAGCGCGTCGGTCCGCCCCAGCAGCCGGTACGCGATCAGCCCCACCCACTCGTGCACCGCCCAGTCGAGGTCGCCGAGGCGGCGTCCGGGCGCGGCGCCATCCCAGAGCGTGGCCAGCCGGCGGCCCGACTTGAACGCCACCGGCCAGGGCAGCACGGCCCAGCCCTGCCGCCGGAAGATCCCCACCGAGCGCGGCATGTGGCTGGCCGAGGTGATCAGGATCCAGGTCTCGCCCGGCGCCGGCCGCACCAGCGCGCGCGAGAAGGCGGCGTTCTCGTGGGTGTTGCGGGAGCGGTCCTCGTACAGCACCCGGCCCGGCGCGATGCCCAGCCCGTCGAACAGGGCGCGCGCCACCTGCGCCTCCGACACCGCGCCGGGCAGCAGCAGGCCGCTGCCGCCGGTGAAGACCAGCCGCGCCTCCGGGTAGCGCCGCGCCAGGGTGGCGAAGGTCGTCATGCGCTCGGCGGCGGCGTTCAGGCTCGGCAGGCCCCATTCGGCCGTCAGCTCCGTCTCCACGGCACCGCCGAGCACGATGATGCCGTCCACCCGCGCCGGCGGCGCCGCGACGATGGGGAAGCGCGATTCCAGGGTCAGCAGCAGCAGCGGCCCGACCGGCAGCAGGATGACGAAGGCCAGCCCGCCCAGGCCGAGGGTCAGCAGCCGCCGCCCCCAGAGGTATCCCCGGAGGCGCCCCCCGGGCCGTTCCCGGCGCAGCCAGATCAGGGCGAGTCCGGCCCAGCTCACCAGCAGCAGGAAATTGCTCGGCTGCAGCAGCATCCAGAGCAGCTTGGAGAGGGCGAAGCTCATGCGTGGCGCGTCAGGCCGCGACCGGCTCGCGCCGAAGATGCGCGCCCTGCCCTTCCAGCGCCGCCTGGAGCGCCGGGACCGGCACGGCGCGCGGCGGCACGCCCCGGTCCGCCGCGATCGCTGCCGCCACGCCCGCCGCCTGGCCGGTGAGCCAGCACTGCGGGATCTCGCGCAGGAAGGAATGGCTGGTGGCGTCGCAGGATAGGTGCCGCCCCGGCGCCAGCAGCCCGTCCAGCCGCTCCGGCACCAGCGCGCCGTAGGGGACCGAGACGGCGGGGAATTTCGGCGAGAGGGAGGGCGAGACGCCGATCTCGTCCGGCGCGACGCGCCCGTCCCAGCATTCCCGCGTCACCGCCGAGACGCCGCGCAGGCGGCGGCCGTGGCGGACGCCGATCTGCGGGGCCGAGAGCATGAGGTAGGCGTCGGCGAAGCCCGGCGCGTTCGCCCGGTAGAAGGCGAGATGGTCCAGCATCAGCCGGTGCGAGCGGATCTCCACCTCGGTCAGGTCGTCCACGTCGAGGGCGGAGTAGCCGGCGAGGCGCGGGCCCATGAACAGCGCCACGTCGTCGCGCCAGGAGACGAAGGCCTTGTCGAGCAGGCCGCAGGCGGCGCGGCCGCGCGCGAGGAAGTCGGCGAAGGCGTCGGGTGCTGCGGCGCGCCAGCGCAGGTGGCGGGGCATGTCCACCCCGCCGAACAGCCAGGACGTGTTGATGCAGCCGTGGATGTCGCGCGCGTCCACCTCGCTGCCGTACTCGGCGCCGGCGGCGGCGAACAGGTCGCCGTCGCCGGTCGCGTCCACGGTGACGCGCGCCAGGACGGCGCGCCGGCCCTGCTTGCTCTCGAAGGCGGCGCCGCGCACGGCCCCGTCCTCGACCACGGGGGCCGCGCCCCAGGCATGGAAGAGGGGCTGCGCGCCGGACTCCAGCAGCAGGGCGAGCGAGGTGGCCTTCAGCCATTCCGGGTCGCAGGTGGGGGAGTTGGTGACCACGCCGTGGAAGGCGGCGGTGCGGAGCTGCCACCAGGCGGCCGTCGCGGCGTCGCGCGCGCCCCAGGCGGCGGGGGGCGGGCCGGCCAGCGCGCCGCGCGGCAGGCGCGAGAGCAGCTCCTCGGCGAAGCCGCGGATGACGGGCCGGCCCTCCCAGTCCGTCATGCGGTCGATCCAGAGCACGAGGCCACCGGTGGAGAGTCCGCCCAGGTGGTTGTGCCGCTCCAGCAGCAAGGTGCGGGCGCCGAGGCGCGCGGCGGCGACGGCGGCGGCGGTGCCGGCCGGGCCGCCGCCCACCACCAGCACGTCGCACTCGGCATGCACGGGAATGTCGCGCGCCGGCTCGCGGATCGTGCGCCCGGTGGGCGGCCGGCGCGCGCCGCGGCCGGCATCGAGGATCTCGGACTGGAAGAACAGGCGGCCGCCGGCGTCGCTCGTACCCATGCCAGCAGCATAGAGCATTTCCGGACCGGGCATACTTGCCCGGGGACGTGGAAAATGCGTGAAAACAACGGCCAGGCGGATCGCCGGTGGGCGGCATGCCCGAGGGCGTGGCGCCGCCCCGAGGACGAGGACCCGCGGTCGAACCGCGGCCGCGACCGGGCTGCGGTTCGCCGCGGGGCAGGGCGGATGGCGCTTCGAGCCCCTTCCCTGCCCCCGCGCGCATGGCGGCCCGGCCGGCCGCGCGAACGCCGGCGGTGGCGGGCTACGCGGACTGGCCCGGTGGCCTCTCCTCCGGCGGTGGAGCGGCGCCCTGCCCGGCCGGCAGCGTCACCGCGACCGGCACGCTTTCGGGCCGGGGCACCCAGGCCGTGCCCTCGCGCCGGAACAGCGGCGTCGCGTAGGCCGCGGCCA
The DNA here is from genome assembly GCF_023223525.1 of Roseomonas acroporae. Classification (GTDB taxonomy): domain Bacteria; phylum Pseudomonadota; class Alphaproteobacteria; order Acetobacterales; family Acetobacteraceae; genus Roseomonas_E; species Roseomonas_E acroporae. The sequence continues at coordinate 26,517 of NZ_JALPRX010000050.1, read as the reverse complement.
CCGGCACCGCCGCGTCCCACCCCGCCAGCCAGCGATCCCCCTGCGCCATGGCCACGCAGAGCCCGACCGGCACGACGCCGGCCAGGCGCAGCAGCGCCAGCCCGGCCAGGGCCGAGCTGCCCGTGGAGATCACGTCGTCCACCAGCAGCACGCGCCGTCCCGCGAGGCGGGGCAGCAGGCGCGGGTCGAGCCACATCCGTCGCTCGCCCGGCGCGGTGGAGGAGGCGACGGGCACGGAAAGCGCCTCGTCGTACCAGCGCTTGCGCGAATAGCCCGGCGCCACCCAGTTGCGGTGCCCGAGCGCCTCGGCGACCAGCGGCCCGAAGACGTGGCCGAGCGTGGGCAGCCCCACCACCGCCTCGGCACCGAGCGGCCGCGCCGCCTCGGCCATCCAGCCGGCGAGGCGGCGGCAGACGGCGAAGCTCGCCTGGTTGGCGATCAGCCCGGTGACGGCGAGGTCGCCGAAGTCGCGCAGCGGCAGCACCAGCCGGCTGCCATCCGGCATGGCGGCGGGGTAGCGGTCGGTCCAGGGACCCCGGGGAGGACCGGGGTCAGCAGGCAGGAATTCCTGCCAGAACCCGGCCGCCTCGCCCATGGCCGGGTCGGTCCCGGCGGACATGCCGCCTCGCGTCGCGTCCGGGATGCCGCGGCCGGCCGGGTCGGCGCCGGCGACGCCGCTCAGAACGGGTTGAGCCAGCCGAAGTCGAAGATCGGCCGGCGCGTGCGCTGGATGACCGGGGTATCGCCCTCGGTCACCTCGCGCCCGAGCGCCGCGTTCTCGCGCAGCCGCGAGGCCTCGCGGGTCGGATCGACTGGCGTGCCCGGGGTCGGCGGCTCGCGCCAGAACATCAGCCGGTCCACCACGTCCTGCGGCGGCCGGTCGAGGCTCAGGCTCTCCTCGTCCACCCGCCGGCGTATGTCGCGCGGCGCCGCGGCGCCGGCCTGGGCGACCAGCGCCTGCTCGGCGGCATCGGGGCGGGCGTTGGTGCGGCCGGCCAGGGCGGTGGAGGGCACCAGCGCCGCCTCGGCCGCCTCGCGCTGGGTCATCTCCTGCGGGCGGGCGGCGCCGGGGCGGGGCACGGGAAGGTTGTTGAGGTCCGGCGGCATGGAGAGGGGCGCGCGGGTCGTCACCTGGAACTCGTCCGGCGCGTCCCGGGTGAAGCCGAAGGCGCGCTGCGTCTCCGGGCCGCAGCCGGCCAGCAGCCCGAGGGCCACCCCGAGGGCCGCCCCGATGGGCACCTTGGCGAAGATCGTTGCAGGGGCGCGAGGAATCATGTTCCTTCTCTAACGCCGGGGTTGGTCCGGAACAAGGCATCAGCGATCAGCGCGACCACGCCGCAGACGATTGCCGCGTCGGCCAGGTTGAACACGTACCAGTGCCAGGTGCCCTCGCCGAAGGTCACGTGGGCGTCTACGAAGTCCACCACCGCGCCGAAGCGCAGCCGGTCGATGGCGTTGCCGGCGGCGCCCCCCACCACCCCGCCCAGCGCCACGGCGACGAGACCGGTCTCGGCCCGCGCCATCCAGCGCAGCAGGAAGGCGGCGATGAGGATGGCGAGCAGGGCCAGCACCACGTGGTGCCAGCCGCCGCTGCCGCTCAGCAGCCCGAAGGTGACGCCGCGGTTCCAGACCATGGTCAGGTCCAACCCGAAGGGCGGCAGGTCGAGCAGCGGCACGGAGCCGCGCTCGGGCAGGCGCAGCACCTCCAGCACCCACCACTTGCTGATCTGGTCCACCACCAGGATCAGCAGCGCGATCGGCAGGCCGCGCCGGAAGCCGAATGGGAGCGGGGCGCGCATCAGGCCGCCGCCGGGGTGGCGGGAAGCGCCTCGACCACCGCCTCGCAGCGCCGGCAGAGGGTCGGGTGCGCGGCGGAAGTGCCGACCTCGGTCAGCACGCGCCAGCAGCGTTCGCACTTCTCGCCGGGCGCGCGGGCGAAGCCGACCGCCACCTCCGGCACGTCCGGCAGCGCGTAGGCGCCTTCGGGCGCAGCCTCGGCGAGCGTCAGGCCGGAGGTGATGCACAGCTCCGCCCAGCCCTCCGCCGGCAGCAGCGCGGCGTCGGCGGCCGGCAGCGCCAGCACGGGGGCCGCCTGCAGCGAGGCGCCGATCTCGCCCGCCGCCCGCGCCTTCTCCAGCGCGCCGGTGACGACGCGGCGCACCGACCGGATCCGCTCCCAACGCTCGGCCAGCGCCTCGTCGCGCCACTCGGCCGGGATGGCCGGGAAGTCGTGCAGGTGGATGCTGTCCGTCTCCGAGGGGAAGCGCGCCAGCCACGCCTCCTCGGCCGTGAACACCAGCACCGGCGCCAGCCAGGCGGTCAGGCAGCGGTGCAGCGCGTCCAGCACGGTGCGCGCGGCGCGGCGGCGCGGGCTGTCGGCCGCGTCGCAGTAGAGCGCGTCCTTGCGCACGTCGAAGTAGAAGGCGGAAAGATCCGTCGAGCAGAAGGCGTGCAGCTCGGGGTACACGCCGGTCCAGTCGTGGCTCTCCACCGCCGCCCGGAGGCGGGCGTCGAGCTGGGCGAGACGGTGCAGCACCCAGCGCTCCAGCTCCGGCAGCTCGGCGTAGGGAAGCGCCTCGGCCGCGTCGTAGCCGGCGAGGTTGCCGAGCAGCCAGCGCAGCGTGTTGCGCAGGCGGCGGTACAGCTCGGCCTGCTGCTTCAGGATCTCGGGGCCGATGCGCAGGTCGTCCGCCGTGTCGCTGTTCATCACCCACAGGCGCAGGATGTCGGCGCCGTACTTCGCGATCACCTCCTGCGGCGCGGTGACGTTGCCGAGCGACTTCGACATCTTGCGGCCGCCCTCGTCCAGCACGAAGCCGTGCGTCAGCACCGCCTTGAACGGCGCCACGCCGTTGGTGCCGACGGATTCGAGCAGCGAGGAATGGAACCAGCCGCGGTGCTGGTCGGAGCCTTCCAGGTAAAGGTCGGCCGGGAAGTGCAGCCGGTGCTCGGGCAGCACGAAGGCGTGGGTCGAGCCACTCTCGAACCACACGTCCACGATGTCCATCACCTGCTCGTAGTCGGCGGGATCGCGGTCGGTCCCCCCGCCGGTGGAGCCGGCATCGCCATTCAGGAAGCGCGCGGCCGCGCCCTCCTTGTACCAGGCATCCGCCCCCTCCTCGCGGAAGGCGGCGCAGACGCGGTCGATCACCGCCTGGTCGCGCAGCGGCTCGCCGGTGCGCCGGTCCACGAAGACCGGGATCGGCACGCCCCAGGCGCGCTGGCGGCTGATGCACCAGTCCGGCCGCGCCGCCACCATGCTGCCGATGCGGTTGCGCCCCTGGTCCGGCACGAAGCGCGTCGCCGCGATCGCCGCCAGCGCCTTCGCGCGGATCGCGTTGGCGTCGTCCATCGCGATGAACCATTGCGGCGTGGCGCGGAAGATCACCGGCTTCTTGGAGCGCCAGGAATGCGGGTAGGCGTGAGTCACCTCGCCCTTCGCCACGAGGTTCCCCATCGCCTCCAGCGCGGCGTAGACCGGGCCGTGCGCCTTGAAGACGTGGATGCCGGTGAAGCCGGCGGCGCGGCGCGTGTAGGTGCCGTCATCGGCCACCATCTCGATCACCGGCACGCCATGGGCGCGGCAGAGGGCGAAGTCGTCCTCGCCATGCGCGGGCGCCAGGTGGACGAAGCCGGTGCCGGCCTCGGTGGTGACGAAGTCGCCTTCCAGCAGCGGCGCGTCGAAGTCGTAGGCGCCCTCGCCGGCCTGCCAGCCGCGCAGCGGGTGCGCGGCGACGGCGCCGGCCAGCTCCGTGCCCTTCAGCACGCGCCGGATCGTGTGCGCGCCGAGCCCGGCATCCTTGGCGAATTGCGGCAGCAGGGCGAGGGCGACCAGCAGCGTCTCGCCGGGGCGGAGATGCGAGCCCTCGGCCACGCCCTCCACATGCACCAGCGCGTAGTCGATCTCCGGCCCGTAGGCGAGGGCGCGGTTGGCCGGGATGGTCCAGGGCGTGGTGGTCCAGATCACCACCGAGGCGCCGACCAGCTCCGCCGCCCCGGCGGCGAGCACCGGGAAGCGCACCCAGACGGTAGGCGAGACGTGGTCGTGATACTCGATCTCCGCCTCGGCCAGCGCCGTCTTCTCGACCGGGCTCCACATCACCGGCCTGAGGCCCCGGTACAGCGAGCCGTTCATCAGGAACTTGCCGATCTCGGCCGCGATCGCCGCCTCCGAGGGCAGGTCCATGGTGGCGTAGCGCCCGGCCCAGTCGCCGGCGACGCCGAGGCGCTGGAACTCCCCGGACTGCACGCCGAGCCAGTGGCTGGCATAGGCGCGGCACTCGGCGCGGAACTCCAGCACCGGCACGCTGTCCTTGTCCCGGCCGCCCTGGTACTTGCCCTTCGGGTTGCGGTACTCCTCCTCGACCTTCCACTCGATCGGCAGGCCGTGGCAGTCCCAGCCCGGCACGTAGTCGGCATCGTACCCCGACATCTGCGCCGCGCGGTTGATCACGTCCTTCAGGATCTTGTTCAGGGCGTGGCCGATGTGGAGGTTGCCGTTGGCGTAGGGCGGGCCGTCATGCAGCACGAATTGCGGCCGGCCGGCGGACTGCTCGCGCAGGCGCCGCCACAGGCCGAGGCGCTGCCAGCGCTCCAGCCAGCCGGGCTCGCGCTTCGGCAGGTCGCCCTTCATCGGGAAGGCGGTCTGCGGCAGGAACACGGTGCCGCGGTAGTCGCGGGCCGGGGCGGTCTCGGGAGCGTCGTTCATGGGGGCCTTGGAGCGGAACGGTCGGGGCGGCCGGGGGCAACGCAGGGGGAGCAACGCGGGCCGGCGGCCGGGCGGGCCACTGCCTAGGGCAAGGCGGCGCGCGCGGGAAGGTGGGCGTGCGAGGGTATCCCGGCCCTCAGGCGAGGACCGGGCCGGGAATTCGCGTCGGCCGCACCAGCAACAGCATGGGCGGACTATGGGGAGGGGGGCGGAAGCGCGTCAAGCAGCGCCGGTGCGGGGCTGCGGTGCCGGCACGCGGGGGCTGGGCCGGCGCGGCGGCCGGCCGGATCGGCGACCGGCCATGGCGGCGGCCGGCCGGGACGGCTGCGGGGCAGCGTGAACCCGTCCTCCCGGCCCGCCCGCATTCGCCGGCCTCGCGCGTTCAGGCGGCGGCGGACCCGACGAACTGCCGGATGACGGGATAGACCTGCGTCTCCCAGACGGCTCCCTCGAACAGGCCGTCATGCTCGGCATCGACCAGGCAGCGCCGCTTCCTGCCGGCGGGAAGCGAATCGCAGAGATCCAGCGCCGCGCTGCACTGGCCCGCCGGGCAGGACCTGTCCCCTTCGCCTTCCACGGCCAGCAGCGCCGTTTCCCGAAGGGCCGCCATCCGGACCGGCCGGCCGCGCCAGAGCATGCGGCCGAGCATCAGCTCGGGCTCGCGGAAGGTGCGGGCGATCATGTCGAGGTAGAGCTCGGCCGGCACGTCCATCACGGAGCGGAGTTCCTCGTACCGGTCCCGATGCCGGTCGGCGGCGGCGGCGTCGCCGGTGACCAGGTTGGCGAATTGCGCCGTCTGGGCGAAGACGTGCTGGCGCAGGTCCGACAGCACGGCGCCGGACCATTGCAGGGCGCCGGGATGCACGCGGCGCCCGGCGCCCGCGAAGCGTTCCGGCACCACGCCCACCGTGGTCCGCTCGAACCATTCGGGCGGGAGGAGCCTGGACAGGATCTCATCCCGCGTCGGCGCGATCCGCGGATCCACCGGGCCGCCGATCAGGGTCAGGCTGCGCGGCAGCGCCGGGTTGCGGTCCTCGGCCATCAGCGCCGCCGCGGCCAGGGTCGCGACGGCCGGCTGGGAGACGGCGAGCAGATGCGTGTCCGGGCCGAGCGCCTCGAGGAAGGCGATGATCTGCGCGACGAGGTCGTCGAGGCCGAAGGCGCCCGCCTCGACTGGAACCTCGCGCGCGTCGGTCCAGTCCGTGACGTAGACGTCGTGATCGCGCAGCAGCGTCGCCACGGTGGCGCGCAGCCGCGTCGCGAAATGCCCGGACAGCGGGGCGACGACGAGGAGGCGGGGCCCCGGGCTCGGCGTGTCCTTCCCGAGATGCAGCAGCGTGCCGAAGGGCGTGGCCATCGCCACCTCCTCCCGCACGGCGAGAGGGCGCCCGTCCGACCGGACCTCGTCGATGCCGAAGGCCGGCTTGTCGTGGGTCGTGCCGGCGCTCTCCCAGAGGCGCAGCGCCGCGGCGAGCGGGACCATCGGCATCGGGCCGGAATGCCCGTCATCCCGTCGGGACAACGCCTTCTCCGCCCCCAGGGCCATGGCCCTGGCCTGCGACAGCCAATCCTCCTGCGTCTGGCAAAGCCGGTAGATCACGCTGGCTGGTTCCTTCGCGTAAAGCGCATGGGTTCGGGCGCGGGAAGGCGGGGCCGGACCGCACGATCCCGCCGGGGGTGACGACGCCACAGCCGGGGCCGACCGGAAACGTCCGCATCCGGGCGGCGCCACGTCCGGGAGTGCCAACGCCATGCCACCGGCGGGTTGCATGGCGGATGTCCCTCGACCGGAAATCGGCCCGGATGAAAACGACCTGACCTCGCGGCCATGTCCCGACCGGACCTTGCGCGACGGCTTCGCGCCGCGGCGAGGCCGACCCTTCCCCGACCTGCGCCGGTCGGAGCCGATGCCGGAGCCGATGCCGGATCCCGGCCGGTCGCGGCGGGCGGCCTTGCCGCGCGGAAGGAAGGCCCGCCGCCGAACACCCTTTCCGCAAGGGCGCACGGACGGGGACTGCGGTGCCGGGCCGACGGCGCCCGAGACAGGATGCGAACGACGAGGAAGGGCTGGTTGGGGCGCCAGGATTCGAACCTGGGAATGGCGGTACCAAAAACCGCTGCCTTACCACTTGGCGACGCCCCAACGGCGCGGCCCGGCGGTGCGGCGGCACGCCGGGGAAGCCTGATTAAGCCGAGGTGGGCCCGCCGCCAACCCCCTGCCTGACAACGGGCGTGCTCCCGGCGGCGCCGGTCGCGCCCACGGCCGGGGCATCCGCCCGGACATTCGCCCGGACATTCCCCTGGCCCCCCGCCATCGCCCCGCCCCAGCGCCACCAGCCCGGCGGCAATGCCGCCGCCGCCGCGGCCGCCTCGCCGCCCGTGGCGAAGAGGCCGAAGCAGGTGGCGCCGGAGCCGCTCATCCGCGCCAGCAGGCAGCCCGGCAGGCCGCGCAGCGCGGCCAGCACCTCGGCCACGGCGGGGCAGAGGGCGATCGCCGGCGGCTCCAGGTCGTTGCGGCACGCGGCGAGGCCCCGCGCCATCGTCGCCGCGTCCGGCCAGGCCGCCGGCAGCGCCGGCTCGGGCGAGAAGCCGCCGCCACGCGCCCGGAACACGGCGGGCGTCGCCAGCGGCACGCCCGGGTTGACCAGCAGCAGCCCGAATTCCGGCAGCGCGGGCGCGGCCGACAGCTTCTCGCCGATGCCACCCATCCGCACCGGCACGGAGTCGACGCAGACCGGCACATCGGCGCCGAGGCCGGCCGCCACCTCGCGCAGCCGCACGGCCGGCCAGCCCAGCCCCCAGAGCCGGTTCAGCGCCCGCAGCGCCGCCGCCGCGTCGGCCGAGCCGCCGCCGATGCCGGAGGCCACCGGCAGGTGCTTCTCCAGCCGCAGCGCCGCGCGCGGCGCCACGCCCGCCGCCGCCGCCAGGGCGCGGGCGGCACGCAGCACGAGGTTGTCCGGCTCGGCCATCAGCGCCCCGGCCCCCGGCCCGTCCAGCGACAGCGTCAGCCCGTCCGCCGCCGCCGCCTCCACCCGGTCCGCGGCGCCGGCGAACACGGCGAGGCTGTCGAGCAGGTGGTAGCCGTCGGCGCGGCGGCCGGTGACGTGCAGGAACAGGTTCAGCTTGGCCGGCGCCCGCTCCGACACCCGCCCCGGTGCCCGATCCGCCACGCGATCCGCCGCCCGATCCACCGCTGGGCCGGGCGCCGCCCCGCCCGGCCGCCCCGCGGCCGGGCTCCCCTTCCCTTCCATGGCGGCCGGCCTCAGCGCAGCGCGGCGGAAGCCGGGCCGCTCGGCAGGCCGTCGCGCAGCTTGGCCTCGATCTTCGGTGCCTCGCCGGGCTCGGGGTCCAGGGTCAGGGCGCGGCGCCACTGGAACTGCGCCTCGCGCTGGCGGCCGGCGGCCCAGTACACGTCGCCCAGATGGTCGTTGACGGTGCTGTTGCGCGGCTCCAGCTCCACCGCCTTCTCCATCCAGGTGATGGCGCCCGGGATGTCGCCCAGGCGGAACAGCGCCCAGCCGAGGCTGTCGGCGATGTTGCCGTCCTGCGGCCGCAGCTCCACCGCCCGCTGCAGCATGGCGCGGGCCTGGGTCAGGTTGCGGCCCTGCTCCACCCAGGTGTAGCCGAGGTAGTTGAGCAGGTAGGGCTGCTCCGGGGCGAGCTGCAGCGCCCGCTGCAGGTCCGCCTCGGCGCGCGGCCACTGCCCGGCGCGCTCCAGCGAGATGCCGCGGGCATAGAGCAGCGGCCAGTCCCCGGCGCCCAGCGTCGGGATCCGCTTCAGCGCCTCGTCATAGGCGGCGACGGCCTCCGGCCAGCGGCTGTGGCTGCGCTGCAGGTCGCCCAGGCGCGACCAGGGCTGCACCGCCTCGGGCCGCGCCTCCGCCAGGCGGCGCAGCAGCGCCACCGCCTCGTCCTCGCGCCCCAGCCGGTCGAGCAGCACGGCGCGGCGCAGCGTCACCACCGGCGCCAGCGGGTCCGTGGCCGGCACCTCGGCCAGCAGCGCCAGCGCGGCGTCGTCGTGCCGGCCATCGGCCTGGATCTCGGCGGCCAGCAGCCGCGCCGCGGGGAAGTCCGGGCGCAGGCGCAGCGCGAGCCGCGTCAGCACCAGCGCGAAGTCCGGCGAGCCCTGCCCGCGCAGCGCCGCCGCCAGCGCCAGCTCCGCCTCGGCGATGCCCTGGGCGGCGTTGCCGACGGCGCGTTCCGACAGGGCGGCGCGGCCGCCCGCGCCGGTCACCGCCAGCGCCAGCTCCTCGCTGGTACCGCCGAGCCGGTCGAGCAGGCCCTGCCCCTCCGCCGCCTGCCCGGCACGGGCGAGGATGCCGGCCGCGATCTGCGCCAGGCGCAGGTTCTGCGGCTGCCGCGCGTCGCCGACCGCGATGCGGATCAGCCGCGCCGCCTCCTGCGGCCGGTCGGCGAGGTCGGCGATCATCGCCGCGTGCAGCGCGTAGAGCGGCCGGAGCTGCCCCGCCTCGACCTGCGGCCGCAGCGTCGCCAGCGCCTGGTCCGGCAGCCCGCGCCCCTGCTGCGACCAGGCGATCAGCAGCGGGTTGAGCACCGGCAGCACGCCCTGGCGCGGCAGGGTGCGGAAGCGCGCCTCGGCGCGGTCCCAGCGGCCGGCCTCGGCGTCGCCGGCGCCGAGCACCAGGATGGCGATGGGGTTGTCGGGCAGCCGCCGCGCCAGGGTCTGCGCCTCCGGGCGGCCGTCCAGCACCGTCGCCATGAAGGCGCGCTGCAGCAGCTCCGGCTGCTCCGGATCGTCGCGCAGCGCCGCCAGCAGCGCGTCGGCGGCGTAGCGCGTGTCCGTCTCGGTCGCGGCGAAGCGACCGGCGAGATAGGAGCCGAAGGCGCTGCCCAGCACCACCTCGTCCGGCTGCTCCTTCCCCTGGACCGTCCCCTCGCCCCGCGCGGGCGGGGCGCCGCACGCCGCGCCGACCGAGAGCAGCGCCGCCGCGAGCGCGGCCAGGCGGCGCGGCGGACGGGCGGCGGGTCGGCAGGATGCCGCCCGCGGGCGGCGCGGCCGGGACGACACGGAAGGCGGCAGGGGCATCATGGCGGCGAGCCTAGAGCATTTCCCGGCGCCGCGCGGCGTGACGGCGCGGCAATCCGCATGAAAGCATTGTCGTCTATCCGTGACGTCGGATGCCGGCCAGGCGGAGCGGCATCCGGCCGCGTGGCGCGTCACGGCGCGGGGTCGACCCGCCCCCGGGCCTCGCCGCCGGATGCCGGCCCCGTCGGCGGGCGGGGGGAAGGCTTGTCGCAGCCCGCGTCCATGCTGTTGCATGGCCGTACCGTAACGCGTCCGATTCTGGAGGAACCTCGTCATGCGGAGATGGGCGATCAGGAGCGGCCTCGCCGTGGTCCTGGCGCTGGTCGCGGCGCTGCTCTCGGCGCCGGAGGCGAAGGCGCAGAACCGCTTCTATCTCGTCAACAACACCGGCGAGACGATCCTGCGCGCCTATGTCTCGCCTTCCCGCAGCAACCGCTGGGGGCCGGACATGCTCGGCCAGAGCGTGCTGCCGCCGGGCGGCCAGATCTGGCTCGTGCCCTACACCAGCGATTGCATCCTCGACATCAAGGTGCAGTACCAGACCGGGCGCGAGGAGGTGCAGTGGCAGATCAACACCTGCACCCTCAGCCGCATCGTCTGGAACGGCGCCGGCGGCGGCTACGCCCCGCCCCCGGTGGCGCGCGGCGGCAACCCGAGCTTCCAGTTCGTCAACAACACCGGGCAGGAGATCCGCGAGCTCTACGTCTCGCTCACCTCGGACCGGAACTGGGGTCCCGACCGGCTGGGATCGAGCACGCTGCCGCCCGGCACCTCCTTCCCCGTGTCGCTGCCCACCGGCCCGGTCTGCACCGCCGATATCCGCGTGGTGTTCGCCAACGGCGCCTCCACCGAGCGGCGTGGCGTCGAGACCTGCAGCCGCAACGTGATGTACTTCCGCTGAACCCCGGCATGGCCGGGCCCGCGGGCCCGGGCCAGGCGGGGGTGCGCGGGACTACAACACGGTGGGGCGGGCGGGCGCGCCCCCCCCCCCCCCGGGGGGGGGGGGGGCGCGCCCGCCCGCCCCACCGTGTTGTAGTCCCGCGCACCCCCGCCTGGCCCGGGCCCGCGGGCCCGGCCATGCCCGCCTGCCGGCCGGCGGCGACGGGCCGCCATCCGCCGGATCTTCCGCCATTGGGCCGCCTGCCATCGGGCCGCCCGCCGTTGAGCCGCTCCCGCCGGAACGGCCTCCCGTCCGTCCCCGATCGGGGCCGCTCCCCGAGGATGGCACCCGGCGGTCGGCGGCCGGGCCCGGTCCATGGCCGCCGTGCCGCCCTGGCCGGCCGCCATCCGCCCCTGCGCCGGAACACGAACGCTCGCTGAAGCGCTTCAGCGCCGGCCGGCCGCGCGCGCCGCAGTGTAGGCTCATCGAGCGGGCGGCATCGGGCCGCCTTTCCCGCCGGTGCTTCGGAGAAACCGCCATGCCGCGTTCCTTCGCCCTCGCCGCCGCCCTGTCCGCCGCCCTCGCCGGTGCCGGCATCGTGCCGGCCGCGGCCCAGGGGCAGCAGTACGGACAGCAGCGCGGCTACCAGGGCAGCGCCGGCACCGGCTGGTTCAACACCTCCCTCCCGCGCGACCGCTGCGTCGCCATCGCCGCCGACACGATGCGCCAGATGGGCTACATCAACGACCCGATCGCGCCCGACGAGGACGCGGTGTTCGCCGGCCGCAACGGCGACATCGTGCTGGTGCGCTGCATCACCAGCCGCCAGATGGTACAGGTGTTCCAGCACAGCGTGAACGGCGAGGAGCTGGACCCCATCCTGAACCGGCTCAACGCCTCGCTCGGCGCCGGCCGCGCGAGCCCGACCGCCCTGCCGGCCCAGCCGCAGCAGCCTTCCTACCAGCCGCAGCCTCAGGCGCCGTACCAGCAGCCTTCCTACGGTCAGCAGCCGGGTGGCGGCCTGCCGATGAAGCCGCGCTGAGGGCGCGGCACGGGTGCGGCCGACGCGGGACCCTCCCGCGCAGGCCTCGTCCTCCCACGGCGCGGCCGTTCCGCGCCGGAGCGGATCCCGTTCGCCACGGCTTGCGGAGCCGCTCTGGCGCCGTTCCGGTCTGGCTGTATCGGGCCGGAACGGCGCCAGCCTTCCGGCTTTTCGCATTTTCCGGGCCGCCGGGTGAGTACACCCAGCTTGAAAATGCTCTAGCTCCTTGTTTTTTCGAACATCTTCACCCGGTCAGGTGATTCCACCCGGCCGGGATCTGCTCTAGCCTGCGCCGCCGGCCGGAATCGCCGGTCCGCCGCGGCGGACCGGTGCACCGCCGCCGGGAGGAGCAGGGAGCCACGCTTGCATCACGGCCAGCCGAACGGTCCGCACAGCCGCCGGAGCGGGGACGGCGACCATGGCGGCGGGCGGCGGCCGATGCGCCTGCCTCGCGCCTTGCTGCGCCTCGCGGCCCTGCTCGCCCCGCTGCTCCTCGCCCCGCTGCTCCTCGCCCTGCCGGCCGCCGCCGCCACCGCCTGCCCGGAGCACTACGCCGACGGCGAGCCGCCGCGGATCGTGCGGCCGCAGCTCGCGCGGGACGTGGTAGAGCTGTGCTTCGAGGCCTATGCGGTGCTGCACAGCGGCGTCTCGCGCACCGGCCTCGCCGCCGCCGAGCACCTGACGCGGGACCGCCTCCAGGCGGCGCGGCGCGTCTCGCGCGAGAACGCCTTCCGCGAGGAGGACCGGCTGCCGGCGGACCAGCGCGCGCGACTCTCGGACTATGCCCGCTCCGGCTTCGACCGCGGCCACCTGGCCCCCGCCGGCGACATGCCGAGCCGGGACTCCCAGGCCGAGAGCTTCTCGCTGGCCAACATGGTTCCCCAGGCGCCGGCCAGCAACCGCTGCCTCTGGGAGGGCATCGAGAGCGCGGTGCGCGACCTCGTCATGCGCGAGGGCGAGGCCTTCGTCGTCACCGGCCCGATCTTCCTCGGCGACACGCTGCGTCGCCTGAACGGCCGCGTGCTGGTGCCGACCCATCTGTTCAAGGCGGTCTACCTGCCAGGGCGCGGCGCCGCCGCCTATGTCGCGCCCAACGATGCCAGCCGCGACTGGCGCGCCGTCTCCCTGGCCGAGCTGCGCGACCTCGCCGGCATCGCCGCCTTTCCGTCGCTGCCGGATTCCGCGCAGGCCGCCGCGATCGCCCTGCCCGAGCCGCGCCCGCACAACATCGAGGGCGCCTGCGAGCGCGCCGTCACCACCGCCAGCAGCCAGCCCGAGGCCCGCCCGCGCGCCACCCCGGCGCCGGCCCCGCCCGCCGCGCGACCCGCGCCGGCCCGGGTGCAGACCTCCACCCTGACGCTGATCGTCGCGGCCCTCTTCGCCGTGGTGGCGATCCTGCTGCTGCTGCGTGCCCTGGGGCGACGCTAGAGCCGATCCAGCCTGACTGGATCAGGCCGGAACGGCTCTAGCCTTTTGATTTTTCGCATTTTCCGAGCCGCTGAGCGAGGACGCTCAGCTTGAAAATGCTCTAGAGCGGATCGCCGGAGGGCGGCGACGCCCGGCGGCGTGAATCCGCTCGGAAGACGACGGGATGGAGCGGAACGCGGTCCCGGCCGGACGGCGGGTCGAGGAACAGGAGGAGCGGATGACCTTCAAGCCCTACGAGGACGAGCAGTCCGCCCTCACGATCGGCGGGCTGAGCCTGGAGAACCATGCCGACCGGGTCTCGGTGTTCGGTTCGCTGGACCTGACCCGCGACAAGGCCGGGCTGCAGGCGGCGCGCGACCTCGCTAGGGCGCTGGAGGCCGTGGTCAAGGCGCTGGAGGCGGCCAGGGACTTGCCCGAGACGGTGCCGGCGCCGCCGGCGGAGGCGGCGAAGGAGGACCGGACGGCGAACCCGTTCGGGTAGGGTCCGGAGCCCGCATCGCCGGCCGCCGGCTTCCTGCCGGGGTATTTCCCCGCTTCCCGAACCGCGCCGCCCCGGCCATATAGTCCCCACCGATGGGAACATTGCCGGAACCTTTCGCCGGCTGGTTCGCCGCGCGCGGCTGGCGGCCGCGCCCGCACCAGCTCGCGCTGCTCGACGCCGCGCGGGAGGGGCAGTCGGCGCTGCTGATCGCGCCCACCGGCGGCGGCAAGACCCTGGCCGGCTTCCTGCCCAGCCTGATCGCCCTGCACGAGCGCCCGGCCGACACGCTGCACACCCTCTACGTCTCGCCGCTCAAGGCGCTGGCGGTGGACATCGCGCGCAACCTCACCATCCCCTCGGAGGAGATGGGCCTCGGCCTGCGGATCGAGACCCGCACCGGCGACACGCCGCAGAACCGCCGCGCCCGCCAGCGCGAGACGCCGCCGCAGATCCTGCTCACCACGCCGGAGAGCCTGGAGGTGCTGCTCGCCTCGGCCGACGCGCACACGCTGTTCGCCGGGCTCGGCCGCGTCGTGGTGGACGAGATCCACGCCCTGGCCGGTACCAAGCGCGGCGACCAGCTTGCCCTCGGCCTCGCGCGGCTCTCGCGCCTCGCGCCCGCCGCCCGTCGCGTCGGTCTCTCCGCCACCGTCGCGCACCGCGCGCCGCTGCTCGCCTACCTCTCCGCCGAGGGGCGGGCCGATTCCGGCGACGTGCGGCTGGTGGAGGCGCCGCCCGGCGCGCCGCCCGAGCTGGACCTGCAACTGCCGGAGGGCCACCTGCCCTGGGGCGGCCATATGGGCCTCGCCTCGATGCCCGAGGTGTACCGGCGCATCGCCGGGGCGCGCACCACCATCGTCTTCGTCAACACCCGCGCCCAGGCGGAGCTGTGCTTCCAGGCGCTGTGGCGGCTGAACGAGGATGCGCTGCCCATCGCCATGCACCATGGCAGCCTGGAGATCGCCCAGCGGCGCAAGGTGGAGGCGGCGATGGCCGCCGGGAAGCTGCGCGCCGTGGTCGCCACCGCCTCGCTCGACCTCGGCATCGACTGGGGCGCGGTGGACCAGGTGATCCAGGTCGGTGCGCCGAAGGGCGTCGCGCGGCTGCTGCAACGGGTCGGCCGCGCCAACCACCGCATGGACGAGCCCTCCCGCGCCGTGCTGGTGCCGGCCAACCGCTTCGAGGTGATCGAGTGCGCCGCCGCCATCCAGGCCGTCGCGCACCACGAGCTGGACGGCGACCCGCCGCGCCCGGGCGGGCTCGACGTGCTGGCGCAGCACCTGCTCGCCATGGCCTGCCACGCCCCCTTCCACCCGGACGCGATGTACGACGAGGTGCGCCGCGCCGCGCCCTATGCCGATCTCTCCCGCCGCGACTTCGACGACGTGCTGCGCTTCGCCGAGGATGGCGGCTACGCGCTGCGCAGCTACGAGCGCTACCGCAAGCTGTTCCGCGATTCCGAGGGGATGATGCACATCCGCGACGCGCGCGCCGCACGGCAGGCGCGGATGAACCTCGGCACCATCGTGGACAGCCCGATGATCAAGGTGCGGCTGCGCGGCGGGCCGGTGCTGGGCGAGGTGGAGGAGTGGTTCGTCTCCACCCTGAACCCGGGCGACAATTTCCTGTTCGGCGGCCAGGCGCTGCGCTTCGAGGCGCTCGACGCCGTGACCTGCGTGGTCGGGCGCGGCGACGATGCGGGGATGCGCGTGCCGACCTATGCCGGCTCCCGCCTGCCGCTCTCCACCGGGCTTTCCGAGCGGGTGCGCGCCATCATCCAGGACCCGAAGGCGTGGCGCGCCCTGCCGGCGCCGGTCGGCGAGTGGCTGCGCCTGCAACGCCGCCAGTCCGCCCTGCCGGAGAAGGACGGGCTGCTGGTCGAGACCTTCCCGCGCGACGGGCGCTGGTTCCTCGTCGCCTACTGCTTCGAGGGCCGCCTCGCGCACCAGACGCTGGGGATGCTGGTGACCAGGCGCATGGAGCGCGACGGGCTCGGCCCGCTCGGCTACCTCGCCACGGACTACGTGCTCGCCGCCTGGTCCGCCTTCGAGCCGACCGACGTCGCCCACCTGTTCGAGGAGGACCTGCTGGGCGAGGAGCTGGAGGAGTGGATCGCGGAATCCTCCATGCTGCGCCGGACCTTCCGCAACATCGCCACCATCGCCGGGCTGATCGAGAAGAACCACCCGGGCCAAGGGGGATCCGGGCAGAAATCCGGACGCCAGATGACCGTCAATTCCGACCTGATCTACGACGTGCTGCGCCGCCACGAGCCCGACCACATCCTGCTGCGCGCGACGCGGGCCGAGGCGGCGGGCGGGCTCACCGATGTCCGCCGCATCGCGGCGCTGCTCGCCCGCGCGCGCGGGCGCCTCCGGCACCGGCGCCTGGACCGCGTCTCGCCGCTCGCCGTGCCGGCGCTGATCGAGGAGGGCCGCACCTGGGTCGCGGGCGGCGCCGAGGATGCGCTGCTGGCCGAGGCGGCCGCGATGATCGACGAGGTGACGGATGGCGAGGAGCGCTTCTCCGAGACGCTGGCGGAGGTGACGGAAGGCGTGCGCATCAACCCTGGCGTGGTGGACCGGCCCCGCCGCCGCCCGCGCCGCGACCGCACCTCCCGCCCCGTGCCGCGCGGCCTCGCCGCGAGGCGGCCCGCATGAGCATCGCCGGGGGAGACAGCATGAATATCGCCGGGGGAGACGGCATGAAAATCGCCAGGCGCCCCGCATGATCGCCGCCCCCTTCCACCTCGGCGGCGAGCGGCTGATGCTCGACCCCGCCGGGGCGCTGTTCTGGCCGGCGCGGCGCACGCTGGTCGTCGCCGACCTGCATTTGGAAAAGGCCAGCGCCTACGCTGCGCGCGGCCAGCTCCTGCCGCCCTACGACACGCGTGACACGTTGGAGCGGCTCGCGCCGATCCTGCGTCGCTACCGGCCCGCGCGGCTGGTCGCCCTCGGCGACAGCTTCCACGATCGCGACGGCCATGCCCGCCTGCCCGGCCCCGACCGCGCCCTGCTGCTGCGCCTGCTGGACGGGATGGAGACGGTCTGGGTGCTCGGCAACCACGACCCCGTGCCGCCCGACCTGCCCGGCACCGCCACGGAGAACTTCGCCGAGGGCCCGCTGGTGTTCCGCCACCAGGGCGGCGGCGACGGGCACGAGCTTTCCGGGCATTTCCACCCGAAGGCGACGGTACCGACGCGCGGCGGCCCGGTCTGCCGCCCCTGCTTCGTCGCCAGCCCGCAGCGCGTGCTGCTGCCCGCCTTCGGCAGCCTGACCGGCGGGCTGGACGCGCGCGACGCCGCCATCGCCGCGCTGTTCCCGCGCGGCGCGCGGCTGTTCCTGCTGGGGCGGGAGCGGCTGCACAGCGTGCCGCTGGCGGCGCTGCCGCGCCCGCGCGCCCTGGTGCCGGATTCCGTGCCGCTCCAGCAATTCGGTGGCGCCGGCGGCCCGCCGGCCGCCGCCGGATTGCCGGCCGCGGTCCGGGCCACGGCGGCGTCGCGGCGCCCATAGAGCCGTTCCTGCCAGCCCTTCCTGCCTGACGGCATCAGGCAGGAACGGCTCCAGCTTCCTGATGCGGCGCGTTTTCCGAGCCGCCGAGCGCGTGCGCCCGGCCTGGAAATGCGCCGTGGCGGATCGCCGGCCGGCGGACACGCCCGGCGGCGTGCAGCCTCGCTGAAGAAGACGGGCCACGGCGAAGAAGACGGGCCACGGCGAACCGCAGCCCCGGCCGGACCGCGCTTCGCCGTGGCACAAGGCGCGCCCCGGTCGGGACGCGCCTTGCGCCAGGACGGATCCTGTCCGCCGCTCCCGGCAGGGAAGCACGGCCCTTGCCGGGCGTCGGGGCCGGCGGCGCGGCGCCGTGCCGCCGGCGGGAGGAGCGCCGGACGGACGGGCAGCCCCGTCCGCCCGTCAGCTCACGGGAAGATCACGCGGTCGATCACCGCCACCACGCCGTTGCTGGCCGGGATGGTCTGCACCACCGTGGCCGGCGCGGTAGCGTTGATGCCGGCGGCGCTGAAGCCCGAGACCTGCTGGCCCGGCGCCGGGTTCACCACGGTGACGACCTCGCCCATGCGCGTCACGGCGATGTCGGCGCCGTTCAGGGTGCGCACGCGCGTGGTGCCCTCGCCCACCGGCATCACGGCGGGCACCATGAAGTACTGCACGAAGGCGCGCAGCCGGATCTGGTCGGGGCTGCCGCCCGACAGGCTGCCGCCGCCGACGCCGCCCGAGCCCTGCTCCATCATCGCGCTGATCACGCCGGAGGGCGCGGTGTTGAAGGCCGTGTTGGTCGGCGCGAGCAGCGTGATGGGGCCGACGCCGCGCAACTGGTCGGTGAAGCCGGCGCGCTGCACGATCTCGATGAAACGGTCGAAGCGGCCGTCGGCGGCCAGCGTGTCGATCACGTTGCGGATCTGCGCCTGCGCCGGGGTGCCGATGCCGGCGACGCCGAGCAGCGCCGCGCCGGCCAGCATCAGGTGCAGCTTCTGCCGGTGGGTGATGGCCATGAACTTCTCCTGTGTCCCGCTTCCGCGCTTGCCGCGCCGCACCGGTCGGCCTTGGCGATGCAGGGTGCGGCTCCGAACGCGGGATCCGGGTTCCGGTTCGGCTTCGAGCCGAGCTTCCGTGCCGACGGACGGGCGGCTCGCCGGATCGGGACCCCGCATGGGGTCTCGCCGGGACGGCGGCCGCTCCTAGATTACCGGTATGAGCCCCTCACGACTCGCCGGGCGGCGCTGGCGGCCGCGGCCCGCCCACGGGATCTTCCTGCGCCGGGCACGGCGTGCCGCCGGTCCCCGGCGGAACCGGGGCCAGGGTCCGGGCGCTGCATGCGCCGTACCCGCGCGACGGCAAGCCGCGGTCCGGCCGGGGCCGCCATCCGCCGCGGGGCCTCGCTTTCGGAGCGGAGCCATGTCGCCGGACGTCCCCGCCCAACGGCGATCCGCTCCAGGCCGGACCGCGGGGCGCCCTGCCGAGCGCGCGCGGGACGCGACCGGCCATCCCGGAAGGCAGGCGATGGCGCCGTCGACCAGGGGAGCGACGTTCCGGCAGGTGCCGCAGCCCCGCCGCCCGCCGGCCCCGTGTCCCGTCGCGCAGACCGGATGGCCGCCCGGATGATCGTCCCGCCCGGCTTCGAAGGATTGCGGGTGGTGGCCGACGTGCACGGCGATGCGCGCGGCTTCGCCGCCGCCGTGGCCGGGGCGCGCGCGGCGCGGCTGTTCCTGCTGCAGCTCGGCGACCTGACCGATTCCGGCCCCGATTCACCCGCGGTGCTGCGGCTGATGTTCGGCCTGATCGACGATGGCCACGGGCGCTTCCTGCTGGGCAACCACGACCACAAGCTGCGCCGCGTGCTCAGCGGGCAGCGCGTGGCGGTGTCGGCGGCGGGGCTCGGGCGCACCCTTTCGCAGCTCGAGGCGGCGCCGGACGGGGAGGCGCTGCGGGCGCGGGCGCTGGCCGAGATCGCCCGCGCACCGGCCTGGCTGGCGGAGCGCCACCGGGTCTTCGTGCACGGGGGCTTCCATCCCGCCATGCTGCACCGCGCCGCGCCCGACGATGCCGGCGCCCGCAAGCCGGACGGGCTGGTGACCCGCGCCCTCTACGGCCAGGTGACGCGGCGCATGCAGGAGGACGGCTACCCGGAGCGGCTGCTCGACTGGGTGGACACGGTGCCGGAGGGCGTCACCGTCTACTGCGGCCACGACCAGCGTTCCTACGACGGCCGCCCCTACGTGCAGCAGGGGGCGCAGGGCGGCACGGCCATGTTCCTCGACACCGGCGCCGGCAAGGGCGGGCACCTGTCCTGGATCGACCTGCCCGCCTGATGCCGGCCGCCGGTACCCCCCTTGCCGCAGGGCCGGGCGGGCGGCGCGCCGGCGGCCGGCCCCGCGCCGCCGATGGACACCCACCCCCCGACCGCGCTTGCCTTGGCGCGCCGCGTCCCGAACGGGGCGGCGGGAATCGGGAGGGCGATCCATGCACGACGATGCCGGCCGCGCCGGCGCCACCGCGACCGTGGCGGCCGCGCCCGGCATCGCCGGACTGTTCGGGGCCTTCTTCCTCCTCGGCCTGATGGGCTTCGGCGGCGTGCTGCCGCTGGCGCGCGACATGATCGTCGAGCGCCGCCGCTGGATGACCAACACGGAATTCACCGAGCTGCTCGGCCTCTGCCAGTTCCTGCCGGGCGGCAACGTGATCAACCTCTCGGTGGCCCTCGGCACGCGCTTCGCCGGCCTGCCCGGCGCCGCCGCCGCGCTGCTCGGCCTGATCACGGCCCCCTGCATCATCGTGGTGCTGCTGGGCGGCATCTACGACCGCTATGGCGGCGACCCCCATGTCCGCCACCTCTTCGCCGGCCTCGCCGCCGCCGCCGCCGGGCTGCTGGTGGCGCTGGCCCTGCGCCTCGCCGCGCCGCTGCGCACCGACCTCCGCTCGGCCGGGCTGGCGGTGCTGTGCTTCCTCGCGATCGCCCTGCTGCGCCTGCCGCTGCTGCCCACGCTGCTGGTGCTGGTGCCGCTCAGCGTCCTCGTACTGCGGCGGGAGGCGTGATGGGCACGCTGCTCACCCTGCTGCTGCTGTTCGGGGAGCTGTCGCTGCTCGCCTTCGGCGGCGGCAACACCATCCTGCCCGAGATGCAGCGGCGCGTGGTCGAGGTGCATGGCTGGATGTCGGCCGGCGAGTTCGCCGCGCTGTTCGCCCTGGCCCAGGCGGCGCCGGGGCCGAACATGATGGTCTGCACCCTGATCGGCTGGCGTGTCGCGGGGCTCGGCGGCGCGCTGATGGCGACGGCCGGGATCTTCCTGCCGGGCGCGGTCCTGACCGGGATCGCGACGGGTCTGTGGGAACGCTTCCGCGCCGCCCCCTGGCGGCGCGCCCTGCAGCGCGGGCTGGTACCGGTGACGGTGGGTCTGGTCGCGGCCAGCGCGCTGCTGATCGCGGCCTCGGTCGACTCCGCGCCCGGCCTCGCCGCCGTCACCCTCGCCGTGGCGGCGGTGGCGACGCTGACGCGGCTGCACCCGCTCTGGCTGCTCGGCACCGGCGCGCTGCTCGGCCTGGCCGGGATCGGCGGCTGACGCGGCACGGCGGGGCCGGCAGGGAAAGGGCCCCGCGGGATGTCCCCGCGAGGCCCTTCCGGCATGGGATCCGACATGGACCGGACGCCCGGCGGCGTTCCCGCCGCCGGGCGCCGGCACTCAGCCGGCGACCTCCGGCTCGCGCTCGCTCTCGCCGCCATCGTCGCCCGGCCCGTCCTCGGGCCTGGGCAGCGCCGGCGCCGGCGCCTCGACCATGTCGAAGGTCAGCGCCCCGTCCTTGAGGCCGACCTTCACCGAGCCGCCCTTGGACAGCTTGCCGAACAGCAGCTCCTCGGCGAGCGGGCGCTTGATGTGCTCCTGGATCACGCGGGCCAGCGGCCGCGCGCCGTAGAGCGGGTCGTAGCCCTTCTCGGCCAGCCATTCCTTGGCCGCCGAGGAGAGCTCGATCGTCACGTTGCGGTCGGCGAGCTGCGCCTCGAGCTGCATGACGAACTTCTCGACCACCTGGCCGACGATCTCCTGCGTCAGCCCGGCGAAGGGCACCACCGCGTCGAGCCGGTTGCGGAATTCCGGCGTGAACAGGCGCTTCACCGCGTCCTCGTCCTCGCCCACCCGCGTCGGCCGCTCGAAGCCGATGGTCGGCTTGGCCATGTCGGCGGCACCCGCATTGGTCGTCATGATGAGGATGACGTTGCGGAAATCCACCGTCTTGCCGTTGTGGTCGGTCAGCTTCCCGTGGTCCATCACCTGCAGCAGGATGTTGAACAGGTCCTGGTGCGCCTTCTCGATCTCGTCGAGCAGCAGCACGGTGTGCGGGTGCTGGTCGATCGCGTCGGTCAGCAGGCCGCCCTGGTCGAAGCCGACATAGCCCGGCGGCGCGCCGATCAGGCGGGAGACCGAGTGCCGCTCCATGTACTCGGACATGTCGAAGCGGGTCAGCTCGATGCCCAGCGTCTTGGCGAGCTGCTTGGCCACTTCGGTCTTGCCGACGCCGGTCGGGCCCGAGAACAGGTAGTTGCCGATCGGCTTCTCCGGGTCGCGCAGGCCGGCGCGGGAGAGCTTGATCGCGGCCGAGAGCGCCTCGATGGCGCGGTCCTGGCCGAACACCATGGCCTTGAGGTCGCGCTCGAGGTTGCGCAGCGTCTCCTTGTCGTCGGTCGAGACCGACTTTGGCGGGATGCGCGCGATCTTGGCGACGATGTCCTCCACGTCCTTCAGCGTCACCGTCTTGCGCCGCTTGCCCTCGGGCAGCAGCATGCGGGAGGCGCCGACCTCGTCGATCACGTCGATCGCCTTGTCCGGCAGCTTGCGGTCGTGGATGTACTTGGCGGAAAGCTCCACCGCCGCCTTGATCGCCTCCGGCGTGTACCGGACCTTGTGGTGCTTCTCGTAGTTCGCCTTGAGCCCGGTGAGGATCTTCACCGCGTCGTCGATCGAGGGCTCGTTGACGTCGATCTTCTGGAAGCGCCGGACCAGCGCCCGGTCCTTCTCGAAGTAGTTGCGGTATTCCTTGTAGGTGGTCGAGCCGATGCAGCGCAGCGTGCCCTGGGCCAGCGCCGGCTTGAGCAGGTTGGAGGCGTCCATCGCCCCGCCCGAGGTGGCGCCGGCGCCGATCACCGTGTGGATCTCGTCGATGAACAGGATCGAGCCCGGGTGGTTCTCGAGCTCGGTCACGACGGCCTTGAGGCGCTCCTCGAAGTCGCCGCGGTAGCGGGTGCCGGCGAGCAGCGCGCCCATGTCGAGGGCGAAGATGGTGGACTTGAGCAGCACCTCGGGCACGTCGCCCTCGATGATGCGCTTGGCCAGCCCCTCGGCGATGGCGGTCTTGCCGACGCCCGGGTCGCCCACGTAGAGCGGGTTGTTCTTGGTGCGGCGGCAGAGGATCTGGATGGTGCGCTCGATCTCCTGGTCGCGCCCGATCAGCGGGTCGATCTTGCCCTGCTGCGCCTTCTTGTTGAGGTTGACGCAGTAGTTGGAGAGCGCGTCCTGCGAGCGGCCGCCGCGCGGCTTCTCCTCCTTCTCCGGCTCCTCGCCGCCGCCGCTCGGCGGCTGGCCGGCGACCGGGCGGGAGGTGGAGCGGCCGGGGGCCTTGGCGATGCCGTGGCTGATGAAGTTCACCGCGTCGAGGCGGGTCATGTCCTGGAGCTGGAGGAAGTAGACGGCGTGGCTCTCGCGCTCGGAGAACAGCGCCACGAGCACGTTGGCGCCGGACACCTCGTCGCGGCCGGAGGACTGGACGTGGATGGCGGCGCGCTGCACCACGCGCTGGAAGCCGGCGGTGGGCTTGGGATCGCCGGCGCGCTCGGTGACGAGGCCCGCGAGGTCCTTGTCGAGGAACTCCCCGAGGTCGCGCTTGAGCTTGTCGAGATCGACGCCGCACGCCTTCAGCACGGTGGTGGCGTCGGCATCCTCGGCGAGGGCGAGGAGGAGGTGCTCCAGGGTCGCGTACTCATGCCGGCGGTCGTTGGCGAGGCCGAGGGCGCGGTGGAGCGTCTGCTCGAGATTACGGGACAGCATGGTCGGTGACGCTCCCCTTCGAGATCCGGGCGCGCCGGGCTGGCGCGGCGGGACAGTCATGATGACCGATGTGGTGGCGCTTCCCCCGCGATGCGATCCCCCCGGCGACGCAACCGGCGGTTTCCCGCCTGGGCGGGGAACCGGGCCGGGCGGAGGCCGGGACTGCCGTCATGCCCCGACCGTTCGCCGGTGGGCCGGGGCCGGCATCGCCGCCCTCCGGATGGGACGGGCCAGGCCCGTCACCCCCTCCGTCACCCCCAGGGCGGCGAGGCGCGGCGTGGCGCCCGCCGCCCCGGCAGGGCCCGGCACCACCGCCGCCGTCATTCCTTCTCGATCGTGCACTGCAGCGGGTGCTGGTTCTGCCGCGCGAGGTCCATCACCTGCGTCACCTTGGTCTCGGCGACCTCGTAGGTGTAGACGCCGCACACGCCGACGCCGCGGCGGTGGACGTGCAGCATGATGCGCGTCGCCTCCTCCCGCGACTTCTGGAAGAAGCGTTCCAGCACGTGGACGACGAATTCCATCGGCGTGTAGTCGTCGTTCAGCATCAGGACCTTGTACATGGCCGGCTTCTTGGTGCGCGGCCGCGCCTTGACCACGACGCCGGTCGCGGGCCCGCCATCCTTGCCGTTGCCGTCCGTCGGCCCCACGGGGGGGTTCTTGTCCTGCTCGCTCACATCGTATCCTGGAGGCTGCGGGTCCGGCGGCGCGAGGATGCGCCGCCCCGGCATTCATCGACAGGATATCGGACACGGAGGCCCGACGGAAAGGGGTTGGCACGCCGGGGACGCCCCTGAGTCGCGGAAAAAACCGCCACGGCGGGCCGGGCACGTCGCGGCGCCGATGCCGTGCGGGAAAGCGGCCGCACGGCGGCGCAGGCAGCGGCCGGTCGGCCGCTGCCGCTGTCCGGAGCCGGTGTGGCTCAGGCCGCCATCGGGCGGGACATCTTCTCGAAGGCCAGCGTCACGCGCTGCGCCAGCGGGGCGGCGACCGCCTCGGCCAGCTTGAACGCGCTCTCCTGCAGCTTCGCGGACTCGGAGACGACCTTCTCGATCGCGGTGCGCGCGTAGGTGCTCTGGATGTCGGCGGCCTCCTTGAGGCTGCGCACGGTGGCCAGGGTCTTGGCGCTCTCGACGCCCTGGTCGGTCAGGCTCTGGGCCAGGGCGAAGTACTGCTTGCCGAGGTCCTGCATGCCGGTGGCCAGGGTCTGGGCCGACTTCGTCATCGCCTCGACGTTGCCGCGGCCGAACTCGACGACCTCGCCATAGGCGCTGAACATCTTCTCGGCGGCCTTGCTCGCCTGGGCGCTGCCCTTCTCCATGGCGACGCGCGCCTGGTTCTGCGACTCGCTGAAGAACTTGCGGACCGACTCCTGGCCGGCGGCGGCCGTCGCGCTGGCATTGTTCACGGCGGCGCTGGCGGCGGCGCGGATGTCCTCGGCGGTCTTCTTGGCTTCAACCGGCTGAATGGCCATAGCGTTTATTTCCTCACACTCTGCCCCGCACCGTTCCAGGTGCCCGATGCCCCTTTTTGCTGCGGCGCAGCATGTAGGGTGATCTAGGGGGGACGAGCCGGGCGCGCAAGCAATTTTTGCAGCGCAGCATGACCCAATCGTGAGACAGTTCGGGCAGCGGAAACGGCCCGCCCCGCCATGAACAGAGCATGAACCTTTTCGCCGGAAGCAAGAAATGGCCATTAAGTCCCTGTTAATGCGGGGTGTTCGGCCACTTGCAGTGGACAGGTCGACCTCGCGCGCACTACCCTGCGGCGTGCCGCTGGGGGGCGGCGCAGGGGGACCTAGCATGAGCGACATCAGAGCCGCCTGCCGGCACGGCCTTGCCGTGCTCGTCACGCTCGCCTTCGGCCTCGCCGCCGCGGCGCCCGCACGGGCGCAGATCGGCAGCGACCGCTACGCATCCATCATGGTCGAGGCGCAGAGCGGCAGCGTCCTGCTGGCCACCAGCCCGGACGAGCTGCGCCACCCCGCCTCGCTCACCAAGATGATGACGCTCTACATGGCGTTCGAGGCGCTGCGCGACGGCCGCCTGACCCTCTCGACGCCGCTGCTGGTCTCGGCGGAGGCGGCCGAGATGCCGCCCTCCCGGCTCGGCCTGCAGCCGGGCATGACCATCTCCGTCGAGGAGGCCATCCTCGCCCTGGTCACCAAGTCCGCCAACGACGCCGCCGCGGCGCTGGGCGAGCGCCTCGGCGGCTCCGAGGCGCGCTTCGCCCAGATGATGACGCTGCGCGCCCGCACGCTCGGCATGAACCGCACCGTGTTCCGCAACGCCTCCGGCCTGCCGGACGACGAGCAGGTCTCCACCGCGCGCGACATGGCCGTGCTCGCCCGCCGCCTGCTGTCGGACTTCCCGGAGCGCTACGGCTACTTCTCGGTCGCCAGCTTCAGCTGGCGCGGCCGCACCATCTTCAACCACAACCGCCTGCTCCAGGAGTACGAGGGCGCGGACGGCCTCAAGACCGGCTTCGTCAACGACAGCGGCTTCAACCTCGTCGCCTCGGCGGCGCGCGACGGCGTGCGGCTGATCGGGGTGGTGTTCGGCGGCGCCACCGGCCGCGAGCGCGACCGGCACATGATGGCGCTGCTCGACCAGGGCTTCGACCGCATGGGCGTGGCGCCCCGCGCGCCGGTTCCCTCGATCATGGCCGCCGCCCAGGCCGGGACGCTGCCGCGCGGCCTGCGCTACGGCCGCGGCGCGGCGGCGCCCCGGTTCATGGCCCGTGCCGAGGCGCGACCGGTCCCGGCCGCCGCCGAGGAGGCGGCACCGTCGCACCTCGCCGCCAGGAACGCCCGCCAGGCGGCGGCGCGCGGGCGCCAGGCCGGCCGGCTCGCCCGCATCGAGCAGGGGGACACGGACCGCCCCACCGGCGGCCGCGCCGCCTCGCGGCCGGAGACGCGCACGGTGCAGGCCCGGCTGGCGCCGCAGGGTCGGCTTGCCCGGCGCGAGCTGGCCGAGGCGCCCGAGCCGCGCAGCGCCCCCGCCGCCCGCCGCGGCGCGCCGGCCCCCGCGCCCGCCGCCGTGCCGGTACGGGCCACCGTGGCGCCGCGCGGTGCCGTGCTGCGGCCGGTCGCCGCCACCCCGGCCCCGGTCGTCCGCCCCGCGCGCGGCCGCACCAACGGCTGAGCACCCGCTCCGGCGCGGCCCGCGCGGGCAGGTCCCCCGCCCTCGTCCGAGGGGCGCGGCGGAGAGCATCGGGGTCCTGGCACGATGCGCCGCGTCGCGCCGGCGGCCTTTCCCTCCCGGCACGCAGGATCCCGCGCCGTCCCGCCGCCGCCGGCCACCCGGACAGGCGCCGGGCCGGCGTCACCACGCGGGGCGTCGCTCTCCTCCTCGGCACCGGCCGCTGGGGCATGCCCC
>NZ_JALPRX010000005.1 GCF_023223525.1 Roseomonas acroporae | reverse complement strand
CCCCCCCCCCCCCCCCACCGCCGGCAGCGCCGAGGCGGCGGCGGCCCTGGCCCGCACCCACGACCCCGAATTCCTCGCCTCGATCGGCGCCCGCATCGCGCCCGATCCGGCCACCGCCATCCTCTGGTACCGCCGCGCCGCCGCGCTGGGCGACGCCGGCGCGCCGGCCGCGCTGCGTCGGCTGGAGCCGCGCTAGAGCCGATCCAGCCTGACTGTATCAGGCCGGAACGGCTCCAGCCTTCGATCCGGCGCATTTTCCGAGCCGCCGAGCGAGGACGCTCAGCCTGAAAATGCTCTGGAGCCGTTCCGGCCTTTTGGTTTCTCGCATTTCCCGGGTCGCCGGGTGAGTACGCCCGGCCTGGAAATGCTCCGGGGCGCGTCCGCGAAGGGGAGCGGCGAAAGGATGGGGAGGGATCTTCCGTGCCGGCCGGGAAGGCGCGCCGCCCCGATGCCGTGGCATCGTGGCAGGCGGCCTGTGCCGCCGGCGCGGAAAGGGCCCGCCGGACCGAGCCGATCTCCCTGCGCGCACGCGCCCTGGAGCGGCTCTCGACCGGAGAAGCCGTGCCCCCGCCACCGGGACGCGCCGGACAGGCCTTCACGGCGGACGGGGCCGGAGCGTGGCGCCGGGAACGGCGCCGCCATCCGGCCCGCGCCGGCAACCACGGAGAGGAAACGGCATGAACGAGATCCCGGCCACGCGACGGGGCCTGCTGCTCGGGGCGGCGCTCGCGGCGGCGGGCGGACCGGCGGCGGCGCAGGGCCCGGCGGCACGCACCCCGGCCGAGGCACGCGCCTCCCCGCCGGCCCTGCCGCCGGCCGCCCCGCCATTCCCCGCCCCGGCGCGGCCGACGGCCCCCACCGGCCTGTCGGCGACGCTGACGGCGCGCGCCAATGCCGGCACGGTGGGCGTGATCTCGGGCGGGGTGGACGGCACCTACATCCGCATCGCCGCCGACCTCGCCGCCGTGCTCGACGACGGCGAGCGCCTGCGCGTCCTGCCGATGATCGGCAAGGGCTCGGTGCAGAACCTCGCCGACATCATCTACCTGCGCGGCGTGGACATCGGCATCGTGCAGTCCGACGTGCTCGCCTTCGTGCGCCGCGAGCGCCTGGTGCCCGGCGCCGCCCAGGCGATCCAGTACATCGCCAAGCTCTACGACGAGGAGATCCACCTCCTGGCGCGCCGCGAGATCGCGCGCATCGAGGATCTCGCCGGCCGCCCGGTGAACCTCGACGTGCCGGGCAGCGGCACGGCGATGACCGGCTCGCTGCTGTTCGAGGCGCTGCGCATCCCGGTGCGGCCGGCGCACGACTCGCAGGACGTCGCGCTGCAGAAGCTGCGCGCGGGCGAGATCGCGGCGCTGGCCTACGTCGCCGGCAAGCCGGCCCGCCTCTTCGCGCCGCTCGGCGCCGATTCCGGGCTGCACTTCCTGCCGGTGCCGCTGGCCGCGCCGCTGCTGGAGACCTACCTGCCCTCGCAGCTCGGCCCGGCCGAGTATCCCGGCCTGGTGCCGCCGGAACAGCCGGTGGAGACGGTGGCGGTGGGGGCCGCGATGGCGGTCTACGCTTGGCAGCCCGGCAGCGACCGCCACCGCCGCGTGGCGCGTTTCGTCGCCGCGCTGAACGAGAAATTCCCCACGCTCCAGCGCCCGCCGCGCCATCCGAAGTGGCGCGAGGTCAACCTCGCCGCGCAGGTGCCGGGATGGACCCGCTTCTCGCCGGAGCAGCCTCCGCCCCGCTCGCCCGGCACGGTCTCGGGCTGGCGCGCCGCGCCGGCGAATGGCGCACCCGCTGGCCCGACCACTGGCCCGACCACTGGCCCGACCGCTGGCACGGCGAAGCCGTAGCGGGCGCGCGGCGGCGCGTCAGCAGCGGCAGGACGGCGCGCCGGCCGCGCCCGGCCCGTCCGCCCGCGACGCCTCCCCGCGCGGCACCGCCGCCCGCAGCAGCGCCAGCCGCGTCGCCACCGAGGCCGCCGCCGCGTCCACCGCCTCGTAGTAGCGCGCGTGGAAGGCGGCGAGGCGCGCCCGCTCGGCCGGCGCGGCCTGCCCGTGCCGGCGCAGCCAGCCTTCCGGCGGCTGCCGCGCGGCGCGGATGCGCGCGTAGAGCGCGGCGAAGTGCGCGAGGTTGGCTTCCGCGTCGTGGAAGCGCGCCTCGGCGAACAGGCGGTCGAAGCGGCGCTGGTAGCGGCTGGTGATGGCGTCGTCGTAGAAGATCAGCGCGAGGTCGGTCTCGTAGAGGTCGTTGTCGCGCCAGGGCGGCACCGCGCTCACCAGCGCCCCCGGCCGCGTCGGCAGCTCGGCCGCCCGCAGCACCGAGCGCCGCGCCGCCGCGTCGGCCCACACCGCGTCGAGGTCGTCGATCGGCATGTCGTTGGCGCGCAGCGCGGTGTTGACGAACTCGTTGCGCGGCACCGGGAAGTCGAACACCGAGACGAGCAGCGGCCGCCCCGTCGGCCATTCCGCCCACAGGCCGGCGGCGGCGAGCGCGTTGTGCGCGAGGTGCGCGCAATTGTCGTTGAAGATGTTCCAGCGGAATTCCCGCTGGCCGGCGCGGTAGGGCGCGTTCTCGGCGTTCAGGAACGCCACCATCCGCCCCATCGCCGCCCGCCCCACCGGCACGCGCGCGCAGTACCGCCCGCGCCCGAAGGCGATCGCGTAGTCCGTCGCCACCGAGATCTCGTACATCCAGTCCCGGCGCGACATGCCCGGCGGCATGGCGGCGAAGGACGTCTCGTGGAATTCCACGCCGTCGAAGATGCCCTGCGCCGCGGCCTCGGCCTGCGCTTGGCGGTAGCGCGCGCGGGTCAGCCGCTCGCCCGGGCGCAGCCCGCCCTCGAAGAAGAAGCCCGGCCCGTCCGTCGCCACCCATTTGGCGTTGCGGTAGTTGCTGTTCATGGAGAGCCCGGCGCCCTCCGGCTCGCCCGGCCGGGACGGGTCGCACAGGCGCAGCACCGGGTAGCGCGCGTCGCGGTCGCGGCAGGCGCCGTGCAGGTAGAACACCGCGTGCCCGCCGATGCCGCCGCGTATGTCGGCGCCGAAGCCCGGCCGCTTGCGGATCTGCGAGACGGCGCAGAACTCGGCGTAGAGCGCGGGCGAGACGGCGGCGGCGGCCTCGGGGGGCGTCGAGCCATGGCCGAGGTCGAAATCGGCGGCGGCGCAGCCGGACAGCCAGAGCGCGGCGAGCAGGGCGGGGACACGGTTCCGCCGTCTTGCGCCCCCGCGGGGAGGGCTCCGCCTTCCCTCGGCCCCGTCCGTTCCCCGGGGAAGGCGCAGCCTTCCCCGGTCCCCATCCGCCCCCCGGGGAAGGCTCTGCCTTCCCCGGACCCCAGCCGCCAGAAGGGCGAAGCCCTCCTGGACCTCTTCTCGTTCGGGCCTCGCGGGGCGAAGCAGCCGGGCCGTCCCTTGCGACAGCGCGGAGAGGATCACGCGGCGAGGGCAGCGAACACGTCGCCCTCGGCCGGCATCCCCTCGACGTGCCGCCGGTGCCAGAGCGCGTAGAACAGCAGGTGCCAGGCGGCGAAGGCACGGTGCTTCTCGCCGGCATGCCGGAACAGCGCCGCCACGCGGTCCGGCCGCGCGATCTCCGCCACGCCCGGCTGCGCCGCCACCAGCGGGCCGAGCCGATCACCCTGCCCCGCGATCCAGGCGCCGATCGGCACGGTGAAGCCCTGCTTCGGCGCGAAGGGCCGCGCGGCCGGGAAATTAGCCTCCAGCCAGCGCCGCAGCAGCCACTTGCCGGCCGCCCGCCCGCCTTTCGAGCGCACCTTCAGCGCGTCCGGCAGCCGGAACGCCGCCGCCGCCACGCCGGGGTCGAGGAAGGGCGTGCGCCCTTCCACCCCGTGCGCCATCAGGCAGCGGTCGAGCTTGGTCAGCAGGTCGTTCGGCAGCCAGTCGGCCACGTCCAGCGCCTGCGCGCCCTGCAGGCGGGTGCGCCCGCCCGCGCCGCAGGCCGCCTCGGCCGCCTCGATGCCGTCGCGCCAGCCGCGCGGCGGCTCGCGCAGCACGTCCAGCCGGTCGAAGGCCCCCCGCGCGCGGGGGGCGCGGCCGCCGAGCCACCAGGGGCGCATCGCGGCGCGGTAGCGGCCGTAGCCGCCGAACATCTCGTCGCCGCCCTCGCCGGAGAGCACCACCTTCACCGCCCGCCGCGCCTCGCGCGCCAGGAACCAGGTCGGGATGATGGCGTAGTCCGCCGCCGGGTCGTCCATCGCGGCGACGATCTCGGGCAGGTGCCGCCAGACCATCGCCTCGTCGATCCGCACCGTGTGGTGCTCGGCGCCGGCGGCGCGCGCGGCCTCGGCGGCATGGGCGCGCTCGTCGGCGGCGCCCGGCGCGTCGAAGCCGGCGGTGAAGGCCAGCACGGGCCGGTCGTTCAGCCGCGCCATCACGGCCAGGATCGCGGCGCTGTCGATGCCGCCCGAGAGGAACAGCCCGTAGGGCACGTCCGAGCGCTGGTGCAGCGCGACGCTCTCGGTCAGCGCGGCGTCGAGGCGCTCCAGCGCCGCCTGCTCGGTGATCTCCTCCGGCCCGCCCTCGGGCAGCGCGGCGCGGCGGCGGCGCTCCACCACGGCGCCGTCGGCGATCACCACCGTCTCGCCGGGCAGCACGCGGCGGATGCCCTCGAAGATGGTCTCGGCGCCGGTGGTGAACTGGATCTGCAGCAGCTCGTCGCGCGCCTCGCGCCGCACCCGCGGCCGCACCAGCCCGGCCGCGACCAGCGCCTGCGGCTCCGAGGCGAAGGCGAGGCCGCCCGCCACCTCGGCGAGATAGAGCGGCTTGATGCCGAACGGATCGCGCGCCAGCACCAGCCGGCGCGCGGCGCGGTCGTGGATGGCGATGGCGTACATGCCGCGCAGCCGGTCGGCGAAGCCGACGCCGTCGCGCCGCCAGAGATGCAGCGGCGGCTCGCAGTCGCTGCCCGTGGTGCAGACGAGCTGGTTGTCGCGGCGCAGCTCGCGGTAGTTGTAGACCTCGCCGTTCGCCACCAGCGCCGCCGGCCCGGCCAGCAGCGGCTGGTCGCCGGTGACGAGGTCGATGATCGACAGGCGCGTGTGCGCCAGCGCGATGTTGCCCGACTGGTGGTGGCCGGCGCCGTCCGGGCCGCGATGCGCCAGCGCCCCGGTCAGCGCGTCCAGCACGGCGGCGGCGGGCACCTGCCCGGGGCGCAGCGACAGGCCGGCGATCCCGCACATTCAGGCCGCATGCTCCGTCCGCGCGGACTCGCCCGCCCCGTCCGGCGTCGTGCCCGGTCCCCTCTCGTCCTGGCCGCTCTCGCCGAGGCCGATCCCACCGTGGCCACTCTCACCCTGGCCACTCTCACCCTGGCCGCTTCCGCCCCGCCTGGCGCCGCCCGCCGCGACGTCCTCCAGGAACCGCCGCCAGCGCGCCAGCACCGGCGCGGTGGCGAAGTGCCGCCGGTAGACGGCCTGCCCGGCCGCGGCCATGGCGCGCGCGGCCGCCGGGTCGCCGGCCACCGCCGCCAGCGCCGCGGCCAGCGCCGCCGGGTCGTCCACCGCGGCGAGCCGCCCGGTCACGCCCGGCTCGATCAGCTCGGTGGGCCCCTGCGAGGCCGCCGCCACCACCGGCCGGCCGGCGGACCATGCCTCCAGCACCACGTTGCCCAGCGGCTCGTGGCGCGAGGGGCAGACGAACAGGTCGCACCCCGCCAGCAGCGCCCCGGTATCCTCGCGCCAGCCCAGGAAGGCCACGCGGTCGGCGACGCCGAGCGAGGCGGCGAGCGCCGTCAGCGCGCCGCGCTCCGGCCCCTCGCCGGCCAGCGACAGGTGCAGCCCAGGCAGCAGGGCCAGCGCCCGCAGCAGCACGTCGAAGCCCTTGTTGCGATGCAGCCGCCCCAGCGCCAGCAGCCGGGTCATGCCGGGCGGCGCCGGCAGCGCGGCGGGGGCGCAGCCGGCGAAGTCGTTGGCGAAATTCGGCACGTGGTGCGCCCGCGCCGCCGGCCAGCCGCGCGCCACGAAGTATTCGCGCAGGCCCCGCGTGTTGCCCACCAGATGGTCGCAGCGGCGGTAGTAGCGCAGGTCGTAATAGCCGCCGAGCCGGCCCACCAGCGTCCAGGGCCCGCGTGGCGCGAAGCTGGCGGCGCGGTTCTGCCACGCCACCACCACCTCCGGCGCGAAGCGGTGCAGCGCCTGCCGCAGCCGCAGCCGGGTGACGAGGTCGAGCGGGTTGCCGAAGGGCAGTTCCAGCGGGTCGAGCCCCGCCGCGCGCAGCCGCGCGTTGCGCCCGTCCGGCGCCGGGTCGCGCCGGACCACCGGCAGCACCGTCTCGCCCGCGGCGGCCTGGGCAAGGCAGAGACGCTCGAAGAAGGCCTCGGCGCCGCCCTGCGCGCCGCTGCCCATGACGTGCGCGATCCTCATGGGGCGATCCTCATGGGCGCGGTTTTCAGGGGGGCGATCCTCAGGGGGGCGCCCCTCGTCGGGCCGGTCCCCGCGAGGCGAGTCCCGCAGGGGCGATTCCCATCGGGGCGCTCCGTCAGGGCCATCCTCGCGGTGCCGCCCCGCGCGTGCCACCCTTCCGCCCCGGCCGGCCGCCGGGGCGCGACGCGGCCGCCGCTCATGCCGCCGCCCCGACCAGCGCCGGGACCGGCGCGGGCGGCGCCGCCAGCAGCGTCCGCGCGGCCCGCAGGGCCGTCTCGACCGGCAGCGACGCCATCGGCGCGGCGCCCAGCGGGCCGTCCGCCAGGACGGCGGCGGCGCAACGGCCGACCGGCGCGTACTCCGCGGCCGGGGTCGGCCCGAACAGGCCGAGGGTCGGCGTGCCGGCGGCGGCGGCCAGGTGCATCAGCCCGGAATCGTTGCCCACGAACAGCGCGCAGCGGGCCAGCGCCGCCGCCACCTCGGCCAGCGACAGCCCGCCGACCAGG
This sequence comes from Roseomonas acroporae, assembly GCF_023223525.1. Taxonomy (GTDB): domain Bacteria; phylum Pseudomonadota; class Alphaproteobacteria; order Acetobacterales; family Acetobacteraceae; genus Roseomonas_E; species Roseomonas_E acroporae. The sequence continues at coordinate 5,773 of NZ_JALPRX010000005.1, read as the reverse complement.
TCCACCGCGCCGCCGCCCGAGCCGTTCCCCGCCTCCCCGGGCGCGCCGGCCAGCGCCGCCAGCAGCGGCGCCGCCATGGCGCGCTCGGCCGGGCCGGGGCCGCCGAACACCACGGCGCGGGCACCCGGCAGCGGCCCGTCCGGCGCGGCGAGGGCGCGGAACAGCGCGGCGAAGCGGTCCGCCGGCCACAGCTTGCCCGACCAGTTGGCGGTGGGACCGAGCGCGATCCAGGGCGCCCCGCCACCCACCGCCTCGGGCAGCAGCGACGCCGCGCGCGCCGCGTCGGCCGGCGCCCACCAGGCCACCGGCCGGGGCGGCGGGTCGAGCCCGAGCACGGCCCCGATCTGGCGGATGCGGTGGCCGCCGCGCCAGCCGCCGCGCTGCACCGCGCGGCGGCGCGTCCACACCGTGTAGCCGAGCAGCCCGCCGCGCAGGTCCACCACCAGGTCCCAGCGCTGCCGCACCACGCGCAGGTACAGCCCCGCCCAGTGCATCCCGTAGGGCCGCTTCTCCAGCACGATCGTCGCCTCGCGGTTCGGCATGCGGTCGAACAGCGGCGCCGCCACCGGGCCGCAGACCACGGTGATCGCGGCATCGGGATGCGCGCGGACGAGGTGGTCCAGCAGCCCCGTGGTCAGGACCGCGTCCCCGAGCCGGTTGGAGGTGACGAACAGGATGCGCATCTGGAGGCCGCGTCTAGCATGAACGCGCCGACATGGCGCTACCCCGGCCGGGTCCTTCCGGCCCCGGGGCATTCCGCCGCGCGGGGGCGCCCCGCGGGGCCGGCGCTCCGGCCCGCTCCCCCCGGATGAGCCTTTCCGGACCGCCCCTCGCGCCCGCGCCGCCTTCCCGGACGCCGGCCTCGGGCCGGCCTTCCTCCCGCCCTCGCCGCGACCACGGCGGCCGCCACGATTGGGATTGCTCGGTCGCCCGCAACGCCCCGCCCTCCCCGCGACCACGGCGGCCGCCGCCGCGCCACCCGTTGCACCGGCGGACCGCCGCGCCCAACTCCCCGTCCATGCCGATCAGCCACCTCCCCGACCGCGCCGTCATCGAGATCACCGGCGAGGACCGGGTGCCCTTCCTCCAGGGCCTCGTCTCGAACGACGTGACGCAGGCCGCCCCTGGCCACGCCGTCTGGGCCGCGCTGCTGACGCCGCAGGGCAAGTGGCTGGCCGATTTCCTCATCCTCGCGGATGGCGGACGGCTGCTGCTGGACGCCGAGGCCGCCGGCGCCGCCGCCGTGGTGCAGCGCCTTTCGCGCTTCCGCCTGCGCTCGCGCGTCGCGCTGGCCGTCACCCCGCTCTCCGTCGCCGCCGCCTGGGGTGGGACGGCGCCGCCGACGGGCCTGCCCGAGGGCGCGCTGGCCGTGCCCGATCCCCGCCTCCCCGAGGCCGGCTGGCGCCTCCTCTCCCCTACCCCGGTCGCGGCGGACGCCGATTTCGCCGACTGGGACCGCCACCGCCTCGCCCTCGGCCTCCCCGACGGCGCGCGCGACCTCGACGCCGAGAAATCCGTGTTGCTGGAGGCCGGGTTCGACGAGCTGCACGGCATCTCCTGGACCAAGGGCTGCTACATGGGCCAGGAGCTGACCGCCCGCACCCGCTACCGCGGCCTGGTCAAGCGCCGGCTGGTGCCGGTGGAGGTGGCCGGCCCGCTGCCGCCGCGCGGCACCCCTCTGCTGCGCGACGGGCGCGAGGTGGGCGAGATGCGCTCCGGCCGCGACGGGCTCGGCCTCGCCCTGATGCGCGTCGAGGCGCTGGACGGGCCGGCCCGGGCGGCCGGAGAGGCGGGCGATTCGGTGCTGACGCCGCGCGTGCCGGGCTGGATGCGGCTGCCGGAACGCGCCCCGGCCTGAGGGCCCGTCCGGGAGGTCGGCGGAGGGGATCCCGCCGCCCTGACAGCCTGTTCGAGAAGCCTGCGGGTCGGTCCGGCGGGTCTTTTCCGCGCCGGGAGCGTCAGGGACCTGGCACGATGCGCCGCATCGCGCCGGCGTCCCTCCATCCTTCCCGGCACGAAAAACCCTCGCCATCCCTCCGCCGCAGGCCTCCCATACGGGTCCGCACAAGTTGCGGACCCGTATGATTCGTCGGTCCGGCGCGCGGCCGCCCCACCAACCCCACGCGCGATACCGGCCCGCACAAGCCAGGATTTGTGCGGGCCGGTATCAAGCAGGCTCCGAGGCGGCGCGTCGGGGCGGGGGACCGACGCTTCCGGCGCGGAAAGGGCCCGCCGGCCCCGACCCGCGGGCCGCCCGGACAGGCTCCGGACCGCGGGGCCGGGCTTGCGCGGCGCCGCCCGGCGGCTTATCCGGCGCCCCGAATCGCCGCCTTACCCGCTCTCACCAGAAGGAATTGCGCCATGGCCACCGAGCGCACGCTGTCGATCATCAAGCCGGACGCCACGCGCCGGAACCTGACGGGCAAGATCAACGCCAAGTTCGAGGAGCAGGGCCTGCGCATCGTCGCGCAGAAGCGCATCAAGCTCACGAAGGAGCAGGCCGAGGGCTTCTACGCCGTCCACAAGGAGCGGCCCTTCTTCAACGACCTCGTCGCCTTCATGATCACCGGCCCGGTGGTGGTGCAGGTGCTGGAGGGCGAGGGCGCGGTCGCGAAGAACCGCGAGATCATGGGCGCCACCAACCCGGCCAACGCCGCCCCCGGCACCATCCGCAAGGAGTTCGCCGAGAGCATCGAGGCGAACTCCGTGCACGGCTCGGACAGCGCCGAGAACGCCGCGACCGAGATCGCCTTCTTCTTCAAGCCGGAAGAGATCGTCGGCTGAGGCAGGCACGCCGCGCCGCGGGGCTTCCCCGAGGCGCGGCGGCACGGAACGGCGAAGGGCCCCGCGCCGATCCCGGCACGGGGCCCTTTCCGTTCGTGGGCCGCGCGGCCTGTCGCGGTCCGCCGGAAGGCGGGCACGCCCGGCGGCGTGAATCCGCCCGGAAGGCGACGACCTGCGCCTCGCCACGGAACATTTCCGTGGCTGGGCGCGCTCGCCCGGCGACCCGGGAAATGCGCCCGGGAAATGCGACGGATCAGGGGCCGGCACCATGCCAGCCCGACCCGGTCGGGCTGGCATGGTGCCGGCGAAGCCGGTCCGTTCCGGCCCTCGCGATACCGGCGGCGCGGTTCAGCCGACGAAGATCTTCAGCAGGATCAGCAGCACCACCACCGCGATCACGCCATAGGAGGCGAAGCGGGTGAAGGCGGCCCAGCCGCGCTGCCGGTCGGCGACGAGGTCCGCGTAGCTCATCGGCGCGGTGGCGGCATCGTTCGGCGCATGCGTATCGGCCATCGTTGTCCCTGACGCTGACGTTCTTCCAGCGTTTTGTAGGAAGCGACGGCCGGTTCCGGCAAGGGGCGGCCCGGCTGGATCGGCGGAAGGCGGTTCGATGGGAGGCGGCGGGGCCGTCCCCCAGGACCCGTTCGGGCCGGCCTGCGGGTCGGTTCCCTGTCGCCGCCGACCTCCCGGATGGCTCTCAGCGCGGCGCCGGGTTCAGCAGCGCCGCCCCGGGATCGGCCCAGAGGTCTGACTCAGGGGCTGCCCCAGGGGCTGCACCAGGGTCGGCGGCCCACCCCGCCCCGGCCGCCACCCGGCGCAGCGCCAGCGGGTAGAGCCGGTGCTCCTGCGCCAGCACCCGCGCGGCCAGCGTGTCCGGGTCGTCGCCCGGCAGCACCGGCACCGCCGCCTGCGCCAGGATCGGGCCCGCATCCATCTCCTCGGTCACGAGGTGGACGGTGCAGCCGTGCAGCGTGCAGCCCGCCGCGATGGCGCGTTGGTGCGTGTCGAGGCCGGGGAAGGCCGGCAGCAGGCTCGGGTGGATGTTCAGCATCCGCCCCGCCCAGCGGCCGACCAGCCAGGGCGTGAGGATCCGCATGTAGCCGGCGAGGCAGACCAGCTCGATGCCATGCGCCTCCAGCACCGACTGCACGGCGCGCTCGTGCGCCGCGCGGTCGCGGCCGTGGGGGCGGCTCTCCACCACCGCCGTCGCCACGCCGCGCGCGGCGGCATGGGCGAGGCCGGCGGCGTCGGCGCGGTTGGACAGCACCAGCGCGACCTCGGCCGGGAAGCCCGGGGCGGCGGCCGCCTCCAGCAGCGCCGCCATGTTGGAGCCGCGCCCGGAGATCAGCACCGCGACGCGGCGGCGCGGCGCCGGCGTACCGCCGGCCGGTACGTCCATCGGCGCGGCCGTCGGCGCACCCGGCCCGGCGGACGCGTCCGCGCTCATCGCGGCCAGCCCGCCGGCAGGTTGTCGATCCGCACCCCGTCGCCGCCCGCCTCGATCCGGCCGGCCACGAACACCGTCTCGCCGGCCTGGCGCAGCGACTCCGCCGCCGCGTCGGCATCCTCGGCGGCCACCACCACCACCATGCCGAGGCCGCAATTGAACACCCGCAGCATCTCCTCGGCGGCGACGTCGCCGGCCGCGGCCAGCCAGCGGAACACCGGCGGCACCGTCCAGGCGCCGGCATCCAGCACGGCGGTGACGCCCTCGGGCAGCACGCGCGGCAGGTTGCCGGGCAGGCCGCCGCCGGTGATATGCGCGGCCGCCTTCAGCAGCCCCGCCTGGTGCAGCGCCAGCAGCGGCCGCACGTAGATCCGGGTCGGCGCCAGCAGCGCCTCGCCCAGCGCCAGCCCCTCGGCGAAGGGTGCGGGATCGGTCAGGGCCAGGCCGCTCGCCGCGACGATCCGCCGCACCAGCGAGTAGCCGTTGGAGTGCACGCCCGAGGCGCCGAGGCCGAGCAGCACGTCGCCCGGGCCGACATCGGCGCGCGGCAGCAGCCGGTCGCGCTCGGCGGCGCCGACCGAGAAGCCGGCGAGGTCGTAGTCGTCCGCCGCGTACATGCCCGGCATCTCGGCCGTCTCGCCGCCGATCAGGGCGCAGCCGGCGCGCGCGCAGCCCTCGGCGATGCCCGCGACCACGTCGCGCGCCTGCTCCACGCGCAGCTTGCCGGTGGCGAAGTAGTCGAGGAAGAAGAGCGGCTCGGCGCCCTGCACCACCAGGTCGTTGACGCACATCGCCACGAGGTCGATGCCCACCGTGTCGTGCTTCCCGGCCTCGATGGCGAGGCGCAGCTTGGTGCCGACGCCGTCGGTGGAGGAGACCAGCACCGGGTCGCGGTAGCCGGCCGCCGCCGGGTCGAACAGCGCGCCGAAGCCGCCGAGCCCGCCCATCACGCCGGAGCGGCGCGTGGCCTTCGCCAGCGGCTTGATCGCCTCCACCAGCGCGTCGCCGGCCTCGATGTCCACGCCGGCGTCGCGATAGGTCAGGCTGCCCGGGGAGGCAGGAGAGGAGGCAGGAGGGGAAGCGGGGGCGACAGGTGGGGAGCCGGGCGGCGGGGGATTCGGGGGAGTGGTCACGGCGGCCTCCGGTCAACGGGCGGTCGGGGTCGGGCGGCCGCGCGGCGGATCGCCCCGCGGATCGCTCCGTGGGCGCCCCGTGGCACCGGCGGGCGGCCGGCACGACAGGCGGCATCGCCCGGCTTGTAGCGCGCGCGCCGCGCCGTGCCACGGGGCTTGCGGCGCCCCGGCCCCGCGCCGCACGCGGCCCTGCGCCCGCCGGCGCCGCGGCGAGGCAGGACGGGGCGGGGCGGCGCGACGGCCCGCTGCCGCGGCACGGCCGGCCGCGCCCGCGAAATCTGTTTTGCATCGCGACGAGCCGGGGCAGTCTGCCACCCCGCCCCGGCGCCGCGGGGGTGGCGCGGACGGGCGCGGGCCGGTTGCTGCACGCGGAGCAGGCTGGCGCATTTCCAGGCCGGGCACACTTGCC
>NZ_JALPRX010000049.1 GCF_023223525.1 Roseomonas acroporae | reverse complement strand
CCCCCCGCGCCCCGCCTCACTGCATCGCGCCGCGCGCCGCCACCGGCCACAGGCACTCCACCCGGCCGCCGCGCACCCCGACATACCAGTCGTAGCGGTCCACGGTCGGGTCGCAATGGCCCGGCACCAGCCGGAGCTTCTCGCCCAGCGCCGGCGCCGCCGCCCCCGCCTCCCAGCGCAGCGTGCCGTGCTCGTCGGAGATGCCGACATAGCCGACACCCCCTGCCTCCGGGGCGGACCGCCCCCAGACCAGCGGCAGCCCGCTGTCCACCGCCAGCGCCTTGAGCCCGGCATCCACCGCCGCCGCCCCGTCGCGCGGCGCGCTCATCACCGTCGTCAGCACGAAGAGCGAATGCGCGAAGGGCGGCGGCTCGCCGTTGCGGGCGTAGTCGGCGTCCATGAAGCAGTAGGAGCCGGCCTGCAGCTCGTTGTAGACGCCCGAGGCGGCCTCCAGCGCGAAGGTGCCGGTGCCGGCGCCGCCCACGATCGCGCATTCCAGCCCGCGCTGCCGTAGCTGCTCCACCGTGCGCCGCGTGTCCTCCACCGCGCCGGCGATCGCCACCCGCCGCTCCTCCGGCGTGCGCATGTGCTGCGCCCGGCCGTGATAGGCCTGCAGCCCGCCGAAGCGCAGGTGCCGGCTGGCGGCGATCCGCTCGGCCAGCGCCACCGCCTCGGGCCCCGGCCGGACGCCGCAGCGCCCGGGGCCGACATCGATCTCCACCAGCACCTTCAGCCGCACCCCCGCCGCCTCGGCCGCCGCCTCCAGCGCCGCCACCTGCGCCGGGTGGTCGGCGCAGACGCCGATCTCGGCGATGCGCGTCAGCGCCGCCAGGCGCGCCAGCTTGCGCGCCCCCACCACCTCGTTGGTGACCAGGATGTCGGGGATGCCGCCCCAGGCCAGCGCCTCCGCCTCCGCCACCTTCTGCACGCACTGACCGACCGCGCCGCGCGCCATCTGCAGCCGCGCGATCACCGGCGACTTGTGCGTCTTGGCGTGCGCGCGCAGCCGCGCGCCCGTGGCCGCGACCATCTCCGCCATGCGGTCCAGGTTGGCCTCGAAGGCGTCGAGGTCGAGCAGCAGGGCGGGCGTGTCCACCTCGTCCTCGCGCATGCCGGGCTCGGCGGGTGGTGGCTGCAACATCGTTCGGAACCTCCGGAATGCGGCCGCACCCTCGCACCGGCGCAGCCGGCCTGCCAAGGCGCGGCGCCGCGCGGCAGCGTCCGGGGCCGGAACCGGGGCCGGTTTGACGTCGCGCACGCATCCGCGGGACGCTGCGGGTCACGCCTGCCATGGCGACCGCCGGCCCGGCGGATCGGCCCTGGTCCATGGAGGACGTGGCGGCGCTGCCGGAGGCGCGGGAGGCGCCGCCAGCGAAGCGCGGGCTCCGCAAGCCGCCACGGCCGAGGGCGGCTCAACCGGAGGACCGGATCATGCTCACGCTCGCGACCTTCGCGGGAGCGGCGGTGGCCGAGATAGCGGGTTGCTTCGCCTTCTGGGCATGGCTCCGGTTGGGCGGGTCGATCTGGCTCCTGCTCCCCGGCATGGCCTCGCTCGCGCTGTTCGCCTGCCTCCTGACCTTCGCGGAAAGCGGGGCTGCCGGGCGTGCCTATGCGGCCTATGGCGGCATCTACGTCGCGGCGGCCGTGCTCTGGCTGTGGGTGGCCGAAGGCGTGCGGCCCGATCGCTGGGATCTGATCGGCGCGATGCTCATGCTCGCCGGGACGACCGTCATCCTGTTCGGCCCGCGCGGCACCTGATCCCGGACCGGGACGCCGCCCGCCACGCAGCCCCCCACCCGCGGCGCGGACCGGCCGGCCGGCAGGACTTGCGACCCACGCCGCGAAGTCGGAACCTCGCCGCGCGTTCCGGGAGGCAGGCGTGCCATGGCCGATCAGGCGGAGATCCTTGTCGTCGGCGCAGGGCCCACCGGGCTGGTCCTGGCCCTTTCCCTGGCCCGCCAGGGCGTGCCCTGCCGCGTCGTCTCCCGGGCCGAGGGGCCGGGCACCGCCTCGCGCGCCATGATCGTGCATGCGCGCACGCTGGAGCTCTACCGCGCGCTGGGCATCGGGGATGCCGTGTCCGCCGCCGGCATCCCCGCCCGCAGCGTGTTCCTGCGCGAGGCCGGCGACGAGGTGCTGCGCCTCGACCTCGCCGATCTGGGCACCGCGCTCAGCCCCTACCCCTACATCCTCGCCTTCCCCCAGGACGACCACGAGCGCCTGCTGGTCGCCGCCCTGCGCGATGCGGGCGTGGCGGTGGAGTGGCGCACCGAGCTGGTCGGCCTCGCCCAGGACGGCGAGGGCATCACCGCCACGCTGCGCCGCGACGGCCACGAGGAGGTCGCCCGCTGCCGCTGGCTTTGCGGCTGCGACGGCGCCCGCAGCGCCGTGCGGCACGCCCTCGGCATCGGCTTTCCCGGCGGCGACTACGACCAGCGATTCTTCGTGGCCGATGTCGCCCTGACCGGCGAGTCGGCGGGGGAGCGGATCACCGCCTGCCTCGGTGCGCGCGAGCTCTGCCTGGTGCTGCCGGTCCGCCGTACCGGCCAGCACCGGCTGATCGGCCTCATCCCCGGGGACGTTCCGCAGGACGCGCCGATCGCCTTCGAGGCGGTGCGGGGCCACGCCGAGGCGCTGGCCGGCGTCACCGTGGAGGCGCTGCACTGGTTCTCGACCTATCGCGTCCACCACCGGGTCGCCGAGCGGTTCCAGCAGGGCCGCGCCTTCCTGCTCGGCGATGCGGGGCACATCCACAGCCCGGCCGGCGGCCAGGGGATGAACACGGGCATCGGGGACGCGGTGAACCTCGGCTGGAAGCTCGCCCAGGTGGCGCGCGGCCGGGCGCCGGCGACGCTGCTCGACAGCTACGCGGCGGAGCGCCTCGCCTTCGCCCGCACCCTGGTCGGCACCACCGACCGGATGTTCCGCGCGATGGTCGAGCCCGGGCTGTCCGGCCGGGTGCTGCGCACCGTGCTGGTGCCGCACCTGCTGCCCGCCGCGCTGGGCTTCCGGGCCGCCCGGCGCGCCTTCTTCCGCGCCCTGTCGCAGTTGCGGATCAGCTACCGCGACGGCCCGCTCGCCGGGGGCGCCGCCGGCGAGGTGCATGGCGGCGACCGGCTGCCCTGGGTGCGTCACGTCGCGGGCGACAATTTCGAGCCGCTCGCGGCGCTGGACTGGCAGCTTCACGTCTACGGCACGCCGGCGCCGGCGCTGCGCGAGGCCGCCGAGGCGCGCGGCCTCGCCCTGCTGGCCTTTCCCTGGGACCCGGCGGCGGCGGCGGCGGGGCTGGCCGAGGACGCGGCCTATCTCGTGCGGCCGGACGGCTATGTGGGCCTTGCCATGGCGCAGCAGGACCCGGCGGTGCTGGCGGCCTGGCTCGACCGGCACGGGCTGGCCGGGCCGACCGCGGGCCGGCCAGGGGCCGGCGACGACGGGCCCGGGCGAGCCCCGGTCCACGCACCGTGCCGATGACGGGTCGCGACGCTCCCGCCGCGCCGGCCCCGCCCGCGGGCACGTCCCTGCCCCGCCCCTGCCCGGGGGTTGCCGCGACGAGCCGCCGTGCCGGCCGGGCGCGCGCCGGGGCGGGAAGGCCGGGGGCGGGGAAGGCCGGGGGCGGGGAAGGCCAGGGCAGAAAAATGCGTCCGGCCGCCGAATACGACTTGCAACTGCGAGTGATTCGCGAATACATTGTGCGTGCCGCATTCGCGGCGCATCCCTTACGATCAACTCGGCCCGTGTCCCTCGGACACGGGCCGCTTTTTTTGCCGGCCGCCGGGCCGGGCCGCCGCTTTTGCCGGCCACCGGACCGGGCCGCCGGCAGGCGGCTTGCGGCCCCCGCGACCCACCCATCCCCCGGCCACGGGACCGGCGAGTGGTCGCTCGGGCGATCCCTTGCTATATCCGCCTCGCCGCGCGCCATGCCCCGCATGCCTCAACCGGCACGGGGGGAGCGGCGCCCAATGAGGATTCAGGGAAGATGGCGCGACGCCGACAGCTCTACGAAGGCAAGGCCAAGATCCTGTTCGAGGGGCCCGAGCCCGGCACCCTCGTGCAGTACTTCAAGGACGACGCCACCGCCTTCAACGCGCAGAAGAAGGGCACGATCACCGGCAAGGGCGTGCTCAACAACCGCATCAGCGAGTACCTGATGACGCGCCTCGGGGAGATCGGCGTCCCCACCCACTTCATCCGCCGCCTGAACATGCGCGAGCAATTGATCCGCGAGGTGGAGATCATCCCGCTCTCGCTGGTGGTGCGCAACGTCGCGGCGGGCAGCCTCTCGACCCGCCTCGGCATCCAGGAAGGCACCCGCCTGCCCCGCTCCATCGTCGAGTACTACTACAAGCAGGAGCAGCTGAACGACCCGATGGTGTGCGAGGAGCACATCACCGCCTTCGGCTGGGCCTCGACCCACGACCTCGACGACATGGTGGCGCTGGCGCTGCGGGTGAACGACTTCCTCACCGGCCTGTTCCTCGGCGTCGGCATCACGCTGGTGGACTTCAAGCTGGAATTCGGCCGGCTCTACGAGAACGACGAGATGCGCATCGTCCTCGCCGACGAGATCAGCCCCGACAATTGCCGCCTGTGGGACGCCAAGACCGGCGAGAAGATGGACAAGGACCGCTTCCGCCGCGATCTCGGCAAGGTCGAGGAGGGCTACCAGGAGGTGGCCCGCCGCCTCGGCATCCTGCCCGAGGCCGGGGTGCGCGACATGAAGGGCCCGGAGCTGATGCAGTGAGGGCCGATGCCGTGAGTGCCCGCCCCGCCCCTGCCCGCCCCGCCTCTGCCCGCGACCGAGGAGACCAGGCCGAATGAAGCTGCGCGTCACCGTCATGCCCAAGAACGGCGTGCTGGACCCCCAGGGCAAGGCGATCGGCCACGCCCTCGGCACGCTGGGCTTCGCCGGCGTCGGCGAGGTGCGCGCCGGCAAGGTCATCGAGTTGGAGCTGGCCGAGACCGACCCCGAGGCGGCGAAGCGCCAGGCGGGCGAGATGGCGCGCCGCCTGCTCGCCAACATGGTGATCGAGAGCTTCTCGGTCGAGCTGGCCTGACGGCGCCCGCACGGTCAGGCCCGGGAGACGGCCCGCATGGTCAAGACCTCGCTCCTGCTCATGCTCGGCCTGACCGTGCTGATCGCCATGGGGATGCGCTGGCGCGAGGACCGGGCGGCCGCCACCGCCCCCCTCCCCCGCCGCCGGCCGGACCTGCTCGACCGCGGCCGGCGCGGCCTGCGCCGCTGGACCAACGCCGCGGCGCTGGCCGCGCTGCTCTCCATCCTGATCCTCGGCGGGCTGCAATGGCTGCGCGTCTGGCAGGGCTGAGCGCGTGCCCGCGAACCCGGCCGTCCCGCTCCCGGCTACCGTGGTCCAGGCCGCCCCGCCCTGGTGCCGCCTCGGCCCCGATCCGGCCGTGACCCCCTTCACCGGCACCCTGCCGCTCCGCCGCCCGGCACCCGCCGCGCGCCCCTTGACGCGGCACCATATGCCTCTCGGCCCCCTGCCCGACGGCGCCGCCCGGCGCCACGAGGACGCGGACGGCCGCCGCCTCGACGACAGACGCCCCGACGCCGCAGGGATCGCCCTGCGCCATCCCGGCCTCCGCAGCAGGACCAGCAGGACCGCGCACGCATGAACGCCGCCATCGTCCTCTTTCCCGGCATCAACCGCGAGCGCGACATGGCGCTGGCGCTGGAGCGCGCCTCGGGCCGCCGGCCCGCCATGCTCTGGCACCGCGACACGGCGCTGCCCGAGGGGCTGGACCTCGTCGTGCTGCCCGGCGGCTTCTCCTACGGCGACTACCTGCGCTGCGGCGCCATGGCGGCGCAGTCGCCCATCCTCGGCGCGGTGCGCGAATTCGCGGCGCGGGGCGGGCACGTGCTCGGCGTCTGCAACGGCTTCCAGATCCTGTGCGAGGCGGGGCTGCTGCCCGGCGCGCTGCTGCGCAACGCCACGCTGCGCTTCCTCTCCATGGACTGCCACCTGCGCGTCGAGGCCGAAGGCACCGCCTTCACCCGCCTCTGGAAGCGGGGCGACGTGTTCCGCGCGCCGATGGCGCATGGCGACGGCAACTACTTCGCCGACGCCGACACGCTGGACCGGCTTGAGGGCGAGAACCGCGTCGCGTTCCGCTACTGCACGCCCGAGGGCGCGGTGACGCCGGAGGCGTGCCTGAACGGCGCCATCCGCAACATCGCCGGCGTGCTGTCGGAGAACCGGCGCGTGCTCGGCCTGATGCCGCATCCCGAGAACCACGTGGACCCGCTGCTGGGCAGCGAGGAAGGGATGCCGCTGTTCCGCAGCCTGGCGGAGACGCTGGTGGCCGCCTGACGCGGCCCTGACAGGCCGGCCCCTCTCGTCGCCGGCCCCGAAGGGAGGCGCGGTCCTCGACGGGCCCGGTGCCGCGTGACCGGATCACGACGTCCCGGCGTGAACCAGGCCACGACGGCAAAGCATGCCGCGGCAGGCACGGGATCGGGGATCCCGGCGGCATCCGCGCGGGCCCGACCCGGCGCGACGATCCTGTTCCAACGCGAAAACGCCGTGCTAACGTTCCGGCCTGGCAGGACCAACGAGAGCGGGGCTGGTGCGACGGAACGCGGGGCAGTCCGCCCTGCGGCACGACGCGACACGGCGCCCTGCCGAGGATGGCGGCGCGGCGGAGGGAGGACCGGCTCGCCCGCCGCGGATGGCGCGGGCGCGCCCCGCGGCCGTCGGCGACCGGCGTGGCGCACGCTCCTCGGCATGAAGACCGCAGCGCCTGTCAGATTCGCGCGATCCTTCGTCGTGAAGTCCGTGCCGCTTCCGGCGCGCGGCCGACCGCAGCCACCCATGGAGACGTGAATGGCACCCGACATCTTCGCGGCAGGCGAGGTCATCTATGCCGGCTTCTCGCAATACGCGTTGTGGACGCTCATGATCAGGAAAGGGCTGATCACGCGCGAGGAAGCGGTGGATGCGCTCGGCACGACGATCGAGATGATGGAGGGCCACCGCGAGGCCGCCCCCTCGCCGGACCATGCCGCGGCGCTCGATCAGGCACAGATGCGGACCGAATCGCTCATCCGCGCCCTGCAGGACATGCCGCCGTGAGGCGGGGCGCCGTCGCCTCGGCGTGCCGGCCATGGCCGATGGCGCGATGACGGCGCCGGAACGCGCGCCGACGGCCTCCCGCGCATGGCGCGAGGCACCCTGCCGATCGGGAACCCTTCATGATCGCCCCTGACGCCGCCCTCCCGACCTGGACGATCCGACGCGCCGGGCGGGACGAGGCACCGCTCCTGGCGGCGCTGGTCGAGCGCGCCTATGCCGCCTGGGTGCCGGTGATCGGCCGCCGCCCGGCGCCGATGGACGACGACTACGCGGCGCGGTGCGCCGCCGGCGAGGCCTTCGTGCTGACGGATCCCGGCGGGATGGCGGGGCTCTGCGTGCTGGAGGACCGGCCGGACCACCTCTACCTCGACAACGTCGCGCTGGAGCCGGCACGACAGGGCGAGGGCCTCGGCCGCGCCCTGCTGGACTTCGCGGAAGCCGAGGCGCGGCGGCGCGGATACGGCGAGATCCGCCTGCTGACCAACGCGCTGATGGCGCGCAACATCGCCCTCTACGCGGCACGCGGCTACCGCGAATGGGACCGGCGCCGGGAGCACGGCTTCAGCCGCGTCTTCATGCGCAAGGCGCTGGCCGCCTGACGCGGCGCCCGCCTCCTTCCCGGTGCCGCGCCGGACGGGCGGCGCATCCCGGCGCCGCCGGGCGGGAGACGCGGCGCGGCGCCGTCAGGCGGCGACCGCGACGCCGGCGCGGCTGCGCATCAGCGGCTGGATGTGGCGGCCGAACTTGTCCATGCCCTCGATGAAGTCGTCGAAGGTGAGCATCACGCCGCGCAGGCCGGGGATCTCGGCCATCTCGTCCAGCATGCGCGCCACCGAGGCGTAGGAGCCGACCAGCACGCCCTGGTTGGTCGGGTGGTTCGGCGCGTGCATCTTCTGCCGGTTGGCGGTGGCGTAGGGGTCCTTGCTCGGGTCCTGCCCGGACTGCGCCGCGCGCCAGCCCAGCGCCTCGTGATCGACGCCGTCGCAGTAGAGCTGCCACTTCGCCATCGCCGCCGCGTCGGTCTCCTCGGCGATCACCATGGTCATCACCAGCGCGCCGACGTCGCGGCCGGTACGACCGGTCTCCGCCACCAGCCGGGCGATGCTCGGGGCCACGCTGAGCGGCTGGTTGACGCCGAAGCCCACGCAGAAATTGTAGTCGCCGTACTCGGCGGCGAAGCGCGTGCCGGCATCGCTCTGCGCCGCGCAGATGATCGGGATGCGGGCCATGGGCTGCGGCAGCAGGCGGCAGTCGTCCATCCGGAAGAAGTCGCCCTTGAAGTCGGAGCGTCCCGTCTCCCACAGCTCCTGCATGATGCGGACGTATTCGGCGCAGTACTCGTAGCGGCGCGCGTAGTGCGACTCGCCGGGCCAGATGCCCATCTGCGAATACTCGGCGATCTGCCAGCCGGAGACGATGTTCACCCCGAAGCGGCCGTGCGAGATGCTGTCGATCGTCACCGCCATGCGGGCCGCGATCGGCGGCGGCATGGTCAGCACGGCGATCGAGGCGAACAGCCGGATGCGGCTCGTCACCGCGGCCAGGCCGGCCATCAGCGTGAAGCTCTCCAGCCCGTAGTCCCAGAAGCCGGACTTTCCGCCGAAGCCGTGCAGCTTGATCATCGAGAGGGCGAAGTCGAGGCCGTAGCCCTCCGCCTTCTCCACGATGGCGCGGTTGAGGTCGAAGCTCGGCAGGTACTGCGGCGACGTCGTGGACATCAGCCAGCCGTTGTTGTTGATCGGGATGAACACGCCGACATCCATGGCGCCCTGGTCCTCCGCTGCCGCCCGCATGATCGCGGCCGCGGACCAAGCAAGATGGGTGCCGCCGCGCCCCCTTCCGGCGCGGGCCCGCCGGACACGGATGCCGCGGGCGCCGACCGGCCCGGCGCCGGTCGGGAAGGCCGCGGCGTCAGGCCTCGGCTTCGGCGAAGATCCGCGCGGGGTCGCCGCCCCAGGCGCCGTGGTAGCGTTGCAGCCAGCGGTCCGCCTGGGTCATGCCGCTCGCCACCACCTCGTCGAGCGGCGCGAGGTAGCGCTCCTCGCCCAGGCCGCGCGCCCTGAGGCCATCGCGCGCGATCGCCACCGCGTCGCGCGCCACGTCGCGCAGGGGGCGGCCGGCGATCGTGGCCTCCAGCGCCTGCGCCGGCACCGCCTCGCGCAGGGCGCGCATCGCGGGCACGCTCCAGCCCCGCACCAGCGCCGAGGCGGCGGCGAGCGCGGCCGGGTCGTAGAGCAGCCCGGTCCAGAAGGCGGGCAGGGCCAGCATCATCGCCGGGCTGCCGGCATCGGCGCCACGCATCTCCAGGAAGCGCTTGAGGCGGACATCGGTGAAGACGGTGGTCACGTGGTCGGCGAAGTCGCCCATGTTGGCGCGCTCGCCCGCCAGCGCGTCGAGCTGCCCGGCCATGAAGGCGCGGAAGGAGCCGCCGGCGGCGTCGATGAAGCGGCCCTCGCGCATCACGAAGTACATCGGCACGTCGAGGATCCACTCGGCGAATCGCTCGAAGCCGAAGCCGTCCTCGAACACCACGGCGGGGATGCCGGTCCGGTCGGGATCGGTGTCGGTCCAGACCCTGCCGCGCAGGCTGCGCAGCCCGGCGGGCCGGCCTTCCAGGAAGGGCGAGTTGGCGAACAGCGCGGTGGCGAGCGGCTGCAGGGCGAGGCCCACGCGCAGCTTGGCCACCATGTCCGCCTCGTCGCCGAAGTCGAGGTTCACCTGCACGGTGCAGGTGCGCAGCATCATGTCGAGGCCCATGCGGCCGACGCGCGGCATGTAGTTGCGCATGATGGCGTAGCGGCTCTTGGGCATCCACGGCACGTCCTCGCGGCGCGCCAGCGGGTGGAAGCCGAGCGGGGCGAAGCCGAGGCCGAGCGGCCGCGCCACGGCGTGCACGTCGCGGAAGTGGCCGTTCAGCTCCACCTCGGTCTCGTGCAGGTCGGCGAGCGGGGCGCCGGACAGCTCGAACTGCCCGCCCGGCTCCAGGCTGACCGAGGCGTCGCCGCGCTTCAGGCCGATCACCCTGCCCGTGTCGAGGATCGGCTCCCAGCCGAGGGCCTGCAGGCCTTCCAGCATGGCGCGTATGCCGCGCCCGTCCGCCGGCTCGTAGGGCGGGGGCGCGAGGTCGTCGCGGCGGAAGCCGAATTTCTCGTGCTCGGTGCCGATCCGCCAATCCGCGCGCGGCTTGGAGCCCGCTGCGAACCAGTCCGCCAATTGCCGCACGGACGCGATCGGCGTCAGGTCCGCTTCTCCGGGGTTCGACATCCAGCTCTGTTCCGTCCAGGCCCTCGGGGTGGGCGGGCACCCGCGTGGCCGATGCGTGTCGTTCGTCCTTGGTCGGGATCCGCTGCCCCGGCAATGGGTGGCACCGGCCCCGTAATGGCGGCCGGACCTGCCCGTCGTGGACGCAACCTGCCCAAACTCGCGGCCGGGCGCAAATGGCCATCCGGCGACGTGGTGGAGCGCGATCCGCGTTCCGGCATGCGCAATGCGCGCCGACGCGGCCGCCTACCCCCGCCAATCCCCCGCCACCGCCTGCATCACCGCCAGCCCCGCGATCGCCGCCGTCTCCGCCCGCAGGATGCGCGGCCCGAGCGTGACCGCCCGCACGAAGGGCCGCCGGCGCAGATCGGCCAGCTCGGCGGGGTCGAAGCCGCCTTCCGGCCCGACCAGCCAGGCAAGCGGCGGCGCCAGCCCGGCGACCGCCCCGGCCAGCGCGGCGGCGCCCTCCCCTTCCCCGCCGCCCGCTGCCCCGTGGCCCGTCGTCCCATGGCCCGTCGCCCCGTGACCCGTCGTCCCGTGGCCCGTCTCGTCGCCGAACAGCAGCGGCGCGCCGTCCCAGGCGTCCAGCACGGCGTGCAGCGGCGCCGCCTCCCGCACCTCCGGCACGCCGAGGCGGCGGCACTGCTCGGCCGCCTCCCGCGCGATGGCGGCGAGGCGCCCGGTATTGACCCGGTCGGTCACGGTGCGGCGGGTGAGGACGGGCTGGATCAGCGTGGCGCCCAGCTCGGTGGCCTTCTCGGCCACGAGATCCATGGCGTCGCGCTTCACCGCCGCCAGCAGCAGGCGCAGGGGCGGCTCGGGCGCCTGCGCGCGGGTGCGGCGGCCCAGGGCGAAGCTGCCGCGATCCTTGCGCAGCGCCGCCACCTCGGCCTGCCACTCGCCGTCGCGGCCGTTGAACAGCAGCACCGGATCGCCGGGGCTGCGCCGGAGCACGGCGCCGAGGTAGTGTGCCTGGGCGGGGGTGGCGGCCAGGGTGCCATCCCCCGGCAGGTCGGCTTCGACGAAAAGGCGCGGGATGGACATCAGGACGGGCGGCACCGGTTCCGGGAGCGGAGCCCGCAGCATAGCGGGCGGCGGCTACACCGACATCCGCGCCGGCGGCTGGGTGGCGCGGCTGCCGGCCGGCTGGCGCCCCTACGCGCTGCTGATGCGGCTGGACCGGCCGATCGGGGCGTGGCTGCTGTTCCTGCCGGGCCTCTGGGCCATCGCGCTGGCGGCGCCGGGCTGGGCGGAGGGAATCCGGCTGACGCTGCTGTTCCTGCTCGGCAGCTTCGTGATGCGCGGCGCCGGCTGCGTGGTGAACGACCTGTGGGACCGCGACATCGACCGCAAGGTGGAGCGCACGCGCGGCCGGCCGCTCGCCTCGGGCGCGGTGAGCGCGCGACAGGCGGCGGCCTTCCTGCTGGCGCTGCTGCTGCTGGGGGTGGCGGTGCTGCTGCAGCTGAACGGCGTGGCGGTGCTGCTCGGCGTGCTGTCGCTGGTGCCGGTGGTGCTCTACCCGCTGGCCAAGCGGGTGACGAACTGGCCGCAGGCGATGCTGGGCATCACCTTCGGCTGGGGCGCGCCGCTCGGCTACGCGGCGGCGACGGGCAAGGTGGACGGCACCATGCTCGCCCTCTACGCCGCCGCCTTCTGCTGGATCCTCGGCTACGACACGATCTACGCGCACCAGGACCGCGAGGACGACGCGCTGGTGGGAATCGGCTCCACCGCGCTGCGCTGGGGCGAGCGCACGGCGCCGTTCCTGGCCGCCTGCTACGCCGGCACGGTGGCGCTGCTGCTGCTGACCGGGTGGCTGGCCGGGCTGCGCTGGCCCTTCCTGGCCGCCATGGCGCTGCCGGCGGCGCTGCTCTGGCGCCAGGTGCGGACGCTCGACATACGCGATCCGGCGCACTGCCTCGTGCTGTTCAAGAGCAACCGCGAGGTGGGGCTGGCGGTGGCGCTGGCGCTGCTGCTGGGGCGGCTGTGAGCGGCGCCGGACCCGCAGCGCCCTCCTTCTCCGGGACCGCCGCCGGCGCCGCGGACGGGACCGGCCCCGGGACCGACCATGGGGCGGAGGATGGGGCCGAGGATGGGGCCGAGGATGGGACCGGTCCGGGTGCCGACCCGGGGGCGGCCGAGTTCTTCGTCGTCGCCAACACGGCGCCGGCCGAGGCGCCGCTGGTGCCCGGCATCGTGCTCCAGCTCGCCACCGAGGTGACGCCGATCTGGCAGGCGACCGAATCCTGGCTCCGGCGCCAGGGCGTGCCGCCGCCCTTCTGGGCCTTCGCCTGGCCAGGCAGCCAGGCGCTGGCGCGGCTGGTGCTGGACGAGCCGGGGCGCGTCGCCGGGCGGCGGGTGCTCGACTTCGCCTGCGGCTGCGGCCTCGCCGCCATCGCCGCCGCGAAGGCCGGCGCCGCCGCGGTGGAGGCGGCCGACATCGACGCGCTGGCCGCCGCCGCGACGCGCTTCAACGCCCGCCGCAACGGCGCCGCGGTGGTGGCGCTGGCCGAGGACCTGGTCGGGCGCGGGCTCGGCGACGAGGCCGGGCGATGGGACACGGTTCTGGCCGGCGACGTCTGCTACGAAGCCACCATGGCGGCGCACATCCTGCCCTGGCTGCGCGCGCTCGCCGCCGCCGGCGTGGAGGTGCTGCTGGCCGATCCCGGCCGTGCCTACGTGCCGAGGGAAGGGCTGGCCGAGGTCGGCCGCTACGTCGTGCCGGTGACGGAGGAGGTGGAGGGTCGGACCGAGCGGCTGGTGGTGCTCTCGCGCCTGCTCGCCTGAGGCCGAAGGCGTCCCTGCCCCGAGGCGGATCTCCGATCCGCGCGCCGATCGCGGGCCGGGCGGTCCCGCGCAGCCTGCCCCGGCCGGCATGCCGCCTCGGGGCGGGATGGCGGACGGGCGGGCGACGCGGCCCCGCAACGCCCGCAACGCGGCGAAATCATTCCGCCATCATGTCGTGCGATGTCTCGTCGGCAGCGGCCTTTGCGCAGCCGGGCGGCCGCCTTTCCGCGACCCCGAGGCGTCGCCGGGCCGCTCACCCGGCTGCCCAAGCCGCCGCCCGAGTTGCCGCCGCGCTGGCTGGCGACCTGAGGGGAACGCGGCGTCCGGCGTGAGGGCAGCGGAGAGGGCGTCGCCCTCTCCCACCAAAGGGCGAAGCCTCCTTGGAAACCCGTCAATTATTCATTCCAACGGGTTGACCCATCACGCCCCAGACGAACGGGGTCCGGGGCGGCGCCCCGAAAACGCCAGCGCGTCAGGTCGTGATCCCGCCATCCACGTGGATCACCTGGCCCGTCACGTACCCCGCCCCCGGCGAGAGCAGGAAGGCGATCGCCGCCGCCACGTCGTCCGGCGTGCCGAGGCGGCGCAGCGGGATGCGCGCCAGCACCGCCTCCCACGCCTTCGGGTCCAGCGCCGCGTGCGCGCCGGGGTCCTTGCGGGTGTAGCCGGGGGCCACGGCGTTCACCGTGATCCCCGGCGCCCACTCGATCGCCAGCGCCTTCACCAGCGCCTCCACCCCGGCCTTGGCGGCGGCGGTGGCCGGGAAGGTCTGGATGCCGACGCCGAAGACATGCGCGACGAAGGAGGAGACGGCGACGAGGCGCGGCGAGCGCCCGGCCTCGGCGCTGGCCAGCAGCGGCGCGTGCGCCGCGCGGGCCAGGCGCAGGAAGGCCCAGGCCACGGCGTCGAGCGAGCGCGCGAAGCCCTCGTCGGCGAGCGCGCCGACCGGGGTGCGGTCGGCGAAGCCGGCGACCGAGACCACCGCGTCCAGCCCGCCCAGCGCCTCGGTCGCTTCCGCCACCAGCCGTGCCGGCGCCGCCGGCTCGGCGAGGTCGGCGAGCAGCACCGTGGCCTCGGCGCCGGCGGCGCGCGCGGCCGCGGCCACCGACTCGGCGCCGGCGCGGTTGCGGCGGCCGTGCACGACCAGCGCCACGCCGGGGGCGGCTCCGGCCGCGGTCAGGGCGCGGCAGGTGGCCGCGCCGATGCCGCTCGATCCGCCGGTGACCAGGATGCGGCGCCGCGCCATGCCTTGCTCCTCCATGAGACCCCTCCCCGGGCCGCACCCGGACGATCCCGGCCGAGCACCGCGCCGCCGGGCGCGCCGCCGGGCGCGCCGTCGAGCGGCACCACCGGTCGCGTCGCCGGCCCGCCCCGCCGGGGATTCCGGCGCCCGTCGGGCAAGGGCGGCCATCATGCGTCGGCGGGGCGACGCCCGGAAGGACCGGCCCGCCCGGCTTGCCGGTGCGGGAGCCGGGCCGCATGCTCGGCGCAAGGCCGCGCGGGCCGTCGCCAGACCCGGGCGGACGCGGCGCCGCGCCGGGACAAGGGAGGAACACGGTGGTCCTGACGGTACTCGAACCCGAGGGGATGTACCCCGACACGGCGCTGGAGCGGGAGGTGCTCGGCCCCGGCGTGCGGGTGCTCCAGGCGCACGCCGCCGGATCGCTGGCCGAGGTGCCGGACTCCGTCTGCGAGCAGGTGGAGGGACTGTTCATCTTCCGACTCTGGCTGCCGGCCGAGCAGATCGCGCGCTTCCCGCGCCTGCGGGTCGTGGTGCGGATGGGCGTGGGCTACGATCGGGTGGACCGCGCCGCCTGCGCCGCGCGCGGCATCGCGGTCTGCAACGTGCCCGACTACGGCACGCAGGAGGTGGCGGACCACGCCGTCTCGCTGGCGCTGGCGCTGCGGCGGGGCCTGTTCCTGCACCACGAATTGCAGCGCGAGGGACCGAGCCCGGTCTGGCGCTACGTGGACAGCAAGCTGATCCGCCGCGCCGAGGTGCAGGGCTTCGGCATCCTCGGCCTCGGGCGGATCGGCACGGCGGTGGCGCTGCGGGCCAAGGCGTTCGGGTTCCGGGTCGGCTTCTTCGACCCCTACCTGCCCAACGGCGTGGACCGGGCGCTCGGCATCACCCGCTTCCGCACGCTGCCCGAGCTGATGCGGCATTCGGACGTGCTCTCGATCCACGCGCCGCTGACGCGCACCACGCGCGGGCTGGTGGACGCGGCGGCGCTGCGCGAGTTGCCCCGCGACGCGGTGGTGGTGAACACGGCGCGCGGCCCGATCCTCGACATCGACGCGCTGGAGCAGGCGATGCGCGACGGGCACGTGGCCGGCGCCGGGCTGGACGTGCTGCCGGTCGAGCCGCCGGTGGACCCCGTGCCGAACCTGCTGGCCGAGTACCGGGCGCGCGCGCCCTGGCTGCGCGGCCGGCTGGTGGTGACGCCGCACAGCGCCTTCCACACGCCGGAGGCCTGGGACGACATCCGGCTGAAGAGCGCCGAGACGATGCGCGACGTGCTGGTGGAGGGGCTGCGCACCAACGTCATCCCGCCCGAGGCGGATTGAGCCGGGCGGGCCGCCCCACCTCGACCCGCCGTCCCGGCCCGCCATCCGGTTTCGGCCGAACGCGTGTCGCGCCGGGGCGACAGGGCCGGCGGAACCGACGCGCGCCGGGCCGGGCGGTGCAACTCCGCCCGGCCCGGCGCGTCTGCTGCCGCGCCCCGGCGGACCGTCCGACGGGGCGCCGCCCGGGCCGCACCGTCCCCCTGGGCCGAGGAGGAGAACCATCCCCGCGATGCCGGCCCCGACCGAACCGCTGCCCGCCCCCGCGCAGGTGCCGCCGCCCTCCAGCCCGGACCTGAAGCACCTCGTCACCATCGTGGCCGTGGTGGTGGTGGTCGCGGCGCTCTACCTCGGGCGCGAGGTGCTGATCCCGATCACCCTGGCGGTGCTGCTCTCCTTCGTGCTGGCGCCGCTGGTCGGGCTGCTGCGCCGGGTGGGGCTGCCGCGCACGCCCTCGGTGCTGGCCGCCGTGGTGCTGGCGCTGGGCGTGATCCTGCTGCTCGGCAGCCTGATCGGCATGCAGATCGCCGGGCTCGCCCAGGACCTGCCGCGCTACCAGAGCACGATCCAGCAGAAGATCGACACCGTGCAGAACGGCGTGCTGCACCGGCTGAACCACCTCGTCGGGGAGCTGGGCCATGCCGGCGCGCCGTCGCCGGACGCGGCGGCGCCGGGCGCCGACCCGAATTCCCCCGCCGCGCGCGAGGCGGTGCCGGTGCGGATCGAGGAGGGACCGGCCTCGCCGCTGGACCTGGCGCACCGCATCCTCGCCCCCGTGCTCGGGCCGCTGGAGACGACCTTCATCGTCCTCATCGTCACCGTCTTCATCCTGATGCAGCAGGCGGACCTGCGGGACCGGCTGATCCGGCTGTTCGGCTCGGACGACCTGCACCGCACCACGGTGGCGCTCGACGACGCGGCGGCGCGGCTCAGCAAGTACTTCCTGGCGCAGCTCGCCATCAACGCCAGCTTCGGCGTGGTGGTCTGCGTCGGCCTGTTCCTGATCGGCGTGCCGAGCCCGATCCTGTGGGGCATCCTGGCGGCGCTGCTGCGCTTCATCCCCTATGTCGGCTCGCTGCTCGCCGCCGTGCTGCCCACGGCGCTGGCGGCGGCGGTGGAGCCGGGCTGGTCGATGGCGCTCTGGACCGCCGGCCTGTTCCTCGCCACCGAGCCCGTCATCGGCCAGGTGGTGGAGCCGATGGTGTACGGGCACAGCACCGGCCTCTCGCCCGTCTCGGTGATCGTCGCGGCGATCTTCTGGACCTGGCTGTGGGGCCCGATCGGGCTGATCCTGGCGACGCCGCTGACGCTCTGCCTCGTGGTGCTGGGGCGCCATGTCGAGCGGCTGGAATTCCTCGACGTGATCCTGGGCGACCGTCCCGCCCTGACCCCGGCCGAGAATTTCTACCAGCGCATGCTGGCCGGCGACGCCGACGAGGCGCAGGCCCAGGCCGAGCTGCTGCTGGAGGACCGCTCCCTCTCCTCCTACTACGACGAGGTGGCGCTGAAGGGGCTGCAACTGGCCGCCAACGACATCCAGCGCGGCGTGATCGGCCCGGAGAAGCTGGCCCTGCTGCGCGACACGGCGGCGACGCTGGTGGACGCGCTTTCCGAGGCCGAGGATACCGATCCGCCGGCGCCGCCCAAGAAGAGCGCCCCGGAGGAGCGGAGCGTCGCCGAGAAGGCGCTGCCGCGCCGCCCCGCCCCCGCCGTCGTGCTGCCGCCGCCCGAGGCGCGGCCGGCGCCCTGGGGCGGGCCGGCGCCGGTGCTGTGCGTCGCCGGGCGCGGCCCGCTGGACGAGGCGGCGGCCGCCATGCTGGCGCAGCTGCTCGGCAAGCACGGGCTGGGCGCGCGGACGGCGACGCATGACGCGGTGTCCCGCTCGCACATCGCGGCATTCGACCTGTCGGGCGTCGCGATGGTCTGCGTCTCCTACCTGGAGCTGAGCGGCAGCCCGGCGCAGCTGCGCTACCTGCTGCGCCGGCTGCGCCAGCGCCTGCCGGACGCGAAGCTGCTGGTCGGGCTGTGGCCGTCGGACGATCCGCTGCTGTCCGATGCGACGATGCAGGCGGCGCTCGGCGCCGACTACCGCGTGACCTCGCTGGCCGAGGCGGTGACGGCCTGCCTGGAGGAGGCGCGGTCGCGCGGCACGGTGGCGGGCGAGCCGGCCGAAGCCGCCACGCCGGGCTGAGAGCAGCCGCGGCGTCCCGCGTGCTTTCCGGACCGGGGGATCCAAGGGGGCCTCGCCCCTTGGCGGAGGATCCAAGGAGGCGGCGCCTCCTTGGCGGGGTCCGGGGCGGAGCCCCGGGAAGGCCCTACGGCGAACCGCAGTCCGGTTGGGACCGCGGTTCGCCGTGGCTCGTTGTTCCCGGCGCGGATTCACGCCGCCGGGCGTGTCCGCCCGCCGGCGATCCGCTCTACCGCCGCAGGAAGTTCGACACGGCGAGGTCGATCAGCTTGCTGCCGCGCCCGTCCAGCACCGCCTGCAGGGCCCAGAGGCTGAAGCCCTTGACCTGCTCCGCCTGGATGCGGGGCGGCATGGACAGCTCCTCCTCGTTGGTGACGACGTCGAGCAGGGCCGGGCCGTCATGCGCCAGCACCTCGGCGACCGCCGCCTCCAGATCGCCCGGGTCCTCGACGCGGACGCCGTGGATGCCGGCGGCGCGGGCGACGGCGGCGAAGTCCGGGTTCTTCAGGCTGGTGCCGGTCTCCAGGTAGCCGGCCGCCTTCATCTCCAGCGCCACGAAGCCGAGCGTCGAGTTGTTGAACACCACCACCTTCACCGGCAGGTTCTGCTGCGACAGGGTGAGGAAGTCGCCCATCAGCATGGCGAAGCCGCCATCGCCGGAGAGGCTGACCACCTGCCGCCCCGGATAGGCCGCCTGCGCGCCGATCGCCTGCGGCATGGCGTTGGCCATGGAGCCGTGCACCAGCGAGCCGAGCAGCCGCCGGTAGCCGTTCACCTTCAGGTAGCGCGCCGCCCAGATGGTCGGGGTGCCGACGTCGAAGGTGAACACCGCGTCCTCGGCCGCGTGCTCGCTGAGCAGGCGAGCCAGGTATTGCGGATGGATCGGCTTGCGGCCGGGCGTGCCGGTGGCGAGGGAGTCGAGCCCTTCCCGCGCCTTGCGGTAGGCGGCGAGGCAGGCATCGAGATGGGCGCGGTCTTCCCGCTCGGCGAGGCGCGGCAGCAGGGAAGCGATGGTGGCGGAGACGTCGCCGACCAGGCCGAGATCGAGGCGGGTACGCCGCCCCAGATGCTCCGGGCGGATGTCCACCTGCGCGACCTTCGCCTTGGCCGGGTAGAATTGCCGGTACGGGAAGTCGGTGCCGAGCATCAGCAGCGTGTCGGCCTCCTTCATCGCCTCGTAGCCGGAGGCGAAGCCGATCAGCCCGGTCATGCCGACATCGTAGGGGTTCTCCCACTCGACATGCTCCTTGCCGCCCAGCGCGTGGACGACGGGCGCCTTGAGCCGCGCGGCGAGCGCCACCACCGCGTCGTGCGCGCCGGCGCAGCCGCGGCCGCAGAGCAGGGTGACCTTGCGGCCCTCCTCCAGCAGCGCGGCGAGGGCGTCCAGCTCCTCCTGCCGCGGCGTCACGATGGGCGGCTTCAGGGCGATGCCGGCGGCGGCGGAGATGGCGGCGGCGTACTCGGCCAGCGCCACGTCGCCCGGGATGACCACGACCGCGACGCCGCGCCGGCCGATGGCCGCCCGGATCGCCGATTCGAGGACGCCCGGAAGCTGCTCCGGGTGCGAGACCAGCTCGCAGTAGTGGCTGCACTCGCGGAAGAGCTGGTCGGGGTGGGTCTCCTGGAAGTAGCCGCGCCCGATCTCGGCCGAGGGGATCTGCGCCGCGATGGCCAGCACCGGCGCGCCGGAGCGGTGGCAGTCGAACAGGCCGTTGATGAGGTGCAGGTTGCCCGGGCCGCAGCTGCCGGCGCAGACGGCCAGCTCGCCGGTGAGCTGCGCCTCGGCGCCGGCGGCGAAGGCGGCCGCCTCCTCGTGGCGCATGTGGACCCAGTCGATGGTGCCGTCCCGGCGCAGGGATTCCGTCAGCCCGTTCAGGCTGTCGCCGACCACACCGTAGATGCGGCGGACGCCGACGGTGCGCAGCACCTCGATGACGATGTCGGCTGCCTTCTGTGCCATGTCCGATCCTCGGCTTGCAGGGCGGGTGGTACGGGCGGGCGGCCGACCGGCCGGCCACGGGCGACGCGCCGTGACCGCCACGCCATGGCCAGCACGGCGATGGTACGGCGCGTGGCCGGTGCGTCTTGTCGCGCCGCATCCCGTCCGCGGACCAGGAACGCGCGAGGGGCGGGCGGTTTTCGCCGCGATGCAGCATGGCTGGGCGCGGCCTGCCCCATGGCGGGCCCCGGGTGTTCCGCCCGGTTCCCGTCCCGGGCAGGGCCGTGTCGGGCGGGGGCCCATGCCGCGCGACCGTGCCGCGCGACCCGGGGATGCGGAAGCGCCGGGACTCAGCGCACCGCCGTGCCGCCGATGGTCAGGCCGGTCATCTTCAGGGTCGGCTGGCCGACGCCCACCGGCACGCCCTGGCCGTTCTTGCCGCAGGTGCCGATGCCGTGGTCGAGCGCCAGGTCGTCGCCGATCATCGAGACCGTCTGCATCGCCTCCGGCCCGTTGCCGATCAGCGTGGCGCCCTTCACCGGTGCGCCGACCCGGCCATCCTCGATGAGATAGGCCTCGGCGGCGGAGAAGACGAACTTGCCCGAGGTGATGTCCACCTGCCCGCCGCCGAAATTCACCGCGTAGAGGCCGCGCTTCACCGAGCGGACGATCTCCTCGGGCGCGTGGCCGCCGCCCAGCATCACCGTGTTGGTCATGCGCGGCATGGGCGGGTGGGCGAAGCTCTGGCGGCGGCCGTTGCCGGTGGGGGAGACGCCCATCAGCCGCGCGTTCTGCCGGTCCTGCAGGAAGCCGACCAGGATGCCGTCCTCGATCAGCGTGGTGCGGTTGGTGGGCGTGCCCTCGTCGTCCACGGTCAGCGAGCCGCGCCGGTCGGGGATGGTGCCGTCATCGACCACCGTCACGCCGGGCGCGGCGATGCGGCTGCCGAGCAGCCCGGCGAAGGCCGAGGTCTTCTTGCGGTTGAAGTCGCCCTCCAGCCCGTGGCCGATCGCCTCGTGCAGCAGGATGCCGGGCCAGCCGGGGCCGAGCACCACCTCCATCTCGCCCGCCGGGGCCGGCACGCTCTCCAGGTTGACCAGCGCCTGCCGCAGCGACTCGTCCACCGCCGCGCGCCACGCCTCGGGGCTGGTGATCCGCTCGTAGGCGAAGCGGCCGCCGGAGCCGTAGTAGCCGCTCTCCTGCCGCCCGCCCTGCTCGACCACGATGCCGACGTTGAGCCGCACCAGCGGGCGCAGGTCGGCGACGCGGTTGCCGTCCGGGCGCAGGATCTGCACCGCCTGCCACTCGCCGAACAGCGAGACGCTGACCTGCTTCACCCGGGGGTCGCGGGCGCGGGCATAGGCATCGATCTCGCCGAGCAGCGCGGTCTTGGCGGCGAAGTCCAGCGCCCGCAGCGGGTTGTCGGGGGCGTAGAGCTGCGCGTTGGTGGGGCGGGGCGCCACGTCCAGGGTCATGGAATGGCCGGCGCGCACCGCCTTCACCGTCGCCGCGGCGCGGGCCAGGGCGGCGTCGCTGATCTCGCCGGCATGGGCGTAGCCGGCGGCCTCGCCGACCACCGAGCGCAGGCCGAAGCCGCGTGCCGCGTCGAAGCTCGCGGTGCGGATATGGCCGTCGTCGAGGGTCAGCGCCTCGCTCTCTCGGTATTCGAGGAAGAGTTCGCCATCCTCGGCGCCGTCCAGCGCGTCGCGCAGCCGACGCTCGGCGTCGGCGCGGTCGAGATCGGCGAAGAACAGGGCGTCGGTGGTGGCGAGCGCGTCGGTCATGGCGGCGATCCTAGGGCATTCCCGGGCCGGCCGGGAACGCCGAAGGGCGGCGCCACGGGAAAGCCGGCCATGGCCGGGGAAGCGGCAGGTGCGGGAGATGGGGAGGGCGGCGGCGCCGGCAAAGCCGGGCGCGGCCGGCACAGCGCCGCCGGGCCTCGTGCCCGGCGCAGGATCGTGCCGCCGGACGCCGCGCCGGCGATCCGGGCAGCCCATTGTCCGGCGCCCCTGCCCGCCCGCGTCGCGCGCCGGCGGCGCGTCCTACCGGACCGGCGCGGCGGCGGCTTCCGGCCCGCCAGACGGGGCGAGCCGTGGCGCACGGGCGCCGCGCAGCGCGTGCAGCGCCGCCAGCGCCGTGCCCAGCACCAGCACCGCGACGGCCTGGTGCAGCGTGCCGAGCCAGGCCGGCACCACCAGCAGCAGCGTCGCGACGCCGAGCGCGTATTGCAGCGCGACCGCCGCCGGGAAGGCCAGCACCGCCCGCCGCGCCGGCCCGGCGAGCCCGGCGGCGAGCGCCGTCCAGGCGGTGCCGGCGGCGGCGATTCCGGTGAGGGTAGCGAGCAGCCGGTGGTTGAACTGCACCGCCGCGATATTGGCGACGAGGTTGCGCCAGAAGGGCGAGAGGGCGGCATAGCCCTCGGGCACCAGCCGGCCGTCCATCAGCGGGAAGGTGTTGTAGTCGAGCCCGGCCTTCAGCCCCGCCACCAGCCCGCCGGCCAGCATGGTGAGCACGGCCAGCCCCGCCCCGGCATGCACCCAGCGGCGCAGCGCCCGCGCCCGGCCGGGCGGCATGCCGTCGAGCGGCGGGGGGGCCGGATGCCGCAGCGACAGCGCGGTCCAGAGGATGGCGGCGAAGAGCAGCAGGGCGAGGGAGAGGTGGACCACGAGGCGGTAGGGCGAGACGGCGGTGCGGTCCGCCTCGAAGCCGGAGGCGACCATGAACCAGCCCACCGCCCCCTGCAGCCCGCCCAGCACGAAGAGCAGCAGCAGGCGCGGCAGCAGCGGGCGCGGGATGCGGCCGCGCACCCAGAACCACAGGAAGGGCAGCAGGAAGGCCAGCCCGAGCAGCCGCCCCCAGAGCCGGTGCACCCATTCCAGCCAGAAGATGCGCTGGAAGCCCTCCAGCCCGAAGCCCTGGTTGACCAGCGCGTACTGGGGGATGGTGCGGTAGAGGTCGTAGAGGCGCTGCCATTCCGCGTGGCTCAGCGGCGGCAGGGCGCCGGAGAGCGGCGCCCATTCCATGATCGACAGGCCCGAGCCGGTGAGCCGCGTGGCGCCGCCGAGCGCCACCATCACCCAGATCATGCCGGCGACCGCGAGCAGCCAGCGCGAGAGCGCCAGACGGTCGCGCGCCCGATCGCGTTCCGGGGCGGGCGGGGTGATGGAGGCGGTAGGCATGGCGGCCAGTATAGCGTCCGCCCGCCGGCGCGGCAGGCCCCCGGGGAACCGGTCCACGGTCCCCGGGGGCACGGGCCCGGCAGCGGGCATCGGTCGGGCCGGCCGGGCGCCGCGCCATCCCCGCGCGCCACGCGGGGCAGGGTCCGCGCCACCTCGCCGCGCTTGTCCGGTCTGGCGGCCCCTGCTACCCCGCCGGGCCACATGGAAGCCGCCACGCCCAGCGCCGCCGGCCGCGCCACGCGCGACGCGACGGCCCACGCCGATCCCGGCACCCGGGCCGACGCCCGGGGCGGGCCGGCCGCGCCGCCGCTCGTCTCGGTGGTCGTGCCGGTGCGCAACGAGGCGCCCAACATCCTGCCCCTGGTGGCCGAGATCGAGGCGGCGCTGGCCGGGGTGCCGCACGAGATCGTCTACGTGGACGACGGCTCCACCGACGAGACGCCGGCCCGGCTGGCCGAGGCCGCGCGCCAGGCGCCGCTGCGCTTCCTGCGCCACCGGGCGAGCTGCGGCCAGTCCGCCGCCGTGGTCAGCGGCGTGAAGGCGGCGCGCGGCCGCTTCATCGCGACGCTGGACGGCGACGGGCAGAACGACCCGGCCGACATCCCGGCGCTGCTCGCGCGCGCCCAGGCCGCGGCGGAGGGAGCGGGTGCCGGCGGGGACAGGCTGCTGGTGGCCGGCCACCGAACGAAGCGGCGCGACACCTGGACCAAGCGGATCAGCAGCCGCATCGCCAACCGGGTGCGCGCCCGGCTGCTCGGCGACGCGACGCCCGATACCGGCTGCGGCCTGAAGCTGTTCCCCCGCGCCCTGTTCCTCGACCTGCCGCACTTCGACCACATGCACCGCTTCCTGCCGGCCCTGGTGCTGCGTGCCGGCGGGCAGGTGGTGAGCGTGCCGGTGAACCACCGGCCGCGCCTGCGCGGGGCCTCGAATTACGGCACGCTGGACCGGCTGGCGGTCGGAGTGTTCGACCTGTTCGGCGTCGCCTGGCTGCAGCGGCGCGGCCGGCGGCCGGAGATCGAGGCGGCGGGTGGGGCCGAACCGGCGGCCGAGGCGCCGGGCGGCACCGCACGCTCGGCCGGCCTGCCGGCCGAGGCGGCCGGCGCGGAACCGACGCGCTGATGCCCACCACGCTGTCTCCGGAGGAGGCCGGCCTGCCCGTCCCCCCCTCGCCCGGCCCGGGCGGCGGGCGCGGCGCCGCGATCGGCAAGCTGGCGCTGCTGGCGCTCGGACTGACCCTGGCGGGCTGGCTGCTGCGCGAGCTGGGCGCGGCGCCGGGCACGGCCCAGGGGGCGGAATGGGTGGACCGCTTCGTGCGCGGCAAGGGGCTGTGGGGCGAGGCGGTGTTCGTTCTGGCCGGCGCCGCCGCGACCGCGGTGGGCGTGCCGCGGCAGAGCGTCGCCTTCCTCGGCGGCTACGCCTTCGGCGCGGCGATCGGCAGCGGGCTGGCGCTGCTGGCGCAGATCCTGGGCTGCGCCGCCGGCTACTTCTGGGCGCGACTCGTGGGCGGGGACTGGGTGGAGCGGCGGCTGCGCGGCGGACTCGGCCAGCGGCTGCTGCGGCTGCGCGACCGGCTGCGCGGCGACCCGTTCCGCGCGACGCTGGCGCTGCGGCTGCTGCCGGTGGGCAACAACCTGCTGCTGAACCTGCTCGCCGGACTGGCCGGCATCGCGGCCGGGCCTTTCCTGCTCGGCTCGCTGCTCGGCTACGTGCCGCAGACCGTGATCTTCGCCCTGCTCGGCGACGGGGTGGCGGTGGACCGGCGCTGGCAGCTCGGCCTCGGCGCCGGGCTGCTGGTGCTGTCGGTGCTGCTGGGGCTGCGCATGCTGCGCCGGGACCAGGCGGGGCGCGACGTCGCCTGAACGGCGCCCCGTCCGCTGCCGCCGGACCAGTGCCCGGATCAGTGCAGGGTGAAGACGCCGTTGGCGTAGCGCAGTTCCGCCGGGCGGGTCAGCGCGGCCGAGGCGACGCGCACGGAGTGCAACTGCCCCTCGATCTCGCGGCGCCAGAAGTCGAGGAAGCGCTCCAGCGCCGGGAAGCGCGGGGCGAGGTCGTGCTTCTGCCACACGAAGCTCTGCAGCACGGCCGGGTGGTCCGGCAGGCGATAGAGGATCTCGGCGGTGGTCAGGCGCCAGTCGGGCAGCACGCTTCCCTGGCGGGTGATGGCTTCGAGGTCCTTGAGCACGCGCATCCTCTCGTCTCGGTTGCTGTCGCGGTGACTGTCGATCCTTCCCGGGACGGCCCGTTCGACCGGGGCCGTGCATCGCAGCATGACACGGGAATTTTCCGGCTTTCCAGAATAATTATTGGTTATCAGGGCTTTAGCACTCAGCAGCAAAGAGTGCTGCCGAACGCTTGACGTCGGCGCGAGCAACCCCTAGATCGCTGGCACTCCTCCGGTGGGAGTGCTAACAGGGTCGCCGCGCGGCCCGTTGCGCGCCGGCCGGAGCGGGATCGCAGGCGTCGCCACCAGGTGGCGCCGGAACCGAGAAACGTGTCAGGAGCGCCTCATGGGTTTCCGTCCCCTGCATGACCGCGTGGTCGTCCGCCGCATCACCGCGGAAGAGAAGAGCGCCGGCGGCATCATCATCCCCGACACCGCCAAGGAGAAGCCGCAGGAAGGCGAGATCGTCTCCGTCGGCCCCGGCGCGCGCAACGAGCAGGGCCAGCTGGTCGCGCTCGACGTGAAGGCGGGCGACCGCGTGCTGTTCGGCAAGTGGTCGGGCACCGAGGTCAAGATCGGCGGCGAGGAGCTGCTGATCATGAAGGAATCCGACATCATGGGCATCGTCGACAAGGCCGCCTGAGGCGCCCGATCCGAGCCCGTCGCTGAACGAACCGATCAGAAGGGAATACGAACATGGCTGCGAAGGACGTCAAGTTCGGCGCCAATGCGCGCGACCGCATGCTGCGCGGCGTGGACATCCTGGCCGACGCCGTGAAGGTGACGCTGGGCCCGAAGGGCCGCAACGTCGTCATCGACAAGAGCTTCGGCGCGCCGCGGATCACCAAGGACGGCGTGACCGTCGCCAAGGAGATCGAGCTGGCCGACAAGTTCGAGAACATGGGCGCGCAGATGGTGCGCGAGGTGGCCTCGAAGACCAACGACCTGGCCGGTGACGGCACCACCACCGCGACCGTGCTGGCCCAGGCCATCGTGCGCGAGGGCGCGAAGGCCGTCGCCGCCGGCCTCAACCCGATGGACCTCAAGCGCGGCATCGACAAGGCCGTCGCCGTCGTCATCGACGAGCTGAAGGCCCAGACCAAGAAGATCTCCACCTCCGCCGAGGTCGCGCAGGTCGGCTCGCTCTCCGCCAACGGCGAGACCGAGATCGGCGAGATGATCGCGCAGGCCATGGAGAAGGTCGGCAACGAGGGCGTCATCACGGTCGAGGAGGCCAAGGGCATCCAGACCGAGCTCGACGTCGTCGAGGGCATGCAGTTCGACCGCGGCTACGTCTCCCCGTACTTCATCACCAACGCGGAGAAGATGGTCGCCGAGCTCGACAACCCCTACATCCTGATCCACGAGAAGAAGCTCAGCCAGCTCCAGCCGATGCTGCCGCTGCTGGAGGCCGTGGTGCAGTCCGGCCGCCCGCTGCTGATCGTGGCCGAGGACGTCGAGGGCGAGGCGCTGGCCACCCTGGTCGTCAACAAGCTGCGCGGCGGGCTGAAGATCGCCGCCGTGAAGGCCCCGGGCTTCGGCGACCGCCGCAAGGCGATGCTCGAGGACATCGCCATCCTGACCGGCGGTGAGGTGATCTCCGAGGATCTCGGCATCAAGCTCGAGAGCGTGACCCTCGCCCAGCTCGGCCGCGCCAAGAACGTGCGGATCGAGAAGGAGAACACCACGATCGTCGACGGCGCCGGCTCCAAGGACGCCATCCAGGGCCGCGTCGAGCAGATCAAGGCGCAGATCGAGGAGACCACCTCGGACTACGACCGCGAGAAGCTGCAGGAGCGCCTGGCGAAGCTGGCGGGCGGCGTGGCCGTGATCCGCGTCGGCGGCTCCACCGAGGTCGAGGTGAAGGAGCGCAAGGACCGCGTCGACGACGCGCTGCACGCGACCCGCGCCGCGGTCGAGGAAGGCATCGTCCCGGGCGGCGGCGTGGCGCTGCTGCGCGCCTCGCAGAAGCTCGGCGACATCAAGACCGACAACAACGACCAGCATGTCGGCGTCGACATCGTCCGCCGCGCGATCCAGGTGCCGCTGCGCCAGATCGCCGAGAACGCGGGCCAGGACGGCGCCGTGGTCGCGGGCGACGTGCTGCGCAACGACAGCTACACCTTCGGCTACGACGCGCAGACCGGCGAGTACAAGGACCTGATCGCGGCCGGCATCGTCGACCCGACCAAGGTCGTGCGCACCGCGCTGCAGGACGCCGCCTCGGTCGCGGCCCTGCTCATCACCACCGAGGCGATGGTGGCCGAGCGTCCGGAGAAGAAGGCGGCCCCGGCCGGCGGCCCGGGCGGCATGGGCGGCATGGGCGACATGGACTTCTGATCCCGGCAGGGGCGGGGTCCTTCCCCGCCCCGTACCGGCATCCGATATCCGCCGGGGGGCGGCCCGCAAGGGCCGCCCCTTTCGCGTGCGGCGGGACCCGGCCGTGCGGCGCATTGCCGTCGTTGACTTCCGCCCCGGCTTCTGCGCCATAGTTGGCCCAGACCGCCTTGCGCTCGCCTTGCCGTGCCTCCGGATTCCCGGGTGCCTTCAAGCCGTCCCAGGATCCGGTTGCCCGGCGCGGGCGATCTCCGCCCGCCATAAGAGAGAAGGAATGCGGGTCGTATGGCGATCGGCACCGTTAAGTGGTTCAATGCGACCAAGGGTTTCGGCTTCATCGTGCCGCAGGACGGCGGCAAGGACGTGTTCGTCCACATCACCGCGGTCCAGAAGGCCGGCCTGCCGGGCCTGAACGATGGCCAGAAGGTCAGCTACGACGTTGCGATGGAGCGCGGCAAGGCGGCCGCCACCAACCTCCGCGCGCTCTGACCTGACGCGACTGGCCGGCCAGCCTTCGCGCTGGCCGGCTTCCGGGCACCCCCGGGAGCCCCGATACGGCCATCCCACGCCCGGCGCCCTCGCGTGCCGGAGCAGCTCGCGCCGGCTCAACCGGACCTGACGGCTTCCAGACAAGAGCGGGCGGTCCGCCCGACGGGATCGGAGGCGCCGGAACGCGGCGCCCGGCCTGGCGCGGCCCGCCGCCGAAGGCCCGAGGCCGGAACCCACGGCGCCGTCACGGCGCCCCGCCTCATGTCACGCTGACGATCCGATAGCCGTAATCCTCGCCATCGGCCTCGCGTATCCCGACATACTCGCCCGGCCGCATCGGGCCGGAGGGTTGCAGCACGTCCTGCAACGGCACGTCCGGCGCCTGCGCGGCACCGCCGAAGAAGCGCAGCGACCAGCCGTATTCCGGGTCGTACTGCACGTCGCCGTGCCGCTCGGGCTCGGCGGGCCAGATGCGGCGCGCGGGCCACGGGTTGGGGTCGGCTTGCCAGGCGGCCGGGTCGATATGTCCCTGCGGGTCGAGCGTCACGCTCATCTCGTAGCGGTGGCCGGGGCTTCCCTCCGGCAGGCCAGGCCCCCAGGCCATCACCAGCGTCACCGTGGCCATCGCCTGGGCCGCCTCCCATCCTTGATCCGCAACATCGGAACGCCATGCCTCCCTGCCGGGTTCGGTGCGCCACGGCACCGATCGCCCCGCCCCGGATCGCCTCCCCTCAGATCGCGACGCGCACGCCGAGTTCCACCACCCGGTCCGAGGGGATGCGGAAGAATTCGGTGGCCGAGACGGCGTTGCGCGAGAGCAGGCCGAACAGCCATTGCCGCCAGTGCGACATCTTGGGCACCACGGCCTGCACCAGCGTCTCGCGGCCGAGGAAGTAGCTCACCTGCATCGGGTCGAAGTCCAGCCCCGCCACCGCCTCCAGGTCGCGCGGGATGTTGGGGCTCTCCTGGAAGCCGTAGCGCAGGCGGACACGGTGGATGTTCGGCGCCAGCTCCGACATCTCGTAGCGGCGGCGCACCTGCGGCACGTCCTCGTTGGTGACGGTGACGAAGATGACGCGCTCGTGCAGCACCTTGTTGTGCTTGAGGTTGTGCAGCAGCGCGCCGGGCACGTAGTCGGGCTGGCCGGTCATGAACACGGCGATGCCGGGGACGCGGATGGTGCGGCTCTGCGGCAGGCGGGCCAGGAAGGACTTCAGCGGCAGGCTGTCCTGCCGGAAGCGGGCGAAGAGCAGTTCCCGCCCGCGCTGCCAGGTGCTCATCAGCAGGAACAGCCCGGTGCCGAGCAGCAGCGGGATCCAGCCGCCCTCCGGCACCTTCAGCACGTTGGAGACGAAGAAGCAGAGGTCCATCACGAAGAGCGGGCTGAACACGCCGAGCACCAGCGGCAGCGACCAGCCGTAGAGGCGGCGGAACGCCACCATCGCCAGCAGGGTGGTGCAGATGAAGGTGCCGGTGACGGCGAGGCCGTAGGCGGCCGCCAGGCTGTCCGAGGTCTTGAAGGCGAGCACCAGCACCACGACGCCCGCGAGCAGGGCGGCGTTGATCTGGGGCATGTAGATCTGCCCCTCCGCCGTCTCCGAGGTGTGGTGCACGATCAGGCGCGGCAGGAAGCCGAGCTGCACGCATTGCCGGCCGATCGAGAAGGCGCCGGTGATCATCGCCTGGCTGGCGATGATGGTGGCGGCCGTCGCCAGGATCACCAGCGGCAGGCGAAGCCAGGGCGGGGCCAGGAGGAAGAACGGGTTCTCCAGCGTGGACGGGTCGGCGACCATCATCGCGCCCTGGCCGAGGTAGTTCAGCGCCAGCGAGGGCAGCACGAACCAGTTCCACATCCGCACGATGGGCCGGCGGCCGAAATGGCCCATGTCGGCGTAGAGCGCCTCCGCCCCCGTCACCGCCAGCACCACCGAGCCCAGGGCGATGAAGGCGGCGAGCTGGTAGTGGGCGCAGAAGGTGATGGCGTAGGTGGGCGAGAGGGCGACCAGCACGCCCGGCTCGCGGATCACCTCGACCAGGCCGAGGAGGCCGAGCAGGGCGAACCACAGCGTCATCACCGGGCCGAACACCGCGCCGACGCTGCCCGTGCCGCGGTACTGCACGACGAACAGGGCGATGATGGCGCCGAGCGAGATCGGCACCACCGAGCCCTCGAAGACGGGCGAGATGACCTTGAGCCCCTCCACCGCCGAGAGCACGGAGATGGCGGGGGTGATGACGCCGTCGCCGAAGAACAGGCAGGCGCCCGCCATGCCGAGCACGGTGACGAACCAGCGCCGGCGTGGATCGCGCAGCGAGCGCTGCGCCAGCGCCATCAGCGAGAGGATCCCGCCCTCCCCGCGGTTGTCGGCGCGGGTGACGAGCAGCACGTACTTCACGGTGACGACCAGGATGAGCGACCAGAGGATCAGCGAGAGGACGCCGAGCACCTCCCAGCGCTCGACCCCGTCCGCCGAGAAGTGCAGCAGGGCGGTGCGGAAGGCGTAGAGCGGGCTGGTGCCGATGTCGCCGTACACCACGCCGAGCACGCCGAGCAGAAGGGCGTAGCCGCCGGGATGGTGGCCGCCCCCGCCCTGCGGCTCCTCGGCGGCCGCCGGTTCGGATGCGGGGGCGGCCGGCGGCTCGGGCGGGGCGGCCTCCGGATGATCGCCCCCCTGCCGGGCGATCCGCGGCGGGCCGGCCGCGGCCGGGTCCTGGGATGGCGTCGCTTCTTGGGAGGTCACGCGGGGCGCTCCAGGGGGTAGTGCGCGCCGAGATAAGGGCGGCTTCCGATCCGATGCAAGGGCGGCCCGGGCCGCCCAGCCGGGGCTATCCGCCCCGCGACGCTCCCCCTGCCCGCGCGGTGACGGCCGGACTCAATGGCCCCTCAGGATCTGGCTGAGGAAGGTCTTCAGCCGCTCGGTGCGCGGGTTCTCGAACAGCGAATCGGGCGGCCCCTGCTCCACCACCTCGCCGCGGTCCATGAACACCACCCGGTCCGCCACCTGCCGGGCGAAGCCCATCTCGTGGGTGACGCAGATCATGGTCATGCC
This sequence comes from Roseomonas acroporae, assembly GCF_023223525.1. GTDB lineage: Bacteria > Pseudomonadota > Alphaproteobacteria > Acetobacterales > Acetobacteraceae > Roseomonas_E > Roseomonas_E acroporae. The sequence goes on along the minus strand of NZ_JALPRX010000049.1, from coordinate 5,624 downwards.
GGTCTCGGCCAGCCCGACCATGGTGTCGAGCACCTCCTTGATCATCTCGGGGTCGAGGGCCGAGGTCGGCTCGTCGAACAGCATGATCTTGGGCTTCATGCAGAGCGCGCGGGCGATCGCCACGCGCTGCTGCTGCCCGCCGGAGAGCTGGCCGGGGTACTTGCCCGCCTGCTCGGGGATCTTGACCCGGCGGAGATAGTCCATGGCCAGCGCCTCGGCCTCGGCCTTGGGCATCTTGCGCACCCAGATCGGCGCCAGGGTGCAGTTCTCCAGGATGGTCAGGTGCGGGAACAGGTTGAAGCTCTGGAACACCATGCCGACCTCGCGGCGGATGGCGTCCAGCGAGCGCAGGTCGTCGGACAGCTCGATGCCGTCGACGACGATGCGCCCCTCCTGGTGCGTCTCCAGCCGGTTGATGCAGCGGATGGTGGTGGACTTGCCCGAGCCGGAGGGGCCGCAGACCACCACGCGCTCGCCCTGCGCGATCTCGAGCGAGACGTCGCGCAGCACGTGCATGGTGCCGTACCACTTGTTGACCTTGTCCAGGATGATCGCCGGCGGCGCGTCCTTGCGCGCGGCGGAGGCGACGCCGTGGCCGGCCTCGATCGTGTCGCTCATGCGGTTCTCCACCGGATCGCGTGTTGCGGGATGGCAGCAGGCCGTGCCGCGACAGCCTGCCGGGCGCTCGCCACCGTCGCCTCCCTCATCGGCGGCGGTGGCGGTTCAGCTCCGCCTCCAGGTTCTGGCTGTACTTGGACATGGCGAAGCAGAACAGGAAGTAGATCAGGCCGCAGAAGATGTAGACCTCGATGCCGAAGCCCTGCCAGGCCGGCTCCACGATCGCCGTCTTGCCCGCGGTGAGCAGGTCGAAGATGCCGATGATGAGGACGAGGCTGGTGTCCTTGAAGAAGCCGATGAAGGTGTTGACCAGCGGCGGGATGACGAGGCGCAGCGCCTGGGGGAGGATGATGAAGCCGGTCTTCTGCCAGTAGGAGAGACCGAGCGCGTCGGCCGCCTCGTACTGGCCCTTCGAGAGCGCCTGCAGCCCGCCGCGCACCACCTCGGCGAGGTAGGCGCCGGCGAAGAGGATGATGGCGACCTGGGCACGCAGCAGCTTGTCCACGTTCACCCCGTCCGGCAGGAACAGGGGGAACATCACGCTCGCCATGAACAGCAGCGAGATCAGCGGCACGCCGCGGATCAGCTCCACGTAGAGCACGCAGAGCACCTTGATCGCCGGCAGCTCGGAGCGCCGCCCGAGCGCCACCAGCACGGCCAGCGGGAAGGCGAAGGCGAGGCCGAAGGTGGCCAGGATCAGCGTGATGACGAGGCCGCCCCAGCGCTCCTGCGGCACGTAGGAGAGGCCGAGGATGCCGCCCCACATCAGCACGCCGATCGCGACCAGCGTCACCGCCCAGACCAGCACCAGCTCCTTGCGCCAGAAGCGGCGCATGGCGGAGACGACGTAGAGGCCGATGAAGAGCAGGATGCACAGGGCCGGGCGCCAGTGCTCCTCGTAGGGGTAGGTGCCGAACAGGATGAAGCGGTGCTTCTCCGTGATCACCGCCCAGCAGGCGCCGGTGCCGTTCAGGGCGCGGCAGGCCTGGGTCTGCGCGCCGGCCTCCGTCACCGGCACCGACCAGACGGCGTTGACGAAGGCCCAGCTGACGGAGCCGATCAGCCCGCGGACGATCAGGTAGGCCAGCGCCAGAGTCAGCGCCGTGTTCAGCCAGGAGGAGAACAGGTTGGCGCGCAGCCAGCCGATCAGCCCCGTCGAGGTGACCGGCGCCCGGCGCGGCGGCGCGCCCTGCTCCACCCCGCCCGGCACCGCCTCGGGCGAGTGGCCCGCCGCGGTGCCGAGGACGACGCGCTCCGTCATGTCGCTCATGGCCTCACCGCTCCACCAGCGCGATACGCTTGTTGTACCAGTTCATGAACAGGCTGATCGACAGGCTGATGGTGAGATAGACGCCCATGATGATGGCGACGCCCTCGATCGCCTGCCCGGTCTGGTTCAGCGTGGTGTTGGCGATCGAGACGATGTCCTGGTAGCCGATCGCGACGGCCAGCGAGGAGTTCTTGGTCAGGTTCAGGTACTGGCTGGTCATCGGCGGGATGATGACGCGCAGCGCCTGCGGCAGCACGATCCGCCGCAGCACCTGGCCGGGCCGCAGCCCCAGCGCCTGCGCCGCCTCCCACTGGCCGAGCTGCACCGCCATGATGCCGGAACGCACGATCTCGGCGATGAAGGCGGCCGTGTAGAGCACGAGGCCGAGCAGCAGCGCGAAGTACTCGGGCGAGAGGGTGAGGCCGCCCTGGATGTTGAAGCCGCGCAGCGCCGGCCAGTCCACCGTCCAGGGCGCGCCGAGCGCCGCCCAGACGGCGACGGGCAGGACCACCAGGAAGCCGAGCGCCGCCGGCCAGACCGGGCGGGGCCGGCCGTCGGCCATCTGCTTCGCCAGCGCGCTGCGGCGGTAGAAGTAGGTGGCGACGAGGCCGATCAGGAAGGCGGCCAACGCCCAGCCATGCGCGGGCTCCCACACCAGCCCCGGCAGCTTCAGGCCGCGGTTGGAAAGATAGACCCCCTCCGCCGGATGCAGCGCCTGGCGCGGCCCCGGCAGCCCCTGCAGCATGGCGTACCAGAACAGGAGCTGCAGCAGCAGCGGCAGGTCGCGCAGAACCTCGACGTAGACGGCCGAGAGCTTCGCCAGCAGCCAGTTCTTCGACAGCCGCGCGACGCCGATCAGCGTGCCGAGGATGGTCGCCAGCACGATGCCGACGATGGCGACGCGCAGCGTGTTCAGCACGCCGACGAGAAGGGCGCGGAAGTAGGTGTCGGTGGGCGAGTAGTCGATCAGGTGCTCGCCGATCGGCAGCCCGGCCTCGCGCCACAGGAAGCCGAAGCCGGTGGCGATGCGGCGCACCTCCAGGTTGTGGCGGGTGTTGCTGACCAGCCACCAGATGCCGAGCACGACCAGCGCGACGATGACGACCTGCCAGACGATGCCGCGCAGCGCGGGGTCCGACCAGGACAGCCGCATGCGCTTCTTCGGCACGGCCCGCGCGGCGGCGAGGCGCGGATCGGCGGTGGCTCCTGACATCCATCTGCCTCCTCTGATCGGCGGCGCCGGCAGCATGCGCCCCGCACCGACGTAATGGCTTCAGAAAGACCCCGGTTCCGCGCCGGGGACACCGCGCGGGGCGCGGGACGGAGGCGATCGTCCGCCAGCGGACGTTTCGCGGCGCCGGGGCCGGGTGCCGGCCGGGCCACACGCGCGTGGCCCGGCGCCTAGCCGGCGGCGGCTAGCGCAGCGGCGGCGCGTATTGCAGTCCGCCCTTGGTCCAGAGCGCGTTCGGATTGCCCTCGCGGCGCAGGCCGAGGGGGGCGAGGTTGCGCTGGAACACCTCGCCGTAATTGCCGACCTGCTGGACGATCTTCACCACCCAGGCATTGTCCACGCCCAGCATCTTGCCGAGGTCGCCGTTCTTGCCGAGCAGGCGCTGCACGTCCGGGCGGGGGTCGTTCAGCATCTGGGTCACGTTCTGGCTGGTGATGCCGAACTCCTCGGCGGTGAGCATGGCGAAGTGGGTCCAGCGCACGAGGTCGGCGAAGCGGGCATCGCCCTGGCGGACGGCGGGCGCCAGCGGCTCCTTCGAGATCAGTTCGGGCAGGATCACGTAGTCGTTCGGATTGGACTGGGCGGAGCGCGTCGCGGCGAGGCCGGAGCTGTCCGTGGTGTAGGCGTCGCAGCGGCCGGCGATGAAGGCGCCGACCAGCTCCTCCAGCCGCTCGATCACCACGGGGGTGAACTGGATGTTGCTGGCGCGCGCCCAGTCGGTGAGGTTCTGCTCGGTGGTGGTGCCCGGCTGCACGCAGATGGTGGCGCCGCCGAGCTCGCGCGCGGAATTCACGCCCGCGCTCTTCTTCACCATGAAGCCCTGGCCGTCGAAGAAGGTGATGGCGCCGAAGTCGAGGCCGAGGCTGGTGTCGCGCGAGAGGGTCCAGGTGGTGTTGCGAGAGAGGATGTCCACCTCGCCCGACTGCAGGGCGGTGAAGCGGCTCTGCGCGGTCAGCGGCACGTAGCGGACCTTGCTGGCGTCGCCGAAGATGGCGGCGGCGATGGCGCGGCAGAAATCCACGTCGAAACCGGTCCAGCGCCCCTGCGCGTCGGGGGCGGAGAATCCGGCGAGGCCGCTGTTGACGCCGCAGATGAGCTGCCCGCGCGCGCGGATCGCGTCGATGGTCGGCGACGAGCCCGAGGCCGGTGCCTGTGCCCATGCCGGCCCCGCCGTGACGAGCGTGCCGGGGAGGATCGCCGCGGCCAGCGCCAGGCAGCCCAGCGTCGCGCCGCCGATGGCCGAGGTCAGCACGGCGCCCACCCTGCGGGGACGGACGTGTCGTTCCGGCCGCCTCGGCGCGAGCAACTTCAGGTCAGGCCGCAGACGCATTCCCAGCTCCCGATAGCAATTAGGTCGTGCGGCGGGGACACCCACCGTTCCGGAGACGGATGCTGCGACATCGGCAGCAGCCGTTCAACGCGTGAATTCCGCCCTGGCCGCTCTCGCTGGCGCACTCATGACGACCGGTGCCGCCGCACCGGGCAATCTGCCGGTGTCGCGAGCAGACATGAGTGGAAAGTGAGCGGGGGGGCATTCACAACCCAAGGTTGATTATTCATGCAGGCAATCATTCAATCCGGATAAACAGCGACCAGCTCGCCATGCCCGAGCATGCAATCAGCACGCATCCGTTGTGGAAAGAAGAACCCAACTAGCAAAATTATAGATTACTGGCTCTATCCTACAGAACAGAACAGAATACGTTGAAGGAATTCGGATGGCTTGCAAAATATGGAAATATTCGCAGAAAGACAGAACAAGATCTGACAATAAAGCCAATTTTAAGAATTATTTCCTGCGCTTTCCGTCCCGAAATGCAACAACAAAACGTTAGAAAAGAAAATTTCCATTGAATTCCTTGGCGATGAACATCTCCCATGCGCCATCCGGGACAGACCGACCGCTCGCATACAATTTTCTATTAAGCCACGATTTTAGCACAACCAAAGGAATACTTATGCCTATTCTATGCAATTAATAGTTGTTTATCAGAAGGAATTATCATCTGAGACACTAGAATTTTCCGTGTATACAACCTTAAGATGAAATCCTTATCCTTCGGGACAACCAGACATGCCGACCTTCGCCGCTACCTTTACCTACAGGGTCAACGTCAAGGGCGTGACGCTGCCGCTCAGCGGAGATCCGACGAGCTGGCCGAGTGCCGTCGGCAACACCGTCACCGGCACCAGCGGCAACGACCAGATCTGGACCCCCGGCAGCGGCGCCACGCTGACCGGCGGCGCGGGCGACGACACCTACTACGTCACCGGCGGCGAGACGGTGGTCGAGGCGGCGAACGGCGGCATCGACACCGTCTACACCTACGCCCGCTTCAACATCATGCCCGAGAACGTGGAGAACATGGCGCTCTCGCCGTGGAGCGCCTACGTGAAGGGCAACGCCCTGAACAACCTGATCGCGGGCAACGACGGCAACCAGGTGATCAACGGCGGCATCGGCAACGACGTGCTGACCGGCGGCGCGGGCTCCGACACCTTCAT
>NZ_JALPRX010000048.1 GCF_023223525.1 Roseomonas acroporae | reverse complement strand
GCTCGGGTTCCTTACCAAACCCTCCACTCCCCAGGGGGAAGTCCAATCACGGTGACGCTGCTGGGCACGGGCACGCCGGTGCCGCTGCCCGACCGGTTCGGGCCGGCCACGCTGGTCGAGGCGGGCGGGCGGCGCCTGCTGTTCGATGCCGGGCGCGGCGCGCCGATCCGGCTGAACCAGATCGGCCTGACGCTGGGGAGCATCGAGACGGTGTTCCTGACGCACTTCCACTCCGACCATCTCAACGCCCTGCCCGACGTGTGGATGACCAGCTACATCCCGGTCGGCTTCGGCAACCGCTCGCGACCGCTGCGGATGGTCGGCCCGGAAGGCACGCAGCGCATCGCCGAGCGCATGCGCGACACCTTCGCCGACGACATCCGCATCCGCATGGCGGACGAGCACGTGCCCGAGGCGGCGACGCGGATCGACGCGCGCGAATTCGCCGGGGACGGCGTGGTGTACGACGAGGGCGGCGTGAAGGTGACGGCGCTGCGGGTCAACCACGGCGAGCACATCCAGCCCTCCTACGGCTACCGCGTCGACCATGCCGGGCATGCCGTGCTGATCTCGGGCGACACCAAGTACGAGCCGAACATCGTGCGGCACGGCCAGGGGCTCGACCTGCTGGTGCACGAGGTCTGCGCCGTGCCGGAGGCGTTGCAGAGCCTGCCCAACATCCGGCAGGTGATCGACCACCACACCTCGCCGCAGGAGGCGGGGCGGATCTTCTCGCAGACGAAGCCGAGAATGGCGGCCTACACGCACCTCGTGCTGCTCGGCACGCGCGAGCATCCGCCGCTGACGGTCGCGGATGTCGAGCGGCAGACGCGCGAGTCCTATGACGGGCCGCTGACCATCGGCGAGGACCTGACGCGGTTCGCGATCGGCGACCAGGTGGTGGTGAGCCGCTGGGACGCGGCGCGGCAGGCGTACTGACGGCGACGTCGCAGGCCAGGGGAGGCGGCCAGGGGAGCCTGCCAGAGGGCGATGGGGGCGGCGGTGGGCGGTCCCGGGGCGGATGCCGCCCGAGGCAGCGGCCCCCCCGCCCACCCTGCCCTGATGCCGGTCGGGGTGCCGGTTCACTCCAGCCGGATGTTCGCCGCCCGCGCCACCTCGCGCCACTTGGTCAGTTCGGCGGCGACGAAGCGGCCGAATTCGGCGGCGGGGCCGGGGCTCGGGGTCTGGCCGGTCTCGCGGATGCGGGCCTGCACGGCGGGGTCGGCCAGGATGGCGAGGACGGTATCGGAGAGCGTGGCCGCCAGGGCGGGCGGGGTGCCGGCCGGGAGCATGACGCCGCCCCAGGCGACGGCCTCGTAGCCGGGCACGCCGGCCTCGGCGATGGTGGGGATGCCGGGAAGGGCGGGCTCGCGCGTCGGGCCGCAGAGGGCGAGGGCGACGGCGCGACCCTCGCGGATCATGGGGAGCGAGCTGGCGACGCTGTCCACCATCACCGGGATGTTGCCGGCGACGATGTCGGCGAGCGCCTGGGCGCTGCCGCGGTAGGGGATGTGGTTCAGCTTCAGCCCGGCCTTCGCGGCGAGCAGGGCGCCGGCCATGTGCTGGGTGGAGGCGAAGCCGCCGGAGCCGTAGTTCACCTCCGTCGCGCGGGCGCGGGCGAGCAGGTCGGCCAGGGTGCGGAAACCGGAATTGGTGCTGGCGGTGAGCATCAGCGGCGTGTCGAGCACGCGGGCGACGGGGATGAAGTCGCGCAGCGGGTCGTAGGACAGGCGGTCGCTGACGGCGGGCAGGATCACGGTGGGACCGGAGCTGGCGTAGAGCAGGGTGTGGCCGTCGGCGGGGGCGCGGGCGGCGGCCTCCATGCCGATGGCGCCGCCGGCGCCGGGGCGGTTGTCCACCACGGCGCCGGGGCCCCAGCGGCGGGAGAGCTGGTCGGCGAGCAGGCGGGCGGCGATGTCGGCGGCCTGGCCCGGCGGGAAGGGCACGAGGAGACGGACGGAGCGCTGCGGGAAGGGCTCGGCCAGCGTCTCGGCGCGGGCGGCGCGCGGCACCGGCGAGAAAAGCACGGGGAGGGCGGCGAGCGTGGCCAGGACGCGGCGGCGCGCGGCCGGAGGCCGGGCTTCCGGGTTGGGCATGGGATGGACCTTCCTCTCCGTTCGGCCTTCGGGCCTTTGGCCGCAGCATGGCCGGCGGGAGAGGCAGAGGGAAGCGGCCGGCGGCCCGGTTCAGTGCCCCGCCGTGCGCGAGAACAGGTTCACCACCAGCACCCCGGCCAGGATCAGCGCGAGGCCGATCATCGCCGGGGCGTCGAGCGACTGGCCGTAGAAGATCCAGCCGATCGCGGCGATCAGCACGATGCCGATGCCCGACCAGACGGCGTAGACGATGCCGAGCGGCATGGTGCGCACCGTCAGCGACAGGCACAGGAAGGCGACGGCGTAGCCCACGGCCACGATCACGGTGGGCCAGAGGCGGGTGAAGCCGTCGGCGGCCTTGAGGGCGGAGGTGGCGATCACCTCGGCGATGATGGCGAGGGCGAGGTAGAGCGGGGCCATGGCGGGATCGAGGCGGCCCGGCCGGGCCGGGCCGCTCAGCGCCAGAGGCGGCGCGCGTTGAGGGCGACCCGGCGGCGGGCGGGGTCCAGCGCCGCGGCGGCGATGTCGGCCGGGCCGGCGCCGCGCATCGCCGCCATGCCGGCCGCGAGCCAGCCATCGGCGAAGGCGCGCTGCTTCTCCAGCGCCAGGTCGGCCAGGGCCTGCGGCTGCGCCGCGAGCGGCTCGGTCCACAGCCGCATGCCGCGCACCGTGAAGACCAGGGCCGACTGCCAGGCGAACAGGCTGAGGCTGAACGGGTCCAGCGCGGGGGCGGGCTTCATCGGCGGTCCTTCGGGGGTCGGCGCCCCGGCGGGAGTGGGGGCGCGCCGGGAGAAGGCGGGCCGGCGCGGGCGGGCCGCCGGACGGGCGGGCGGCCCTGGGGGAGCGGGGCCGGGAGCGGGGCCGGGAGCGGGGCCGGGCGGCCGCGGGAGGCCGGCGGCGCGCCGCCGGGCCGTTCAGAGGGCGGCGAGGACGGCGTCGGCGCTCGACACCTCGAAGGCGCCGGGAGCCTCGACGGCGAGGTGGGTGACGACGCCGTCCCTGGCGATCAGGGCGAAGCGCTGGCAGCGCACGCCGAGGCCGCGCGCGGTGAGATCCAGCTCCAGGCCGAGCGCCTTGGTGAAGACGGCGGCGCCGTCGGCCAGCATCATCACCTTGTCCCCGACGCCCTGGTCCTTGCCCCAGGCGGCCATGACGAAGGCGTCGTTCACCGCCATGCAGGCGATCGTCCCGACGCCCTTGGCCTTCAGCGCGTCGGCCTTCTCGACGAAGCCGGGCAGGTGGCGGGCGGAGCAGGTCGGGGTGAAGGCGCCGGGAACGCCGAACAGGACCGCGGTGCCGCTCTTGAACAGCTCGTCCGTGGAGACCTCGCGCGGGCCCTCCGCGGTGCCCTGCATGAGCTTGGCCGAGGGAATGCGGTCGCCCACCTGGATCGTCATGCTGCTCTCCGTCCGCGTGCTGCGCCTGCGGGTGTAACCGCTTGCCCACGCACTGTCACCGGGAGATGCCGGGCCGAGGGGAGCCAGACCGAGGGGAGCCAGACCGGGGGGAGCCAGTCTGGGGGGAGCCAGGCTGGGGGGAGCCAGGCTGGGGGGATGCCGAGGCGGGAGGATGCCGGGCCGGGAGGGATTGCCGGCGCGCCGGGCGCGGCGCGGCACGAGACCGTGCGATCTCCGGCCGGCGGGCGCGCTTGCAGCGTCCGGGGCGTGCCGCCATCTTTCCCGCATCATGCCACGACCCGCGCACGCCGACGGTTCCCGCCCCAAGGATGGCCAGTTCGACGGCTCCGACCAGGATGGCTACCTGGGCGGCCAGCTGCTGATCGCCATGCCCGGGATGAAGGATCCGCGCTTCGCCCGCTCGCTGATCTGCCTCTGCGCCCATTCCGCCGAGGGGGCGATGGGGATCGTCCTGAACAAGCCGCTGGACGGGCTGAGCTTCGATGACCTGCTGCGGCAGCTCGAATTGCAGCCGGTGCCGCCGCGCCGGCGGGTGCGGCTGCTGACCGGCGGGCCGGTGGAGGGCGGGCGCGGCTTCGTGCTGCACACCGACGACTGGTCGAGCGACGCCAGCCTGCCGGTCTCGGACGGGCTGGCGCTGACCGCGAGCGTGGACATCCTCAAGGCGATCGCCGGCGGCGCCGGGCCGCGCGAGGGCGTGCTGGCGCTGGGCTATGCCGGCTGGGGGGCGGGGCAGCTGGAGGAGGAGATCCAGCACAACGCCTGGCTCAGCGTGCCGCCGGACGAATCGCTGCTGTTCGGCCCGGAGCACGAGCGCAAGTGGGACCTCGCCATGGCCAAGCTGAAGGTGAATCCGCTGCTGCTCTCGGGGGCGGCGGGGCACGCCTGAGGCTCCGCTCCCGGCCGGGACGGCGAGGCGGGCGGCGACCTCGCCGCCGCCCCTCATTTCCCCCCGACCATCCTCCCCCCGGACCATCCCCCCTCAGGCCGTGCCCGGCGGCGGCGCCGGATCCGGGGCTCGGGCCGGGCGTGCCTCGACATGCGCCGCGAAGCGGTCGAGGACGGATTGCCAGTCCCGACGCTGCTCTTCCACGGAAGTCCCGGCCTCGCCCTCGAACGTCTGATGGACGAGGACGCCGCCTTCGGCTTGCCGGAACTCGACGCGCACGAGACGGGACTCGTCCGTCCGCCAGGCGATGAGCCGCATCGGCCGGACATCGGTGTAGGTCGCGCCGAAGCCGAGGCCGGCACCGCCCTGCCGGGGCTCGATACGCAGCTCGAGCCGGCCGCCGACCCTGAGATCGTTCGAGGCCGACGTCGTGCGCCACGCCTCGGCGGCATCCCAGGCCAGGATGTCGGCCGGATCGTTGAACGCCCGCCAGACCTCCTCGATCGGGGCGGCGACGAGCCTTTCCACGGTGATCGGCAAGGGTCGTCTCCCGACTGTCGGGGGCAGCCGCGTGCCCGCCCAGCGCCCGGATGCCATGCCGGCCGTTGCGGGCGGGGCGGCCCCTCCCCCGCCGCTACTCCTCGGTGCCCCTGAGCGCGCGCACCGTGCCGACCAGCGCGGCCACGCCGATCCGCTCCATCGCCGCGTGCCAGCCCTCGGCGAGGGCGATCGCCGTCTCCGAGCCCGGGCCGTTGGGCAGGCCGTAGGCGGCGTCGACGATCTCGGCCGAGCGGCCGGCCGCCAGCACGAGGCAGGCGAGCGCCAGGGCCGTGGCGACGGCGGGCAGGCGGCGCGTGTCGGACCGCGCGGAGAAGTCGTCCGGCACGCCGGTGGCGGCGGCGCCGGGCAGCCAGGGCTGCTGCGGCGGCCGGATTCCCTCGTCAGGCATGACGCGCGATCTGGCGGGCGATGGCGCGGTAGCCGGAGGGGGTGAAGTGGATGCCGTCGGTGGCGCGGATGCCGGCCTGGTCGCAGCCGCCGACGGGGACGACGAAGCCGTCGCCGTTGCGCGCGGCGGCGTCGCGCAGGGCGGCGTCGATCGGCGCGGCGCCGGCGGCGAAGTCCGCGCGACAGAAGGTGGGCTGGCCGACCCAGAGCACCGGCACGCCGGGCGGCACGGCGGCGCGGAGCTGCTCGAGCCTCGCGCGGAAGGCGGGGCCGCCGCCGCGCCACTGGTCGTTGGTGCCGAGGAACAGCACCACGGTGGCGGCCCCGTCGGCGGCGTGGCGGAGCTGGTCGAGGCGCTGCGTCCAGTCGCGGGCGAACAGGCTCCAGGCGACGCGGCCGAGGTCCACGGTGGGCTGGCCGGCGGCGCGGAGTTGCGAGGCGACGCCGATCGCGAAGCTGTCGCCGAACACCACGACGGGGCGGGCGAAGGCGGCGGCCGGCGCGGCGAGGGCGAACGCGCCGGCGAGGAGCAGGGCCGCGAGGCGCGGCGGGAGACGCATCGTTCGGGAAACTCCGGGAAGGCAGGCGATGCCGCGGGCGGAGTGGCGCGCGGGCGGTGCAGCATAGCGCGTTCCCGCCCTGCGGTCATGCGCGAGGAAGCGCGCGGAAGCCTCAGAACTGGAAGTAGATGAAGGGCGCGACGCCGGGCGGGCCGAGGGTGAGGGTGACGACCACGGCGGCGCCGAGGGCGAGGCCGAGCACCGGCGCGGGCAGGACGGACAGGGCGCGCTCCAGGCGCTGGTTCCAGTCGCCGGGCAGGAAGTGCAGGGCGAGCGCGAAGGCGACCAGGGCGAGCAGCGGCAGCGAGGCGTACTGCGCCTCGTCGCCCCAGCGGCCGAGGGCGGCGAGCACGTCGCCGGCCGTCTCCAGGTCGGGGGCGCGGAACAGCACCCAGCCGAGGCAGACGACGTGGAAGGTGACGAGGATGCCGAGGACGCGGCGCCACGGGCGGTGCGGGGGCGCCCGGTCCTGGCGCGGCGGGCTGCCTTCCGTCCGCGCCAAGGGGGACCCGGGCGGGCGGCGCAGGCCGAGGACGCGCTCGGCGGCGAGCCAGAGCCCGTGCAGCAGGCCCCAGAACAGGAAGCGCCAGGCGGCGCCGTGCCAGAGGCCACCCAGCGTCATGGTGAGCAGCAGGTTGCGCTGCGTGGCGCGCTCGCCGTGGCGGGAGCCGCCGAGCGGGATGTAGAGGTAGTCGCGCAGCCAGGAGGAGAGCGAGATGTGCCAGCGGCGCCAGAACTCGGAGAGCGAGGCGGCGCGGTAGGGCTGGTCGAAATTGCGCGGGAAGTGGTAGCCGAGCAGCGCCGCGACGCCGATCGCGATGTCGCTGTAACCGGAGAAGTCGCAGTAGATCTGCACCGCGTAGCCGTAGATGCCGAGCAGCGCGTCGGCCGCCGAGACGCTGGTGGGGTCGCGGAAGACCGGCTCGACGAGGTGCGTGGCCAGGCTGTCCGAGATCAGCGACTTCTTGATGAGGCCGCCCAGGATCAGCAGCCCGGCCATGATGAGCGGGATGCGGCGCGGATCGGGTGCGGCGTGGAGCTGCGGCAGGAAGTGCGCGGCGCGCACGATCGGGCCGGCCGCGAGGTGCGGGAAGAAGGTGATGTAGGTGACGACGTTGAGCGGCGATCGCTCCGGCGCCGCGTCGCCGCGCGCCACGTCCACCACGTAGGAGATGCCCTGGAAGGTGAAGAAGGAGATGCCGACGGGCAGCACCACGCCGAGCAGGGCGGGCGGCGGGATGTCGAAGCGCAGCAGCAGCTCCCCGAGCTGCGCGAGGAAGAAGTCGGCGTACTTGAAGTAGCCGAGCAGCGCGAGGTGGACGGCGACGCCCATGCCGGTGCGCCAGCGGCGCGCGCGCGAGCCGGGCGGGGCGGCGGCGATGGCGAGGCCGATCGCCCAGCTCCAGAGCGCGCTGAACACCAGCAGGAAGCAGAAGCGCCAGTCCCAGGCGCCGAAGAAGATCAGGCTGGCGCCGATCAGGAACAGCCGGTCGGCGGTGCGGTGGCGGTGCAGCAGCCAGTGGCCGGCGAAGACCAGCACGAAGAAGAGGGCGAAGAGCCCGGTGGGGAACAGCACGCGCGGTCGGTCCTCGTGGTTCGTCCCGGCGCGGGCCGGGCGGGCGGTTGGGCGGAGCGGTCGGGCGATCGGAGGGGAACGGCCGGCGGGTGGCGCGGCGGCGCGGGCGGGGCGGCGGGGTGACGGCCGGGAGCCGGGCCGGGGGCGAAGGTCAGATGCGGCGGGTGGGCTGCGGCGGGTAGTTGCGCAGGAGGTGGGCGAAGAGCTGTTCGGCCGAGGCGCGGTAGCCGTCGGCGGTCATGTGGACGTGGTCGTCGGCGACGAGGCGGGCCTCGCCGCGGGTCAGCGCGTGCAGGGCGCAGGTACCGCCGCCCGTCACCGTCGACCAGTCCCAGTAGGCGAGGCGCTCGGCGGCGGCGACGCGGCGCTGGGCGGCCTGCACGGCGGCCAGGGTGGGCAGCGGCGCCCAGCCGTCGCAGCCGCGGCCGAGGGAGCCGGCGCCGGCGCCGGCCCGCCGGGCGCCGTCCGGGGCGCCGACGAGCATCAGCACGGCGCGCGGGGCCATGGCGCGCAGCACGCGGATGCGGGCGGTGAGCTGGGCGGCGTAGCCCTCCTCGGTGAGCGAGGGGTCGGTCGCCTCGTTGGTGCCGTAGGCGAGGACGATCAGCGCGGGCGGGCGGCGGGCGAGGTCGGCGCGCAGGATCGGCTGGTCGATGTTGCTCAGCATGTCGATGGTGGCGCCGATGATGCCGTGGCCCTCGACGATGACGCCGCGGCCCTGCCGCTCGACGCCCCAGCCGAGCAGCTCCACCGGGCCGTCGCCGGTGAGCTCCAGCGTCACCTCGCGGAAGGCGGCGGGGAGGAGGCGGCTGAGTTCCACCGGGCGGGGGGCGGCGTTGTCGGTCTTCACCGGTGGCAGGCCCTGGCCGTCCAGCGTGACCTTGAAGGAGCCGTTGCCGGGGCGCTGCATCAGCTCGATGCTCAGGCGCGTGAAGCCCTCGGGCTCGGTGGAGCGGAGCGTGAGGCGGTTGCCGGCCTGCTCGCCGGAGAGGCGGTAGCCGGCGATGCCGAAGGGGCCCGGCGTGGTGGCGCGCAGCGCGCTGGCCGGGGTCCACTCGCCCTCCTGGCCGACCTCGACCAGCGCCGGGCGGTAGTAGCGCGGGGCGCGGCCGGGCGGCAGGCGGCCGGGGCCGAGGGCGCCGAAGCGGCCCTGCAGCAGCTCGCGCAGGCGGGCGACGAAGTAGGGGCCGGCGGTGTGGCTGTCGCCGAAGACGAGGAGGCGCAGCTCGCGCGGGGTGCGGCCGCGCTCGACGGCGGCGAGCTGGGCGTGCAGCGGCGCGAGCGGATCGGCCTGGGTGGCGACGGGGATCAGCTCCGCCTCGTCGGGCGGGGGCGGCGGGTCGGCGGCGTTGACCAGCCAGGGGCCGAAGTGAAGGCCGGCGGCGCCGGTGCAGGCGGCGAGCGGGGTGGCGGCGAGGGTGGCGCCGAGCGCGGCGCGGGTGGTGAGAGCGCCGCCGAGCGCGGCGCGGGCGCCGAGGCGCAGCGCGGCGCGGCGGGGGAGCGGCAGGCCGGCGGGCGGTGGCGGGGCGGCCTCGCCGGGCGGGCGGGCGCCGCCGGGGTGGCATGGGAAGGCGTCGTCGGGCCGGCTGGGCGGGGCGTCGCCGGAGAGGCGCGGAGAAGTGTCGCCGGACAGGCGTGGGAGAGTGTCGCCGGGCAGGCGCGGGAGAGTGTCGCCGGGCAGGCGCGGGAGAGTGTCGCCGGACGGGCGTGCGGGGGCGCCGACGGGCGGTCGCGGCGGCACGGACCGGCCGGCGCGGCAGCGCGAGGAATCGTTGCTGGTCAGCGCACTGCGGTACATTGCTGGTCCGGGGCTCTCACACTACTGTGTTGCTTGAGATGCGCCCTCCTGCAAGCCTTTCCGTCGCCGCGCCCGCTCCAACGCCCGGGCGGCGCGGGGCGCTGCTGGGTGCCGCCGCCGCGCTGCTGGCCGGCTCGGCGAGGGCCGCCGGGGCGGCGCAGGCCGTCGGGCTGCCGGCGGCGCCGGGGCGGGATGGCGCGGCACCGGCGCGCGGCGCGGGCGGGATGGGCGTGCTGTTCCTCGGCGATTCGCTGGCGCAGGGTCTCTACCTCAGCATGGTGCGGTCGCTGCGCGGGCATTCCGGGCTGCGGCTGGTGAACGCCACGAAGCACGCGACCGGGCTGACGCGCTCGGACCAGTACGACTGGGTGGCGGCCTCGCGGGAGGCGGTGCAGAAGAATTCGCCCGACCTGGTGCTGGTGTGGATCGGCGCCAACGACTTCCGGCCGCTGGTGGACCGCGAGCGGCGGCTGCGGGCGGATTTCGGCACCACCGCCTTCGTCGAGGGCTACCTGGCGCGGGTGGAGGCGATCGCGGGGCTCGGGACGGGGAACCATGGCGGGGACGGGCCGGTGCTGGCCTGGATCGGCCTGCCCAACATGCGCGACCGGCGCTTCGCGGAGGCGGCGGAGCAGCTCAACCAGCTGCAGGAGGCCGGGGCGCGGCAGCAGGGGGCGGTGTGGGTGCCCTCCTGGGACCTGACCAGCGACGCGAACGGGGAATTCCTGGTCTCGGTGGCCGGGCCGGACCGGGCGGAGTACCGGCTGCGGGCGGATGACGGGGTGCATTTCTCCGACATCGGCTACCGCATGATGGCGCGGCGCACGCTGGGCGTGGTGGCGGCGGAGCGGCCGGAGATGGCGGGGGCGCTGAGCGTGGCGATCGGGGAGCTGGAGGCGTAGGGGGAGCGCCGCCGGGGTCTTTGCCACCGGGGTCTTGCCGCCGGCGCCTCGGCGGGGACCGTGCCGCCGGGACGCGGCCGCGGACGCGGCGACTCGCCGGCGCCGATGCCCTCCGGCGATCGAGGGTCACGCGAGCCGCGCGGTGGCGCGGCTCCTCAGACGCCGAAAGCCGGATGATAGGCGACGGCACCCGCCGGCTGCCCGCCCCGGAACCGCAGCCGCATGAAGAACCCGGGCGGTATCCCCGCCAACGTCACGGCCGGGTCGCAGGCGAAGCCGAAGCGTCCGTAGTAGGCCGGGTTGCCGAGGACGACGCAGCCCCCGGCCCCCCGCGCCTTCAGGGCGAGCAGGCCCGCCTCGATCAGCGCCCCGGCGATCCCTTGCCGACGCCGGTCCGCGCGCACCGACACGGGCCCGAGACCGTACCAGCCCGGCCGGCCGCCGATGGTGACGGGGGAGAAGGCCGCGTGCCCCACCAGGGCGCCGTCCTGTTCGGCGACGAGGGAGACGGCGAGCGCCCCGCCGTCGCGCAGACGGTCGACGATCGCGGCCTCGTTGCCGTCACCGTGTTCGGCATCCAGGAAGGCGGCGGTGGTGAGGGCGCGTATGGCCGGCGCGTCGGCGGGGGTTTCCGGTCGGATCTTCATCGGGCCCTGCTGCATCGGAAAAGCCTGTCCGCCGCGGCGGCTCGCTGCCGGTGCGAATACCGAGGGAGCCGGGCAGCGATCAACGCCGGCGCTGCCGGCCTGCCGCGCCTCGCGGAAGCGGCGAGCACGAAGCCCGGGGCCGGCAGAGATCCGATGACCCGGTCGGACGCGGTGCGTCCGACCCTGGCGGATGGGGTCCAGGCAAGGTGGCGCCTTCCCCGCCGCACCGGCGCCCGGCGCCTCACCCCGCCCGCATCACCCCGCGCAGCGCCAGTTGCGTCCCCAGGGCCGAGCCCAACATCGCGAGCGCCGTCCCTACCCCCGCGCCACTCTCGGTCACGCCCACCAGCGCCGTCACCAGCGCGCCGAAGCCCATCTGGAGGCACCCTGTCAGCCCCGAGGCGGTGCCGGCGAGCTGCGGGCGGACGCTGACGGCGCCGGCGATGGCGTTGGGCTGGGTGAGGCCGTTGCCGATGGTCATCAGGATCACCGGCACGAACAGGGCGGGCAGCGAGGGCGGCAGCAGCAGCACCGAGAGCAGCGTGGCCAGCGCGCTGAGGGTGGTGATGGCGGTGCCGATCCGCAGCATGCGCAGCACCCCGAAGCGCGGCGAGAAGCGCCCGGCCAGGAAGCTGCCGAAGGCGAAGGTGAGGGCCAGGCCGGCGAAGCCGAGGGCGAAGGCGTGGGCGCCGTAGCCGAGCCCGTCCACCACCACGCGCGGGGCGCCGGCGAGGAAGGCGAAGAACACGCCGGTGGAGGTGGCGGTGACGGCGGCGAAGGCGCGGAAGGCGGCCAGCCGGCCGAGCTGGGCGTAGGCGCCGGCGAGGCCGGGCAGGCCCGGCAGGGGCTGCGGGGCGGCCAGGGTCTCGGGCAGGTGGCGCCGCACGGCGAGGAGCAGGGCGAGGCCGGCGGCGAGGCAGGCGAGCATGGTGGCGCGCCAGCCGAAGCGCGCGTCCAGCAGGCTGCCCAGGGTGGGCGAGACCATGGGGGCGACGGTCATCGCCATGGTGACGTAGCCCATCACGCTGGCGGCGCGGTCGCGCGGCCAGGTGTCGCGGATCATGGCGCGGCCGAGCACCTGGCCGGCGCAGCCGCCGACCGCCTGGGCGATGCGGGCCGCGATCAGCCAGCCGGCGGCGGGGGCGAGGGCGGCGGCGAGGCTGGCCGCGGCGTAGAGGGCGAGGCCGCCGAGCAGCAGCGGGCGGCGGCCGAAGCGGTCCGAGAGCGGGCCGTAGAGGAGCTGCCCGAGGGCGATGCCGGCGAGGTAGAGCGTCAGGGTGAGCTGGGCGGTGCCGTAGCCGACCCCGAGCGCCACGGCGAGGGTGGGCAGCGAGGGGATCAGGATCTGCATGGTGAAGGCGGAGAGGCCCGTCATCGCCACCAGCAGCCAGATGGGCGGCCGGGGCCTGGGCGGGGCGGCGGGCGCCCCGGCTGCCTCCGGCGCGGCGGCGGGCGGCGTGACGGGCGGGGCGGTGGGCGGCGGGGCGGGTGGCGAGGCGGGCCTGGGGGGCCTCGCGGGGGGCTGCCGCGGGGCCTCTTCCGGCGCCGGCCCGGGCGTGCCGGCGGCCGGCAGCGGCCCGGTCGGGTCGCGCGGGGTCACGGTGCGGATCGGCGCGCCGCGCCATGGCAGGGTGACAGGGGCATTTCCTCCCGACAGGATCGGCCGCGTTCCGTGCCCGCCCGGGACGTCGTCGCGGGAGGCGGGCGAATGGAGGAAGGCGGCGCGTGAGCGAGGTGACGATCTACCACAACCCGGCCTGCGGCACGTCGCGGGCGGTGCTGGCGCGGCTGCGCGAGGCGGGGCTGGCGCCGCGCGTCGTGCCGTATCTGGAACAGCCACCGGGGCGGGAGGAGCTGCGCGGGCTGATCGCGCGCATGGGGGTGCCGGTGCGGGCGGTGCTGCGGCGCAAGGGCACGCCCTACGACGCGCTGGGGCTCGACGACCCCTCGCTCGGGGACGAGGCGCTGCTGGACGCGATGCTGGCGCATCCGGTGCTGATCGAGCGGCCGATCGTGGCGACGCCGCGCGGCGTGCGCCTGTGCCGGCCGAAGGAGCGGGTCGAGGAGGTGCTGTAGGGCGACAGCCGCGCGGCAGGGTGCCCCGAGGCGGTCCCGGAGGCGGCGGCCGGAAGGGCGGCCAGGGGAAGCAGCCGGGGGAGGCGGCCAAGGGAGGCAGCCGGGGGGCGGACCCTGGAAGCGGGTCCGGGGAGCCGGGCGCGGGCCGATGTCAGGGCCGGCCGGTGCCGGGACGCGGGCGGACCCCGGAAGGCGGGGTTCCCGCCCGGCGGCCCGCCCGGGACGGCCCTGCCGGAACGGGAAGGCGGTGCTACTTCAGGTGCGCGGCCAGGTGCTTGTTCATCTCGAACATGGTCACCTTGTCCTTGCCGAAGACCTTGCGGAGCTTGTCGTCGGCCAGGATCTCGCGCTTGTTCTCCGGGTTCTGGAGGTTGTGGGACTTGATGTACTCCCACACCTTGCTGACCACCTCGCCGCGGGGGATCAGGCCGGAGCCGACGATGGCGGCCAGCTCCTCGGAGGGCTGAAGCGGCTTCTGGAGCGCGTTGGGCTTGCTGCCGGCAGCCGGCTTGTCAGCCTTCGTTTCCGGCTTCTTGGTCGCCATCGTTGGTCTCCAGGGTTGTGTCATACAATCGATTCGCAACGCCATCCTGGCACGGGGCCGAGGGGGGCGCCTAAGGGCGCAGCGCTAAAGGCTGCGGCGGCAATGTCAACAGGTGCGGGAACGATCCGTTCCTTGCCCCCGCCGCCCGGGCCCGCAGGGCCGGCGTCGGGGACAGGGCGGCGGCCCTGCCGGGAGGCGGCGGGCGGCCGGTCGCGGCGCCGGCCGCACGGCCCAGGGCACGGCTCGGGGCACGACCTGGAGACGGGCCGGGGCACCGGTCCGGGCGGCGGTCCGGGGCGGGGTGGCGGGCGCCGGCCGGTGGACCGGCGGCCGGCGCGTCCTCCGGGTCGCCGGGCAAGGGCGCCCGGCCCGAGGAGGTCCTATTGCAGGTCCACCGGGGTCAGGTCCTGGAACCAGGACTGGGCCGAGACGAAGCCGCGCACCCGGCGCGTCATGGCGCGCGGGTTGAGGTCGTGCACGATGAACAGCCAGGGCGCCTGGTCCACCATGAGGGCGTGCGCCCGCGCGGCGGCGGCGACGATGGCGGCGGGGTCGCGGCTGGTCTCGGCCTCGGTCAGCGCGGCGTCGAAGGCGGCGTCGCGCCAGTGGCCGGCGTTGGAGCCGGCGGGGGTGGCGTTGGCGCCGAGGAAGTAGCGCGCGAGCTGCGACACGTCCGAGGAGCCGAGGCTGATGTTGAGCGCGTCCGCGCCCAGCCATTGCGGGCTGTCGGGCGTCGCGCGCAGGCCGCCGAGCAGGGTGTTCCACTCGACTACGGTGAACTCCACCTGCACGCCGCAATTCTCGCGCAGCGATTCCTGCAGCAGCTCGTTCATCGGCAGCGGCAGCATCTGGCCGGAGCCGGAGTTGGAGATGCCGACCTTGAGCTTCAGCGGGCGCTGCGCGTTGTAGCCGGCCTCGGCGAGCAGGGCGCGGCCGCGCGCGGCGTCCAGCCGGTACTGCTGCTGCGGCTGGCCGAAATAGGGCGTCGTGCGGTTGAAGAAGCCGGCCGCCGGCTCGGCGGTGCCGTTGAGCAGCGTCACCATCGCGTCGCGGTCGATGCAGTAGTTGAGCGCGCGGCGCACGCGCAGGTCGGCGACCGGGCTGCCCTGCCGGCCGGCGGCGAACACCCAGGGCCAGACATGCGGGTAGGAGTTGGTGACGATGTTGAAGCCGGCCGAGCGCAGCGAGGGCACGGCGTCGGGCGGCGGCACCTCGATCCAGTCCACCTGGCCGGAGCGCAGCGCCGCGAGGCGGGTGTTCGCCTCCGGCATGGGCAGCAGCACGACCCGGTCCACCTTGGCGCGGCGCGCGGGGTCCCAGTAATTGTCGTTGCGCGAGAGCTCGGCGGACTGGCGGGGGACGAAGCGGGTCAGGCGGAACGGGCCGGTGCCGGCGGCCATGGTGGCGAGCTTCGCGTAGTCGTGCCCCGCCGCCTCCCAGGACTGCGGCGAGGTCATCAGGATGTAGACGGCGAGATAGGGGAAGTAGGACATCGGCCGCGTGGTGGTGATCTCGACCGTCATGTCGTCGAGCTTGCGGTAGGTGCCGAAGCCCGCGACGCGGCCGCGCACGATGGCCGAGCCAGTGGGGTCGAATTGCGGGCTGTCCTGCCGGAAGAAGCGGTCGAGGTTCCAGATCACCGCGTCGGCGTTGAAGGGCGTGCCGTCGTGGAAGGCGACGCCGCGGCGCAGATGGAAGCGCCAGACCTTGCCGTCGTTCGCGTCCTGCTCCCAGGATTCGGCGAGGCCGGGGCGGATCGGCGCCAGCACGTCCGGGCGCGAGAGGTCCCACAGCGTCAGCGCCTCGAACACCGGGTAGCCGAGGAAGCGCATCCCCTCGAAGCCGTTGTTGGGCATGCCGGTGGTGGTGGGCACGTCGGCCGCGGTCATGGCGATGCGCAGCACCTTGGGCTGCTGCGCCTCGGCCGACGGCAGGGCGGGCAGCAGGCCGGCGAGCAGGGCGGCGAGCGCGAGGCGCGCGGCGCGGAACGGGGTCTTCATGCGGAGGTTGGTCTCCATCGGGATGCGCCGGGGTTTGCAAGATCCGTGCTGGTCGGGCCGGCCTTGCGCGGGGGCCGCCTCGGGGAAGGCTCCCCCCTGCCCCGTCCCCCATCCGCCGGGGAGGGCGCCGCCCTCCCTGGAGATCCTCCCGAACCCTGGTTTCCGGACCTCCGCCGGCGTTCCCGGCTGCGCCTGGGGAAGCGCCGGGATCGGCAGCCGACGGGGAGGGCCAGGGGGGACCGGGGGGGGCGGGGGGGGGGGGGAGGCCACGGAGGGGAGGCCAAGGGGGGAGGCCAGGAGGGATTCGCCTCCTGGCGGGGCTCCCCGAGGGGCGGCGCCCCTGGCGGGGTCGCGGGGGCCGGCGCCCCGCCCTCGAACCTTCCGCTCACCAGGCGTTTCGGCAAGCAACCCCCGGACAGGAGACACGACGATGCAGGACAGCCCCGATGCCCCGGACGAGGCGGCGATCGCCTTCGCCGGCCGAGTCTTCCAGGCGGCGCGCGACGGCCAGGCCGAGGCGCTGGCGGAGGTGCTGGCCGCCGGGCTGCCGCCCAACCTGCGCAACGACAAGGGCGACACGCTGCTGATGCTGGCCGCCTATCACGGCCATGCCGACACGGTGCGGGCGCTGCTCGCGGCCGGGGCGGACCCGGGGATCGCCAACGACCGGGGGCAGCTGCCGCTGGCCGGCGCCGCCTTCAAGGGTGACATGGCCGTGGTCGAGACGCTGCTGGCGCACGGCGCGGCGGTGGACGGGCACGGGCCGGACGGCCGCACGGCGCTGATGGTGGCGGCGATGTTCAACCGCACCGGCATGGTCGAGGCGCTGCTGCGGCACGGCGCGGACCCGGCGGCGCGCGACGCGGCCGGCGCCACGGCGCTGGACGCGGCGCGGGCGATGGGGGCGGCGGACACGGCGGCGCTGCTGGCGCGGGACGGCCGGCAGGCGGACTGAACGGGAGGCGGGCGGCGGGGATCGCCCCCGCCCCCCCCCCGC
>NZ_JALPRX010000047.1 GCF_023223525.1 Roseomonas acroporae | reverse complement strand
GGGGGGGGGGGGGGGGGGCCCCCCCCCCCCCCCCCCCCGTCTCTCCCCGCCCTCGCGGCGCCCCGCGCCACGGGCCCGGCCGTGGCGGGGGCTGGAGGGGGCGCCGCGCCGGAGACCGGCGCGGCGCGGATCGGCGCTACTTCGCCAGCACGGGCTCGCCGCGGCGCTCGTCGCTGGCCCAGGAGTGGCTGTGGACCAAGCCGTCATCGTGGTCCACCGGCTCGCCGCCGATGCGCGGCGTGTCGCCGCCGTGCGCGTGGAACTGCGCCGTCTCGGTGCTGTGCGCCATGGCGGTGGTGGAGGAGGTGCCGCCCGAGGCGGTGGTCGCCACCGCGTCGAAGTAGCCCACGCCCACCTCGCGCTGGTGGCGCGTCGCGGTGTAGCCCTCGGCCTCGGCCGCGAACTCGGCCTGCTGCAGCTCGGAGTAGGCGGCCATGCCGCGCTCGGCGTAGCCGCGGGCCAGGGTGAACATCGAGTAGTTCAGGCTGTGGAAGCCGGCCAGCGTGATGAACTGGAACTTGTAGCCCATCGCGCCGATCTCGCGCTGGAACTTCGCGGCCTCGGCCTCGCCCATCTTGCGCTTCCAGTTGAAGGAGGGCGAGCAGTTGTAGGCGAGCATCTTGCCGGGGAATTCGCGGTGGATGGCTTCCGCGAAGCGGCGCGCGTCGCCGAGGTCGGGGTCGGAGGTCTCCCACCAGAGCAGGTCGGCATAAGGGGCGTAGGCGAGGCCGCGGGCGATCGCGTAGTCCTTGCCGACGCCGGGCTTGATCCGGAAGAAGCCTTCCGGCGTGCGCTCGCCGCTGATGAAGGGGCGGTCGCGCTCGTCGATGTCGGCGGTCAGGAGCTGCGCGCTCTCGGCGTCGGTGCGGCAGAGCAGCACGGTGGGCACGCCCTCCACGTCGGCGGCGAGCCGGGCGGCGTTGAGGGTGCGGATGTGCTGCTGGATCGGGATCAGCACCTTGCCGCCGAGATGGCCGCACTTCTTCTCCGAGGCGAGCTGGTCCTCGAAGTGGACGCCGGCGGCGCCCGCCTCGATCATGGCGCGCATCAGCTCGTAGGCGTTGAGCGGGCCGCCGAAGCCGGCCTCGGCGTCGGCGATCACGGGGGCCATCCAGTAGGTGTCGTCGCCCTTGCCCTCGAGGCGCGCGATCTGGTCGGCCCGGCGCAGCGCGCCGTTGATGCGCTTGATCACCTTCGGCACGGAGTCGACCGGGTAGAGCGACTGGTCGGGATACATCTCGCCCGCCGAGTTGGCGTCGCCCGCCACCTGCCAGCCGGAGAGGTAGATCGCCTTCAGCCCGGCCTTGACCTGCTGCAGCGCCTGGTTGCCGGTGAGCGCGCCCAGCGTGTTCACGTAGGGCTCGGTCTTCAGCAGGTGCCACAGGCGCTTCGCACCCATCTCGGCCAGGGTGTGGCGGATGCGGAAGGAGCCCGCGAGCTTCTCGACCTCGGCCGGCGAGTAGTCGCGCCGGATGCCGGCGAAGCGGTCGGGCTCGGCGGCCAGGGAGCCGGCGGAACCGTCGGGGGAGAAGGTCGGGTTGGTCTCGGGACGCATGCGACGATCCTTTGTCTGTGCCGCGATGCGTGAATAATTCACATTGCCAGGGCGAAGTTCAGCCCCTTTATTGCGTGTAAACCGGCAATGGCGTCGTGGTTTTTACAAGACATCTGTAAAAACTGTAAACCATGTGAAGGCCGCCGGTCGAACGGGTGAGGATCGAACCGTCTATGTCGCGTCCCATGATCGGCCGCACGGTGCGGCGCCTGCGCCAGGAGCAGAGCCTGACCCAGCAGGCGCTCGCCGGCCGCCTCGGTATCTCCGCGAGCTACCTGAACCTGATCGAGCACGACCAGCGCGCCGTCACCGCCGGGCTGCTGATCAAGCTGACCGAGACGCTGCAGGTCGATCTCGCGGCGCTCTCGGGCGGCGAGGAGCGGCGGCTGGAGGCCGGGCTGCGCGAGGTGATGGCGGACCCGCTGCTCGGCGCCGAGCAGGTGCCGGAGAGCGAGATCGCGGCGCTGGCCGGCACGGCGCCGAACGCGGCGCGGGCGGTGCTGTCGCTGTACCGCGCCTGGCGCGTGGCGCGGGAGGATGCGAGCGGCATCGCGCTGCCCTCCGGCCGGCGGCTGCTGCTGCCCAACGAGGAGGCGCGCGACTTCTTCCACGCCCACGTCAACCACTTCCCGGCGCTGGAGGAGGCGGCGGAGCGGATCGGCGCGGAGCTGGGGGCGAGCCCCGCCGAGATGAACCACGCCGTGGCGGAGCGGCTGCGGCGGCAGCACGGGCTGACCGTCTCGGTCGGGCCGCTGGAGGGGGCGCTGCGCCGGCACGACCCGGCGGCGCGGCTGCTGCAGCTTTCCGACGCGCTGCCGCGCGAGAGCCGGGGCTTCCACATGGCCTTCCAGCTCATGCTGCTGGAGGCGCGCGAGGCGGTGGAATCGGTGCTGGCGCCGGCGGAGCCGACGACGGGCGAGGCGGCGGCGCTGATCCGCATCGGGCTGCTGAACTACGCGGCGGGGGCGCTGCTGATGCCCTACGCCGCCTTCCTCGGCGCGGCGAAGGCGCTGCGGCACGACGTGGAGGGGCTGGCGGCGCGCTTCGGCGTCTCCTTCGAGCAGTGCTGCCACCGGCTCTCGACGCTGCAACGGCCGGATCAGCGCGGCGTGCCGTTCTTCTTCCTGCGGACCGACCCGGCGGGGAACGTGGACAAGCGCTTCTCGGCGGCGGGCTTCCCGTTCGCGCGCTTCGGCGGCTCCTGCCCGCGCTGGATCGTGCATTCGGCCTTCGCGACGCCGGGGACGCTGCGGGTGCAGCTCGCGACGCTGCCGGACGGCGCCGCCTTCCTGTGCTTCGCGCGCACCGTGACGGGGCCGGCGGCGCGCTGGGGCGAGCCCGCGCCGGTGCACGTGGTGGCGATGGGCTGCGACGTCTCGCGCGCGGGCGAGGTGGTGTACGCGGACGGGCTGGACCTGGAGCACGCGGCGGTGGGGATCGGGCTGAGCTGCCGGCTGTGCGACCGCGCCGACTGCCGTTCCCGCGCCTTCCCGCCGCTGGAGCACCGGCTGGCCTTCGACCCGCAGGTGACGGGGGCGGCGCCCTACCGCTTCGAGGTGCGCGGGACGCGGGGGGCGCGCCCGGGGGGGTAGCGGCCGGCGGACGGGGCCGGCGGGAGGGGCCGGTGGGCGGGGTCGGTGGGGAGGACCGTCGGGAAGGGCTGGCGGGAGGGTCCGGGGAAGCGGTGGTGGGTGCCGGCAGACGCCTTGGCGACGGGCCTCGGGATAGGAGGCCAAGGCATGGCGGCAATTGCGAACGATTCGCGCGTCGGTTATCGAGCGGGGCATGTCCCGCCGCCCCCGCCGTGCCCCCGCCCCCGCCGTGCCCCCGCCCCCGCCCCCGCCCCCGCCCCTGCCCGGCGTCGCCGCATCTCCTTCACCGAGCTCAACGCGGCGGGGCCGGAGGCGCTGGCGGCCGCCTTCGCCGCGCCGCCCGAGGAGGCCGCTCCCTGGGTGGAGGCGGCGGCCCGCTACGGCTCGGCCCGGGCGCAGGCGCGCTGGGGGCAGATGCTGCTGGAAGGGCTCGGCGTGCCGCAGGACCAGGCGACCGCCCTGTTCTGGTTCCGCTCCTCCGCCAGCGCCGGCGAGCCGGAGGGGCTGAACATGCTGGGCCGCTGCCACGAGCTCGGCCTGGCGACGCCGGTGGACGACGCGGCCGCCGCCGAATGCTTCCGCCGCGCGGCCGAGGGGGGATTCGACTGGGGGCAGTACAACTACGCCAACATGCTGGCGCGCGGCGACGGCGTGGCGCGGGACCGTGCGGCGGCGCTGCGCTGGTACCGCGCCGCCGCGGCGCAGGGGCACGCCAAGTCGATCAACATGGTCGCGCGCTTCATGGAGGAGGGCTGGGAGATGCCGCGCGACGCGGCGGGCGCCGCCCGGCTCTATCGCCTCTCGGCCGAGCGCGGCGACTTCCGCGGGCAGTTCAACCTCGGCGTCCTGCTGACGGATGCGGGCCGGGTCGAGGAGGCGGCGCGCTGGTTCCGGGAGTCGGCGCGGCTCGCCAACGGGCCCTTCCGCCGCTCGATGCTCACCCGCCTCGGCGGGCGGACGGAACCGGAGATCCGCGCCGTGCTCGCCGAGGTGGAGGCGATGCTGGCCACCGGCTGAGGGCGGTTGGGGGCGGCCGCCGCGACCGGCGCCGCGGTCCGCGTCGGCGGTCGCGACGGCCGTCCTTAGGCGCACATTAAGCAGCCGCGACGCACCCTGCCGCGCATGGAGCGGGGCGCGAGATGAGCAGGCCAGGCAAGCGCGGCGGCGCGACCATCATCCTCAAGCGCATCGAGGAGGGCGAGCACGGCCACCATGGCGGCGCGTGGAAGGTCGCCTACGCCGACTTCGTGACGGCGATGATGGCGTTCTTCCTGCTGATGTGGCTGCTCAACGCCACCACGGAGGAGCAGCGGCACGGCCTGGCGGACTACTTCTCGCCCAACAACCTGCTGGCGCGCTCCATCTCCGGCTCCGGCCAGCCCTTCGGCGGGCGCACCCCGAACGAGGACGGCAACGCCACCTCCAACCTCGGCGCGATGCGCATCGAGCCCGGGCCGCGCCCGGTGAACATGGACATCGAGGAGGACGACAGCGACACGCCGGCGGGGCTGGTGCAGCGGCGCGAGGGCCGGCCGGGGCAGGACGAGGACACGACGCGCGTCCGGGCGCAGGCCGGCCCGGGGCAGCAGGGCGGGCAGGCGGGAGGCCGTGCGGGCGACCGCCCGGGCGGGGCGACGGATGGCAGCGCGGATGGCGGGGCGGCGGCCGGGAGCGCCGCCCAGGCCGCCATGCCGGGCGCCGCGCCGCCCGTTACCGTGCCGCCCGTCACCGTGCCGCCTGGCACCCCCGCCGCGCTGGCCGCGGAGCGGCTGCCTGAGCAGGTGCTGCGCGACGAGCTGGCGCGGCGCGAGCGCGGCGAGTTCGAGCGCGCGGCGGCGCAGATACGCGCCGCCATGCGCGAGGACCCGGCGCTGGCCGAGCTGGCGCGCCAGCTGCTGGTGGAGCAGGCGCCGGAGGGGCTGCGCGTCCAGCTGCTCGACAGCGACCGGCAGCCCATGTTCGCCTCCGGCGGCACGGCGCTGAACGAGCGCGCGCGGGCACTGGTGCAGCGCGTGGCCGCGGTGCTGGCGCCGCTGCCCAACGCCATCGCCATCAGCGGCCATACCGACGCGACGCCGTTCCGCGGCACGGAGCGTTCCAACTGGGAGCTTTCGGCCGAGCGCGCCAACGCCACGCGGCGGCTGCTGGTGGAGGGCGGCGTGCGCGAGGGCAGGCTGCGCTCCGTCACCGGCCAGGCCGAGCGCGAGCCGCTGCTGCGCGACCAGCCCAACGCGGCGGCGAACCGGCGCGTCTCGATCCTGCTGCTGCGGCAGGCGCCGGACCGGGTGGCGGGGGCGCCTTCGCCGTGAGCGACCCTCCCGCGCCCCGGCGCCCCGCGATCCGCCGCCGCGCGGCCGGCCCCGCCCTCCCCGCTTCCGCCCTCCCTGTGATGACCGGGCCCGTGCCATGACCACGATCGGCGGCTTCGTCTTCCTGCTCGTCTGCGTCTTCGGCGGCTACGTCGCCTCGGGCGGGCATTTCGAGCTGATCCTGCACGCCCTGCCCTTCGAGGGGCTGATGATCGGCGGCGCCGCGATCGGCACGCTGGTCATGTCGAACAGCGTGGCGGACATCAAGCACGTGCTCGGCGGCTTCGGGAAGATCTTCAAGGGCTCGCGGTTCGGGCGCGAGGACTACGTGGACCTGCTCAGCCTGCTGTTCTACTTCGTGCGCCTCGCGCAGACCAAGGGCGCGATGGCGCTGGAGCCGCACATCGAGCGGCCGGAGGAGAGCGCCGCGTTCCAGAAATTCCCGCGGATCGCCGCGAACCACCACGCGGTGGCGCTGATCTGCGACTACCTGCGCATGGTCGGCATGAACGCCGACGACCCGAACCAGATCGAGGACCTGATGGTGCGGGAGCTGAAGAAGCTCCACCACGAGGAGATGCACCCCTCGCACGCCATGCAGTCCATGGCGGACGCGCTGCCGGCGCTCGGCATCGTCGCGGCGGTGCTCGGCGTGGTGAAGACCATGGCGAGCATCGACCAGCCGCCGGCGATCCTGGGCAAGATGATCGGCGGCGCGCTGGTGGGCACCTTCCTCGGCGTGCTGCTGGCCTACGGGCTGATGGCGCCCTTCGCCGCGCGGCTGAAGAGCATCATCGACGAGGAGGCGAAGTACTTCGAGGTGATCCGCGCCGTGCTGGTGGCGCACCTGCAGGGCAACGCGCCGCAGGTCTCGGTGGAGAGCGGGCGCAAGATGGCGCCCTCCGGGCTGATGCCGAGCTTCTCCGAGCTGGAGACGGCGTTGCAGGGGTTGCAGATCGCCTGACGCGCGCCCGCGCCGGCCGGCGCGCGGGAGGGACCGCCGGCGCGCGGCCTGCCGGCCGGGCGGCACGGCGGCGGCGCAACGGCGGCGCGGGAAGCGGCCGGCGACGCGGCGGGGCGATGCGGCGGGGCGACGCGGCGGGAAGGGGGCGGCGCGCGGCCCGGAAAGCCTCCGGACGCGGCTCCCGGGCGGCGCCTGGGCTCTTGACGGCGGGCGGGCGGGCGGGCCAGGGCATGCGGCATGAACGACGCGACGCCCCCCGCCCCTGCCCCCGTCCCCGCCCCGACTTCGCAGGACGACGAATTCGCCGCCGTCTCCGCGCCGTACCACGACCTGCTCGGGATGCGCCTCGTGCACTGGGAGGACGGGTTCGCGCGCGTGACCTGCGAGGCCGGACCGCAGCACGCCAACCGCTCGGGAATCACGCATGGCGGCGTCTGCCTCTCGCTGATCGACCAGACGGCGGCCTATTCCGGGCTGTGGTGCAGCGTGCCGGGGAACGTGCGGCGGGCGGTGACGATCGACCTCGACTGCCGCTTCACCGGGCAGGTGCTGGGCGGCCGGCTGACGGCGGAATCGCGCATCGTCACGCGCGGGCGCAACATCTTCTTCTGCCGCACCGAGGTGTTCGGGCCGGACGGGACGATGGTGGCGTTCGGCGCCTCGACGCATCGCTGGCGCCGCGGCAGCGAGACGGTCGAGGGCGTGCCGGCCGACTCGAAGGTCTTCTGAAGGCCCGTCCGGGCGGCCGGCGGCGGAGGGATGGCGAGGGATCGCCCGAACCGGGAAGCAGGGGCCGCCGACGCGACGCGACGCCTCGTGCCGGGGCCCCGACGCTCCCCCTCCCCCCGGGCGCGGAAGGGACCTGCCGGCCCGACCGGCCGGCCACTCGAACAGGCCCCGAGAGGGGACCGGACAGCATGGAGCAGGGACAGCGTGGGACAGGGAGTGGACGCATGTCGCAGGTGAGCCGATCCGGCAGGGGCCCCGGGATGGCGGACAGCCTGGCCGGTGCCGCCGCGGCGCTGGCCGCCGGCCGCGCCACGGCGGCCTCGCTCGTCGAGGACGCGCTGGCGCGCATCGCCGACCCGGCCAGGCAGGGCGGCACGGCCTTCCTCGCCGTGGATGCCGAGGGCGCGCGCGCCGCGGCCCGCGCCATGGACGCGCTGCGCGCCGCGGGCGCCGCGCCCTCGCCCTGGGCGGGCATCCCGATCTCGGTCAAGGACCTGTTCGACGTGGCGGGGCAACGGACCCGCGCCGGCTCCGTCGCGCTGGACGACGCGCCCCCGGCCGCCGCCACGGCGCCCGCCGTGCTGCGCGTCCAGCGGGCGGGCTTCGTCGTGCTCGGGCGGACCAACATGGTGGAGTTCGCCTTCTCCGGCCTCGGCGTGAACCCGCACCACGGCACGCCGCTCTCGCCCTGGGACCGGGCGACGGGGCGGCTGCCGGGCGGCTCCTCCTCGGGTGCGGCGGTGGCGGTGGCGGAGGGGATGGGGCTCGGCGCGCTCGGCACCGACACGGGCGGCTCCTGCCGCATCCCGGCGGCGCTGTGCGGCATCGTGGGCTTCAAGCCGACGGCGGCGCGGGTGCCGCAGCAGGGGGTGCTGCCGCTCTCGCCCACGCTCGACAGCGTCGGGCCGCTGGCCAACACGGTGGGGTGCTGCGCCGTGCTCGACGCGCTGCTGGCCGGCGCGGACGCGCCCGTGCCGCCCGATGCCGGGCCCGTCGCGGGGCTGCGGCTCGGCGTGCCGCGCCACTTCTTCCTCGACGGGCTGGACGCGCCGGTGGCCGCCGCCTTCGAGCGGGCGCTGGAACGGCTCGCCGCCGCGGGCGCGCACCTGCACGACCTGCCGCTGCCGGAGGTGGAGGAGATCGCCGCCGTCAACGCCGCCGGCGGCTTCACGGCGGCCGAGGCGTGGAGCTGGCACCGCGGGCTGATCGGCCGCGCCGGCGACCGCTACGACCCGGCGATCCTGGGGCGCATCCGGCGGGGCGAGGCGATGTCGGCGGCCGACTACATCGCGCTGCTGCGCGAGCGGGCGCGGATCACGGCGGCGGTCGCGACGCGCACCGGGGCGTTCGACGCGGTGCTGATGCCGACCTGCCCGCTGGTGCCGCCGCCGCTCGCGGCCGTGGCCACGCCGTCCGAGTACAACCGCATCAACCTGCTGCTGCTGCGCAACACGGCGGTGGCCAATTTCCTCGACCGCTGCGCGATCAGCCTGCCCTGCCACGCGCCGGGCGAGGCCCCGGCCGGGCTGATGCTGATGGGCGAGCGGATGGGCGATGCGCGGCTGCTGACGGTGGCGGCGGCGGTGGAGTCGGCGCTGGCGGGCTGATTCCCGGCGGCCCGGTTCGCCGCTCCGCGGGCAGCCCGGCCCGGGGGCGACGCGCGGGAACGAGGCCGCGTCCCGAAGCCCCTGCCCGCAAGGCGGCCGCGCTTCCTCCCGTGCCGGCAGGAGGCGACGGCCGGCGGGAACCGGCAGGGGAAAGGGGACCCGTGGCCAACCGCGCCCCGGCCCGAGGGGGGCCGCCGGAGCCGTCCCGGCCTGGCCGATCGGGCCGGAGCGGCGTTCGGTTCCGGGCCTGTCGGCCCGGCTTCAGCGCACGCGGGTCGGGCGGGCGTCCGGGTCGGGGCGCGGGCCCATCACGGCATCGCCGCCATAGGTGGAGAAGCGGTCGGTCTCCGCCTCCTGCCAGCCGAACCAGCCATGGCCGCGCCATTCGTGCTGGCGCGCCTCCAGGTCCACCGCGTTGTGGCGATGGAAGACGGCGGTGACGGCCTCGACATGTGCCTCGTCCACGTCGGCCGAGACCACGAAGCCGCCGCGCCGGATGCCCTCGGCGTAGATGTGGTGCTCCTCGGGCGGCATCGGCAGGGTGCGCAGCGAGGCGCCTTGGTGGTGGTCCGGCACGCCCGGCTCAGCCGCATGCACCTCGACCTGGTCGAGCGTGGCGGCGCCGGAGGCGACCAGGTCCTGTACCGTCCGCTCCGCCTCGTCGCGGTTGTCGAACAGGCCGGTGATCATGCGCATGGTGGTCACGACGTTTCTCCGTGCTGCGGTCGTCCGCCATCGGTCGGCGGCGGGTTGCTGGGACGAGACGGGGTTGCGGCGGGAAAGGCGAAAGGCAGGCGGGAACCGAAGGCGAAGGCGAGCCGGAACGAGCATAGGCCGGGCGAGCATAGGTCGGAATGGAGGCCGGCGGGATGGGCTCCGCCGCATCGCGGCGGAAACGGCGGTGCGGGCCGGACGTTGCAGGCGGTTCGTTGCGGGCCGGTCGTTGCTGGCCGGCCCGGCCGGGGGCGGGGCCGGTGGCCGGACCGGGTGCTTCCGGCGGCCGGGCGGCCGCCCTACCCTGCCGCGATGCGACGCATCGCTCTCTTCGACCTCGACGGCACGCTGGTGGACAGCGTGCCCGATCTCAACGCCGCGCTGGATCGGCTGATGGCGGCGCGCGGCCTGCCCGGCTTCGACCGCGCGGCGGTGACGGGCATGGTCGGCGACGGCGTCCGCGCCCTGGTGGAGCGGGCGCTGGCGGCGCGCGGCCAGCCCTTCGACCCGGCGGCGCTGGTCAGCTTCACCGCCGACTACACGGCGCATGCCACCGACGCGACCCGCCCCTTCCCCGGAATCCCCGAGGCGCTCGACGCGCTGGCGGCGCGGGGCTGGCGGCTGGCGGTCTGCACCAACAAGCCGGTGGCGGCGGCGCGGGTGCTGCTGGAGACGCTCGGGCTTTCGGCGCGACTCGACGCGATCGGCGGCGGCGACAGCTTCCCGGTGCGCAAGCCCGATCCCGGCCACGTGCTGGGCACGCTGGCGGCGGCGGGCGGCGTGCCGGAGGCGGCGGTGATGGTGGGCGACCACCACAACGACGTCGCCGCCGCCGCCGCCGCCGGCCTGCCCTGCGTGTTCGTGACCTGGGGGTACGGTCCGCCCGCCATGGCGGATGGTTGCCCCCTGGCGCATGCCCCGGCCGAGTTGCCGGACCTGCTCGATTCGATGCTGCCGGCGCGCGTGGCCGGCGGCGGCTGACGGACCCGGGAGGCGGGGAGCCCCGGACGGGTCAGCGGCGGGACGCCGGCTCCGGCGGGGCAGCGGCCGCCGCCGCGGCGTTCTCCAGCGTCGCGACGGCGGTGCCGAACCAGCGCGTCGGGGCCTCCACCCGGACGGGCAGGAGCGGCGCGCCGGGCAGCGGGCGGGCGAACCAGACCGTGCCGGGGCGCGGCTCGCCCGCCTCGTCGCCGGCGTCGCGCCGCTGGCCGTCGGTGACGCGGCTGAGGTAGTCGCAGCGCAGCGCCTCGCCCGACCAGGGGCCGGCGGCGATGCGCTGCACGCCGGTGGTGCGGACGGCGAATTCGGTGCGGCGGCGGCCGTCGAACACCGCGAGCGTCGCGTCGCAGCGCCCGGTGCGCGCGGCCTGACGGGCCAGCCCGACCAGGGCGGAGAGCATGTCGGTCGTGCCGCGCAGCCGCTCCGGCGGCACCGGGGCACGCTCCGGCTCCAGGGCGGGCTGCAGGACGCGCAGCGCCGGCAGGGGGCCGGCCTCGAAGTCGATCGCGGTCAGGCGCGCCTCGCCGCGCCAGGAGCCCTCGGTGCGGTAGCGGCGCGGCGCGGCGCGGCCGTCCCGCCAGCCGCCTTCGGCCAGGCTGCGCAGATCGGCGCTGGCGAGCAGGCGCGCCACGCCGCGGGTGCTGGTGAGAGTCTCAAGCCGGTAGCCGGCCTGGTCCTCGTCGAGCGCCGCGTCGATCCGCATCACGGTCATCCCCGCCGCCTCGACCGTGTAGGCCAGGGTGATGCCCGCCCCCCGTGCCGGCCCGGCGGACAGGGCGGCGAGGGTGGCCAGGAGGAGCGGGAGCGGGCGGCGCATGGCAGGCATGTTTGTGGCGGGAGGGCGCGCCGCAAGGGCGGCCCTGGCGGCCCGCGTCCGGTCGCGGACCGCGCCGGCCCCGGCCGCCGGCGGCGGGCCATCCGCGCGGGCGGCGGGCGGGAGGCGCCCCGAACGGCGCCTGGTGACGGGGCCTTGGGGGTGGGGCGCCCTGGGGATGGGGCGCCCTGGGTGGGGCGACCGTGACGCCCCTGGCCGGCCTCGTCCCGCTCAGCCCTGCACGATCAGCAGCGCCACCATCGCCACCGCCATGGCGCCGCCGGCCACGCGGGCCAGACGCTGCCCCAGGCGCTCCCGGCCCAGCCCGGTGCCGACCACGAGACCGAGCCCGTGCAGCAGCGCGGTCGCCAGCAGGAAGCCGGCGCCGTAGGCGAGCGCCCCGGCGCCCGCCAGCATCTCGGTGCCGTGGGCATGGCCGTGGAACAGGCCGAACAGTGCCGCGAGCCCCGCCGCCGCGGCGACCGGCAGGCGTGCCGCGAGCGCCGCCAGGGCGCCGAGCACGATCACCGAGGCCACGATGCCGGACTCGGCCATGGGCAGCGCGACGCCGGCCATGCCGAGCGCGCCCCCCAGCGCCATGGTGCCGAGGAAGGCGGCCGGCAGCGCCCAGAGTGCGCGGCCGCCGAGCAGCCCGGCCCAGAGGCCGACGGCGACCATGGCCATCAGGTGGTCCGCGCCGCCGAGCGGGTGCAGGAAGCCGGCCGTGAAGCCGGCGGCGTGGCCGATGCCGGTGTGGGCGGAGGCGGGGAGCGGCGACAGCGCCAGGGTCGCCACGAGCGCCGCCACGGCGGCGACGGGAAGTGGGCGGCGCATCAGGCGGCCCTCCCGTGCGGGTCGTCGCTGCCGATGCCGCCCGCGCCGCCCACGGCGATGCTTCCCACGCCGCCCGCGGCGATGCTTCCCGCGCCGCCCACGGCGATGCCGCCGGATTCGAGGATGAAGTTCGCGATCTCGTCCACGCCCCGGTTCTCCTTGAGGTTGGTGAAGATGAAGGGCCGCTGGCCGCGCATGCGGCGCGCGTCGCGGTCCATGACGGAAAGGTCGGCGCCGACCAGCGGCGCGAGGTCGATCTTGTTGATGACGAGCAGGTCCGAGCGGGTGATGCCCGGCCCGCCCTTGCGCGGGATCTTGTCGCCGGCCGAGACGTCGATGACGTAGATGGTCAGGTCCGCCAGCTCGGGCGAGAAGGTGGCGGCGAGGTTGTCGCCGCCGGACTCGATGAACAGGATCTCCAGGCCGGGGAATTTCCCGACGAGGTCGTGCACGGCGGCGAGGTTGATCGAGGCGTCCTCGCGGATCGCGGTGTGCGGGCAGCCGCCGGTCTCGACGCCGACGATGCGCTCGGGCGCCAGCGCGCCGGAGCGGGTGAGGAATTCGGCGTCCTCGCGCGTGTAGATGTCGTTGGTGACGACGGCGATGTCGTGGCGGTCGCGCAGGTGCTTGCAGAGCCGGTCGGTCAGCGCGGTCTTGCCGGAGCCGACCGGGCCGCCGATGCCGACGCGGAAGGGGCCGTTGGCCGGTCTGGTCATGAGCGGAACAGCCTCGTGTACTGGGTTTCGTGGCGCATCGAGAACAGGTCGAGCACCGGCGCGGCGGTGCCCAGATCGTCGGGGCCGGCGAGCAGCGCCGTCTCCGTCGCGCCCTGGACGGCGGGCAGCAGCGCGGCGGTGGCGGCCTGCCCGTCGGTCTGGCCGAGCGGCACGAGGCGCACCCCGGCCGAGACGAGGTTGGCGGCGAAGGCGGCGAGCCAGCCGAACAGCGCCGGCCGCAGCGCCACGCCCTGCCACGCGGCGGCGGCGCCGAAGGCGACGGGATGCGCGAGGCGGCGCGGGTGGCGCGCGGCGAGGGCGGCGAAGTGCGGCTCCGGCCAGGCGGCGGCGGTGACGGCGACGAAGGCGGTGCCCTGCGCCATGGTCTCCAGCGCCGTCTCGGCGGTGCCGCGCCAGGCGGCGGCGAGTTCGGCCACCGCGTCCAGCGCGGCATCGTCCCCGGCCGTGGCGGCGCGGTGCGCGGCGGCGAGCAGCGGCCCGTCCACGGCCCCGGCGCCCTGGCCGAGCACAGCGGCGACGTAGGCGACCAGCCCGGCGCGGTCGCGCACCGCGCCGTCCTCGACGGCCGTCTCCAGCCCGTGGCTGTAGGTGTAGGCGCCGACCGGGTAGGCCGGCGAGAGCCAGGCCAGCAGCCGGTAGAGCGCGGCCTCGCCCGGACCGGTCATGCCCGGCTCGGTCGTGCCCGGCTCAGTCGTGATGATGGTGGTGCCCATGGCCGTGCGGGTGGTCGTGCCCATGGTCATGCGTGTGATCGTGGGCGTGGTCGTGGCCGTGCGCATGTCCGTGCGCGTGGCCGGGCGCGTGCGTCGGGTCGCGGAAGTGCTGGTGCGTGGAGCGGTTGTGCTCGCCATAGGCGCCGCCCTCCGGGTTGAAGGGCGCCTGCACCGCGCGCAGCGTGGCGCCGAGGCCGCGCAGCATCGCCACGATCACGTGGTCGTCGCGGATCAGGATGCGGCCGGGCGACAGCTCGGCCGGCAGGTGGCGGTTGCCGAGGTGCCAGGCGAGGCGCAGCAGGTGCCCGGGCGATTCCGCCGTGATCTCCACCAGCGGCTCCGGCGCGGCGCGCACGGCGACGACGCTGCCGTTCTCCAGCAGCAGCCCGTCGCCCTCGCGCAGCACGGTGGCTTCCGGCAGGTCGAGCAGGAAGGCGAGGCCGGCCTCGCCCACGAAGCGGCGGCGGCGGCGGTGGCGGTCGTCGTAGTCGAGGGTGACGAAATCCGTCGCCAGGGTCCGCGTCATGTCCCACTGCCCGGCTTGCAGCACGGCGGTGGCGCGGGGCAGGGTCTCGCTGCTCCCATTGGCTTCGTTCATGGCAGGCCTCAGAACAGGAAGTAGCGCTGCGCCATGGGCAGCACCTTGGCCGGCTCGCAGACCAGGAGCTGGCCGTCCGCGCGCACCTCGTAGGTCTCGGCGTCCACCTCGATCCTCGGGCAGTAGTCGTTCAGCACCATGTCGCGCTTGGAGATGCCGCCGCGCGTGTTGCGCACCGCCAGCAGCGGCCGCTCCAGCCGCAGCCGGTTGGCGATGCCGCCGTCGAGCGCCGCCGCCGAGACGAAGGTGACGCCGATCGCCGGCAACGCGCGGCCGAAGGCGCCGAACATCGGGCGGTAGTGGACGGGCTGCGGCGTCGGGATCGAGGCGTTGGGATCGCCCATCGGCGCGCAGGCGATGGTGCCGCACTTCAGCACCATCTCCGGCTTCACGCCGAAGAAGGCCGGGCTCCACAGAACGAGGTCGGCGAGCTTGCCCACCTCGACGCTGCCGACGTACTGCGCGATGCCCTGGCTGATCGCGGGGTTGATCGTGTACTTGGCGACGTAGCGCTTCGCGCGGAAATTGTCGTTGTCGCCGCTCTCCTCCGGCAGCCGGCCGCGCTGCTGCTTCATCTTGTGCGCGGTCTGCCAGGTGCGGATGATCACCTCGCCGACGCGGCCCATCGCCTGGCTGTCGGAGGACATCATTGAGATGGCGCCGAGGTCGTGCAGGATGTCCTCGGCGGCGATCGTCTCCCGGCGGATGCGGCTCTCGGCGAAGGCCACGTCCTCGGGGATGCGCGGGTCGAGGTGGTGGCACACCATGAGCATGTCGAGATGCTCGTCCAGCGTGTTCACCGTGTAGGGCATGGTCGGGTTGGTGCTGCTCGGCAGCACGTTGGGCTCGCCGACGAGGCGCAGGATGTCCGGCGCGTGGCCGCCGCCCGCGCCCTCCGTGTGGAAGGCCTGGATGGTGCGGCCCTTCAGCGCCGCGATGGTGCTTTCGACGAAGCCGCTCTCGTTCAGCGTGTCGGTGTGGATCGCCACCTGCACGTCCATCGCGTCGGCGACGGCGAGGCAGGTGTCGATCGCCTTGGGCGTGGTGCCCCAGTCCTCGTGCAGCTTGAGGCCGGCCGCACCCGCGACGATCTGCTCCTCCAGCCCCTTGGGCAGGGCGGCGTTGCCCTTGCCGAGGAAGCCGAGATTCATCGGGAAGCCCTCGGCCGCCTGGAGCATGCGCGCGAGGTGGAAGGCGCCCGGCGTCGCCGTGGTGGCGAGCGTGCCGTGCGCCGGGCCGGTGCCGCCGCCGAACATGGTGGTGACGCCGGAGGCCAGCGCCTCCTCGATCTGCTGCGGGCAGATGAAGTGGATGTGCACGTCGATGCCGCCGGCGGTGAGGATCTTGCCTTCGCCGGCGATGATCTCGGTGCCCGGGCCGATCACGATGTCGACGCCCGGCTGCGTGTCCGGGTTGCCGGCCTTGCCGATCGCGGCGATGCGCCCGTCGCGGATCGCGAGATCGGCCTTGACGATGCCCCAGTGGTCGAGGATCAGCGCGTTGGTGACGACGGTGTCGGCCGCGCCCTCGTCGCGGCCGCGCTGGGACTGGCCCATGCCGTCGCGGATCACCTTGCCGCCGCCGAACTTCACCTCCTCGCCGTAGGTGGTGAGGTCCTTCTCCACCTCGATGACGATATCGGTGTCGGCGAGGCGGATGCGGTCGCCCGTGGTCGGGCCGTACATGCCGGCATAGGCGGCGCGGGAGATGCGTGCGGGCATCGGCTCAGACCTTCCCCTCGACCTCGCCGCGGAAGCCGTGCACGACACGCGCCCCGGCGAAGGGCACGAGGCGCACCGTGCGGCTCTGGCCGGGCTCGAAGCGCACGGCGGTGCCGGCGGCGATGTCGAGGCGCTGGCCGCGCGCCCTGGCGCGGTCGAAGTCGAGCGCCGGGTTGGTCTCGGCGAAGTGGTAGTGGCTGCCGACCTGGATCGGCCGGTCGCCGGTGTTGGCGACCTCGATCTCGGTGGCGGGGCGGCCGGCGTTCAGCTCGATCTCGCCGGCGGCGGGGAAGATCTCTCCGGGGATCATCGCGCGGCCCTCAGCGGATCGGCTCGTGCACGGTGACGAGCTTGGTGCCGTCGGGGAAGGTGGCCTCCACCTGGATCTCGTGGATCATCTCGGGCACGCCCTCCATCACCTGGCCGCGCGCCAGCACCGTGGCCCCGTCGCGCATCAGCTCGGAGACGCTGCGCCCGTCGCGCGCGCCCTCCACCACGAAATCCGTGATCAGCGCCACCGCCTCGGGATGGTTCAGCTTCACGCCGCGCTCCAGCCGCCGCCGCGCCACGTTCGCGGCCATGGCGATCAGCAGCTTGTCCTTCTCGCGCGGCGTCAGGTGCATGGGCGGGCTCCGATGGGGCCGGTCGGGAGGCCGGCCGGCGAGTATGCGGGCGGCGGCGTCAGGTGGTCCAGAGGCGGGGCAGCCGCGTCATGTCGTCCAGAGGCGGGGCAGCCGCCCCGGCAGGCCGAGCGCCGCGCGCACCGGCGGGATCGCCGCCGAGAGCGCCGCCCGCACCGCCGTCGCGGGGCCCAGCCAGCGGGCCAGCAGCACGCCCTCGCGCGGGATGGTGGCGGCGCCGAGCGGCCCGGCCGCCTCGCGCAGCAGGGGCAGGAGCGTGGCGGCGTCCGGCGCGGCGTGGAGCAGCGTGGCCATGGCCCCGGCGCCGCCGAAGCCGAAGCGGTGCGCGAGGGCAGCCTCCGGCGTGTCCGGCAGGCGCAGCGCGTCGGCCCAGCGCAGCGCGCCGTCCACCCGCAGGCGCCAGGAATCGTGCAGCGCCCCGCGGGCGAACCGCTCGCCGCGCGCGGCGCGGCCGAACACCAGCATCTCCACGGCGAGCAGGCGGGCATCGGCGGCGAGATCGGCATCGAGGCGCCGCCGCAGCCGGGCGCCGTCGAACAGGATCGTCTCCTGCGGCAGCCATTCCAGCGTGGCGCCGGCCGCGACGCGCAGCGTGGTGCCGACCCGCGTCTCCGGCCCGAGCGAGCGGTACAGCTTCTCCGCCGCCGGGGTGCTGGCCGTGGCGGTGGCGCCGGCGCCGAGCGTCACCGCGACGCGCAGCGAATCGCCGCCCGCCAGCCCGCCCGCCGTGTTGACCAGCGCGCCGAGCGGCGGCTCGTCCGGCTCGGGCGTCGGGAACAGCACGCGCAGCGGCGCCTGCTGGTGGAGATGCGCGAGGACGGTGCGGCCCTCGCGGCGCGCGAAGCCCAGCTCCGCCACCCCGTCGGAACGCTGATGGGGGGCGCGCTGCTGGGCGGGCGAATCAGGCATCGGCGGCAGGATGCCATGCGGGGGCGGGCGGGCCAAACCGGGGCGGCGCGGCAACGGGCGGCCGGCAGCGGTGGGCAGAGCCGCGGCGGACGCGGCGACTCGATGCCAGCGGCATCGTGCGTCGTGGCCGCCGGGGCGCCGCCCCGGACCCCGCGAAGGGGCGAAGCCCCCTTCGAAACCCCCGATTCATAAGGAAGAAGCGGGATTCGCCGCCACGCGGATCAGAGGAACGCCGGCAGCAGCACGGCGATGCCGGCGCCCAGCAGCAGCCCGTCCAGCACGCGGTCGAACAGCCCGTGGCTCATCCGCAGCACGGCGAGCCTGGCCGAGAAGGAGCCGGCCATCACGGCGCCGCCCACCAGCAGCCCCTGCACGATCACCGGCTCCGGCAGCGCGCCGAATTCGCGGAAGGTCGCCACCTTGCCGATCATCAGCGCCAGCGAGGCCGCCGCCTCGGTGCCGAGGAAGGCGCCGCGCGTCAGGCCGTAGGCGAGGAAGGCCGGGACGCTGAGCGGCCCGGTGGCGATCACGAGGCCGGTGACGAAGCCGATCGCGCCGCCCGCCAGCGCGAGCTGCCACGCCCCGATCCGCCGGCCCGAGACCCGGAGCAGCCGCCGCGTCGGGATCATCGCGATGAAGAACAGGCCGAGCGCCAGCTCCACCGCGCGGGGCGGCAGCACCAGCAGGGTGCGCGCGCCGAGCATCGCGCCCGGCACGCCGGCGGCGGCATAGGCGGCGGCGGCGCGCCAATCCACCTCGCGCCACCAGGACAGCGTCTTGGCGAGGTTGGCCAGCACCGCGGCGATCGCCATGATCGGCACCGCCTGCTGCGGCCCGAACTGCCAGTTCAGCACAGGCAGCAGCAGCAGCGAGGAGCCGGTGCCGATCACGCCGCTCAGCGCCCCTGCCGCGAGGCCGACCGCCAGCACGAACAGGTAGGCCGTCACGCGCTCCATCCTGGCCTGTTCCGGCCTGCCCCGCTCCGGTCTGCCCCGCTCTGGCCTGCCCCGCTCTGGCCTGCCCTGCCCCGGCCCATCGGGTCCCGGTCCGTCCCGCCGCCCGGCGGCATCACGAAACCCCGGTGGTGCGCGCCACCACGGCGGCGGCGGCGGCGCGGTTCTCCACGCCGATCTTGCTGTAGATCCCCTCCAGGTGCTTGTTCACCGTGCGCGGGCTGAGGCCGAGGATCTCGGCGATGTCGCGGTTCGACTTGCCGGCGCCGATCCAGAGCAGCACCTCGGCCTCCCGCGCGGTCAGGCCGAGCCTCTCGCGCAGCAGTTGCGCGTCGCGCGTGGGGTCGGCGACCACCACGCGCAGCAGCAGCTCGTCCGGGCCGGCCTGGCCGACATAGTGCAGCTCCAGCGTCCGCCTGCCGCCGGCGACGGGGATGGCGATGCGCGGCGGCGGCCCGCTCCCGGCGCCGAGGGCCGTCCAGCCTGGCAGGACGGCGCCGAGGCCGAAGCCACCGGTGGCGGCACCCGGGGAAGTGCCCGAGGAAGTTCCCGGAGGATTGCCGGGGGAATTGCCAGGGGAATTGCCAGTGGGACTGCCGATGGGACTGCCGATGGGACTGCGGGGGGGATCGCGGAGGGAAGCGCCGGCGGAGGCGCCGACGGGATCGCCGCGGGGGCCGGCATCGGGGCCGCCCTCGGAGCCAGCGGCGGGAGCGTCGGGGGGACTGCCGGCGGGACCGGGCACGGGGTTGCCGCCGGCGCGGCGCTCCGGGGCGTCGCGCGGGAGCAATTCGGCCAGCAGCGCCGCGGCCTGCGGCGTCGCCCAGAGCACCCGGCCCTGCCGGTCGGCCGCCATGAAGAACCGCCCGGCCACGTCCAGCGCCATCTGCGCCGAGCGGGTGCGGCGGGCGTTGGCGAGGTGGGTGCCGATGCGCGCCACCACCGCCTCGGGCGAGATCGGCTTGGTCACGTAGTCCACCCCGCCCGCCGCGAAGCCGCGCACCACGTCGTCCGTCTCGGTCAGGCCGGTCATGAAGATCACCGGGATGGCCGCCAGCGCCGGGTCCCGCTTCAGGCGGCGGCAGGCCTCGAAGCCGTCGGTCTCGGGCATCACCGCGTCCATCAGGATGATGTCGGGCGTCACCCGCGCCATCACGCCCAGCGCCGCCGCGGCCGAGCGGGCCACCAGCACCATGTAGCCGGCCGCCTCCAGCGTGTCGTTCAGCAGCCCGAGCGTGCCCGGTACGTCGTCGACCACGAGGACGATGTCCCGGCGCTGCATTCGACCCCCATGAACGGCACCGGCGGGTGCCGCGCAGTGTTGGGCGATTGCCGCGGGGGGTGCAAGCGGCGGGCCGGCCGCGACGGGGAGGGCCGCGAAGGGGACGGCGGCCGAGGGGAGACGGCGTGGGGCGGGGCGGCGCCGCGCTCAATCCGGCGCCGGCGCCTCCAGCAGCCGCGACAGCTCCTCCAGCCGGTACTCGGCCAGCAGGGCCCGCAGCCGGGCCACGCAGTCCCGCGCCGCCGGCAGCTCCGCCTCGATCGCGTCGAGCCGCGCCCGCAGGCCGCCCACATACCCGATCGCCGCCAGCTCGCGCAGGTCGCGCAGCTGGTCCGGCCGCAGCGGCGCGGTGCCCGGCGCCGCCGGTAGGGGCGGCGGAACGGCCGGCGGCGCCGGCGGCGGCAGGGCGCCCCCGCCCGTGCCTTCGAGGCCCGTCCATTCCAGCCCGAGCAGCAGGGCGATCTTGTCGAGCAGCACCGGCAGGCTGACCGGCTTGGCCAGCACGTCGTCGTGGAAGCGCCCCCCCTGGTAGAGCTCGTCCGGCGGCGCCTTCAGCTCGCGCGTGTTGGCGGAGATGACGATGATCGGCGCGCGCGAGCCGTCCTCGCGCAGCAGCCGCGCCAGCTCCCAGCCCGGTATGCCGGGCATGGCGAGGTCGATCAGGAACAGGTCCGGCTGCCATTCCGCGGCGAGGCGGCGGCACTCCGCCCCGTCCGCCACGGCGAGCACGGTGAAGCCGAGCGGCGCCAGCAGGTCCAGCATCAGCGCCCGCTGCGAGGGATCGTCGTCGGCCACGATCACGCTGCGCCGCTCGCCGGAATAGCCGGTCACGCGCTGCGCCGGCGGCGCGGGGCGGGGGGCCTGCGTGGCCTCCGACAGCATCAGGCGCAGGCGGAAGCGGCTGCCCTCGCCGGCCCGGCTCGTCACGGTGATCTCGCCGCCCATCACCTCCGCCAGCAGCTTGCAGATGGTCAGGCCGAGCCCGATGCCGGGGGTCGACTCGGTTCCGGCGAGGCGCTGGAAGGGCTCGAAGATGCGCGCCTGGTCGGCCTCGGGGATGCCGGGGCCGGTATCGGTCACCTCGAACTCCGCGACCTGCGAGCGCCAGCGCAGGCGCAGGCTCACCTCGCCCTCGCGCGTGAACTTGATGGCGTTGGAGAGGAGGTTGAGCAGGATCTGCCGCAGGCGGCGCTCGTCGGTGTAGACCAGGGCGGGGATTCGCTCGGGCCGCTCGAAGCGGAAGCCGATGTGCCTGGCCTCGGCCTGCAGGCGCAGCATCTGGACGAGCTGGTCCAGGAATTCCGGCAGCCGCACCTCGTCGCGGTACAGCTCGATCCGCCCCGTCTCGATCTTGGACACGTCCAGCAGCCCCTCGATCAGCGCCAGCAGGTGCTCGCCGGAGCGGCGTATGGTGCGCAGCCCCTCGCGCCGCCGGTCGGAGAGCCCGCCGCCCGCATCCTCGCGCTCCAGCAGCTGCGCGTAGCCGAGGATGGCGTTCAGCGGCGAGCGCAGCTCGTGGCTGAGCCCGACCACGTAGCGGCTCTTGGCCTGGCTTGCCGCCTCCGCCTTCTCCTTGGCCTTCTGCAAGGCGGCGTCGGTGCGCCGGTGCGCGGCGATCTCGCTCATCAGCAGGCTGGTCTGGCGCTGCGTCTCCTCGCGCGCCACGCGGTGGCTCTCGCGCGCCAGCACCAGCAGCCACAGCACCACGCCGCCCACCACGAGCTGGATCAGGCACACCGTCCAGTAGGCCGAGGCCAGCTCGGGCGGCACGCCGGCGCGGCTGGCGATCGCCAGGAAGACCAGCAGGCTGGTCGCCACGAACAGGGCGAAGCCGGCGAGCCAGGCGCCGAGCGGCCGCGCCAGCGCGCGCATCGCCGCCTCGGGCAGCAGCGCGCGCATGAGGGTGCCGAGCTGCCGGTCCGCCCGCGCATGAGGCTTGCAGCCGTCGCCGCAGCGCGAATCGAGCGTGCAGCAGAGCGAGCAGATCGGGCCGGCAT
Source organism: Roseomonas acroporae (assembly GCF_023223525.1). Classification (GTDB taxonomy): domain Bacteria; phylum Pseudomonadota; class Alphaproteobacteria; order Acetobacterales; family Acetobacteraceae; genus Roseomonas_E; species Roseomonas_E acroporae. The sequence goes on along the minus strand of NZ_JALPRX010000047.1, from coordinate 3,193 downwards.
AGACCGGGCAGTAGGCCATGTCGGGCGGCTCGAAGGCGTTCTCGCACACCACGCACTGCAGCGAGCCGGCCCGGCCCCACGCGGCGCGCGGCTTGCGCGCGAGGTAGTAGCGCCCGCGCGTGCCCCAGGCGATCAGCGGCGCCGCGGCGAAGGCGATGCCGAAGGCGAGGAAGGTGGAGAGGGCCTGCGCCACCTCGCCCAGCATGCCGAAGGCGGCGAGCAGCGAGGCGGTGGCGGCGAGCAGCATGCTGCCGACGCCGACCGGGTTGATGTCGTAGAGGTGCGCCCGCTTGAACTCGATGTAGGGCGGCGACAGGCCGAGCGGCTTGTTCACCACGAGGTCCGCCACCAGTGCGCCGACCCAGGCGGCGGCGACGTTGGAGTAGAACACCAGCGCGCCCTCGATGGCGCGGTACACGCCGAGCTCCATCAGCAGCAGGGCGATGGCGATGTTGAACACCACCCAGACCACGCGGCCGGGATGGCTGTGCGTCAGGCGCGAGAAGAAGTTCGACCAGGCGAGCGAGCCGGCATAGGCGTTGGTGACGTTGATCTTGATCTGCGAGAGGGTCACGAAGACCGCCGTCAGCACCAGCGCCGCGACCGGCGAGCCGACCAGCAGCGCGAAGCCGAGCCGGTACATCTCCGCCGGCTGCACCGCCTGCCAGGCCGAGAGGCCGAGGCGCAGCAGCACGTAGGCCAGGAAGGAGCCGGCCAGCAGCTTGAGGATGTCGAACACGATCCAGCCCGGCCCGCCCGCCAGCAGCGCCAGCCACCAGGTGCCGCGGTTCTCCCGCGTGCGCGGCGGCAGGAAGCGGATGTAGTCCACCTGCTCGCAGGTCTGCGTCACCAGGGCGAACAGGATCGAGGCGGCGGCGCCGAAGGCCAGCAGGTCGAAGGGGCGGCCATCCTCCGGCGCGCGCCCGGCGCCGCCGAAACGCAGCCAGCCGTCGAGCATGCCGCCGTGCACGGCCAGCACGGCGGCGAGCGGCAGCAGGTTCAGCACCAGCCAGACCGGCTGGGTCCAGACCTGGAGGCGGCTGATGAAGGTGATGCCGTGCGTGACCAGCGGCACCACGGCCACGGCGCAGAGGATGTAGCCGAGCCATTCCGGCACGCCGAAGAAGGAATGCAGCATGGCGGCCAGGATCACCGCCTCGATGCCGAAGAAGATGAAGGTGAAGCTGGCGTAGATCAGCGAGGTGATGGTGGAGCCGATGTAGCCGAAGCCCGCCCCGCGCGTGAGCAGGTCGATGTCCACCCCGTCGCGCGCCGCGTAGTAGCAGATGGGCAGGCTGACCAGCACGATCAGCGCCGAGACCATGAGGATGGCGGCGATGCTGCTGGGCACGCCGTAGGCCATGGTGATGGTGCCGCCGATCGCCTCCAGCGCCAGGAAGGAGATCGAGCCGAGCGCCGTGTTGGCGACGCGCAGCGGCGACCAGCGGCGGGCGCGCACCGCGGTGAAGCGCAGCGCGTAGTCCTCCAGCGTCTCGTCCGCGACCCAGCGGTTGTAGTCGCGCCGCACCGGGACGATGCGCTGCCTTGTCGCCATGCCGCGTTCCCCGAGGGCCCGAGACGCTGCCGCCGCGCGGCGCCGTCTTCGCCGCAAGCCGTTGATTTCAGGCCCGATCCGGCCCGGACGCTGTCACGCGGCCGCTGGTCGCGTCAAGCGCGCCGGACTACGCAGTTTGACGTATTCCGGAGGACCAACGTCCTGGTCCAGCATCCGCGCCGCCAGATCCGGCCGTCCCTCCGCGGGGCGCCGGGCCCGAGACACGCAATCCGGACAGGACGCCGCGATGACCGAGACCAGGCTGCCCACGCTCTCCCGCCGCGCGCTGCTCGGCGGTACCACCGCCGCCTTGTCGCTGCCCTTCATCCGCCCCGCCGCCGCGCAGGGCGCGCCGATCAAGGTGGGCGTGCTGCACTCCCTCTCCGGCACCATGGCGATCAGCGAGACGGCGCTGCGCGACACGGTGCTGATGATGGTGGAGTGGATCAACGGCAAGGGCGGCATCCTCGGCCGCCGCGTCGAGGCGGTGGTGGTCGACCCGGCCTCCAACTGGCCGCTCTTCGCCGAGAAGGCGCGCGAGCTGCTGCAGGTGCACAAGGTGGACGTGACCTTCGGCTGCTGGACCTCGGTCAGCCGCAAGTCCGTGCTGCCGGTGTTCGAGGAGCTGAACGGCCTGCTCTTCTACCCGGTGCAGTACGAGGGCGAGGAGGAGAGCCGCAACATCTTCTACACCGGCGCCGCGCCGAACCAGCAGGCGCTGCCGGCCGTGGACTACATGATGTCGGCCGATGGCGGCGGCGCCAAGCGCATCGCCCTGCTCGGCACGGACTACGTCTATCCGCGCACCACCAACCGCATCCTGCGCGGCTACCTCAACAGCAAGGGCATCGCCGACGCCGACATCATGGAGGAGTACACGCCCTTCGGCCATTCCGACTGGCAGGGCATCGTCTCCCGCGTCAAGCGCTTCGCGGGCGAGGGCAAGCGCACCGCCATCGTCTCCACCATCAACGGCGACGCCAACGTGCCCTTCTACCGCGAGCTGGGCAACCAGGGCATCAAGGCCGAGGACATCCCCTGCGTCGCCTTCTCGGTGGGCGAGGAGGAGCTGGCCGGCATCGACACCAAGCCGCTGGTCGGCCATCTCGCGGCCTGGAACTACTTCATGTCGGTGAAGTCGCCGGCCAATGCCGAGTTCATCGAGATGTGGCACAAGTTCATCCGCAACCCGCGCCGCGTGACCAACGACCCGATGGAGGCCACCCTCATCGGCTTCAAGATGTGGACGCAGGCCGTGGCCAAGGCCGGCACCCCGGCGGTGGACAAGGTGCGCGAGGCGATGATCGGCCAGAAGCTGGACGCGCCGAGCGGCTACACGGTCGAGATGCACGCCAACCACCACCTCTCCAAGCCGGTGATGATCGGCGAGATCCAGGCGGACGGGCAGTTCAACATCGTGTACAAGACCCCCAACGCCATCCCGGCCGAGAACTGGTCCCGCTTCATCCCCGAGAACGCCAACCGGCGCCGCGGCTGATCGGGCCCGGCTGAATCGAGGAGGGCGGCGCACCGCGCAGGCGGTGCGCCGCTTCGGCACAGGGGGTGGCCATGCGACGACATCTGGCTGCGCTGCTGCTGGCCCTTGCCCTGCTGGGCACCGGGCCGGCTCTTGCGCAG
>NZ_JALPRX010000046.1 GCF_023223525.1 Roseomonas acroporae | reverse complement strand
CCCGCCCCGGGGGGGCCCCCGCTTCGGCACAGGGGGTGGCCATGCGACGACATCTGGCTGCGCTGCTGCTGGCCCTTGCCCTGCTGGGCACCGGGCCGGCTCTTGCGCAGGAAGGCTACGAGGCGCTGATCCAGGGCCTGGGCGGCGGCTTCGGCGCGCAGGCCGAGGCGGCGGAGAAGCTCGGCGCGCTGGGTGATGCGCGCGCCCTGCCCGTGCTGCAGGCGCTGAACGAGGGCCGCCTGCTGCGGCGCGAGGGCACGCTGCTGGTGCAGTCCCCGGCCGGCGTGGTCGATGCCGCCACCGGCGCCCCCGCCGATGCCGCCGGCGCCGAGCCGGTGCGCATCAACAACCGCGTGCGCGGCGCGCTGCGCGGCGCGCTGGGCCGGCTGCAGCTGGTCTCGCCCGATCCCGGCCAGCGCCGCGCCGCCGCCGATGCCGTGTTCCGCTCGGCCAGCGCCGAGAGCATCCCGGCGCTGGAGGCGGCGGTGGCGCGCGAGCAGGTGCCCGACATCAAGGCGCGGCTGGAGCTGGCCCTCGCCGCCTCCCGCCTCGTCGCCGCCGACCCCGCGGTGCGCCGCCAGGGCATCGAGGCGCTGGGCGGCTCCGGCTCCGCCGAGGGGCGCGCCCTGCTGCTCCAGGCCCGCGCCGCCAACCCCGACCTCGCCGCACCGATCGACGCGGCGGTCGCCAGCATCGACCACACCCTGGCTTTCCGGCAGGCGGCGGAGCTGCTGTTCCAGGGCCTCTCGCTCGGCTCCGTGCTGCTGCTCGCCGCCCTCGGCCTCGCCATCACCTTCGGGGTGATGGGCGTGATCAACATGGCGCATGGCGAGATCGTCATGCTCGGCGCCTACACCACCTACGGCGTGCAGCTTCTCTGCCAGCACTACGCGCCGTGGCTGCTGCCCTGGTCGATCGTCATCTCCATCCCCGCCGCCTTCCTGGTCGCGGGAACCTTCGGCGCCATCCTGGAGCGCGGGCTGATCCGCCACCTCTACGGCCGGCCGCTGGAGACGCTGCTGATGACCTTCGGCGTCAGCATGATGGTGCAGCAGGCGGTGCGCCTCGCCTTCGGCGCGCAGAACCGCGACGTGCTGAGCCCGGCCTGGATGCAGGGCACGCTGCTGCTGCCGGGCGGGGTGACGGTGACGCAGAACCGGCTCTGGATCATCCTGTTCGGCCTGCTCGTGCTCGGGCTGACCTTCGCGATCATCCGCCTGACGCGCTTCGGCCTCGAGATGCGCGCCGTGGTGCAGAACCGGCGCATCGCGGCGACGCAGGGCATCCGCACCTGGCGGGTGGACATGCTGACCTTCGCCTTCGGCTCCGGCCTCGCCGGCATGGCGGGGGTGGCGCTGAGCCAGATCGACAACGTCTCGCCCAACCTCGGCACCGGCTACATCATCGACAGCTTCCTCGTGGTGGTGTTCGGCGGCGTGGGCTCGCTGGCCGGCACGCTGGTCGGCGCCATGACGCTCGGCGTGCTGAACAAGCTGCTGGAGCCCTGGGCGGGCGCGGTGCTGGCCAAGGTCTTCGTGCTGGTCGGGCTGATGCTGTTCATCCAGCGCAAGCCGCGCGGCCTGTTCGCGCTCAAGGGAAGGGCCGCCGAGGCATGAGCTCCACCGTCAACGACGTCGCCCCGGACCGCGCCTCCCGCGCGCGGCTGGGCCTGCGCGCCGGCCTCGCCATCGCGGTGCTGCTGCTGGCGCTGCTGCCGCTGCTCAACCGGCTGCCGCCGGACAGCGCGCTGCACGTCTCCGACTTCATCATCAGCATCACCGGCAAGTGGATCACCTACGCCATCCTGGCGCTGGCGATCGACCTGGCCTGGGGCTATGTCGGCATCCTCTCGCTCGGCCACGGCGCCTTCTTCGCGCTCGGCGGCTACTGCATCGGCATGTACCTGATGCGGATGATCGGGCCGCGCGGCGTGTACGGGCACCCGGTGCTGCCGGACTTCATGGTGTTCCTGGGCTACACCGAGCTGCCCTGGTTCTGGTGGGGCTTCAACTGGTTCCCCTTCGCCTTCGCCATGGCGCTGCTCGTGCCCGGGGCGCTGGGCGCGCTGGTCGGCTGGCTCGCCTTCCGCTCGCGCATCACCGGCGTCTATCTCTCGATCCTGACGCAGGCGATGACCTTCGCGCTGATGCTCGCCTTCTTCCGCAACGACATGGGCTTCGGCGGCAACAACGGCTTCACCGACTTCAAGGAGCTGCTGGGCATGCCGCTGAGCCAGCCCGGCACCCGCGCCGTGCTGTTCTACGCCTCGCTGGCGGCGCTCTGCGGCGCGCTCTGGCTCTGCGCCCGGCTGACCGCCACCAAGCTCGGCCGCGTGCTGGTGGCGATCCGCGACGCGGAGAGCCGGGTGCGCTTCCTCGGCTACGACACGGCGCGGGTGAAGCTGTTCGTCTTCACCCTCTCGGCCATGCTGGCCGGGCTGGCGGGCGCGCTCTACGTGCCGCAGGTCGGCATCATCAACCCGGGCGAGTTCGCGCCGGGCAACTCGATCGAGGCGGTGATCTGGGTGGCCGTCGGCGGCCGCGGCACGCTGGTGGGCGCCGTGCTCGGCGCCTTCTCGGTCAACGCGCTGAAGACCTGGCTGACCTCCTTCGCCCCGGACCTGTGGCTGTTCGTCCTGGGCGGCCTGTTCGTGGCGGTCACGCTGTTCCTGCCGGCGGGGCTCGTCGGGCTGTTCCGTGGGCGTGGTCCGAAGGCGGACCCGAAGGGGGGGCGATGAGCGGCCCGGTTCTCTACCTCGACGGCGTCTCCGTCGTGTTCGACGGCTTCCGCGCGCTCAACGCGCTGTCGCTGACGATCGACGCGGGCGAGCTGCGCGCCATCATCGGCCCCAACGGCGCCGGCAAGACCACGATGATGGACGTGATCACCGGCAAGACCCGGCCCACCGCCGGCACGGTGCGGTTCCACGAGCACGACCTGACGAAGCTCGACGAGGCGACCATCGCCAATCTCGGCATCGGCCGGAAGTTCCAGAAGCCCACCGTGTTCGACGCGCTGACCGTGTTCGAGAACCTGGAGCTGGCGCTGAAGGCGCCGCGCGGCCCCATCGCCTGCCTGCGCTGGGTGCTCTCGGGCGAATCGCGCCGGCGCATCGAGGCGACGCTGGACGAGATCGGCCTGACCGCCCGCGCGCATGACCGCGCCGGGCTGCTCAGCCACGGCCAGCGCCAGTGGCTGGAGATCGGCATGCTGCTGATGCAGGACCCCGAGCTGCTCCTCGTGGACGAGCCGGTGGCCGGCATGACCGACCAGGAGACCGAGCACACCGCCGCGCTCCTCGTCCGCATCGCCGGCCGGCGCAGCGTGGTGGTGGTCGAGCACGACCTGGAATTCGTCCGCGCGCTGGGCAGCAAGGTCACGGTGCTCTGCGAGGGCGCGATGCTCTCGGAGGGCAGCATCGACCACGTGCAGAACGACCCGAAGGTCATCGACGTCTATCTGGGGCGCTGAACCATGCTGAGCGTCGAACGCATCGACCTTTCCTACGGCGCCAGCCGCTGCCTGCGCGGCGTCGACCTCGCCGCGACGCCCGGCAACATCACCTGCGTGATGGGCCGCAACGGCGTCGGCAAGTCCTCGCTGATGCGCGCCATCATCGGGCTGGAGCGAATCCAGGGCGGCAGGATCATGTGGGAGGGGCGCGACATCAGCGGCCTCTCGCCGGCCGACCGGGCGCGCGCCGGCATCGGCTACGTGCCGCAGGGAAGAGAGATCTTCCCCTTCCTGACCGTGCGCGAGAACCTGGAGACGGCGCTGGCCGCCGCCCCGCGGGGCTCGAAGGTCTCGGACGAGATGTTCGAGCTGTTCCCGATCCTGAAGCAGTTCCTGCGCCGGCGCGGCGGCGACCTCTCGGGCGGGCAGCAGCAGCAGCTCGCCATCGCGCGCGCCCTGACCACCCGCCCGCGGCTGCTGATCCTCGACGAGCCGACCGAGGGCATCCAGCCCAACGTCATCAAGGACATCGCGCGCGTGATCTCGTTCCTGGCGAAGACGCGCAACATGGCGGTGGTGCTGGTGGAGCAGTACTACGAATTCGCCCGCGACCTCGCCGACACCATCGCGGTGATGGTGCGCGGCGAGGTGGAGCTGGCCGGGCCGGTGGGCGAGCTGGACGAGACGGCGGTGCGCCGGCTGCTCACCGTGTAGCGGCACGGGGGGTAGCGGCACGGGGGGCAGCGGCGCGGGGCGCTCCGTCCCCCGCCGCCCCGTTCCGGCCGGCGGGGGACGGAGCGCCCCCGTCGCCGGTCACCGGCCCCCGCGGCCTCACGCCGCCGGGGCCCGCCGGCTCAGCCCCGGCGCCGCGCCTTGCGGGCGGCGTAGCGGGCATCGCGCGCGGCCTTGCGCTCGGCCTCGAGCTGCGCCTTGCGCGCGGCCTCCTCGGCGATGCGGGCCTCCTCGGCGGCCTTCGCGGCCTCCTGCTCGGCGCGGAGCCGCGCCTCCTCGGCCGCCTTCGCGGCCCGCTTCTCGGCCTCGCGCGCGGCCTGCCGCTCCTCGCGGGCGAGGCGGACGCGCCGCATCTCCTCCTGCTTGGCCTGCACCGCCGGGTCGTCCGGGGCGGGGCGGGCGCGGAACTTCTCCAGCAGCGCCTGCTTCGCCGCGGCTGAATCCTTCTGTCGATCCTGGAACTTGGTGCCTCTGAAGCCAGCCATTCCTGTCGTCTTTCAGTGGGAGGCGCTCCCGGTGAGGCCCCGCCTGAGGCCGGCCGGGCGCGATCGGCCCGGGCCGGGGGCCCCTGATGGGGCGAGTCTGCGGCGATGTAGCAGAACTGGTGCCCGCTTGCCGAGACGCCGGGGACGCCGGGCAGTCCCCACCCTGCCGCGTGGCGCAACGTGCCCCCCGGCCGCCCGACCTCGTGGCCGGCCGTTGAAATCCGCGTGTGTCGGCCGCATATGGCGCGCCGCCGGTCGCGGGTGGCCATTGCCGGCCCGGGCTCGGCCCCTCGGTGCCCCTGGAATGGTCCGCCTGGCGGTGCCGCCCGGGCGCGGACGGCCCGCGCCGGGACGGAGACGGATTCACGACCGGCACGGCCCGCCGCGACGGGCGTCACGGCCCGGGCCGGGCCCACACAGGGAGCAAGAGCCTTGAGCGAGACGGTGGAGCGGCACGAATTCGGCGCCGAGGTGGGGCGTCTGCTGGACCTCGTGGTCCACGCCCTCTACTCGGACCGGGAGATCTTCCTGCGCGAGCTGGTGGCCAATGCCGCCGACGCGATCGACCGCCGGCGCTTCGAGGCGCTGACCGACCCGGCGCTGACCATGCCCGCCGATGGCAGCATCCGCATCGTCCCCGACAAGGCGGCGCGCACCATCACCCTCTCCGACCCCGGCATCGGCATGACCAAGGCCGAGCTGGCGCAGAACCTCGGCACCATCGCCCGCTCCGGCACCCGCGCCTTCACCCAGTCGCTGGCCGGGGCGAAGCCGGAGGACCGGCCGAGCCTGATCGGCCAGTTCGGCGTCGGCTTCTACTCCGCCTTCATGGTGGCCGACCGGGTCGAGGTCACCTCCCGCCGCGCGGGCTCGGACGAGGCCTGGACCTGGTCCTCCGAAGGTGCGGGCAGCTACACCCTGGCCCCGGCCGAGCGCGCCGAGCCCGGCACCACCATCGTCCTGCACGTCAAGCCGGACGCCGAGGAATTCCTGGAGCCGATCCGCCTCCAGACCATCATCCGCAAATGGGCCGACCACATCACCGTGCCCATCACCGTCGCGGTGGACGGCAAGGACGAGCCGGCCAACGAGGGCACCGCGCTCTGGCGCAAGCCGAAGTCGGAGATCTCCGAGGAGAGCTACACCGAGTTCTACCGCCATCTCGGCCACGTCTTCGACCAGCCCTGGGCGACGCTGCACTGGCGGGCCGAGGGCGCGCTCGACTACACCGCGCTGCTGTTCATCCCCGGCATGAAGCCCTTCCAGGCCGTCGAGGGCGAGCGCGAGAGCCGCGTGCGCCTGCATGTCCGGCGCATGTTCATCACCGACGAGGCGAACCTGCTGCCGCCCTGGCTGCGCTTCGTGGTCGGCGTGGTGGACACCGAGGACCTGCCGCTCAACGTCTCGCGCGAGATGCTGCAGTCGACGCCGGTGCTGGCCCGCATCCGCCGCGCCGTCACCGGCCGCGTGCTGACCGAGCTGAAGAACCGGGCGAAGGATGCGTCGGACTACGCGAAATTCTGGGCGAATTTCGGCCCCGTGCTGAAGGAGGGCATGTGGGAGGACGCGGAGCACCGCAAGGACCTCGCCCCGCTGCTGCGCTTCCGCTCCTCCGCCGTGCCCGAGGAGAAGGATGGCGGCTGGACCTCGCTGCCCGACTACGTCTCGCGCATGAAGGACGGGCAGGAGGCGATCTGGTACCTCGCCGGCGACGATGCCGAGGCGCTGGCCGCCTCGCCGCAACTGGAGGGCTTCCGCGCGCGCGGCATCGAGGTGCTGCTGCTGACCGACCAGGTGGACGCCTTCTGGCCCGAGCGCTTCGAGGAATTCGAGGGGAAGAAGCTCCGCTCCATCACGCAGGGCGCCGCCGACCTCTCGAAATTCGCCCCCGAGGTGGCCGAGGGCGACGAGCCGGCCGACCTCGCGAAGCTGCTGCCGGCGCTCACCGAGGCGCTGAAGGGCGAGGTGGCCGAGGTGCGCGCCACCGACCGGCTCGTGGACAGCGCCGTGGTGCTGGCGGCGAGCGCGGGCGGGCCGGACCTCCAGATGCAGCGCCTGCTGCGCCGCGCCGGCCGCGGCGGCTTCGGCCTCGGCCTGCCGGTGCTGGAGCTGAACCCGCGCCACCCGCTGGTCCGCGCCCTGGCCGCCCGCGCCGATGCCGGCGAGGACCTGGCCGAGACGGCCGGCACGCTGCTCGACCTCGCCCGCGTGCAGGACGGCGACACGCCGCGCGACCCGGTGGGCTTCGCGCGCCGGGTGGCGGCGGCGCTGGCCCGGGGCTGAGCGGGCCGGCCCGGCACCGCCTCGACACGGCGGCCGGGTCGCCGGCGGCGTGGCCGAGCGCAAGGACGGCGTCGGCGCCCTCGCCGTCGTCGGCGTTCCGACGCGATCGTGACCGCGACCGCGCCCGGATCGCCGCGTTCGTCCCGCATCCGCAATCCAGTCGCGCCGCGCCGCCTTTTCCCCCGAGGGCGACGGCGGCGTCGGAGCCCCGCCGATGCGCCGCCCCCTCCCCCCGTTCGTCGCCCTTCTCGTCGCCGTTCTCGCCATCCCCGCCATGGCCGAGACGCCGTCCGAGCGCGCCGCCGCCCAGCTGCAGCGTGCCATCGGTCGCGACAGGGTGGACGAGGTGGGCACCATGTCCCGGCGCGAGGTCGGACGCGGCACCACCACGGCCACCGCCCGTCTCGGCCAACTGAACGGCGACCGCGGTGCCTTCGCGCCCGGCACCGTCCGCTGGGAGGAAAGCGGCATGCTTCCCGGCAATGGCTGGACCATCAACGCCGGCATGGCGTCGAACCTGCGCTGAGCGAGTACGCCGGCACGAGGCTGCTCTGAAGCCGTTCCGGCCTGACTGTATCAGGCCGGAACGGCTTCAGCCTTCTGGTTTTTCGCATTTCCCGAGTCGCCGGGTGAGTACGCCCGGCCCGAAAATGCTCCAGAGCGGATCGCCGGCGGGCGGACACGCCCGGCGGCGTGAATCCGCGCCGAGAACAACGAGCCACAGCGAATCGCAGTCCCAGCCGGACTGCGGTTCGCTGTAGCCTCCCGCCGATCACGGGAGCGGAAACGGATGAACCGGCGCGACTTCCTGGCCTTCGGCGCGGCCACGGCACTCGGTGCCCGCGCCGCCTCGGCGCAGCATGGCGGCCATGGCGGCGGGCTGCAGCCTGCCGCGCCCTCGCCCGAACCCTATGCCCGCCTCCAGGGCGGCGGGACGATGGGGCACCTGATGCCGGACCAGGAGGCGCAGCGCGTCACCGACAGCCCGGCGCCGCCCGGCCCGCCCGGCCACTGGGTGCCGCGCGCCGCCCTGCCGCTGCCGCGCTCCGAGATGGCCTGGGCCACCGCCTGGCAGAACCGCATGCACATCGTCGGCGGCTATGGCGAGGGGCGCGTGGACCGCGCCTACCATCATGTCTACGACCCCGACGGCGACCGCTGGTTCAACGCGGCGCCGTTGCCGCGCGGGGCCAACCACGTCGCGGTCTGCGCCGATGCCGGCCGCGTCTACGCACTGGGCGGCTTCATCGAGCAGAACCGCAACCCGGACCACAACGCCTATGCCTACGAGGTGGCGGGCGACCGCTGGGTGCCGATCGCGCCGCTGCCCCGCCCGCGCGGCGCCGCGGCCGCCGTGGCGCTGGGCGGGAGGATCCACCTGATCGGCGGCGCCTCGGCGCCCACCATGGAGCGCGCCAGCGTCGGCTGGCACGAGGCGTACGACCCGCAGGCCGACCGCTGGACGACGCTCAAGGCCCTGCCCGGCGCGCGCGACCATGTCGGCTGCGTGGCGCACGAGGGCCGCATCCACGTCATCGGCGGCCGCTTCAACACCTTCGAGTACAACACCGACCTGCACCACGTGTACTTCCCCGCCCGCGACACCTGGGCGCTGCGCTCGCCGCTGCCCACGGCACGCTCCGGCCACGGGCTGGTCGTGTACCGGGGCCGCTTCTTCGCCATGGGCGGCGAGGCGGGCGTGATCGAGGGGGGACGCATCACGCAGGCGAAGGTGTTCGGCCAGATGGAGAGCTACGACCCGGCCGCCGACACCTGGCAGCACCACGCCCCGATGCCGACGCCGCGCCACGCCGTGGGCGCCGCGCTGCTGGGCGACCGGATCCACGTCGCCGGCGGCGGCGCGGTGACGGGCGGCGCGGTGCAGTCGGCGGTGCACGAGGCGTTCACGCTGGGCTGAAGGCGGCGGACACCGGGGCACCGGGGAAGGCGCCGCCTTCCCCGGACCCCATCCGGCAGGAGGGCGAGGCCCTCCTGCACCTCTGTTCGTTTGATTCCCGGGTGTTGAAGCACCTCGGATGTCTCTCCCGAAACGGGGGATCCAAGAGGGCATCGCCCCTTGGCGGATGGGTCCAGGGAAGGCAGCGCCTTCCCTGGCGAGGGCCGGGGCGGCGCCCCGTTCCTTGCCCCGCCCCGCCACCTCGCCGATCATCCCCCGAACGCAGCGGGGGAAACGCAGCACCATGAACCGTCTCGACCTCAACGGCCGGGTTGCCGTCGTCACCGGCGGCGCGCGCGGCATCGGCCTCGCCATCGCGCAGCGCCTCGCCGCGAGCGGCGCCCGCGTCGCGCTGTGGGACATGGATGGCGACGAGGCCGGCCGCGCCGCCGCGACGCTCGACGGCGCCGCCGGCATCGCCGTGGACGTGACCGACGACGCGGCCGTCGCGGCGGCGCTGGCGGAGACGGAGCGCCGCCTCGGGCCGCCCGACGTGCTGGTCAACAATGCCGGCATCACCGGCCCCAACGCGCCGGTCGAATCCTACCCGGTGGCGGACTGGCGGCGGGTGATCGAGCTGGACCTGACCGGCGTGTTCCTCTGCTGCCGCGCCGCGGTGCCGGGCATGCGGGCACGCGGCTACGGGCGGATCGTCAACATCGCCTCGATCGCCGGCAAGGAGGGCAACCCGAACGCCGCCGCCTACTCCGCCGCCAAGGCCGGGGTGATCGCGCTGACCAAGGCGCTGGGCAAGGAGCTGGCCGAGACCGGCGTGCGGGTGAACTGCGTCACCCCCGCCGCCGTGCGCACCGCGATCTTCGACCAGATGACCGAGGCGCAGATCCGCTACATGTTCTCGAAGATCCCGATGGGCCGCTTCGGCCTCGCCGAGGAGGTGGCGGCGCTGGTCGGCTGGCTGGCCAGCGAGGAGTGCTCCTTCTCCACCGGCGCGGTGTTCGACGTCTCGGGCGGCCGCGCGACGTACTGATACCGGCCCGCACAAGTCCTGACTTGTGCGGGCCGGTATCGCGCGCGGGGTTGGTGGGGCGGCCGCGCGCCGGACCGACGAATCATACGGGTCCGCACTTGTGCGGACCCGTATGACCCTGCCTGCCCGGCGCGGGGGGCCGAGGGAGGCCCGGATGGGCGTCGCCCCGCGGCGACGGGCCGGGTCCGCGGCCCCGTTCCGGGCTGGGACGGATCGCACGAGTCGGCCCGCCGGCGACCGCGGCACCCGGCGGGGCGCCAGGGCATTCTCCAGCCGGCTCGGAAGCCGCTCCGGCGAGTGTGCGCCGGAGGGGCGCCGCGGAGACATCCCGCCCGGATGCGGATCGATCCGGGCGGGGCGCGCATGGCGCTTGCCAAGCCACCCCCGGCTGTCGCAGCTTCCGCCCGCCTCGCGCCCGGCCGTTCCGGCCGGGCCCTTGTCCAGTAGGATGGAACACGAGTGATGCGTCCAGCCCGGCTCGCGCTGCTGACCCTTCTGGCTGCGCTGCCGCTGGCCCTGCCGGCGTCGCCGGCCCGGGCCGACGACCTCGTCTACGTGCTGAACTCGGGCGAGGCCACGATCTCGGTCCTGAACGCCGAGACGCGCGAGCTGGTGCGCCGCATCCCGATGCTGCGCGAGCCGCACCACCTGGTGAACACGCCGGACGGCTCGCAGATCGTGATCGGCGATTCGGCCGGCAACGAGCTGCTGTTCCTGGACGCGACGACGGGCGACTTCCGCCGCCGCGAGCGGATCAGCGACCCCTACCACCTGGCCTACAGCCCGGACGGGAAGTGGCTGGTGATCGCCGCCATCAAGCGCGACCAGATCGACATCTACGACGCGGCGACGCTCCAGCTCGTGCACCGCATCGACGGCGTCTCGCAGCCCAGCCACCTCGACTACAGCCCGGACAGCAAGACGGTCTACGTCACGCTCCAGGGCCAGCGCGGGCTGGTGGCGGTGGACATCGCCGAGGGGCGGCAGCTCTGGACCGCCAATGTCGGGCCGCAGCCAGCGGGCGTGCTGCTGTGGAACGGCCGGCTGTTCGTGGGCGTGATGGGCGCCGACTACGTCGCCGTGGTCGATCCGGCCAACGGCAACGTGGAGCGGCGGCTGCCGACGGCGAAGGGCTCGCACACCGTCTTCCTCTCGCCCGACCGGCGCCGGCTCTACGCCACCAGCCGCGTCGATTCGCGCATCACCGTGTTCAACGCCGAGACGCTGGTGCAGGAGGCGCAGTGGCGCATCCCCGGCGGGCCGGACGACATCACCTTCGCCCGCGACGGCCGCCTCTGGGCGACGCTGCGCTGGGCGCAGAAGGTGGCGGTGATCGACCCGCAGACCGGGCTGTTCGAGACGGTGGCGGTGGGCCGCTCGCCGCACGGCATCCTGGTGCAGCGCGTGCCGGCGACGGGGCCGGCGCCGACCGCGACCGGGACCGCGCAGCCGGTGCAGCAGGCCCGCAACAACTGATGCGCCGGCGCCTCCTCGCCGCCGGGATGCTCGGCGGCGCGGGCGTGGCGGCGCTGGGTGGCGGGATGCTGTGGGCGGCGCCGCGCGGGGCCGGGCAAGGGGCTGGGCCGGGGGCCGGTGCGGCCGCCGCGTCCGGCGGGGCGGCTGCCGCCGCGCCGCCCGTCGCGCTGGCCCAGGCGGCGCCGGCCGCCCCCGCTCCCACCACGCGGCCCGCCGCCTGCCGCGGCACGCTGTACCTGACCATCGACACGGGCTGGATGCGCGAGGCGGAGCAGATCGCCGCCATCCTGCGCCGGCGCGACATACGCGCCACCCTGTTCGTGGCCGACGAGCCGACCTTCCGCGGCGACCGCACCCTGGACGAGTCCTGGGCGCCGTTCTGGCGCGCCCGCGCGGCCGAGGGGCACGTCTTCGGCAGCCACACCTGGCGGCACTGGTACTTCCGGGGCGATGCCGGGCCGGGACAGGTGCGCTACGTGCCCTGGCGCGGGCCGGGCGCCACGGTGCTGGACCGCACGGCGCTCTGCGAGGAGCTGCGCCGCCCCGTGGCGCGGCTGGAGGAGCTGGCGCCGGGGGCGCGCATCCTGCCGCTGTTCCGCGCGCCGGGGGGCAGGACCACGCCCAACCTGATCTCGATGGCGGCCGGCTGCGGCCTGCGTCACCAGGGCTGGAGCGCCAACGGCTTCCTGGGCGACGAGCTGGACGCGAAGGCGCATCCCAACGACGCGCTGCTGGCGCAGGCGCTGCGGAACATCCGCGACGGCGAGGTGCTGCTGCTGCACTGGGGCGTACACGACCGGCAGGTGCCCTTCGCCGGGGTGCTGGAGCCGCTGCTGGCCGGGTTGCAGGAGCGGGGCTTCTGCTTCGCGACCCTGCCGCCGGAGGGGCGGGCCTAGAGCATTTTCAAGCTGAGCGTCCTCGCTCAGCGGCTCGGAAAATGCGAAAAATCAAAAGGCTAGAGCCGTTCCGGCCTGATACGGTCAGGCTGGATCGGCTCTGGAGCGGATCGCCGGCGGGCGGACACGCCCGGCGGCGTGAATCCGCGCCGGGAACAGCGAGCGACAGCGAACCGCAGTCCCAACCGGACTGCGGTTCGCTGTAGGAACGCGGAGACGGGAACACGGAAGATGGGGCCGGCGGCGGGGACCGGCCGCCGACCGCGGGCCTTCCCTGGCCGCCCTACGGGCCGGGACGCTCCGCGCCGCCCTGCGCCGCTCTGCTGTCGACGATGGCGGAGGGCATGGTGTAGCCTGCGGCGGCCACGCCGTCGGGCGGGTCGACCAGCCGCACCTGCGCGCTGAGCGGGTTGGGAAAGCCGCGCACCTCCACCCGCACCGGGCGGCGCAGCCGCGCGCAGCCGGGCGCCGCGGCCATGCGGGCCAGGTCGCCCTCCATCAGGGCCCGGACCGCCTGGTGCCACTGCTCCAGAGAGCCGCAGATCGTGGCATCCGCCTTCACGCTGCGGCGGTCCGGCGGCAGGGCGTTCACCCTCGCGATCTCCGCCCGCAGGGCGGCGAGCACATGGTCCTCCTCGGCCGCCGCCAGTACCGGATTCGCCGCCGCCAGCAGCAGCGCGGCGGCGAAGGGGGCCCTGATCCGTCTTCTCATGGCGCCAGGATGCCGCAACGCGACCGGCGCCGCATCCCCCCTTCCGACCCGCCGCCGCCGGGTGCCGTCGCCGGGACCCCGGGCCCGGCAGCCGGGGAATGGCGGGCCGGGGAGGCGGTATCGTCAGCCGCCCCGCCGCTGCCGCATCGCCGCCTCGACATCGACGGTGAGGAGCCAGTGCAGGTGCTTCGACATGGTCGCCATCGCCGCCTCCGTCTCCCCTGCCCTGGCGTGGCGCAGCATCGCGACATGCTCGGCGTGGGCGTCGGACATCCGCCCGTGGAGGTCGACGCAGCGCCAGATCAGGCTCTGCCGCTCCAGCAGGATCTCGAGCTGTTCCGTCACCAGGGCGTTGCCGGCCAGGTGCCAGAGGGCCCGGTGGAAGGCATGGTCGGCGCGCCGCATGAGCGCGCCGTCGTCGATCTCGACGGCACGCTGGCCGAGCGCGATGCTGTGCGCCACGCGGTCCCAGGCCTGCGGCGGCCGGTCGCCGCCGATGGCCTCCCGCAGCACGAACAGTTCCAGCGCCTCGCGCAGCGCGATCATCTCCGCGACGTCGCGGCGCGAGAGCGGCAGCAGGCGCATGCCCTTGTAGGGCACGCTGGTCACGATGCCGCGGCTCTCCAGCACCCGGAGCGCCTCGCGCACCGGCACCCGGCTGATGCCGAGCTCCTTGGCGATGTGCCCCTCCACCAGCCGGTCGCCCGGCAGGTAGCGGCCCTTGGCGGCGGCCTCGACGATCGCCCGGCAGGCGCGTTCCACCTGAGTGCGGGCCGGGACGGCATCCCCGCTGCCTGACGCCGCGCCGCTGTCAGCCATGCAGCGGCGCCCGGGAGCCTGCCCGCGAGACCGGCGGGGGGATGGCGAGGGACCTGCCGTGCCGGGAAGGCGGGCCCGCCGCTTCGACGCGGGGGCGCGGGGCGAGGGAACGACGCGCACGGCGCGGCAAGGGACCGCCGGGCCGACCCGCCGGCCTCCCGGACAGGCGCCGGGCGCGGGCGCGGAGGCGGGTCCGCGACGGGAACAGCCATGGTAAGATCGGTATCGAAGCGATCCCGCGCATCGTGGATTTGCCGGCCCTGTTGCTGGCCGCGTGTCGGGGCGCCCCGGCCGGATGGTAGCATGAACAGGTCATTATGGAAATTGCATGAAATTGGCCGGGATCGGCCGATATCGCCGGGCGCGGAGCCTCGCCGGGCAAAAAAATGGCGGCTCCCCGAAGGGAAGCCGCCAAGTTTAGGGAGGAAACGTCCAAGAAAGACAGCAACCGGAAGAACCGGGATGCTGCGCTGCACAATATGATCCCAAGGGCAGCCCTTGCCAAGCCCCGGCCCGGTGGCCGGGTATCACGGTATGTTACCCACGATCCGGCATTTGTTTCCGCCGGCGCTGTTTCCGCCGGTGCCGGCCCCGCTCGCGGGACGTCGGCCGTGGGGCGTCAGCGGCCGCCCCACGGGATGCCGCCGTCGACGGTGAAGGAGATGGTCGAGACGTAGCGCCGCCGCGCATAGGCACGATCGCCCTCGCCGCCCGGCTTGTCCTCGACATGCGCGACCTCGGCGACGTAGCGGCCGGCCCAGGGGGTCTCGATTGTCACGCGGCCCTCGGCATCGGTGTGCAGGCGGCGCTCCCAGCGCGGCGGCGCCACCAGCGTCACCTCGGCGCGGGGCAGCGGACGGCCGTCGAACAGGACGGTGAAGGTGTTGCCGCCCGCCGCCGTCGGCACGATCTCCAGCGGCATGACGCCGCGCGTCTCGGTGCGTCCCTCGCGCGCCAGGAGCACCGCCCGGGTGCGGGTGGGCGAGCCGGCGGGGCCGAAGGGCGGCAGCGTGTCCTCGATCAGCCGGACATCGCCGGTGCCAGCCGGCACGGCGGCGTCCAGGCTCTCCTGGCGGCGCTCGACGGTGAAGCCGCGCTGCGGATCCGTGGCGAAGATGCGCGGACCGGCGATGCGGTCCAGCAGGCCGCCGCTGCGCTCGCGGGTGTTCTCGACCGGTTCGCCGAAATAGGCGCGCACCGTGGTGCCCTCGCGTTCCAGCCAGATCTGGTGTGCCTGCGCCGTGGCAGCGAGCGGCGGCGCGGCCGACAGCAGCGCGGCCAGTAGCAGGTGACGTGGACGGGACATGGGTTCTGCTCCGGAAGGCGGCCGGCGGCGTCGGACCGGGCCATCCGGCGTACATAAAGAGAATGCAATTCATTCGCAAATAGCTGGCCATCTGCCCTGCGGCCGGCGCCGCCCCGTCCCCGTGCCTTTCCCCCCCTGGCCCTCCCTGGCCCTCCCTGGCCCTCCCTGGCCCTCCCTGGGCACCCTCTGCCGGACGCTCCCTGTCAGCGCCCCCTGTCAGGCTGCCCCGAACGGCGGCATGCGCCCGCCGCATGCGCGGCTGCGTCAACCGGCCGCCAGCCCCCGGCGCGGCACCTCCGGCCGGCTCAGCCGGGCGGTCAGCAGGTCGAGCAGGGCACGCGCCGCCGGGGCCAGGGTGAAGCCGCGCCGCAGCACCAGCCCGGTGCCGCGCTCCACCAGCGGCTCCACCAGCGGCCGCGCCACCAGCACCGGGTGCGCCCCGCGCGGCAGGGCGAGGCGCGGCACCACGGCGACGCCGAGCCCGGCCTCCACCAGGCCGAGGCTGGTGGAGAGGTGCTCCGTCTCGCAGCTCCAGGTCAGGGAGAGGCCGCGCGGCAGCAGCGCACGGTCCAGGATCAGCCGGTTGCCGGAGCGGCGCGAGACGCCGACCAGCCGCTCCCCCTCCAGCTCGCTCCAGCGCAGCGGGGCGCGTCGCGCGGCGAAGGGGTGGTCACGCCGGCAGGCCAGCACGAACGGGTCCTGGCGCAGCAGGCGGAACAGCACCTCGGGGTGCTGCGCCCCCTCCATGCCGATGCCGAACTCGGCGCCGCCCGTCGCCACCGCGTCGATCACGCCCTCGGCCGAGAGGTCCATCACCCGCACCCGCACCTGCGGGAAGCGGCGCGCGAAGGCGGCGAGCGTCGCGGGCAGGAAGTAGTAGGCGGCCGTCGGGATGCAGGCGAGGGTGACGACGCCACGCCGGCGCGCCGCCGTCTCGCGGATGCCGAGCAGGCTCTCCTCCAGCTCGTCGAGCAGGCGGCGGGCGCGGGGGAGGAATTCGCGGCCCAGCTGCGTCGGCACCACGCGGCGGGAGCTGCGCGCCAGCAGCACCACGCCCAGCTCCTCCTCCAGCGCGGTGAGGCGGCGCGAGATGGCGGGCAGCGAAAGGTGCAGCGTCTCGGCGGCGCGGCTGAGGCCGCCGGCCTCGGCGACGGCGACGAAGGTGCGCAACTGGTCGAGATCGATGCCCAACGCGGCCTCCCGCCTGCCCGGCCTTCCCCGCTTCTCCGCCGCGCCGGGCGGACGCAGGATAGGGCCGATCGCCGGCGGGCGCGTACCGCACGGCGGCATGGATCCGCGCCGGGGACGCGGCCCCGCGGCGGGTCCGCGACGCCGAGGTTGCACCGCGCGCAAGGATCCTGCCGATCTTTGCACTTCAGCGGAACCGCCCTGCTCCGTATAGGCACGCCACGAGGAGACGCCTTCCCATGCAGACCCGCATTCCCTGCGTCCTGATGCGCGGCGGCACCAGCCGCGGCCCCTACTTCCTGGCCGCCGACCTGCCCGCCGACGCGGCGACGCGCGACGCCGTGCTGCTCGCCGCGATGGGCTCGCCGCACCAGCTCCAGGTGGACGGCATCGGCGGCGGCAACACGCTGACCAGCAAGGTCGCGATCGTCTCGCCCTCCGACCACCCCGAGGCCGACGTGGACTACCTGTTCGCGCAGGTCTCCTTCGACGCGGCGGTCGTCGATACGCGCCCCAATTGCGGCAACATGCTCGCCGGCGTCGGGCCTTTCGCGATCGAGGCCGGGCTGGTCGAGGCGCGGCATCCCGAGACGACGGTGCGCATCCGCAACATGAACACCGGCGCGCTGGTGGAGGCGCTGGTGCGGACGCCGGACGGCGCCGTGACCTATGACGGCGACACGGCGATCCCGGGCGTCGGCGGCACGGCGGCACCGATCCAGCTTCGCTTCCGCAACGTCGCCGGCGGCAAGACCGGCAGGCTGTTCCCGACCGGCCGGCGCACGGAGACGATCCAGGGCGTGCCGGTGACGCTGATCGACTGCGCCATGCCGATGATGATCCTCGACGCCGCCGCGATCGGCGCCGACGCCACGGCGACGCCCGCCGCCATCGATGCCGACCGCGCGCTGCTGGCGCGGATCGAGGGGCTGCGCCTGGAGGCCGGCGAGCGCATGGGGCTCGGCGACGTGCGCGACAGCGTGGTGCCCAAGGTGGCCTTCGTCGCGGCCTCGCCCGAGGCGACGCTGGTCGCGCGCTACCTGACGCCGCACGCCGTGCACAAGGCGATGGCGGTGACGGGCGGCATCTGCCTCGCCGCCGCGGCGCGCATGGCGGGCACGGTGGTGCACGCCGTCGCCGCGCCGCCGACCGGCGCCGTGCCGGACGTGGTCTCGATCGCCCATCCCTCCGGCGTGATGGACGTGGCGCTGGAGGTCACCGCCGACGACGTGCTCTGGGCCGGCTCGCTGCGCACGGCGCGGCGCCTGTTCGAGGGCACGCTGCTGGTGCCGGCGCGCGTCTGGGCCGGCCACCCGGCCCGCCGCGCCGCCTGAGGGAGAGCCCGGCCTCTCCCCCTGCCGCGCGGCGGCCACGCGCACTCCCCGGACCGCGTCCCCCCCCGGGCCGGCTTCCCGGCCCGGACCGCATCCCCCGGGCCGGCTTCCCGGCCCGGACCACATCCCCCGGGCCGGCTTCCCGGCCCGGGCCGCATCACCCTGGGCCGATTCCCTGGCCCGGGCCGCATCCACCCCGGCGCCGGAGGCGGGCCTGCCGCCCCGGCGCGGTGCCAGCCAAGCGCCGCCGAACCGTACCGACCGCAAGCCACACGAGGAGACGACCATGCCCGTCACACGCCGCCACGCGCTCCAGGCGCTCGCCGCGCTTTCCGTCACCCCCCTGCCCTTCGCACGGCCCGCCTTCGCCCAGGGCGAGTTCCCCGACCGGCCGCTGAAGCTGATCCTGCCCTACGCGCCGGGCGGCGGCACCGACGCGCTGGCGCGCGTGCTGGCCGGGGAGATGCAGAAGCACCTCGGCCAGCCCGTGGTGGTGGACAACCGCCCCGGCGCCGGCGGCAACATCGCCACCGAGGTCGTCGCCCGCGAGAAGCCGGACGGCTACACCATCCTGATGGGCAACCAGGGCCCGATGGCGGTGAACCCCACCCTGTTCGGCCGCAACATGCCGGTCGATCCGGAGCGCACGCTGGAGCCGGTGGGGCTGGTGGCGGATGCCGCGCTGGTGGTGGTGGTCGGCCCCGGCACGCCGGCGAAGTCGCTGGCGGAGCTGATCGCCGAGGGGAAGAAGGAGCGCGGCAAGCTCTCCTACGGCTCGGCCGGCAACGGCTCGGCGAGCCATCTCGCGGCGGCGCTGTTCTGCCAGATGGCGGGCATCGAGGCCGAGCACCTGCCCTTCCGCGGCGCCGCGCCGGCGCTGAACGACGTGGTGGCCGGGCACATCCCGTTCATGATCACCACCCTGCCCTCCGTGGTCGGGCTGCTGCAGGGCACCCAGGTGCGCGCCCTGGCGGTGACCGGCGAGCACCGCGCCGCCGTGCTGCCCGACCTGCCCACCGTGGCCGAGACCCTGCCGGGCTACCGCGCCTCGGCCTGGTACGGGCTGCTGGTGCCGAAGGGCACGCCGGAGGCGATCCGCGCCCGCCTGCTCGCGGCGATGCAGGCCAGCCTGCGCAGCCCCGAGATGCAGCAGCGCCTGCGCGACGAGGGTGCCGACCCCGGTACCATGGACGGCCCCGCCTTCGGCCGCTTCATCCGCGCCGAGCGCGAGCGCTGGGCGCCGGTGATCCGGGCCGCCAACATCACGGTGGACTGATGCCGCCCCGCACGGGCGCCGGCCCGTGCGACGTGGCGTCGCGCGCGGCGCCGGCGAGGCGGCCGCGCGGCACCGGGGGGGCATGCCGGCCCGCCGCCTGGCCAGGCCTGAAACCCGGCATGGAGGCCGGCATCGGCCAGGCGGCATCCGGCCCGCTCCCGATCCGTTCAGGCACGCCGGGCCCGGAAACGGTTTCCACCCCGGCCGGCCCGACGTAGAGGGAGGGTATGAGCCGTCCCACCCCCCTTCACCGCCCCGTCTCGCCGCTGCGCGCCTTCCTCGACAACGAGGCTTCCGGCGGGCTGGTGCTGATGGGCGCCGCAGCCCTGGCGCTGCTCGTCGCCAACTCGCCGCTGGCCGACCTCTACGAGCACGCCCTGCACGCGAAGCTCGGCCCGCTCAGCGTCGAGCACTGGATCAACGACGGGCTGATGGCGCTGTTCTTCCTGCTCGTCGGCCTCGAGATCAAGCGCGAGATGCTGGACGGGCAGCTCTCCACCTGGCCGCGCCGCGTGCTGCCCGGGATCGCGGCGGCCGGCGGCATGCTCGTCCCGGCGCTGATCTTCGCCGCCTTCAACGCCGGCAGCGCCGCCACGCTGCGCGGCTGGGCGATCCCGACCGCGACCGACATCGCCTTCGCGCTCGGGGTGCTCTCGCTGCTCGGCCCGCGCGTGCCCGCCTCCCTCAAGGTGTTCCTCGCCGCGCTCGCCATCATCGACGACCTCGGCGCGGTGGTGATCATCGCCCTGTTCTACACCGCGGAGATCTCGGTGCCGGATCTCGGCGCGGCGGCGGTGCTGTTCGGCCTGCTCGTCGGGCTGAACCGGCTGGGGGTGCGCCGGCTCTGGCCCTATCTGCTGCTCGGCGCGGTGCTGTGGTTCTTCACCCTCCGCTCCGGCGTGCACGCCACCGTGGCCGGCGTGCTGACCGCGCTCGCCGTGCCGATCCGCACCACGCCGGGCGCGCCGGACCGGGTCGAGGGCTCGCCGCTGCACGAGCTGGAGCACGCGCTGCACCTGCCGGTCGCCTTCTTGATCGTGCCGCTCTTCGGCCTCGCCAATGCCGGCGTCTATCTCGGCGGACTGACCGCCGACAAGCTGGCGGAGCCGCTGACGCTCGGCATCGCGCTCGGCCTGCTGCTCGGCAAGCTGGGGGGCGTGTTCGGCAGCGCCGCCCTGCTGATCCGCCTCGGCCTCGCGGACCTGCCCGCCGGGGCGAGCTGGCTGCAACTCCTCGGCGTCTCGCTGCTCTGCGGCATCGGCTTCACCATGAGCCTGTTCGTCGCGACGCTCTCCTTCGAGGAGGTCCCGCGCCTGCTGGGCGAGGCCAAGCTCGGCATCCTGCTCGGCTCGCTCGCGGCCGGTCTGCTGGGCGCGCTGGTGCTGCGCTTCGCCCCGCGCGAGCGGCAGGCGGCCAGCCGGAGCCGTTCCAGCCCCTGATCCGGCGCGTCTGCCGAATCGCCGGGTGCGGGCACCCGGCTTGAGGATGCTCCGACGCCGCCTGCGTCCTTCGCGATCCCGGATGGCGGGCCCGGGACCGTGCCGGCGGCGCGGCGACGGACCGGCCCAGGCCGTTCAACCCGGAAGCGGCACTTCAACGGGACGCCGCTTCGCTCCAATATGTCGCCCGTCAGCGCAGGCTGGCAGCGACGGACCGATCGAAGGATGCAGACGATGAAACTGAGCGCGCGCAACCAGCTCAACGGCAAGGTGATCGAGGTCAAGAAGGGACAGACCACCGGCCATGTCCGGATCGAGATCGGCGGTGGCGCGGTGGTCACGTCATCCATCACCAACGAGGCGATCGACGAGCTGGCCCTGGCGGTGGGCGACACGGTGACGGCCGTGATCAAGGCTTCGGACGTGATGGTGGGCAAGTAGCCATTCGCGTGGCGTTGGCCGGCAGGCGCAAGGATTGGCGCCGGCCGGCCGGCACGCCGCGGGAACCGACGGAGCAGGCGGTACGCGGCAACGCGCTCCAGGAGACAGGCAGCCCGTGGCCGCGCGGCCGGAACGGCGCGTGCCGAGGGCCGTCAGCGGCCGATGGCGGCCTGCGGCACGGGCGCGCGGCCGGCCGCGCCGCGCCGCCGCGCGGGAAGCCGCCTGCCCGTCGTCGCATCCACCCACTGCCGCACCTTCGATGCGGCCGCCTGCCCGTCCTCGGCGGCGTGGTGGCAACGGTAGATCATGGCGCAGCAGGCCAGGGCGCGACGATCGCTGCAGTACCGGGCGGTCAGCTCCCGGTAGGCCGTCAGCACCGCCCGGCGGCACGCGCAGTCGTCGCCGCAGGTTCCGGTTGCCATGACCGTCACCCGAACTTGTAGAGGACGCCGAACCCGCCGCGCGGGTAGCTCCACTCGATCTCGCCGGTGGCCTGGGTGAGAACGCGGCAGGTGCCGCATTCCATGCAGCCATCCGTCGCGACCTCGACCGCGCCCGTGTCCGTCTCGCTGTAGCAGTTCGCCGGGCAGGCATGCACCAGCGCCCGCAGCGCCGGCGAAGGTACGGCATGCGCACGCACCTTGATGTGCGGGCGGCCGGCATCCACCAGGTAGCGGTTCTGGAACAGCTTCTCCTCGATGCGTGCTCCGCTCATTCGTGCCTCCTCGGCCTCTCTGGTTGCGTTGTTTCCGGTCCGGGCTCAGCGCCAGGCGCGCGCCAGGCGGAAGGCGTCGCCCATCAGCCCCCGGAGGCCCCGCGCCCGGCGGAGGCTGCCCAGGATCTGATTCTCCTTGGTGCGCTTGTCGACGCCGTCCACCCGCAGCCAGGTCTGCGCCGCTTGGCTGGCGAGGCGCGGGTAGAGATCCAGCAGGTGGCGGTTGCGGTGCAGCAGCGCCGGGATGCCGCGATACTTGCGCATGTCCTTCATCACGAAGCTCGCCTCCAGGCGCCTGCGGTACTCGGCGAGGCCGGCGGCGGTGCAGGGCTCGCGGCGGCGCTTCAGCCACGCCACCGTCTCGCCGGCGACGCGGCCCGAGGTCATGGCGAGGTTGGAGCCCTCGCGGTGCACCGCATTGACGAAATGCCCGGCATCGCCGACGGCGAGCCAGCCATCGCCGGTGAGCTGCGGGATCGCCTTGTAGCCGCCCTCGGGGATCAGGTGGGCGGCGTACTCGCGCACCTCGGAGTCGGCGAGCAGCGGCCGGATGCTCGGGTGGCTCTTGAAGGCGTCGAGCAGCGCGTAGGGGCTGACCTTGCGCTCCGCGAAGTCCCCCACCATGCACCCTATGCCGACCGAGATGCTCTCGCGGTTGGTGTAGAGGAAGGCGGTGCCGGTCATGCCCCTGGTGATCGTGCCCATGGCCTCGATCACCACGCCCTCGTCGCCGGCCAGGTTGAAGCGGCTCTCGATCACCTCCTGCGGCAGGAAGTGCATCTCCTTCACCGCCAGCGCCACGTCGTGCGGCCTCAGCTCGGGGCGCAGCCCGGCGCGCTGGCCGACGAGGCCGTTCACCCCCTCGGCCAGCACCACCACGTCCGCCAGCAGCGGGCCGCCGTGGCGGTCGGTCAGCACGCCGATCACCTTGCCGCGGCCGTCCCGCAG
Source organism: Roseomonas acroporae (assembly GCF_023223525.1). Taxonomy (GTDB): domain Bacteria; phylum Pseudomonadota; class Alphaproteobacteria; order Acetobacterales; family Acetobacteraceae; genus Roseomonas_E; species Roseomonas_E acroporae. The sequence goes on along the minus strand of NZ_JALPRX010000046.1, from coordinate 63,123 downwards.
CAGCTCCGTCACCGTGGTCTCGCAGAGCACGGTGGCGCCGGCCTCGCGGACCTTGCGGCTGAACCAGCGGTCGAACTGGGCGCGGATGATCGTGTAGCGGTTCGGCCTCTCCTCGTTGAAGCCGTCGGAGCGGTAGTGCATGCCGGTGTGGGAGGCGTCGTCCATCATCCACACGCGCTGCTCGACGACGTGGCGCTCCAGCGGCGCGTCGTCGCGGAAGTCGGGGATGATGCGCTCCAGCGCGTCGGCGTAGAGGATCGCGCCCTGCACGTTCTTGGAGCCGGGGTACTCGCCGCGCTCGAGCTGGAGCACGTTGAGCCCTTCCCTGGCCATGGTGTAGGCGGCGGCGTTGCCCGAAGGGCCGGCGCCGACCACGATGGCGTCGAAGCGTTCCTGTTCCACGAGACGTTCCTCCCTAGCCGGCCAGGCGGTTGACGGCGAGGCGCCGGCCGAAGGCCTCGGTCAGCGCCGGCAGCAGCTCCACCGCATCGGCGACGACGCCGAGATGGGCGAAGTCGAAGATCGGCGCCTTCGGGTCGGTGTTGATGGCAAGGATCAGGTCCGCGCCCTCGACGCCGACGCGGTGCTGGATGGCGCCCGAGATGCCCGCGGCGATGTAGAGCCGCGGCCGGATGGTCTTGCCGGTCTGGCCGATCTGCCGGTCGGCCGTCATCCAGCCCTTCTGCACCAGCGGGCGGGAGCCGCCCCACTCGCCCCGCAGCACCGCCGCGAGGTTGCGCACGAGCTGCAGGTTCTCGGCCGAACGCAGCCCCATGCCGCCCGCCACCACCACGTCGGCATAGGCGAGCTGCGCCTTGTCGCTGTCGCGGTCCGGCAGGTAGCGCAGCACCTTGGTGACGATGTCCTCCTCGCGCAGCTCGGGGCGGAAGGGCACGAGGCGGCCGACGCGGCCGGGCTCGGGCCTCGGCATCGCCATCACGCGCGGACGGACGGTCGCCATCTGCGGGCGGAAGTTCAGCGTGTGGATGGTGCAGAGCAGCGAGCCGCCGAAGGTGGGGCGGGTCGCGGCGAGGGAGCGCTCGTCGTCGATCGCGAGCTCGGTGCAGTCGGCGGTGAGGCCGGTGAGCAGGGTGGTGGCGATGGCGCCGGCGAGATCGCGACCGAGCACCGTCGCGCCGAGCAGCAGGATCTCGGGCTTGTAGGTGTTGACGAGTTGCGTCATCGCCCGCGTGTAGGGCTCGTTGCGGTACTGGTCGAGCACCGGGTCGGTGCCGAGGTAGACGAGGTCCGCCCCGTGCTCCCAGGCGGCCGTGACCGCGTCGCGCAGTCCCCGCTCCTCGCCGCCGAGCACCACGCCGGCCAGCTCGGCGCCGAGCTTGTCGGCCAGCTTGCGGCCCTCGCCCAGCAGCTCCAGCGAGACGGGATGCACGGCGCCGTGCTCCACCTCGACGAACACCCAGACGTGCCGGTACGCCCTGAAGTGCTCCGGCAGCTCCTTCTTCATGCCCGCCCGGCCGGAGGCCGGCCTCGCCGTTCCGCTCATGGTTGCAGCCTCCGATCAGTAGCCTGCCGCGGCGCGCAGCAGGTCGTCGTGCAGCGCCGGCAGGCGCGTCCCGATGCCGGCGATCAGCGCCTCGGCGATCTCGCCGGGGGACCTGTCCTGGGTCTCCACCAGGACGGCCCTCTCGGCGCGCGCGGCGGGCGCGAAGACGCGCTTGACCACGGTGGGAGAGCCGCGCAGGCCGCACATCGCGACATCGGTGATGCCGGCCTTGGCGGCGCTCCAGGTGACGATCTCGGCACGGGCGGCGCGCAGCGCGTCGGCCACCTTGCCGCGGCGCATCTCGTTGGTGCCCTCGAGCATGGTGATCAGCACCGGCAGGCGCGTGGTCAGCTCCTGCACGCCTCCCTCGGCGCGGCGGCGCAGGGTCATCGTGCCCGCCGCCGGATCGACCTCGTCGATGGCGGCGACGTAGGTGAGCTGGCTGAGGCCGAGCCGGCGCGCGATGCCGGGGCCGACCTGGGCGGTGTCGCCGTCGATGGTCTGCTTGCCGGTGAAGACGATGCGCGGCTCGCCCCAGGTCTCGCCGATCCTGCGGATGGCCTGGGCCAGGGCGAAGCTCGTCGCCAGCGTGTCGGAGCCGGCGAAGAAGCGGTCGGTCAGCAGCACGGCGCGGTCGGCGCCGAAGGTCAGGGCCTTGCGCAGCGAATCCTCGGCCATGGGCGGGCCCATGGTCAGCACCGTCACCTCGCCGCCGAGCTGGTCGCGCAGGCGCAGCGCCTCCTCCAGCGCGAACAGGTCGTAGGGGTTGATGATGGTGGGGACCCCCTGGCGCATGATGGTGTTGGTGACCGGGTGCACGCGGATCTGCGCGCTGTCCGGCACCTGCTTGATGCAGACGACGATGTGCATGGCGGTTCTCCCCGTCGCTCCCTGGATCAGCCGATGGTGACGTCGGACAGCGGGACGAAGGCGCGGCCGGCCGGCCGCACCGCCTCCTTCAGCACCTTGAAGACCCGCTGCTCGATCGGGGTGGAGGCGACGAAGTCGGCATGCGCCCGGGCGAGCCTCTCGCGCAGCGTGCTCCGGACCTGCTCCTCCGGCATCGCCTCCAGCGCGGTGTCGCGCAGGTAGTCGCGCATGCGGCGCAGGATGTGCAGGCGCGCGACGTCGACGACCTGCCGGTCATAGGGGAGGTCGAGGAGCGCGAAGAAGTCCTCGGCGGCCGAGGCACGGCCGAGCTGTTGCAGGATGCCGCTCATCGGTTGCCTTGCTCCTCGCAGGTGTCGCAGCGTGCCGGTGCCGCCGCCTCGCCCCGCTGCAGATGGGCGACGCGCGTCTCCAGGAAGGCGATGCGGTCGAGCAGGGCCGAGATGGCCTCGCCCACCGGGTCGGGCATCAGGTGGTGGTCGAGATCGATGCGCCCGTCGATGCGGCGGCGCTCCTGCTTGCCGATCACCACGCGGCCGGGAATGCCGACGACGGTCATGCCGGGCGGCACGTCCTGCATCACGACGGCATTGGCGCCGACGCGCGCGCCGGCGCCGACCTCGACCGGGCCCAGCACCTTGGCCCCGGCGCCGACCAGCACGCCGTCGCGCAGAGTCGGATGCCGTTTGCCGGCGGACCAGGTGGTGCCACCCAGCGTGACTCCGTGGTACAGCGTGACGTCGTCGCCGATCTCGGCCGTCTCGCCGATCACCACGCCGGCGCCGTGATCGATGAAGAGGCGCTGGCCGATCGTGGCGCCGGGATGGATGTCGACGTTGGTGGCGGCGCGGGCGAGCCAGGAGAGCAGCCGCGCCGGGAAGCGCAACCCGCTCCGCCACAGCCGGTTGGCGAGGCGGTGCGCCAGCACCGCGTGCACGCCGGGGTAGGTGAGCAGGATCTCCAGCGTGAAGCGTGCCGCGGGATCGCGCGCCTGCACGCAGGCGACGTCGCCGCGCAGCGTGCGCCAGAGGCCGGGGCGACGCGGCGCCGGCCCGGACAGCACGGCGAGGTCCGCGGCGACCGGCATCACGCCCTCACACATAGCTCGGGGAGAAGCCGGTGGCGCCATCCTTGGCCCAGAAGGGCGACAGGGCGCGCAGCTTCTCGATGATGGGCGGCAGCGCCTCCAGCACCTGGTCCACGTCCTCGTCCACGTTGTCGCGGGAGAAGGAGAAGCGGATGGCGCCGTGCGCCGCCGTGTAGGGGACGTTCATCGCCCGCAGCACGTGCGAAGGCTCCAGCGAGCCGGAGGTGCAGGCGGAGCCGGAGGAGGCCGCGATGCCGGCCTTGCTCAGCAGCAGCAGGATGCCCTCGCCTTCCACGTACTCGAAGGCGATGTTGCTGGTGTTGGGCAGGCGGCTGCCGGCGTCGCCGGTGACGAAGCTGTTGCCGATGCGCTGCAGCAGCCCCTTCTCCAGCCGGTCGCGCAGGGCGCGGACGCGGGTGTTCTCCTCGTCCATGTGCAGCAGCGCCAGCTCGGCGGCCTTGCCGAGGCCGATGATCCCCGGCACGTTCTCGGTGCCGGCGCGCCGACCGCGCTCCTGATGGCCGCCGCGGATCAGCGGCCGCAGACGCACGCCCTTGCGGACATAGAGCGCGCCGATGCCCTTCGGCGCATGCAGCTTGTGGCCGGAGAGGGAGAGGAGGTCGATCTCCGAATCCCTGAGTGTCATCGGCACCTTGCCGACGGCCTGCACCGCATCGGTGTGGAACAGCGCGCCGGCCTCGTGCGCCAGCTCCGCCAGCACCTCGACCGGAAAGATCGTGCCGGTCTCGTTGTTGGCCCACATGACGGAGGCGATGGCGGTGCGCGGCGAGAGGGCGCGGCGATAGGCCTCGATGTCGAGCCGGCCGCGACTGTCCACCGGGATGTAGTGGACCTTGATGCCGCGACTCTTCTCCAGCCAGGCGCAGGTGTTGAGGATGGCGGGGTGCTCGACCGCCGTGGTGACGATCTCGTCGCGGCCGCCCTGCGTCTCCAGCGCCGAGAGCAGCGCCGTGTTGTCGGACTCCGTGCCGCCGCCGGTCCAGACGATCTCGTGGTCGAACTCCGCGCCGAGCAGCGCCTGCATCTGCTGCCGCGCGAAGCGCAGCGCGCCGCCGACGGAGGAGCCGAAGGCGTGCATGGAGGAGGCGTTGCCGAACTGCTCCGTGAAGAAGGGCAGCATCACCTCCACGATGGCGGGATCGACCCGCGTGGTGGCGTTGTTGTCGAGGTAGACGGGTCGCATGGGCCTGCTCCTCAATGGCTCGGGACGGGAATGACGCGGAGCGGCTGGCCGATCAGCTCGATCAGCTTCTCCTGGATGCCGTTGACCGTGACGCTGGCCATCTGGCAGCCGACACAGGCGCCGGAGAGCTTGACCAGGACGCGGTCGCCATCCACGTCCACCAGCTCGCAGTCGCCGCCGTCCCGCTTCAGGAACGGGCGCAGCTCCTCGATCGCGCTCTCGACCAGGCGGATCTTCTGCAGCGTGGTCAGGCTGCCCTTCTTCACGGGCGCCAGCGGCGACTGCTTCTGCCTCGCCCGGCGCGGCGCGGGAACGGAATTCGCGGGATCGAAGGCGAGCGCCGCCTCCAGCTTGCCCTCGGCCACCATGGCGGCGTTGGTGCGCGCGAGCACGCCCTCCACCGCCTCGACGCAGGTGCCGCAGCTACCGGCGGCCTTGGTGAAGTGCGTCACCTGCTCGACGCTGGTCAGGCCGTTGATCCGGATCGCCCGCTCGACCATGCCCTCGTCCACGCCGAAGCACTTGCAGACCAGCGCGCCTTCCTCATGGTCGTCGACCCAGGCCTCGCCCTTCCAGTTGGCGATGGCCGCGCGCAGCGCCTCGTGGCCCATCACGGAGCAGTGCATCTTCTCCGGCGGCAGGCCGCCGAGATAGTCGGCGATGTCCTGGTTGGTCAGCGCCATCGCCTCGTCGACGGTCTTGCCGATCACCATCTCCGTCAGGGCGGAGGAGGAGGCGATGGCGGAGCCGCAGCCGAAGGTCTGGAATTTCGCCTCGGTGATCACCTCGGTCTGGGGATCGACCTTGAGCATCAGCTTCAGAGCGTCGCCGCAGGAGATGGCGCCGACCTCGCCGACCGCGTTGGCCTCCTCCAGAACGCCCGCGTTCTTCGGGTTGTAGAAGAGTTCCTTGACCTTGTCGGTGTAGTCCCACATGGCACGCCTCCTCAGCCGAAGGACTTGCCGCAGGAGCACTTGCTCGCCGCGTTGGGATTGTCGAAGGCGAAGCCGGATCCTTCCAGGGCCACCACGAAATCCACCCTGGTTCCCTTCAGGTGCGGCTCGCTCGACGGCTCGACGAAGATGCGGACACCATCCTTCTCCAGCACCAGGTCGTTCGGATCGGGCTGCTCGACGATGCCGAGCATGTACTTGAAGCCGGCGCAGCCACCCGCCTGGACCATGACGCGCAGGCCCGCATCCGGTGTTCCGGAACGTTCGAGCGCCGTGCGCACCGCGCTGATGGCACTGTCTGTCAACTCGATCATCCCTGCCCCCGATCCTGCGTGAAGCCTTCGGAAAAGGATTGAGCAAGGGTTGTGCCAGAAGGAATCAGCCATTGATTCCAGTGCAGTGACCGCATTCCCCGATGCCTGCCCCCGACACTGTCGCAATGTCGACAACGACAGTGTCGCGTCCTTCCCGCCTCGTCGTCGGACGACGCGGCGCGTCGGACGAATCGTCATCCGGCCACGTCATCGGCGGCCGGGCGGAACGCGCGCTGCGTGGGGTATCTGCGCCGAGCGGGTCGGGCCGCGTCCTCCCCGGCCCGCTTCCGTCCTGGCGCAGCGCGGCGTTCAGCGATCGACCGGCAGTGCCCTGCCCGTCCCGGGCGCGGCGCTCCGGCGACGCGATCCGGCGACGTGGCCACCCTTCGCGATGACGACGCAGGAGCGCACCCGCCGTCCTGACACGGGTTCAGGAGGCCGTGCGCCTTGGCAATGGCGAGGAACGTGCGGCGACCGCGCAGGCGGTGGCATCCTTCCCAGGAACGGCGAGGAGAATGCGTTGGCCGTTTGGCGGCTCAGTGCCCGGCGTCGCCGGATCCGGTGCTGCCGGTCCGCCGGTGGCGCACCCATGCGCCGACAGCCGGTACGCGCGCGACGGACCGGCCGGGCACGGCGGCCCGACCGGCCGGTATGACTCCCGTACGGCGCCTTCCCGAGGACTTAGCCGGCCGCCATCGCGGCGCCGGCGACGGGATCGGCGTCACGATGCACGCGCGCGATCAGGCTCTCGCCGTTCTCCTCGCCGAAGCATGCCTCGAAATCGTCGCACTCCGAGCAGATCGGCGCGGCGCAAAGACGGTAGCCGTCGTCACGGCAGATGGTACGGTAGAGGAATTTCTTCCACTTCATGTCCTTGCCGTTGCGGCTCGCCAGCGGCTCGAAATGGCGGGCCATCAGCCATGACAGCTCGCGCCGGCTACGCAGGCCGAGATCCTGCCACAGGTGGTTCGGCCGCATGCAGCGGCGCGCGACGACATCGGCCAGGCAGGACTGGAAGCCGCTGCCCTCCGTGCTGTGCCGCCGCAGCAGCTCGCGCAGGCAGTCCTCGTCGGCCGGTCGCGCCGCCAGCGTCTCATGGCGCACCCGCGCGAAGACCGCCGCGGCATGCGGGAACACCTCGGCGGCGAGGCCGGCCAGCGCCTCGCCGGACAGGCCGACCGACTCCGTCACCGGCGAATGACCGTTGGCGGATTCGGCGATGCCGATGGCGAGGACGGAGGCCAGGACATGCGCATCGAAGCCGTCGCAGGCGCCGCGCTGGCTGCCGCCGGAGAGCCACGCATAGACGTCGGTCGCGTTCATGTCCCCGGTCTCCTCAGTTCAGCGGGCCGTGCTTCTGGCAGTTGGCGGGGCAGACCCGGGCGCAGGCGCCGCAGCCGATGCAGGCGCCGGCATCGTCCATCGCCATCACCTTGCGCTCGATGTCGTCCTCGTCGAGATCGACGATCTCGCCGTCCTCGTTGACGCCACGCAACGTCATCACCCCGCGGCCGCAGACCTTGTAGCAGCGACCGCAGCCGATGCAGGTCTTGTCGTCGATCGACAGCAGGTATTGCGCCTGCCAGGCGCGGCCGTCGCGGGTGACGGTCTGGGCTGCGGTCATGGGTCAGCCTCCTTCCAGGCGCTTCAGCTCGGCGCGCTTCGCGGTCAGGCTGGCATAGGCGCTGTGCGTACGGCCCGCCACCTCGAGGATGCTCTCCCAGTTGACCGGGAGTTCCTCGGAAAGATCGTGCAGGTCCATCTTCGCCTGCATCGCCTGGGCGGAGAGCTTCTTGATCTCCGCCTTCAGGGTCTCGGTTCCGCTCATCGTGCCCTCCTCAGCCACGCGCCAGCTCGGGATGGGCCTCGATCATCGCGACGGCCTGCTCGACCGCCTTGGTGCCCTCGGCGGCCAGCTTCTCCAGGCTGTCGAAGCCGAAGCGGTGCACGTCGCGCAGGCTGCGGGCCAGCACTACCAGCCGACCGGCGATCAGCACCACCCGGCCGAAGCCCTCGTGGCTCATCTTCATCATCGGCGTGGCCATCACCCGCGTGGCGCGCTCCACCGCGAGCCCTACCGCCTGGTAGAACTGCTCGACGCGGGCGATCACCTCCGGGTCGGGGTCGCTGATGATCGGGATGGCGCGGCGCTGCTCCTTCGTGACGACGTACTCTGCCAGCAGCGACTCGTCGCTCCGCTTCTCCCAGGCGCCGTAGCTGTCCTCGGCGCGGATACGGCCGATCAGGCATTGCAGGAAGGGTGTCCGCAGCGGGTCGGCGGCCGGTGTCGGGGCCAGGGTCTCGGCGTCGCTCATCGGTCAGTCCTCGTCGTCCAGATGGTCCATGCTGCGTGGCTGCCCCAGCGCCATCGCCTTGCGCAGCCAGGGCGGAGGGTTGCCGGTCATCATCGCCTGGACCTTGCGGATGATGTCCTCGATCGGCTCCGGCGCGGGCAGCTTCACGGGATGGATGCGGGCGCCGACCACCTTGGCCGCGGCCGGGCCGCCGATCGCCAGCACGAAAAGCAGCGTGCAGCAGGCGATCGACGCCACCTTCGGGCCGATCCTGTCGTCACCGTCGGTCCTGTGGCTGCCGGACTCGTCGCTGGTGTCGTCGAAGCTGACGGCCCGCACGAAACGGCTGGTTCCCGGCGTCACCTCGTAGATGGCGAAGCGCCGGGCGGAGCCGAAATGGGCGTTCAGGGATTTCATGTCCTGCGTCGCGATGGCGACGCGCAGGACCGGGCCGGCGTCTTCGGCCGCCCCCTTCTCAACCAGCTGCAACTGGCGCACATGCATGGGATGCCTCCTTCTCTCCGGGCAGCACGTCCGCGAAATCCCCAGGGCCGTGCGCGTGCAGCCCGGCCTGGGCGATGTTGGCGACCTCGAAGATCAGGTCCCGCGTGCCGCGATAGCCGGCCGTGCAGCGATGCGTGGAGCCGATGCGGTCGAAGATCGGGAAGCCGACGCGCAGATGCGGCAGGTGGAGCCGCTCGGCTGCCTGCCGGCCATGGCTGTTGGTGACGAGCAGTTCGGCGCCGGCCGCCGCCGCCGCGTCCTCCAGGTCCTGCAGGTCGCCGATCACCACGCGCTGCGTGGGGATGCGCTCGAGGAGGGCGGAATTGCCGGTGGAGGCCACGGCCGCCACCACCTCGGCACCCATGACATGGAAGAAGGCGGCGAGGCCGTACAGCAGGTCCGGATCGCTGCCGATCGCCACGCGGCGACCGCCAAAGAAGAAGTGGCCATCCAGCATCGCGTCCTCGAGCTGGCTGCGTTGCCGCCGCAGGCGCGCCGGCGCGGTACGACCCGAGAGCTCCATCAGCAGCGAGACGAGGCGATCGCCCGCCTCCAGTCCCAGCAGGGTCGGGAACAGCGTCACCGGCACGCCGGTGCGCTCGCGCAGGCGCCCGGCCGGATGGCGCATGTGCTCGCCGATGGCGATGGTGTGCAGCGCCTGGCCCATCCTGGCCACCTGCTCGGGCCGCGCCCCACCCCAGGTGGTCGGCTGATACTGCGAAGGCACCGTGCCGTCGAGCGAGCCGGAGATGTCGGGAAGGACCATCGGCGAAAGCCCGAAGGCCTCGACGATGGCGACGATCTCCTCGATGTCGGCCGTCGTCTGGTGCACGCCGGGCAGGATGTTGACCTGGCGCGAGAGCGGCCCGATGGCTCCGCCCGGCTCGACCAGTGCATCGATGATCGCCGCGACCGCCCTGGACCAGCCATCCTCCAGCGCGCCGGCATAGTCGGGCGTCGAGGCGTAGACGATGCTGGTCCCGCGCAGCGATGCGTTCTTCCGAAGGATCGTCCCCAGTTCGCCCACGTAGTCCTCGCCGCGGGTCTCGACCAGCGCGGTGGAGGCGATGCCGATGAAGCGCGGCTTCATGCGCTTGTGCAGGTTGAGGATCGCCTCCTCAAGATTGCCGGCGCCACCGAGGATGGTCGCGACCTCGTCCATCGCCGTGGTCTGGAGGGGAATCGCCTCCTTGAAGTGACGCACCGCGAGGGTGAGCGCGAAGGAGGTGCAGCCCTGGCTGCCGTGGAGCAGCGGCACCGATCCTTCCATGCCGAGATAGGCCAGGGCAGCGCCGAGCGGCGCCGAGCTCTTCAGCGGGTTGGTGGCGCAGGCCTTGCGGCCATGGACGATCTCGGCCATCGCGCGTTCCCCTTCAGGCCCTTGCCGCCGCGGCGGCGACGGGCGCCGCGAGCGAGCTGCCGCCGGCGGCGGACGCGGGCACGTCCCACGGTGCGGGGCGCCGTACCTCCCGCCAGACCGGGTTGTCGAGCGCGCGCGCCAGCTCGGCCACCAGGTTCACCATGCCATCGTAGCCGGCATAGGCGACGTGCCGCTCCTGGTTGATGTCGAGCCAGGGCGTCTTCGCCTTCAGGGCGGTGAACTGCGTGCGGCCGCCTGAGAGCATGATGTCGGCCTCGCCGTTCCGCAGCTTGGCGTACATCTCCCGCGGCGGGATGCTGTCCACCATGTGCGCGTCCGTCTTCATGATCTCCTTGATCCGCTCCTTGTCCTCCCTGGTGGACTTGCGCGTGGAGGTGGAGACGATCTCCATGCCGATCTCCATCAGCGCGGAGACGATCGACCAGGATTTCACGCCGCCGGTGTAGAGCAGCACCCGCTTTCCCTCGAGCGATCTGCGGTACGGCGCGATCCGCGCCCAGGCGCGCGCCTCCTCGGCGCCGATCAGCGCCTCGGTCCGGTCGATCAGTTCGGCCGGGGCGCCACGCCGGACCAGAAGCGCCGCGGTGGTTCGCAGCGCCGTGGACGTGTCCTCGATGCCGTAGAAGGAGCCCTCGAAGTAGGGGATGCCGTAGCGTTCCTCCATCTTGCGGGCGATGTTGATGAGGGCCGTCGAGCAGACCATCATGTTTACTCGCGCCCGGTGCGCCGAGGCCACCTCACGATAGCGGGCATCGCCGGTGACGCAGGCGTGGAGGCGGATGCCGAGCCGCTCGAACAGCGGCCTGACCTGCCACAGCTCGCCGGAGAGATTGTACTCGCCCAGGATGTTGATGTCGGTCGGCGTCGTGAACTCCGGCTCCATCGTGCCGATCACGTGGTCGAGCAGCGCCTCGCCGGCCAGCTTGTTGCCGAGGTTCTTGGAGCCGACGAAGCCCGGGGCGTTCACCGGGATGCAGGGCACGCCGAGCTTCTCGCTGGCATGGCGGCACACCGCCTCGATGTCGTCGCCGATCAGCGCCGGGACGCAGGTGGCGTAGACGAAGACGGCAGGCGGGTCGTGCCGCGCCACCGCCTCGCGGATCGCCCTGTACAGGCGCTTCTCGCCCGAGCCCATGATGATGTCCATCTCGGCAAGATCGGTCGTGAAGCCGGTGCGGTAGACCATCGGGCCGCTGCTGGCGGCATGCCGGTTGTCCCAGCCATTGCCTTCGCAGGCCAGCGGGCCGTGCACGAGGTGGACCACGTCGGTGATCGGCTGCAGCGCGATCTTGGCGCCGTCGAAGGCGCAGCCGCCGGCCGCGGCGCCGGGGGTGAGGGGCTTGGAGCAGCCCTTCTTGCGCTCCTTCTCGCCCTTGGCCGCGTTCTTATCGCAGCCGGGCTCATTGAAGACGTCGGCGATCTTGGCCTGCAGGCTCCGGCTCATCGGCGGCTCCGTCTCGACGTGAAGGGGCGGGAGAAGGGGCCCGGGCGGCGGTTCCCGCCCAGGCCGGCGGGGGTCAGCGGGTGAGGTCGTAGGAGTAGTCGGTGACCCCGGGCTCGATCGTCTCGTCGTCGAGCCGGTCGAACACCTTGTCGAGCAGCGTCACCAGCACGCGCAGCGCGCCCTGGTAGCCCCAGACCGGGAAGCGGTGGTGGTGGTGCCGGTCGAAGATCGGGAACATCAGGCGCACCAGCGGGGTGCCGGTATCGCGCTCCAGGTACTTGCCGTAGGAGTTGCCGATCAGCAGGTCGGCCTTCTCCGTGGCGAGGAGGGAGCGCATGTGCCACAGATCCTTGCCCGGCCATGCCCGGCAGCCGGCGCCGTAGGGCGAGGAGGCGAAGAGGGCGTTCATCTGCTCCTCCCACGCCTTGTTGCCGTTGGTCGCCAAGCAGTGCTTCGGCTCGCCGCCCGTCTCCAGGATGAAGCGCGCCATGCCGTACACGAAGTCCGGGTCACCGTAGACCGCGTAGGTCTTGCCGTGGAGCCAGGACTGGCTGTCGGCCATGGCGTCGAGAAGCCGGCCGCGCTCCATGCGAAGCGCCTCGGGGATCGGCTTACCGGTGACCTCGGACACCTTCATCAGGAACTCGTCGGTGCCGGCCACGCCCATCGGATAGTGGAAGGCGGCGGTCTCCTGCCCGAAGCCCGCCGCGTACTCCAGGGACTTCTGCGAGCAGTACTCCTGCATGGAAAGCGTCGCCCTGGCGTCGAGCGCCGCCTTCACCGATTCCAGCGTGGTGCCGCCGTCGTACATGCGGTACTCGCCGTCCGACGGGGTATCGAACTGGTCGGCTACGTCGGAGAGGATGGTGTACTCCACCCCCATCACGTCGAGCATCCGCTTCAGCTCGCGGTTGTTGCCCACCGCGAAGCCGTCGAAGCCCGGGATGATGTTGACGGCGGTCGAGCCGGCGAGGCGCTCCCTGCCCTTCCAGAAGTGCTCGAGGATGCCCTTGAGCATGTTGTCGTAGCCGGTGGTGTGGCTGCCGACGAAGGCCGGGGTGTGGGCGAAGGGGACGTCGAAGTCGCCGGGCACCGAGTTTTTCTGCTTGGCCGTGGCGATGAAGGCCTGCAGGTCGTCGCCGATCACCTCCGCCATGCAGGTGGTGGAGACGGCGATCATCTTCGGGTTGTACAGCTTGTAGGTGTTGGCGAGGCCGTCCACCATGTTGTTCAGCCCGCCGAACACCGCCGCGTCCTCGGTCATCGAGGAGGAGACGGCCGAGGCCGGCTCCTTGAAGTGGCGCGACAGGTGGCTGCGGTAGTAGGCGACGCAGCCTTGGCTGCCGTGCACGAAGCTCATCGTGCGCTCGAAGCCGGCGGCGACGAACACGGCGCCGAGCGGCTGGCAGGCCTTGGCCGGGTTCACCGAGAGGGATTCGCGGGCGAAGTTCTTCTCCCGGTACTCCCAGCTCTTGGTCCAGTCGGCGACCTTCCGGACCTCCTCGCGCGGCGGCATGTTCTCGAATTCCGCCTTCTTCCGCGCGAGCATCTCCCGATACTCGGGCTCGCGGAAGAGCGGGGCATGGTCGAGTACCTTGTCTGCACTCTGCGGCATCGTCGTGATCCCTCTGCCTTCAGGCCGCGGCCTCGGTCTGCCATGGCGCCTTGAACAGGCCCCAGACCGGGTTGTTGATGGCCAGATCCATGTCGCGCGCGAAGATCGCGAAGCCGTCGTAGCCGTGATACGGACCCGAGTAGTCCCAGGAGTGCATCTGGCGGAACGGGATGCCCATCTTCTGCACCGGGTACTTCTCCTTGATGCCGGAGCCGACCAGGTCGGGGCGGATGCCCTCGATGAAGCGCTCCAGCTCGTAGCCGGTCACGTCGTCGTAGATCAGCGTGCCGTCCTTCACGTAGTGCCCGGTGCGCTGGTAGTCGTCGTTGTGGCCGAACTCGTAGCCGGTGCCGACGATCCGCATGCCGAGATCCTCGTAGGCATTGACGACGTGCCGGGGGCGGAGGCCGCCGACGTAGAGCATCACCGTCTTGCCCTCGAGCCGTGGCCGGTACTTCGCCACCACCGCATCGACCAGCGGCTGGTACTTGGCGATGACCTTCTCGGCATTCTCCTGGATGGTCTCGTCGAAGTGCCTGGCGATCTTGCGCAGCGAGGCGGCGATCTGGCTGGGCCCGAAGAAGTTGTACTCGGTCCAGGCGATCCCGTACTTCTCCTCCATGTGCCGGCAGATGTAGTTCATCGACCGGTAGCAGTGGATGAGGTTCAGGCGCGCCTTCGGGGCGCGCTCGATCTCGGCCAGCGTCGCGTCGCCCGACCAGTTGCCGACCACGCGCAGGCCCATCTCCTCGAGCAGGATGCGCGAGGCCCAGGCGTCGCCGCCGATGTTGTAGTCCCCGATCACGTTGACGTCGTAGGGACCGGTCTCGTGCTCGACCTCCTTCTTGTCGAACACCCAGTCGCGGATCGCGTCGTTGGCGATGTGGTGGCCGAGGGACTGCGAGACGCCGCGGAAGCCCTCGCAGCGGACAGGCACGATGGTCTTGCCCGTCTCCTTGTTCTTCTTCTTCGACACCGCCTCGATGTCGTCGCCGATCAAGCCGATCGGGCACTCCGACTGGATCGAGATTCCCTTCGCCAGCGGGAACAGGTCGTTGATCTCGTCGATGATCTTCTCGAGCTTCTTGTCGCCGCCGAAGACGATGTCCCGCTCCTGGAAGTCGGAGGTGAACTGCATCGTCACGAAGGTGTCCACGCCGGTGTCGCCGATGTAGTAGTTGCGGCGCTGGGACCAGGAGTACTGGCCGCAGCCGACCGGCCCGTGGCTGATGTGGACCATGTCCTTCACCGGCCCCCAGACCACGCCCTTGCTGCCTGCGTAGGCGCAGCCGCGGATGGTCATCACGCCCGGGATGGACTTGATGTTCGACTTGACGCCGCACTCGGTCAGGCCACCCTCGTGGCCCTCCTCCTCGGCGGCTCCGGCCGGCGCATCGACCGCGGTGGCGACGCCGAGGTGCTTCTGGCGACGCTTCTTCGTCTTGTCCGGGTACGCCTCAAGCACTTCGGCGATGAGGCGGTGGTGGAACTCGCTGTCGTTCGAATAGTCGTCGAGGCTCATGGCCTGTCTCCCCATCGTCGGAGTGGAGGCGGCCGGCCGCACGGTGCGCGGCCGGCCAGTCCGGTCAGTGCGCGGCGGCGGCGGACCTGACCGCCTCCTTGGCCTGCAGCTCCGCCAGGGCCTGCTCGTCCGACTTCATGATGCCGAAGTCGAGCAGCATCTCCTCCAGCTCCTCCATCGTGATCGGCGTCGGGATGGTGCCCTGGCCGCTGTTCGCATGGACCTTCTGCGCAAGCTGGCGGTACTCCTGGGCCTGCTGGCTGGTCGGCGCGTACTGGATCACCGTCTGCTTGCGCAGCTCGGCATGCTGCACGATGTTGTCGCGCGGCACGAAGTGGACCAGCTTGCTGTTCAGGCGCTTGGCGAGCGCCTCGGCGAGGTCCAGCTCGCGGTCGGTCTGGCGCTCGTTGCAGATCAGGCCACCGAGGCGCACGCCGCCGGAATGGGCGTACTTCAGGATGCCCTTGGCGATGTTGTTGGCGGCGTAGAGCGCCATCATCTCGCCCGACATGACGATGTAGATTTCCTGCGCCTTGTTCTCGCGGATCGGCATCGCGAAGCCGCCGCAGACCACGTCGCCGAGCACGTCGTAGGAGACGTAGTCGACATCGTCGTAGGCGCCGTTCTCCTCGAGGAAGTTGATCGAGGTGATGACGCCGCGGCCGGCGCAGCCGACGCCCGGCTCGGGACCGCCGGACTCGACGCACTTGATGCCCTTGTAGCCGATCTTGAGCACGTCCTCGAGCTCGAGATCCTCGACCGAACCGGCCTCGGCGGCCAGGCTCAGGACGGTGTCCTGCGCCTTGCTGTTCAGGATCAGGCGCGTGCTGTCGGCCTTGGGGTCGCAGCCGACGATCAGGATGCGCTGGTCCATCTCGACGAGCGCAGCGAGGGTGTTCTGGGAGGTCGTCGACTTGCCGATACCCCCCTTGCCGTAGAAAGCGATCTGGCGAAGCGCACTCATTGGGCCGTCCTCTGCGGGTGGTGGTCGCGGGCTTCGAGACCCGACGACCTCCTTTCCGCAAGTGCCGTGCCAGAGCTTGGCGAAGAAGAACATCGTTTATAAACAACGACTTCGACGAATCCTGCCGCGCGCCCGGTGTCGACAGCCACTGTTGTCTATCCGACAATAGCGTCGGCTCCATGTCGAGGCCGGTGAACGCGCAACGGCGCCCGGGGAGCAGGTCCCCGGGCGCCGTTCGGCACGCGACGTTTTGTGGCGTTCAGGCGGCGATGGCGCGCCCGATCTCCTCCAGCGGCACTTCGATCGGGCTGATGCCCTGCTGCTCCAGGAAGTTCCGCTCGTTGCGCGTCATCGGCTCGGCCGGCAGCACCGCCCAGTGCGGGCCGGCGGAGCGCTTCATGATCTGCCGGGCATAGGTGCGCAGCATCTGGTCGTGGAAGCGGCAGCCGAGGAACAGGAAGCCGCGGCCCTCCCGCCGCCGCTTCACCTCGTCCGGAATCGGCGACTGGATGTCGATCTCCGTCAGAACCTCGACATAGTCGCTGTCGGCCACCAGGTAGTTGTGCGCCGGCGTCACGCCGCCATGCGGCTTGTAGAGCAGCGTGCGCCAGCCCGGCGCCGCGCCGATCGCGGCTTCCGCGCCCGCGTGATCGTAGGCGCGATACCAGCGCGCCTCGCCGATGCCGGCACGGGTGATGCCCTGGATCTCGCCCCAGTCCTGACCGGTGCCCGCCAGCGCGGCCCGCATCGCGCCATCGTACCACGTATCCACGATCATGGATGGCCGCAGGCCCGCCAGCCAGTGCTGCATCGGCACCGGCGGCGCAGGCAGGGCGTAGGCTTCCGACATCAGCGACACCAGCGCCTTGCGGTGGCGCCGGCTCTCGATGAACTGCGCCGCCGCCCAGAGGTTGCCGCGTGCCCGGCGCGGCAGCGCCACGCGGTCACCGAGGAAGGTGGCTAGCTCCGCGTCGGAGACCGGGATCGCCGGCGCTCCGAGTGCGGTGACGCCCGGGCCGAGATAGGGGATCAGCATGCCCTCGCGCAGCCGCCCCAGCACCTCGTCCGGCAGGAAATTCGCAGCACCCACGGCCTAGTCCTCCCCGCCGCGCTTCTTCGCGTTCACCGTCACCGGAAGCCGCGTCCGCGCGTCCATGTCCGGCAGGTCGAGCATCCAGCCATTCTTGAGCCGCACCCAGCCGCCCCAGAGCGAGTCCCGCTCCGTCTCGACGATCGGCTCCTCCAGGTCCTTCTTCGGCACGTAGGCCGAAAGGCCCTTCGCGTCGCGTCTGATCATCACCTTCATGTCCCGCTCCCCCCAGGCCGATCGGCCAGGACCAGCTCGCGGCCGCGCATGCCGACCACGGCATCGCGGGCAATGAAGTCCACGGCATAGATGTAGTAGCGCTGGAGGAACATGCCGACGTCGCGCACGTAGCCGACATCCCCCTTGCGCACGAGCACCTCGCCGATCTCCCGACCGGGGAAGGTGCCGTCGTTCTTCACGTACTTCGTGGAGACCACCTTCGTGCCGGGCATGAAGCGCGGCTGCTGGTAGACTTCCATCTCCTCCTCGCGTCCGAGGCCCATCGTCAGCCCTCCTCCTCCAGTTCGGCGCGGCGCTCCGCCGCGGCCTCGCGTACCAGCCGCTCGGCATCCCGCCCGAACCGGCCCAGCAGATCGGCGGGCGCGCGCTGCACGACGGCGAAGCGGACCCGCATGTCGGGATCGTCGGCCAGCAGGTGCAGCCGCGCCGGCGGCAGGCGCTCGGCCACCTCCAGGCGCACCAGCGGGTCCTGGTCGCCCAGCAGCACGCCGAGCCGCTCGGGCGGCATCCGGCGTGCGGCCCAGCGGCGCACCTCCGGCTCCGGATCCCCGGCGGCGAGCGGCAGCACGTCCGGCGGCAGCCGGCGCACCGCGATCAGCCGCACGTAGTAGTCGGGGTCGCGCAGCATCGCGACGAGAGCCTTGCCGGCGAGGCGGCTGGTGGCGGCGACGCGCACGCGTCTGTCGGGGTCCTCGGCCAGCCGGCCGATGCGCGCGGGCGGCAGGCGCAGCGCGACCTGCGCGCGCACCTCGGGCTCCGGGTCATCCATCAGCGCCGGCAGGCGGAACAGCGTGCAGTAGCGCGCCGCGATCGCCCGCACCTCGAAATAGGGATGGTCGAGATACTCGTCCGCCAGGCCCGGATGCGAGCCGAAGAAGCGGTCGACCCGACGCGCGCGCCGATCGTGCACGCAGGCCCGGCCGCGCTGGCACAGGCCCTGGCGCTGCATGTCCGCATGCCGGCATTCCAGACAGCGGACCGGCCGGCCGAGCCAGTCGGCCGCATCCGACGGCTCGGCCGGTGGTTGCATCGCGCCGTTCAGGCCTTGATGCAGGTGTTCGGCACCGGGCAGACCGCCGCGCATTGCGGCGAGTCGAACTGGCCCTCGCACTCCGTGCACTTCTTCGGGTCGATCACGTAGATGTCGCCCTTCATGCGGATGGCGACGTTGGGGCACTCGAACTCGCAGGCGCCGCAGACGGTGCACTGCGAGGCGACGATCTTCAAAGCCATGGGAGATTCTCCTTCTCTTTTCCCTCTGTCCGGTCAGGCGCTGAGCCGGATCTCGGCGCCGTACTCGGCCTTGTACCAGGCGGCGATTCCCGCCTCGATCCACTCGTGCGCGTAGTCGTCGCTGACCGCGATGCCGGCGGCCTTCAGGCTGTCCTTCGGGCAGTCGCCGATCTTGGCGCACAGCACGAAGGAGATCCCGTCCAGCATCTCGATCACGCCGTCCAGCGTCGCGTCCTCGCCCCAGCCGCCCTGGCAGTACTGGTCCACCTTGCGGTGGCTGATGAACCGGATGCCGGCCGGCGAGACCTCGTAGACCTGGAATTCCCTGGCATGTCCGAAATGCTGGTTGATGCGGCCGCCGCCCTTGGTGGCGATCGCCACCAGCAGCGTCGGCGCCTCGCCGACGTCGGCCAGCGCCGCATCGGCCGCCGCCTTGTGCGAGACGTGCTCGCCGCGCTCGGCGGCCACCACCTCGCGATAGGCGGCGCGCTTGTTCGGATCGTAGCTCACCTCGGCCGGAAGCTGGTCGAGCGTGAACTCCTGCCCCCGGTCCTCGCCCAGCAGCCCCACCGCGTCGGCGCGGCACTGGCGGCAGTGGCGCATCAGCTTGGTGCCGTCCTCCAGCCTGTCCTGCAGCGCCTTCAGCTCCATGGCGCGCGGGCCGCGCTGGCCGGTCAGGCCGAAATGCGTGCCATGCGCCGGATCGGAGATCAGCGGCATGATGTTGTGCAGGAAGGCGCCCTTCGACTTGACGACCCTGTTCACCTCGATCAGGTGCTCGTCGTTGATCCCGGGGATCATGACGGAGTTCACCTTCACCAGGATCTTGCGCGCCGCCAGCATCTCCAGCCCCTCCATCTGCCGCTCGTGCAGGATCCTGGAGGCGTCGAGGCCGGTCCAGCGCCGGTGCCGGTGGAAGATCCAGGGGTAGATCCCCGTGCCGACCTCGGGATCGACCATGTTGATGGTGATCGTGACATGGTCGATGTTCATGTCGGCGATCTCGTCGACATGGTCCGGCAGCGCCAGCCCGTTGGTCGAGAGGCAGAGCTTGATGTCGGGGATCACCTTCGCGATCGAATCGAAGGTCGCCCTGGTCTTCTTCCAGTCGTAGCAGGCGTCGCCCGGCCCCGCGATGCCGAGCACCGAGAGCTGCGGCACCTCGTTGGCCACGGCCACCACCTTGCGTATCGCCTGCTCCGGCGTCAGCTTCTCGCTGACCACGCCCGGGCGGCTCTCGTTGGCGCAATCGTACTTCCGGTTGCAGTAGTTGCACTGGATGTTGCAGGCGGGCGCCACCGCGACATGCATGCGCGCGAAGTAGTGGTGCGCTTCCTCGGAGTAGCAGGGATGGTCCTTGACCTTCTCCCAGATCTCCGGCGCGAGGTCCGCGGGTCCCGAGGAGGAGCCGCAGGAGGATGAGGAGCAGCCGCCTTCCGAGAGCGACTTCTCCATCTGCCGCGCCGTGGTCGGCGCCGTCAGGCTGTCGAGGCTGATGAGCTGCGCCATGATCCGCTCCGTGCTGCCGAAGCCGGGATGGCAAGCCCTATGCCAGAGAATTTCCCTTTCTGTATCAACATCTTACCGAAAGCCCCCGCTGTCGCGGAGCGGACAGTGCTGTCCGCTTCCCGACAGGGTCGTCGGGATCAGAGCTTGCGGATCGGGATGTCGTGCTTGCGCAGCGCGTAGCCAATCTGCCGCGGCGTCAGCCCGAGCAGCCGCGCCGCCTTGGCCTGCACCCAGCCGGTGCGCTCCATCGCGTCCATCAGCCGCTCACGCTCGCCCTTGCCGCCCTGCAGGGCGACGGCGCAGGCATCGGCCTTGTCGCAGGGCAGGTCGGCGGCCGCATGCGCGGGCTCCGCCGGCCGCGCCGCCGGTGCCACGGGCAGGGTCACCAGAGGCGCGGAAGGCTTCCAGAGCAGCGCCGAGAGGCACACGTCGTTGCGGCAGGCGAAGTCGTGGTCGGTGATCCGGTGACCGGGCACGAGCGTGGCGGTGCGGCGGATGCAATTCTCCAGCTCGCGAACGTTGCCGGGGAAATTGCACTGCATCAGCAGCGCGTGCGCGGAGGCGTCGAGCACGATCTCGGTCGCGTTCTCGCGGTTGAAGCGCCTGAGGAATTCGTCGGCGAGCTGGGGGATGTCGCCGCGCCGGTCGCGCAGCGCCGGCAGGACGATGGGCACGACGCTGATCCGGTAGTAGAGGTCGGCGCGGAATGCCCCCTTGGTGACCGCCTCCTCGAGGTTGCGGTTGGTGGCGGCCACGAGGCGGACGTTCACCTTCAGCGTGCGGGTCCCGCCCACGCGCTCGAACTCGCCCTCCTGCAGCACGCGCAGCAGCTTGGCCTGGAAGGCGGGCGAGATCTCGCCGATCTCGTCGAGGAACAGCGTGCCGCCGTCGGCCAGCTCGAAGCGCCCCTTGCGCAGCGACATGGCGCCGGTGAAGGCGCCCTTCTCGTGCCCGAACAATTCCGATTCCAGGACGCTCTCCGGCAGGGCGGCGCAGTTCAGCGTCACGAAGGGCTTGTCGCGCCGGTGCGAGATGTTGTGCAGGGCGCGGGCGAACAGCTCCTTGCCGGTCCCGGACTCGCCGCGCAGCAGCACGGTGACGTCGCGCTGCGCGGCCACCCGCACCTTCTCCACCACGGCGCTGATCGTCGGGCTGCTGCCGATGATGCCGGCGATGTCGGCCGGCTGCGCCGCCGGGTGCGCGTGCCGGCGGGCCTTCTCCAGGTTGCGCTGGTCCTCGATCAGCCGCTCGCGGTCCCGCGCCAGCGCCTCGTGCAGCCGCAGCGTCTGGCCGATCAGGTTGGCGACCATCCTGAGGAAGTCGACCTCGCCGCCGGGATGCAGGTTCGGCCGGTCGTGCCAGGTCCGCGCGACGATCAGCACGCCGGTGGCGCGGTCCTGCACGTCGATCGGGACGCCGATGAAGCTGAAGCGCGTCCCCGGCGGCGTGCCCGGCGGTCCCCACAGGGTGGTGTCCCAGCGTCCGTAGGACTCGTCGGCGGCGGCGTTCTCAAGCACGAGCGGGATATGGGTGACGACGATCTGCCCGATCGCCCGCTCCGGGATCGCGGCGAGGCGGAGCCGCGCATCGGCGTCGCTCAGGTGGGTGCCGACCACGAGTTCGGCATCGCCCGCCTCGTCGAACAGGGCGATCAGGCCGAGGCTCATGTCGAAGAAGCTGTCGAGCACCCCGAGCGTTGATTTCAGCACGCGCGGCAGGGCCGCCGGCTGGCAGAGTATCTTCGAGATCTCGTAGATGCCCTGGAGATCCGTGTTCCTGCGTGATCCTCGCGACACGGTGACCTGCTTCCCGGCGTTCGGTACGGCCGACATGATTCGCCTCCAGGATTGCCCGAAAGGCGGTTGCGAAAGCCGTTGCTGAGCGCTTCGGCGGCAGAGTAGGACTTCCGAGATGCCGCCTGCAATACCCATGCCGGCGCCGCCTCGGATGCGAGGGATTCGCAGCACGGCGCGCGCGTGAACGGAAGGCGAGGGCGTGGCGGCGTGACGCCTCCGCCGATCGGCCGCCTCTACCCGGCCGCGTGCAGCAACCCGCTGCCGCGCGCCAGCGCCGCATGCAGATCGGCCAGGGCCGGCAGCTCCACCGGCCGCTTGGTCTGCTCGGCACGGCACCGCACCTGCGCCAGGATCGCCGCCGCCGCCGCCGCGTCGGCGCTGAGGCCCAGCAGCTGCAGCCCGTGCCGCACCGCCGCGAGTCCGGAATGCTTGCCGAACACGATGCGGCGCGTGCGGCCGAACTGCGCCGGTTCCAGCGCCTCGTAAGTCGCGGGATCGCGCAGCAGGCCGCTGACATGGATGCCCGATTCATGGCTGAACACGGCATCGCCGACGATCGGCTTGTCCGCCGGCACGACGCGGCCCGAGGCGGCCGCCACCACCGCGGCCAGCTCGCACAGCCGGCCGAAATCGGCGCGCGTCCGGTGCCGCCCCGTGCGCGCCAGCGCCACGGCGACCTCCTCCAGCGGCGCGTTGCCCGCCCGCTCGCCCAGGCCCAGCACGCAGACGCTGGCATGGGTGGCGCCGCCGGCCAGGGCCGCCAGCGTGTTGGCCGTGGCCAGGCCCAGATCGTCATGCCCATGGAATTCCAGCTCCAGCGCGCTCGCCGCGCGCAGCCGGCGGAAGACGTCGCGCACGCCGAACGGCTCCATCACGCCCAGCGTGTCGGCGAAGCGGAAGCGGTGCCCGCCCGCCGCGGCCACGGCATCCAGCACGCGCAGCACGAAGTCCGGCTCCGCACGGCTCGAATCCTCGCCGCCCACGGCCACGACGAGGCCCCTGTCGCGTGCCAGCGGCACGATGCGCGCGATGCGCGCGAGCACGTCCTTCGGCCCTTCGTAGCCCTTGGCCCGCATCTGCCGCGCCGACATCGGCACGGAGAGGCTGACGCGGCCGAGCCCGGTGCGCAGCGCCGCCGCCACGTCCTCCTCGCGCATCCGGCCCCAGGCGATGACGGCGGCGCGCTCCGCAACGCGACCGATCTCGCCGATGATCTCGATCTCGGCGTCGCCCATGGCCGGGGTGCCGGCCTCGATCTCGTCGATGCCGGCGGCATCGAGCGCGCGCGCGATGCGCAGCTTCTCCGCATCGGTGAAGGCGACGCCGGGCGCCTGCTCGCCGTCGCGCAGCGTGCTGTCGTTCAGCCCGATCAGCCGCGCCGCGGTCTCGTCGTCCTGCGGCGCGTGGGAAGCGAGATTCGGCATGCCGGGATCCCCTGCAGGGTTGCGTGAGCGGTGGAGCAACCGCCATGCCAGCGCAGTCCCGCCGACACCGGGGAGCGCCGCCGGGGCGCACCGCCGCGGCGCGCCTGTCCCGGATGCGACAAATCCCGACACGCCGCCGGTCGGGGTCGCCACATGGTTCCGGCACGGCACCGTTCCCGCCGCCGCTGCCGCCCTCCTCGCCGTCGGCGCTCAGCGGCGCGGGCAGCCTTCGCCGATCGGCGGCAGGCCGGCCGCGAGGCCGATCCACGCCCCGATCGCCTCGGGCACGAAGCCGGCCATGCGCCGCTCGCCGACCTGCAGCAGCGGCCGCCGGATCAGCAGCGGCGCGGCGAGCAGCAGCGACAGCGCCGTCGGCTCGTCGAGCGCCTCCGGCCGCATCTCGCCCCGCACGACAGCCGGCGCGGAACGGTTGAACCAGTCGGCGACCGGCATGTCGCCGAAGAAGGGGCGCAGCGTCGCCGCCGTCCAGGGCCCGGCGCGCAGGTCGCGCAGCTCGACCACGTGCCCGGAGGCCCGCAGCAGCTCGACCTGGCGGGCATTGCCCTGGCAGCCCGGCTTGCCGAAGAACACCACCCGCGCCATCGCCCGCCTCGCCGTCTCCCCCGCGCGGCGAAGCCCGCCGCGCGGCACCGCTCAGATCGCCACCGCCGTCGCCGCCTCGATCGCCTCCAGCGCCCAGGCACAGGCCGCGTGGGATTGCGCCGGCAGGCACCAGGGCGTCCCGCCCAGGAATTCCCCCCAGGCCGGCAGCAGGTCCATGCGCACGGCGATCAGCAGCGGCATGCCGGAGCAGAGCGCCTCCGCGATCTCCGCCCGCATGCCGCCGCCCTCCGCCTCGCTGATGCCGAAGCGGTTCACCACCAGCAGGTCGGCGCCGCTGCGTATCGCGTCGCGCAGGTGGCAGGCGGCGCGGGCCAGGGCGTCGAGATCCAGCGTGCAGGAGATGGCGCCGGCGCCGCGCGGCTGGTCGATGCGGATGCGCTCGCCGCTGCCGATGTCCTCCAGCCACATGCTGCGCTTGCCGCCCGGCAGGCGCTCGCCGAAATGCTGCATCAGCCCGCCGACCGCGAAGCCCTTGCGGCGCAGCGCGGCGACGGTGCTGGCCAGCACCGCATCCACCTCCAGCGCCCGATCGAACGCGATCGTCGCGACCCGCGCGCCGCCTCCTTGCCGGTCCATCCTCGGTCTCCTGGCTCCGCCATCCTGGCCGGACATGGCTGAGGGCGGTGAGCGGCACGCAGCAACGCACGTGCCAACGCGCGGCGGCGCGCGCACCGGCAGGGCATGTCGGTGCCGCCGCCGGGGCGGCGGCCCGCCCTGTCCGACTCTCGACAGGGCCGCGTGTCGCGAGTGCGACATTCCGCTACGCGTCGCCCACCCGAGGCGGCCCACCCGAGGCGGGCCGGGCCGGCGCCCGGACCGACGCCCCGGAATGCCCGCCGTCAGTCGATGGACAGGTTGAGCCGCGTCACCATCCGCTGCTCGTACACCGCGCGCTCCCGCGCGAAGGCGAGGTAGTCGGCCGGGCCGAGATACTCGTCGGGCAGGTCGTTGCGGGCCATGAATTCCTGCACCCGGGGATGGAATTGCGTCCGGTGGAAGATGCGGTGCACGCCCTCCGTCAGCTCCGGATCCATGCCCCTCGGCCCGGCGATGCCGTAGGGCGAGGTGACCACCATGCCGTAGCCGAGGTCGAGCAGGGTCGGCACCTGCGGGAAGCTGCGCAGGCGCTGGCGGGTCCAGACCGAGAGCAGGCGCAGGTCGCCGGCCTCGACGTTGGGCTGCCAGGCGTTGGAGTTGGCGATGCAGTCGATCTGCCGCGCCAGCATCGCGGTGATGTTCTCGGACGTGCCGCGGAAGGGGACGTGGAGCATCTGCACGCCCTCCTTCTCGCACAGCTCCTCCATGGCGAGGTGGTTGGAGGTGGCGACGCCCGAGGTGGCGTAGCTGAGCTGCCCCGGCCGCCGCCGCGCCGCCTCCCACATCTCGGCCAGCGTGTTCCAGCCGGAATCCGGGCGCACCACATGGCCGAACACGAAGCCGGTCTGCTGCATGACGTAGGTGAAGTCGTTCACCGGGTCCCAGGTCGGGCGCTTCGTCAGGAAGGGCTGGCGGATCACCGAGAGGTGGTGGTGCGCCAGCAGGTAGCCGTCCGGCCGCGCGGTCAGCAGCGCCTGCGCCGCCATCGTGCCGCGCGCGCCGGGGCGGTTCTCGATGACCAGCGGCTGGCCGGTCTCCTGCTGGAACAGTTCGGCCTGCAGGCGCATGAAGCCGTCCAGCGCGCCGCCGGGCGCCCAGGGGATCAGGAAGCGCACGGGGCGGTCTGGCCAGCGCGCCTGCGCGAGCGCGGGGCGAGCGAGCGTCATGGCGGCGAGCGCGCCGCCGCCCAGCAGGGCACGGCGGCCGCCGAAGCGGGTCGTCATCCTTGGTCCTCCCGGCACGGCTGGCGCCGCGCTCCGTTGCAGGCCCGATGCTACAGCGGATCGCCCTCGCATGGGGATCGCGATCCGCATCCGGCCGCCTCGCCAGGCGGGGCGGGGCGGGGTGGGGCGGGGCGGGGCGCTCAGCGGCAGGCGTGCCAGCCGCCGACATCGAGGTGGAAATGGTCCCGGTGCGCCGCGTTGTAGTCCGGCCCGAGCACCGTGCCGAACCAGCGGCAGGCGCCCGCATGCGCCGCGCGCAGGAATTGCCCGGCCGGGCCGGCGTCGCTCCACTGGCCGAGCACGCTCACCTGCCGCCCGTCCCGCAGCGTGAAGCCGGCGACGTCGATGGCGTCGGCCGTGGCGTGGCGGCTGCGCCTGGCCGTGCCGGCCACGTCGCGGCAGGCGAAGGTGCCGACGTGACGCACCGCCACCACGGGCTGGCCGAAGGCGTCCTGCGCCGCCGGCTGCAGCGAATGGCGCGCGAACATCTCCCAGGCGGCGGCAAGCCGGCAGGTGCCGACCGGGCCGGCGGGGCGCAGCAGCGTGGCGCCCGGCTCCAGCCGCACCGCCGGCGAGACGACGCAATCCCCGCCCGCGCGCACATCCGGCAGGCGCGGCAGGGCGAGGTCCGAGGCGGCGAAGGCGGCGAGGCAGGCGGCCGGGTCGGCGCCGAGCCGGGCGAGCTTCCAGCCGGTCAGCAGGTTCGGCGGCGCGCGCAGGTCGAGCGGCGCGAGCGGGTTCCAGCGCGGCGGCAGGTGGGGGATGGCGAGCGCCGCCAGCAGGGCGAGCATGCCCAGGCCGAGCAGCGCGGCCAGCAGGCGTCGGAGGGTGCGCATGCGGCGGAGATGGTCCTGCCGACACCGCGCCGCCACCCGTGCCGCCGGGATGCCGTGGCCGGGTCCGTGGTCCGGCGCCGGGCCCCGGGCGCGCGGCGGCATGGCGCGCCGCCGGGCCGGGCGCGGCGCCGCGCCCGCCATGGGGCGAACGGATGGGACCGCCCCGACCCTTCGCCTCGCCGCCGGCCATCCGGGACGGGGGCCGACGGATCGCGCCCGGGCAGGCGGCGGGCCGCGGACGCGCCGGCGGGACTCGGCCGGGGAGGCTTGACCCTGCCCCGCCGCCGCTGTCCCATCGCCGCCAGACGGGTTCATTCGGGGGAGACGAGGATGCACGCCTTTGCCGTGGTCGCGAGCGGCCAGCCGCTCAAGGATCTGGAAATCCCGACGCCGGAGCCGACCGGCGAGCAGGTGCTGCTGGAGGTGACGCATGCCGGCGTCTGCCATTCCGACCTGCACATCTGGGACGGCGAGTACGACCTCGGCAGCCGCGGCAAGATGAACCTCGCCGATCGCGGCGTGGTGCTGCCGCTGGCGATGGGGCACGAGATCGTCGGCCGCGTCGTGAAGTGGGGGCCGGACGCCAAGGGCGTGAAGGCCGGCGACATCCGCGTGGTGTTCCCCTGGGTCGGCTGCGGCAAGTGCGACAAGTGCCTGGCCGAGGAGGACAACATGTGCCTCCAGCCGCGCTCGCTCGGCGTGTACCAGAACGGCGGCTACGCGACGCACGTGCTGGCGCCGGCGCCGCGCCACCTGGTGGACATCGAGGGCCTCGATCCGGCGCTCGCCGCCACCTACGCCTGCTCCGGCATCACCGTCTACAGCGCCATCAACAAGCTGCTGCCGCTGCCGCCCGAGGAGCCGATCGTGCTGGTCGGCGCCGGCGGCCTCGGCCTGCAGGCGATCGCCGTGCTGAAGGCGCTCGGCCACAAGCGGATCTGCGCGGTGGACGTCACCGAGGACAAGCTGAAGGCGGCGCGCGACCAGGGCGCCACCGACACGGTGCTGGCGAGCGGCCCCGACACGGCGCAGAAGATCATCGCGGCCTGCGGCGGGCCGGTGGCGGGGGTGATCGACCTCGTCAACGGCACCGCCACCTCGCGCTTCGCCTTCGACGCGCTGCGCAAGGGCGGCAAGCTGGTGCAGGTCGGGCTGTTCGGCGGCGAGATGACCATCCCGCTGCCGCTGATGCCGATCCGCGCCATCACCATCGAGGGCAGCTATGTCGGCAACCCCAAGGAGCTGCGCGCGCTGGTCGGCATCGCCAAGAAGGGCGCGCTCCCGGGCATCCCGATCAGCCGCGAGCCGCTCAACGTCGACAGCGCCAACAGCGCGCTGAACCGGCTGAAGGACGGCAAGGTGACTGGCCGCGTGGTGCTGGTCGCGGCCTGAGCCGGCGGCGCGCGGGCCGGGGATCGTCCTGCCCGCGCGCATGGCGGCGCCGATGCCGGGCCGGGGACGTTCACCGGCGGCACCAACCGGAGGCGCCACCGGAAACGCCTACCGGGGGCGCCCACCGGGGGCGCCGGCCGGCTGGCCCGGTCGGGGGGGCGCCGAGGCGCCGCCCGAAGGGCGCGCGGGGTGAAAGCCCCGGGGGTGGCGACGGCGCGGCCCGCCCCCATCTCCGGCGGGCGCCGGCGCAACGCGCGCCGCCCGCCGCCGCCGATGGGAAACCCGCCATGCCCGATACCGGAACTGGACTCGCCCTGATCCTCGGCGCCTCGCGCGGCCTCGGCCTCGGCCTGGCGCGCGAGCTGCTCGGGCGTGGCTGGCACGTGATCGCCACCGAGCGCGGCGGCCGCGCCGAGCCGCTGCACGACCTCGCCGCCGAGGCCGGCGGCCGGCTGGAGATCGAGCGGGCGGACATCAACCACCCCGACCAGATCGAGGCCCTGCGCGGCCGGCTGGCGGGGCGGTCGCTCGACCTGCTCTTCGTCAACGCCGGCGTCGCCAACGACCCGGCCGAGACGGCGGGCGAGGTCTCGACCGAGGAGTTCACCCGCATCCTCGTCACCAACGCGCTGAGCCCGCTGCGGGCGATCGAGGCCCTCGCGCCGCTGGTGCCGGCGGGCGGGGTGATCGGCGCGATGTCCTCGGGCCTCGGCAGCGTCGCCAACAACGAGTCGGGCGGCTGGGAGGTGTACCGGGCCAGCAAGGCGGCGCTGAACACGCTGCTGCGCTCCTACGCCGCCCGCAGTCGCGATTCCGGCCACGCCCTGCTGCTGATCGCGCCGGGCTGGGTGCGCACCGACATGGGCGGGCCGGACGCCGCGCTGGACGTGGAGACCAGCATGCGCGGCGTCGCCGGGGTGATCGAGGCGCGGCGCGGCAAGGCGGGCCTCGCCTATCTGGACCATCGGGGGCAGACGGTGCCCTGGTAGGGGGCGCCGCCTGCCGGACGCGGGCGTCAGCCGGCGCGCAGCCCCAGCCGCTCGATCACCGCGATCCAGCGCGCCGCCTCCGCGCGCTGCAACGCCGCGAATTCGGCCGGATCGCTGCCCACGATCTCGGTCGCCTGCTGCCCGAGCACCGCGCGCAGCGACGGCTCGGCCAGCCCCTCCCGCACCGCCGCAGCCAGCGCCCGCGCACGCTCGGCCGGGAAGCCGGCCGGCGCCACCAGCCCGGTCCAGCCGAAGCAGGCCGCCGCCGGGTCCCCGGCCTCGGCGACGGTCGGCACCGCCGGCAGGTCGTCGAACCGCCGCGTCCCGGTCACCGCCAGGGCACTCAGCCGCCCCTCGCGCACCGCCGGCACGCCGTTGAAGGGGGTGTCGAGGCCGAGCTGGATGCGCCCGGCGATCAGGTCGAGCGTCATCTCGGCGAAGCCGCGATAGGCGACGTGCTCGATGGCGATGCCGTGCCGTGCCTTGAACTCCTCGATGGCGAGATGCGTCACCGTCCCCGGCCCGACGGAGCCGTAGGAGAGCCGCCCGGGCTCGGCGCGCGCCAGCGCCACCAGCCCCATGAGGTCCGCCGCCGGGAGGGCGGGATGGACGGCGACCAGGAAGGGCGCGCGCACCAGCAGCGAGACGGGGGTGAAGTCGCGCGCCGGGTCGTAGGGCAGGGCCGGGTTGAGCGCGCGCGCCGTGGTGGTCGGGCCACCCATCACGATGCCGAGCACGTGCCCGTCGCCCGAACCGGCGCCCGACCCGGCGCCCGACCCGATGCCAGCCTGGGCCACCGCGCCCGCGGCCAGCGTGCCGCCGGCGCCGGGCCGGTTCTCCACCACGAAGGGCTGGCCGAAGCGCGCGGCGAGGACCGGCGCCAGGGCGCGCGCGATCAGGTCCGGCGTGCTGCCGGGCGGCATGGCGGCCAGCAGCCGCACCGGCCGCTCGGGCCAGGGAGAGGCGGCACGTGCCGGCCGGCCGGCCGCGGCGGCAACGAGCGTGGCGCCGACGAGGCGGCGGCGGCGGAGATGGCCCAGCGCGGCGCGCTGGCCAGCGGAGCCGTGGGCGGGGGATCGGTGCGGGCGCGGGCGCGCGGGCACGACGGAAGCAACCATGATCACACCTCCTGAAGGGTGGGTCGGGTTCCGGTTCGTGCTCCGCGCCTTATGGTTATCGCTTGCGAAGCGGGCCGATGTTGCGGCCCCGGCCCCGCCGCTGTCCAGCCTCGTGTCCCGCGGCACGGCGGGGAGGTGTCGTTCCGCACGGGCACCGGAACCCGGCGGGGGCCGCGGACGTCCCGCCCTTGCCCGGCGCAACCGGCCTGGACATTGGAATCCCTCACAGTTCACGCTGCGTTCCGGCGATCGGGCCGACTCGGGCGCGACTCGGCCCCGACTCGATCGCGACTCCAACGCAACGGGAACATCGACCGCTGTCACCGCCCTCGGCGCCCGCCACCCCGCCGCCCCGCCGGCTGCGCACGCATCAGCGCCTGCTCGCCGCGATCGTCGAGGCCATCGCCACCGGCCAGACCGAGGCGCGCGACATCCTGGCCGCCGTGACGCCCGGCGGCGGCAAGTCGCTGCTGCCGGTGCTGGCCGCCGCGCGCCTGATCCCGGCCGGCATCGCCGAGCGCATCTGCTGGGTGGTGCCGCGCGACAGCCTGCGCCTGCAGGCCGAGGAGGCCTTCGCCGATCCCGCCTGGCGCGCCGCCCTGCCGCACGCCCTCTCCGTGCGCGCCGCCGAGAACGCGCCCGACCCGTGCCGCGGCCTGGCCGGCTACGTCACCACCTACCAGGGCATCGCGGCCGCGCCCGACCTGCACCTCGCCGAGTTCCGCCGCCACCGCTACCTGCTCGTCGTGGACGAGATGCACCACCTGCCGGCGCTGGCCGAGGTGGACCCGGAGGCCGCCGCGCAGACCGCCGCGATGCCGCCCCCGGCCACCACGGCCGAGCGCGAGGCCGAGGAGCAGGCCGGCGCCTGGTCGCGCGCGTTGCTGCCGCTGCTGGAGACGGCCGCCGCGCGGCTGCTGCTCTCCGGAACGCTGGAACGCGCCGACGGGCGCGGCATCCTCTGGCTCCCCTACCGGCGCGGGCCGCGCAAGGCGACGCGCGAGGTGGATCTCGACGCGCCGGGCTGGGCGGTGGTCGGCTATTCCCGCGCCCAGGCGCTGGCCGAGCGCGCCGTGCTGCCCGTCACCTTCGGCGCGCTGGACGGCGAGGCGCGCTGGCGCGACGAGGAGGGGCAGGAGTTGGGGCCGCACCGCCTCGCCGGCCTCTACCCCTCCGAGACCACGCGCCCGGCGCTGTTTACCGCGCTGCGCACCGGCTTCGCCGAGGCGCTGCTGCGCGAGGCCTTCCTGGCGACGCGCGAATTGCGCGGCAGGCGCCGCGCCGCGCGCGGCCTGGCCGCGCACGAGGCGGCGCGCGGCCTCGGCAAGCTGCTGGTGGTGGCGCCGGACCAGAGCACGGCGCGGCACTACCTCGACGTGCTGCGCCGCTGGCTGCCGGCGCACCAGGCGGATGTCGTGGCGCGCCTCGCCGTCTCCGACAGCCCCGACGCGCACGGCATCCTGGCCAGCTTCCGGCTGCGGCCGGAGCCGACCATCCTCGTCACCGTCGCCATGGCCTACGAGGGGCTGGACGCGCCGGAGGTCGCCGTGGTGGCGGCGCTGACGCACATACGCTCGCGCCCCTGGCTGGAGCAGATGGTGGCGCGCGCGACGCGGGTCGATCCGCACGCCGGCGGCTACGAGGACCAGCGCGCCCTGGTGTTCCACCCGGACGACCCGCTCTTCGGCCGCTTCCGCCTGCGCATGGAGACCGAGCAGGGCACGCTGGCGAGGAAGCCCAAGCCCCGCCGGCAGGGCGTGCTGCCGCTCTGGCTGCGCGAGAAGCTGGCGGAGGCGCATCCGGGCATCACGCCGCTCGAATCCAACGCGCTGACGCTGCGCTTCCACACCCTCGCCCCCGGCCCCGAGCTGGCGCTGCGCCGCCCGGAGCAGGAGGAGGCGCAGGGCGAGCTGCTCGACCCGCCCTCGGTGGTGGAACGCCGCCTGCGCGCGAAGCTCGGCGAGATGGTGGCGGCGCAGGCGGTGGAGGACGAGGCGGCGATGCAGGGACCGCGCGGCGGGCGTGGCGGCGGCCTGGCGGGGGCCGGGCTGTACCACCGCTACAACGCGGTGCTGAAGCGCGTCTCCGGCGGCAAGGCGCGCTCGGTGATGACGCTGGCGGAGCTGGAGGCGGCGATCGGCTGGCTGGAACGCAACCGGCTCGCCGACCATCGGCATCTGCTGGAGGGCGATCCGCGCTACGCCTGGACCGTCCGCCAGCGCGGGGAGTGGCGGCCGCCGGCCGGGCGCGCCGGGGCGGCGCGGCGGACGGGCGCTGCGGCGTCGGGGAAGAAGTAGGGCGGGGCTTGCGCCCCTCTTCAAAGGAGGGCGCCGCCCGCCTTTGGTATCCTCCCGCCCCAAGGGCCGTTGGGGGGCGAAGCCCCCTTGGAACCCCCGTCCGGTTCCGGGCCTCGCCTGTTCCAGCGACCGTCGAAGCCGGCGGAGGTCCAGGAACCTGGTCGAACGCATGCGTTCGACCCTGGCGGTTGGGTGCCAGGGAAGGCAGCGCCTTCCCTGGGGAGGGGTCCGGAGAGGGCGCTTGCCCTCCCCGCCGTCATCACTCCGCCGCCAGCGGCAGCCCCTGCCGCGCGTACCGCGCCAGCGCGTCGTCCGCGACCGGGCGGATCGGCGCGAAGTCCCGGTGCGCGATGAATTCCGGCCGCGTCGGCTGGCGGATGTGGTTCGAGACGGCGTTCAGCGTCAGGTACACGATCTTGCGGGGGAAGGGCGTGATGTTGCCGGCCGAGCCGTGCACCAGGTTGCCGTGGAACATCAGCATGCCGCCCGGCTTGCCGGTCGCGGCGACGATGCCGCCCTTCTCGACGAGCTTCGTCACCGTCTCGTTGTCGAGCGTCCAGAGCGGGTAGGAGGTGGTCTGCAGGTCGTGGCCGGCCTCGAGGTCGCCCGCCTCCTGCGAGCGCGGCACCAGCAGCAGCGGGCCGTTGAAGGGGAACACCTCGTCGAGGAAGACGGCGATGTTCATCGCGCGCGGCTCGGGCATGCCGTCGTCGCGCTTCCAGGTGCCGTAGTCCTGGTGCCACTGCCACACCTCGCCGGTGAAGGCGGACTTCGCGTTGATCTTGAACTGGTGCATGTACACCGGCTCGCCGAACACCTGCTCGATCGGCTCGATCATGCGCGGGTGCGCGCCGAGCAGGCGGAACGCCTCGTTGTAGAGATGCGCGGCGAAGGCGGTGCGCGGCGCGCCGTTCTTCTCGCGCCAGATCTCCGGGCGGTGCTGCTCGTAGATCGCCTCCGCCTCGCGCTTCATCACCGCCACCTCCTCGGGGGTGAACAGCTCGGGCAGGAAGAGCCAGCCTTCGCGCTGGAAGTGGTCGAGCTGTTCCTGGCTGAGACGCATGGCGGGGTTCCTCCCTGTTGGTTGAACGGGTTCCGGCTCAGGCGGCGTCGGCGACGACGCCCAGCCTTTCCTCGGTGGTGCGGCCCGCGACCAGCGCGTGGTCGCGGGCGGCGCGCTCGGCGCCCTCGCCGTCGCCTTGCAGCACGCGGGCGACGATGGCGGCGTGCTCGGCCCAGGCGCGGGCGCGGTAGTCGGGACCGGCCAACACCGTCGCCATGGAGCGCCGGAATTGCGGCCAGTGCGGCCCGACCATCTCGGCGAAGGCGGGGTTGCCAGAAAGCCGGTACAGCGCCTGGTGGAAGGCGGTGTCGAGCTGCACCAGAACCGGCACGGCGGCGGTCGGCGCCTGCGCCTCGCCCTCGGCCAGGGCCTGCTCCAGCGCGAGGCGCCCGGCGCGGTCGGCATCGGCGCGGGCGGCGGCGAGGCGGGCGGCGAGGCCGTCCAGCGCGCCGCGCACCTCGTAGAGCTGGCGGATGCGGGCGGGGTCGATCGGCGCCACGGCGAAGCCCTTGCGGCCGCTCTCGGTGACGAGGCCCTGGCGCTTGAGCAGGTGCAGCGCGTGGCTGACCGGCTGGCGCGAGACGCCGAGCTGCTCGGCCAGCTCGCCCTGCCGGATGCGCTGGCCGGGCGGCAGCGAGCCCTCGGCGATCGCCTCCAGCACGCGGCGATAGACCTGGTCGATCAGGATCGGGCCGCTCTCCAGCGGGTCCATGGCGACGACTTCCCCTACGTTGCCGGGTGTTCCTGGCCCGGTCGGCCCGATCCGTCCAGCGGTCGGCTTTTCGAGTTCCGCATTCGGAATGCCGAAATCTAGCGTGCGGGCCGCAATCCCTGTCAAGCATTATCGACGCGGCCGCGCACTCCGAGTTCCGCATTCCGAATGCGAAAAATGCTTGCGCCAGCCGGTCCCGTTTGCCAGATTTTCCGCAACGGGCGCCGCCGGCCAGGGGCCGGCAGGACGCCGAACGGGAGGAAACACCAGGGGATGCAGCAGATACGGGTGGCGACCTTCGACGGCCCCGGGGCCCCGCCGGTGATACGCACCGTGCCGCGGCCGCGCGTGCCGGCGAAGGCCGCGCTGTTCAGCGTCGGCGCCTGCGGCGTCTGCGGCACCGATCTGCACATCCTGGCCGGACACTGGCCGAAGCCCCTGCCCTGGCCCTTCACCCTGGGCCACGAGGTGGCCGGCGTGATCGAGGAGATCGGGCCTGAGCTGACCCACGACTACATGGGCAACAAGCTGGAGGTCGGGGCCAAGATCATGATCCCGCCGCTGATGCCCTGCGGCGAGTGCTACTACTGCCGGCACTATCCCGAGACCGCCAACAAGTGCCTGACGCCGGTCTACTACGGCCGCTACCTCGGCTTCGAGAAGGCGCCGCACCTCTGGGGCGGCTGGGCGGAGATGGAGTATGTCGACCTCGGCATGCTGCCCGGCACCAAGGTCTACCGGCTGCCCGACGACATGCCGCTCTGGCTCGGCACGCTGGCCGAGCCGCTCACCTCCTGCATGCGCGCCTTCAAGCGCGCGGCGCGCGCCGGCGGCTTCGAGGCGGGCGACACGGTGGTGATCCAGGGCTCCGGCCCGATCGGCGTGCTCGGCATCGTCGCGGCGCGGGAGATGGGGGCGGGCCGCGTCGTCATGGTGGGCGCGCCGGAGAATCCGCGCCTCGCGCTGTGCCGCAAATTCGGCGCGGAGGCGACGGTGGACATCACCGGCAAGACCGCCGAGCAGCGCATCGGCGAGGTGCGCGAGATCGTCGGCGGCTTCGGCGCCGACCTGGTGATGGACTGCTCCGGCCACCCGACCGCCGGCCCCGAGGGCATCGAGATGCTGCGCGATGGCGGCACCTATGTCGAGATGGGCCAGTTCACCGATGCCGGCGCGATCATGACCAACTGGCACCGCATCTGCACCAAGGACATCAACGTCCTGGGCAGCTGGGCCTTCACGGCGGACGACATCTGGGACGGCATCATGATGCTGAACCGCGCGCGCGACCGCTACCCCTTCGCCGAATTCCAGATGCGCTTCCCCTTCAGCGAGCAGGGCATCGGCGACGCCATCGCGGCGGCGCGCGAGATGCGCTGCCTGAAGGCGACCATCGTGCCGCGCCCCGACCTCGTGGACTAAGGCGGGGAACACGACAGCGGGGTTGACGCCACGCGGCGCGGCCGGGGCATACTCCGCCGCCGCACCGATGCCGCCTCGTCGCACGGCAAGCGGAAGATGCCGCCACTGGCCGGAAAAAAGGCCGGGCGCGAATTGGGAGACGACCAAGGATGCCGTTCGCCACGACGCGGCGCGCCCTCGCGCGCGCCGGCCTGCTGGGCGCCGCCGCCACGCTCGCTACCCCAGCCGTGTTTCGCGCCCAGGCGCAGGGACAGGTGCGGCTGACGCTCGGCCACAACGCGGCGCCCGGCAACCCGCGCAGCATCGCCGCCGACCGCTTCGCCGCGGTGCTGAAGGAGCGCAGCAACGGCCGCATCGACGTGCGCGTGGCGGGCAACTCGCAGCTCGGCGACGACCTCGCCATGCTGACCAGCCTGCGTACCGGCACGCTCGACCTCTCGGTGAACAGCCAGGGGCCGAGCTCGGCGCTGGTGCCGGAGATGGCGGCGCTCGGCCTGCCCTTCCTCTTCGCCAGCAACGCCGCCGCCTACCGCGTGGTGGACGGGCCGGTGGGGCAGGAGCTGGCGCGCAAGCTGGAGGCGAGCGGCCTCGTCACCCTCGGCTGGTGGGACAACGGGCTGCGCCACATCACCAACAGCCGCCGGCCGATCAACCGCCCCGACGACCTGCGCGGCATGAAGATACGCACCCCCGCCGACCCGGCCACCATCGACACCTTCCAGGCGCTCGGCGCCGCGACGCAGCAGATCAACTTCTCCGAGCTGTACGTGGCGCTGCAGCAGGGGGTGGTGGACGGGCAGGAGAACCCGCTCGCCAACATCCACTCCTCGAAGCTCTACGAGGTGAGCCGCTTCATCTCGCTCACCGCGCACAAATGGGAATCGACGCCCTTCTACGCCTCGCGCATCGCCTGGGCGCGCCTCTCCGCCGCCGACCGCGAGCTGGTGCGGGAGGCCGCGAAGCAGGGCGAGGCGCTGAACCGGCAGGCGATGCAGGACAGCGACACGACGCTGCTGCGCGAATTCCGCGCCAACGCCAACGTGCAGGTCAACGAGGCCGACAAGGACGCCTTCCGCGCCGCCACCGCCGGCGTGCTGGACCGCTGGGAGCAGAAGCCCTTCGGCGCTTTCGTGCGCCAGGTGCGGCAGGCGGCGGCCGCATGAGCGGCGCGTCGATTCCGGTGGGGGCGGCCGCGACGGGGCCGCGCGGCGCGCTGCTGCGCGGCGCCGCGCTGCTCGACCGGGCGGTGCGCGTGCTCGCCGAGGCGGTGGTGCTGATCAGCGGCATCGCGCTGCTGACGCTGCTCTTCGCCAACGTCGTCTCGCGCTACGTCACGGCGGCGGGCGGCCTCGACTGGATCGAGGAGGTGCCGGAGAAGCTCTTTCCCTGGTTCATCATGGCCGGGGTGGTGCTGGCGGCGCAGGGCGGCGGCCACATGGCGGTGGAGTGGATCCTGCCGAAGCTCGGGCGCGGCGCGAAGCGCGTGCTGCTGGTCGCGGGGCATCTCGCCGTGGTCGCCACCTACGCGATCCTGGTGCGCGAGGCGCTGGAGGTGGCCGGGATCGCCGCCATGGAGCGCAGCCCGGTGCTCGGCCTGCCCAACTCCCACGGCTACTACGCGCTGGCGGCGGGCTGCGCGCTGCTCGCCTTCTCCACCGCCACCATCGCGCTGCGCCTCGTCCTGGTCGGGCCGGAGGCGCTGCCGCAGCCCGCGCCCGAGGAGGTGCCGACCGCATGAGCGCCGTCCTCGTCCTCTCCTTCTCGCTGCTGATGCTGGCGGCGATCCCCGTGGCGCACACGCTGGTGATGGCCTCCGGCCTCGCCGTGCTGTGGGACGGGCAATTACCGCTGATGCTGATCGCGCAGCAGATGTTCGCGCAGACCCAGTCCTTCCCGCTGCTCGCCCTGCCCTTCTTCATGCTGGCCGGCAGCCTGATGATGGGCGGCCGGCTGGGCGAGGAGCTGCTGCGCTTCGCCAGCGAGGGCATGCGGCGCTGGCGCGGCGGGCCGCTCTCCACCACCGTGGTCGCCTCGGTGGTGTTCGGCGGCGTCTCGGGCAGCGCGGTCGCCAATGCCAGCGCGCTCGGCTCGGTGCTGATCCCGTGGCAGAAGCGGCAGGGCTACCCGGCCGGGCTGTGCGCCGCCAACAACGCCACCTCGGCGGTGATCGACATCCTGATCCCGCCCTCGATCCCGATGATCCTCTATGCGCTGGTCAGCAACGTCTCGATCGGCGAGCTGTTCCTGGCCGGCATCCTTCCCGGGCTGCTGATGGCGGGCGGATTCATCGGCCTCTGTGCCTGGACCGCGCACCGCCGCGGCATCCGCCCGGACACCGCGCCGGTGCGCAAGCGCGAGCTGCTGCGACTCGCCTTCTTCGCCTCGCCGGCGCTGCTGATGCCGGTGCTGATCCTGCTCGGCCTGCGCTTCGGCCTGGCGACGCCGACGGAGATCTCCGTCATCGCCGTGGTCTACGCGCTGGCGGCGAGCATCCTGATCTACCGCGACATGAGCTGGCTGCGCTTCCGCGCGGCGATGCTGGAGGCCGGCGTCGCCACCGGCATCGTCATGCTGGTCATCATGGGCAGCGCGGCGGCGGGCTGGATCCTCACCTTCGACCAGGTGCCGCAGCGCTTCGCGGAATGGGTGACGGCGACGCTGCACTCGCCCTGGCTGGTGATCCTGGCGATGAACGTCATCATGCTGCTGGTGGGCGGGCCGCTCGACCTGCCGCCCGGCATCCTGCTGCTCGGGCCGATCTTCGTGCCGCTGGCGGCGCAGATCGGGCTGGACCCGCTGCAGCTCGGGCTGATGATGGTGCTCAACCTCGGCATCGGCCTCTACACGCCGCCCGTCGGCACCACCCTGTTCATCTCCTCCTCCATCGCCCGCAGCAGCATGAGCGACACGGTGCGCGAGCTGTGGCCCTTCTTCGGCGTCGCCCTCGCCGTGCTGGCGGCCATCAGCTACATCCCGGCGCTGACGCTGCGCTTCTGAGAACACGAGGGAACGCCATGAATCTCCACCGCATGCTCGCGGCGCGCGCCGCGCAGGGCAAGCCCGTCACGGTCGGGCTGATCGGCGCGGGCAAGTTCGGCTCGATGATCCTGGCGATGGCCGGGCGCACGCCGGGCATCCACGTGCTCGGCATCGCCGACCTCTCCGCCCCGCGCGTGCGCGAGGCGCTGGCCCGCGTCGGCTGGCCGGAATCGCAGTACGCCGCCGCCAGCCTCGACGCCGCCGCCCGCACCGGCGCCACGGCCATCACCGAGGACGCGAACGCGCTGTTCGCCGATCCGCGCATCGAGGTGATCGTCGAGGCCACCGGCAACCCCGCCGCCGGGCTGCGCCACGCGGCGGCTGCGATCGAGCACGGCAAGCACGTGGTCATGGTCAACGTCGAGGCCGACGTGCTGGCCGGCCCGCTGCTGGCCGAGCGCGCGCGGCGCGCGGGCGTGGTCTACTCCATGGCCTATGGCGACCAGCCGGCGCTGGTCTGCGAGATGGTGGACACCATCCGAACCATGGGCTTTCCCATCGTCGCCGCCGGCAAGGGCACCAAGTACCGGCCGGAATACCATGCCAGCACGCCGGAGACGGTGTGGGGCCATTACGGGCTGACGCCGGAGCAGGCCAAGGCCGGCGGGATGAACCCGCAGATGTTCAACTCCTTCCTCGACGGCACCAAGAGCGGCATCGAGATGGCGGCGATCGCCAACGCCACCGGCCTCGCCCCGCCGAGCGACGGGCTGCTCTTCCCGCCCTGCGGCACGCACGACCTGCCCACCGTGCTGCGCCCGCGCGAGGATGGCGGCGTGCTGGAGACGAAGGGACAGGTCGAGGTGGTCTCCTCCGTCGAGCGCGACGGGCGGCAGGTGGTGGGCGACCTGCGCTGGGGCGTCTACGCCGTGTTCGAGGGCGAGACGGACTACATCCGCCGCTGCTTCTCCGAGTACGGCGTGCACACCGATCCCTCCGGCCGCTACGCCGCTCTGTGGCGACCTTATCACCTGATCGGGCTGGAGATCGGCGTCTCCATCGCCTCCGCCGCGCTGCGCCGCGAGCCGACGGGCTGCGCCGATGCCTGGCGCGGCGACGTGGCGGCGACCGCCAAGCGCGACCTGCGCGCGGGCGAGGTGCTGGATGGCGAGGGCGGCGCCATGGTGTGGGGCCGCTGCATCCCGGCCGAGCGTTCCCTCGCCCTCGGCGCGCTGCCGATCGGCCTCGCGCACGGCATCGCGCTGAAGCGCGACATCAGGCGTGGCGAGATCGTCGGCTGGGCCGACGTGGCCTACGACCCGAACGCGGAGACGGTCCGCCTGCGCCGCGGCATGGAGCAGGCGGCCACGGCGCCGGCGCGCGCGGCGGAGTAGCGCGACGCGGCACGCAACGATCCCGGCGCCCATTCACAGCGGCGCCGGGATCGGGCAGTTTCCCTCGCAAGGCAGGCGCCGACGGGAGGGAATGACGGCATGATCACGCGACGCGAGCTGTTCATCGCGGGGGCCGCCACGGCGGCGGCGGGGCCGGCCCTGGCCCAGGGCACCGCCGCACGGCCGGTGCTCAGGCTCGGCGTGCTCGGCGACTTCTCCGGCCCCTACCGGCACCTCTCCGGCCCGACCAACGTCGCCTGCGTGCGGCAGGCGGTGGCCGACTTCACCGCCGCCAACCCGTCCGTCGCCGCCGAGGTGGTGTTCGCCGACCACCAGCAGAAGCCCGACACCGGCGTCGCCATCGCCCGGCAATGGTTCGACCGCGACGGCGTGGACGTGGTGCTGGAGCTGAACAATTCGGCCATCGCGCTGGCGGTGAACGGCCTCGTGCGCGAGAAGGACAAGGTCCATCTCAACACCGGCGCCATCACCATGGAGCTGACCGGCGCGCAGTGCAGCCCCAACACCATCCACTGGACCTACGATAGCTGGATGCTGGCGCACTCCACCGGCGTCGCCACGGTGCGCGCGGGCGGCAGCGAGTGGTTCTTCATCGCCGCCGACAACGCCTTCGCCACCTCGATGGACCGCGACCTGCGCCGCTTCATCGAGGGCGCGGGCGGCCGGGTGCGCGGCGTGGTGCGCTACCCCTTCCCCGGCACCACCGACTTCTCCTCCTACCTGCTGCAGGCGCAGGGCAGCCGCGCCAACACGGTGGCGCTGATCAACGCCGGCGCCGACTTCATCAACTGCGTCAAGCAGGCGCGCGAATTCGGGCTGAACCGGCGGGGCGTCAACGTCGCGGGCATGATCGTGTTCGTCAACGACATCGTCTCGCTCGGGCTGGAGACGGCGCAGGGGCTGCGTCTGACCGAGGCGTTCTACTGGGACCTCAACGACCGCACCCGCGCCTTCACCCGCCGCGTGCTGCCGGCGACACCGGACAACTACCCGAACATGTGCCAGGCCGGCGCCTACTCGGCGGCGCTGCACTACCTCAAGGCGGCGGCCGATCTCGGCCCGGCGGCGGCGAAGGCCTCGGGGCGCGCGGTGGTGGAGCGGATGAAGGCGATGCCCACCGACGACGACGTGTTCGGCCCCGGCAGCATCCGCCCGGACGGACGCAAGATCCACCCGGTCTACCTGTTCGAGGTGAAGCGGCCGGAGGAGAGCCGCGGCACCTGGGACGTGTACAAGCCGGTGGTCACCGTGCCGATCGACGAGGCGTTCCGGCCGATGGGCGAGGGGAATTGCGCGCTGGTGCGCGGGTGAACGGGGGGGGGGGGGCCCCCGGGGGGGGGGGCGGGGGGGGGGGGGCCCCCGGGGGGGGGGGCGGGGGGGGGGGGGCCCCCGGGGGGGGGGGCGGGGGGGGGGGGGCCCCCGGGGGGGGGGGCGGGGGGGGGGGGGCCCCCGGGGGGGGGGGGGGGTTCCCGGGGGGGCCGGCACCCCCCCCCCCCGGACCCCACCGACCAGGGGCGCTGCCCCTTGGGTAGCCCCGCCAAGGGGCGAAGCCCCCTTGGATCCCCCGTTCGATTTTCGCCTCGCCCGTTTCGACCGTCGGGACCAAGCGAACAGAGGTCCAGGAGGGCCTCGCCCTCCTGGTG
This sequence comes from Roseomonas acroporae, assembly GCF_023223525.1. Taxonomy (GTDB): domain Bacteria; phylum Pseudomonadota; class Alphaproteobacteria; order Acetobacterales; family Acetobacteraceae; genus Roseomonas_E; species Roseomonas_E acroporae. The sequence continues at coordinate 21,850 of NZ_JALPRX010000046.1, read as the reverse complement.
GATGGGGTCCGGGGAAGGCAACGCCTTCCCCGAACGGCGCCCGGAACAACGCCTGAAGCAAGAGAGGACGACCACCACATGCCGAAAACCCCCGACTACTTCGTCGGCAAGTCCGTCGCGATCACCGGCGCCGGCGGCGGCATCGGCCGCGCCACCGCGCTGATCTTCGCGCGTGAAGGCGCCAACGTCGTCTGCGCCGACATCGACGGCGACGCCGCGCGCCGCACCGCGCAGGAGATCGAGCAGCGCGGCGGCCAGGCGCTCGCCACCGAGACCGACGTCACCTCGCGCGCGGCCGTGGAGGAGATGGTGCGCCAGGGCGTCGCGCGGTTCGGCCGGCTGCACTTCCTGTTCAACAATGCCGGTGCCGCGATGCGCCGCTGCAAATTCCTGGAGATCGACGACGACCTGCTGGAGAAGACCTTCGCGGTGAACCTGAAGGGCACCTTCTATGGCATGCAGGCCGTGCTGCCGCACATGCTGGAGCGGGGCGGCGGCACGATCGTCAACGTCGCCTCCATGTCGCACAAGCGCGGCGGGCCCGGTGCCTCGGTCCACTACGCGGCGGCGAAGGGGGCGGTGCTGACCATGACGCTCGGCGTCGCGCGCGAATTCGCCGACCGCAACATACGCTGCCTGTCGGTCTCGCCCGGTCCGGTGAACACCGAATTCGCCCGCGCCTCCGACACGCCGCCGGAGCTGGTGCAGAAATTCATCGCCGACGTGCCGATGAAGCGGCTGGCCGAGCCGGAGGAGATCGGCGAGCTGGTGCTGTTCCTGTGCTCGGACGCGGCACCCTACATGACGGCCGACACGGTCTACATCAACGGCGGCGGCTGGCGCTGAGGCGGGCGGAAAACCGCTTTCCACCGCGGCGTGGATGTCGGATCATGAACAAACTGCCATGATCCGATGGAGGCGGTGGGCCCGATGCCGGCAGGCCGTGTGCGAATTCCTGGGATTCTCCTGCTGCTCGCCCTTCTGGTGCCCATGCCGGCGGGTGCGCAGTACGGCACGCAGCCGGCCCAGCCGCCGATGGGCGCCCCACCGGGCGCCATGGAGCGGTTCGCCGGCCAGTGGCGCTGCCAGATCGCCAACCGCAGCGTCACCGGCAACCGCTTCGAGAACTACATGTTCGACTACGCGATGCTGCTGCACCCGAACGGCACCTTCCAGGCGCAGGGCGTGTACATGGCCGAGACGAACGGCTTCAACGACCCGTTCCAGGCGCAGGGGCAGTGGCAGACCAACGGCACGACGCTGATCGGCCAGGGGCAGGCCATCAAGCAGACCGGCAACCTGTCCTTCCTGTTCCTGCTCAACGACGACGGCACCGGCAACCTCGCCTACCGCAACCAGACCCCCAACGGGCTGATAGCGATGGCCTGCCGCCGCTGAGTTAGAGCCGATCCAGCCTGACTGTATCAGGCTGGAACGGCTCTAGCCTTTGATCCGGCGCATTTTCCGAGCCGCTGAGCGAGTACGCTCAGCTTGAAAATGCTCTAGGGCGCGGGTCAGAGCACCCGGCCGGATTCCGTCTCGATCAGGTGCATGTGGTTGAGGTCGGCCGCCATGGGCAGCGGCCGGCCCGGCTCGGCGGGCACGGCGGGGTCGATGCGGCCGCAGATCTCGGCGCCGTCGATGCGGAAATGCACCAGCGTCTCCATGCCCATCGGCTCCACCACCTCGGGCGTCGCCGGGAAGGGTGCGACGTTGGGGCGGTCGGTGTTGCGCGATTCCGTCAGGTGTTCCGGGCGCAGGCCGAGCAGCACCGGGCGGCCGGCATGGGCGCCGTAGCGGCCGGTGCGGTCGGCGGGCACGGGCAGCACGATGTCGCCGGGCAGGTGCAGGCGCAGCGCGCCGGCGCCGTTCTCCAGCCGCGCCGGGATGAAGTTCATCCCCGGGCTGCCGATGAAGCCGGCGACGAAGCGCGTGGCAGGGCAGTGGTACAGCTCCTGCGGCGGGCCGACCTGCTCGATCACGCCGTGGTTCATCACCACCACGCGGTCCGCCAGCGTCATCGCCTCCACCTGGTCGTGGGTGACGTAGATGGTGGTGGTGCGGACGGTCTGGTGGACCTTCTTGATCTCGGTGCGCATCTGCACGCGCAGCTTCGCGTCGAGGTTGGAGAGCGGCTCGTCGAACAGGAACACCTTGGGGTTGCGCACGATGGCGCGCCCCATGGCGACGCGCTGCCGCTGCCCGCCCGAGAGCGCCTTCGGCTTGCGCGCGAGCAGCGGCACGATGTCGAGGATTCGTGCCGCCTCGTCCACGCGGCGCTTGATCTCGGCCTTGTCGAAGTGGCGCAGCTTGAGGCCGAAGGCCATGTTGTCGAACACGCTCATGTGCGGGTAGAGCGCGTAGTTCTGGAACACCATGGCGATGTCGCGGTCGCGCGGCGGCACGTCGTTCACCACCTCGCCGCCGATCGCGATCTCGCCCGAGGTGATCTCCTCCAGCCCCGCGATCATGCGCAGCGTGGTGGACTTGCCGCAGCCGGAAGGCCCGACCAGCACCACGAATTCGTGGTCGGCGATGTCGAGGTCGATGCCCTTCACCGCCTGCACGTCGCCCTCGTAGGCCTTGACGACCTTGCGCAACGTGACCTGTGCCATCGGGTTCAGCCCTTCGTCGCGCCGGCGGTCAGGCCGGCGATGTAGTAGTCCATCAGGAAGGCGTAGACGAGCAGCGGCGGCAGCGCCGCCATCAGCGCGCCGGCCATGATCTTGCCCCACTGGAAGGTGTCGGCGCGGATCAGGTCGGAGACGATGCCGACGGTGAGCACCATCTGGTCGGTGCTGACGAGGTAGGCCATCGGGTAGATGAAGGCCGCCCAGGAGACGGTGAAGGCGAAGATCATCGCGGCGAGGATGCCCGGCAGCGCCACCGGGATGAAGATCTTCCACAGCATCTGGAGGTGCGAGGCGCCGTCGATCAGCGCCGCCTCGTCCAGCTCCTTCGGGATGGAGGCGAAGTAGCCGATCATGATCCAGGTGCAGAACGGCACGGTCAGCGTCGGGTAGATCAGCACCATCGCCCAGACGTTGTTGATGAGGCCGAGGCTGCCCACGATCTGGAACAGCGGGATGAACAGCAGCGTCTCCGGCACGAGGTAGGTGAGGAACACCCCCGTCGCCAGCGTCTGGCTGCCCCAGAAACGCATCCGCGCCAGGGCGAAGGCGGCGAGCGTCGAGACCACCATGCTGATGACCACGACGCAGGCCGTGACCATCACCGAGTTCCAGAAGAAGGTGAGGTAGTTCCCCGCCGTCAGCAGGTCGCGGTAGTTCTCCAGCGTGGGTGAGCGCACCATCCAGGGGTTGCCGGTCTGGTCGGCGATCTCGGCGCTGCCCTTCAGGCTGGTGATCAGCATGTGGAAGGGCGGCAGCATGAAGAACACGACGAAGACGGCCAGCGCGACATAGGCGCCGATCAGCGCCCAGCGCCGCTCGCGCGCGAGGCTGCCGGAACGGCGCGGCGCCGGCGCGGCGCCGGCGGTGGTGGCGCTCATTCCCCGGTCTCCCTGGAAGGGCGGTCGATGCCGCGTCGCCCCGCAGGGGCGCGGAGGGACAGGCTGCGCGGCCTCATGCACCGATCTCCTTCGAGCGGCGGTTGATGCCGCGCAGCACGAAGACGGCGAACACCGCCAGCAGCGGGAACATGAACAGCGACACCGAGGCGCCGAGCGGGATGTCGCCGGACTGGATGCCGACCTGGAAGGCGTAGGTGGCGAAGACGTGCGTCGTGTCCTGCGGCCCGCCATTGGTGAGAATTCGAACAATGTCGAAATTGGCGAAGGTGACGATCAGGCTGAACAGCACGGTGATCGAGATGATGTTGCGCATCATCGGCAGCGTCACGTAGCGCAGCTTCTGCCAGAAGCTGGCGCCGTCGATCGCGGCCGCCTCGTAGAGCTGGTCGGGCACCGACTTCAGCGCGGCGAGGTACATGATCATGAAGAAGGGCGCGCCGTACCAGACGTTGACCAGGATCACCGCGAAGCGCGCCCAGCCCGCCTCGCCGAGCCACGGGATCGGCCCCGCGCCGAAACCCGCCAGCAGCCAGTTCACGGCCGAGTAGGAGGGATCGAACAGCCACCACCAGGCGAGCGTCGAGATGGCGGGCGGGATCACCCAGGGCACCAGCAGCATGCCGCGCCAGGCGCGCTGGCCGCGGCTCGGCAGGGCGTGCAGCACATGCGCCAGGATGAAGCCGATCAGCGCCTTGAGCAGCACCGCCGAGACGGCGAAGACCACGCTCTGCCAGATGACGTTCTGGAAGGTCTCGCGCCCGAGCAGGAAGGTGAAGTTGTCGAGCCCGACGAAGCGCGTCATGCGCTTGTTCAGCATCGCCAGGTAGACGGCGTAGCAGAACGGGTACACGACGAGGCCGCCGATCAGCAGGATCAGCGGCAGCGTCATCAGGAAGGCGATGGTGGAATTCCGCCGCGCGATGCGCTGCAAGCGGCTGGCGCGCCGGGCCGTGGGCTGCGCGGCCGGCGCCGCCGGCAGCCCGGACGGACCGACCGGCAGCGGCCGCGCGGCGATGGCGGCATCGCGTTCGGACATGGCGCACCCTCCCCGCCATGCCCGTGGCGCCGCGGCCCGGGCATGGCTCGTTCATGCCTCGCATCGGGCCGGCGGCGCCGGCCCGCCCGGCCTCAGCGGCTGAAGCCCTCGATCTCGCGCTCGGCCCAGGCCAGCACGCGGTCGGCCGGCTCGTTGTTCTGCACGGCGCGGGCGATCATCTTCGCCTGGATGCCCTGGTTGTACATCTGCACCGCGATCTCGGGCGGCGCCGGGTACATGGCGATCGACTGCTGCGACTTGTGGTGCGGCTTCATCGGGTAGTTGTAGACCACGCCCGTCGGCGGCCCTTCCGTGGCCCAGACGCGGAAGTCGGTCATGCTCTCGAAGGGCGGGATGTCGTAGCCGTTCACCGAGGTGACGAGTTGCTCCGCCTGCTCGCGCTGCGACAGCCACTCGACCAGCGCCTTGGCCGCGCCCTTGTTGCGACCGAAGCTCCACGCACCCCAGAAATAGGGCAGGTAGGGCAGGTAGCGCCCCTGCGGCCCGTGCGGGTTGGGGAATTGCCAGAGCTGCTGCGAGACCTGCGGCGCGTCGCGCTTGGCCACCGCCCAGGGACTCGGCGGGTTGAAGATCAGCGCCGACTGGCCGGAGATCAGCGCGCGGTTGTTGGAGGCGTCGTCCCAGGAGAACACGTCGCGCGGCAGGAACTGCGCGAGCCGCCTGGCGTAGTCGAGCACCTGCCGCGCCTGGTCGGTCTTCACCGTCGGCTTGCCGCGCTCATCCACCAGGTTGGCGCCGTAGGAGCGGAACAGCGCGCCGATCCAGTCCGTGGCGTCGGTGAACTGGCCCATCGGCAGGCCGAAGGGCACGCCGGCCTTGTGGCACTTCTCGGCGGCGGCCAGGAAGGCGTCCCAGGTCCAGCCATCCTGCTGCGCGTTGGTCTCGGTGCTGGCCGGCCACATCGCCTGCACGTCGATGCCCGCGTGCTGCTTCAGCAGGTCGATGCGCCCGAGGCAGGGCTTGTTCTGGCTGCCGGCGATGGCCGGCACGGCGCGCCAGTGGCCCTCGATCTTGGAAAGGTAGGTGTTGATCTGGTTGGGCTGGCCGTACTTCTCGGCGAGGCGCCCGACCACGTCGTCCATCGGCTCCAGCAGCCGGGACTGCGCGTGCACCTCCCAGGTGGGGAAGGCCAGCACGTCGTGGCCGGTGCGCGCCTGGGATTCGGCGGCGATGGTCAGCAGGTTCTTGTTGCCGACCGACGTGATGAAGTCGAGCTGGATCTCGACCCGGTTCTGCTGGCCCCATTGCGTGACGAGGCGGCGCATCTCGTCATTGCCGGCCGGCACCCAGTGGTCCCACATGCCGAGCGCCAGCCGACCGCTCGAGGTCTGCCCGTGCACGTTGACGAGAGGCAGGGCGGTCGCCGCCGCCGCGGTGCCGGCGCGCAACAGGGCGCGCCGGGTCGTCCCGTTCCCGATCATTCTTGCCGTCTCTCCGTCCCCGCAACGGCGTTGCCCGGAACGGGCCGCCTGCGTTCTTTATGGACGTCAGGGTAGGCATGGCGGCGGGATGCTTGCAACAATGTCTCGCAGGCCGGCACGGATGCGCGATGCCGCCGCCCGGCAAGGAGCGACTGGTGCGGCGCAACAGGCCGCGGCGCGGCAGCCTCCCGACGCCGGTACCGGCCGCCGCGGGCGCGACGGCGCCCACGCTACCAGCGCAGCGCGCGGATCGCGGCGACCGGCGTCAGCGCGTGCACCGCCAGCGCCTTGGCGAGCAGCTCGGGGCTCGGATCCTCGCCGTGCTCGTCGCCGGCGAGGCCGGTGAGCGCCCAGGCGGCGTCCAGCCCGGCCGCCTCGGCGCCGGCGAGATCGGTGTGCGGCGTGTCGCCCACCGCCAGCACGCGCGAGCGGTCCGCGATGCCGAGCACCTCCAGCACCGGCGGATAGACCTGCGGGTCGGGCTTGCCGACCTCGAACACGTCGCCGCCATGGTCGATCTGGTAGCGTTCGCTCAGCGCCCCGGCGCAGATCAGCCGCTGGCCGCGCACCATCACGGCGCGGTCCGGGTTGACGCAGAGCATGGGCAGGCGGTGCCGCGCGCACTCGGCGAGGATCGGCAGGTAGGGCTCGACGCTGAGCGGGCCGCGTTCCGGGTCGGGGCCGGTGTTGAGCACGAAGTCGGCCGCGTCCGGCGTCGCGGCCACGTCGATGCCGAGCCCGTCGAGCAGGCCGCGATGCTCACGCGCCGGACCGATGTGGAAGGCGCGGGATCCGAGGCGCGCGAACCACGGATCGGCCCGCGGCGTGCGGCGCGCATCGAGATAGCGCCAGGTCAGCTCGCCCGAGCTCATGATGCCGTCGTAGAGCTCGGGGGTCACGCCCATGCGGCCGATCTGCGCCGCGATCAGCGCGGCGCGGCGCGGCGCGTTGGTCAGGAAGCACACCCGCTTGCCGAGCGCGCGCAGCCGCGCCAGCGCGTCGAGCACGCCGGGATAGGGCTGCGCCCCGTCATGCACCACGCCCCAGAGGTCGAGCACGAAGCCGTCGTAGCGCCCGGCGAGGCCGCCGATGCCGTCCAGGATACGCATTCACGCCACTCCCCGATCCGTGCCCCCGGCGGGGGCGGCCGCATCCGCTTCCGTGGCCTGCTCCCCTCCCCTCCCCTCCCGGTCCCGGCCAGCCGCGCCAGCGGGCCGGGCGACGGCATCCGCGCCCGTGTGCCGGGCGAACGCATCCACGCCCACGGCCTGGGCGAGGCTCGTGAAGCCGTCGCGGCGCAGCAACGCGGCCAGCTCGCGCCGGATGCGCCCCACCAGCGCCGGGCCGTCATAGGCGAAGGCGGCGTAGAGCTGCACCAGCGAGGCGCCGGCGCGGATCTTCGCATAGGCCGTGGCCCCGCTGTCCACCCCGCCCGCGCCGATCAGCACGAGGCGGTTGCGCGACAGGCGGAACGCCGCGCGCAGCATGTCGGTCGAGGCGGCGAGGAGCGGCGGGCCGGACAGGCCGCCCGACTCGCCGCGATGCGCGCCGCGCAGGTCGGGCGGCCGCGCGATGGTGGTGTTCGAGATGATCAGCCCCTCGACGCCGTGCGCGACGCAGGCCTCGACGATCGGCGGCAGCGCCCCGGGCGCGAGGTCGGGCGCGAGCTTGACCAGCAGCGGCGGCCGGCGCGGCAGCGTGGCCCGGCGCGCCGACACCGCGCCGAGGATGGCGGCGAGCTGCGCCTCCCCCTGCAGGTCGCGCAGCCCCGGCGTGTTGGGCGAGGAGACGTTGACCACCACGTAGTCGGCATGCGGCGCCACGGCGGCGTAGAGGTCGGGGTAGTCGCGCGCCGGGTCGGCTCCCTCCTTGTTGATGCCGATGTTGGCGCCGAGCACGGCCGGCAGCGGCCTGGCCCCCGGTTGGCGCAGCGCGGCGAGGCGCGCCACGTAGGCGTCCAGCCCGCCATTGTTGAAGCCCAGCCGGTTGATCACCGCCCGTTCCTCCGGCAGCCGGAAGATGCGCGGGCGCGGGTTGCCGCGCTGCGGGCGCGGCGTGACGGTGCCCGCCTCCACCAGCCCGAAGCCGAGCCGCATCAGCGGCAGCACCGCCACCGCGTCCTTGTCGAAGCCGGCGGCCAGGCCGATCGGGTTGCGGAAGCGCAGGCCCAGGGCGGTGCTGGCCAGCAGCGGGTCGTCCGGCGTCCGGTCCCGCCCGACGAGGCCGGCGCGCAGCGCGCGCAGGCCCCAGCCATGCGCGGTTTCGGGGTCCATGCCGCGGATCAGCGGCATCAGGGCGGAGGCGAGGCCGGGTGTCATGGGACCGGCTGTGTGCCGCAGGATGCCGCGCAGGGAAAGGCTCGGCGGGCGATGGCTGGGCTGCCGGGACGGCTGGGCGGGGCGCGCCCGGACGCCGCCCGGCCGGTTCCGTGCCTCCGGCTTTCCCCGCCGGCACGGCTGCCGCGCAGGCCCGGCGGCGCTCGGGTTGACCGCCCCGCCCGGGAACGCCAGAACCGCCCCGGTCGCGCCGAGGGGCGCGCCGCCGGCGCCGTGGCGGCCCGGCTTTCGCGCATCTCTCCCGGGCGGACCCTCCCGACGCCGCCTCCCGGCGCCGGGCGACGGTCCGCCGTCCCGGAATGCGGCCAGACAGGGATGGGGAAGATGGGCGGTCCGGCGCTGATGCTGGCCGGGATCGGGCTGTACGCGCTGCTCGACACCAACACGAAATGGCTCTCCGCCGGCTACGGGCTGGCGCAGGTGGTGGGGGCGCGCTGCGTCTCCGGCCTGCTCGCCGTGCTGCTGCTGGCGCTGCTGCTGCCGCGCCTCGCGGGGCCGCTCGGCACGGGCCGGCCGGGACTGCACCTGCTGCGCAGCGCCGCCGCCGTGGGGGCCTCGGTCAGCTACTACTTCGCCTTCTCGCGCCTGTCGCTGGCGGAAGGCTACCTGATGTTCTTCACCGCGCCCTTCCTCGGCCTCGCCATGTCGGCGCTGGCGCTGCGCGAGAAGGTGCCGGCGGCGGTGTGGGGCTGGTGCGCCGTGGGCTTCGGCGGCGTGGCGCTGGCGGTCGCGCCGCAGCTCGCGGCGGGGGGCGACTGGCGGGCCTACCTCGCCGCGCTGCTCGGCAGCCTGTGCCACGCGACGGTGATGACGGTGAACCGCCGGCTGCGCGGCGAGCACGGGCTGGCGCGGCTGCTGCTCTGGCCCTGCCTGCTCGGCACGGTGCTGCTGCTGCCCTTCGCGCTGGGGGAGTGGCAGGCGCCGCAGGGGGCGGACTGGGGGCTGCTGGCGATGTCCGGGCTGCTCTGGGGCGGCGCCTCGGTGAGCATCGCGCTGGCCTTCCGGCAGGCGCCGGCGTCGCGGCTGGCGCCGCTGGAATTCTCGGCGCTGGTGTGGTCGCTGGCGCTGGACCTGCTGTTCTGGGGCGTGCTGCCGCGGCCGGCGCTGCTGCTCGGGGCGGCGGTGGTGGTGGTGGCGTGCCTGATGAGCCAGCGCGTGGCGCCGGCGCACTGACCGGCCGGCCGGTGGCGGCGCGGCCGCCGGGGAGGGGCGGGAGAGGGGCCCGCGCGCCCGGCGGTTTCCGCCCGCCGCGGAATTGCCCTATAGCCGTTCCGGCCTGACCGTATCAGGCCGGAACGGCTCCAGCCTTCTGGTCTTTCGCGTTTTCCGGGTCGCCGGGTGAGTACACCCAGCTTGAAAATGCTCTAGAACCGGCGGCCTGCTTCCTGGGTGGATAGGGACGACATGGATCGCAAGTCGCTCGACGCGTATGCGCAGCAGGTGCTCGGCGACGCGACGATCCCGGAGCTGCCCGGCCACTACCGCGGCAAGGTGCGCGACAATTACGACCTGCCCGACGGGCGGCGCATCCTGGTCGCCACCGACCGGCTCAGCGCCTTCGACCGCATCCTGGCCGAGATCCCGCTCAAGGGGCAGGTGCTGACCCAGACGGCGCGGCACTGGTTCGAGGCGACGGGCGACATCTGCCCGAACCACGTGCTGGAATACCCGGACCCGAACGTGGTGGTGGGGCGGCGGCTCTCGATCCTGCCGGTGGAGATCGTGGTGCGTGGCTACCTCGCCGGCACCACCGGCACCTCGATCCGCACCATGTACAAGGCCGGGCAGCGGGAGATGTACGGGCTGCGCCTGCCGGACGGGCTGCGCGACAACGAGCGCCTGCCCGAGCCCGTCATCACCCCCACCACCAAGGCGATGGATGGCGGCCATGACGAGCCGCTCTCGGCGGCGGAGATCCTGGAACGCGGCCTGCTGACGCCGGCGCAGTGGGAGCGGCTTTCGGCCTACGCCCTGGCGCTGTTCGCGCGCGGCCAGGCGATGGCGGCGGAGCGCGGCCTGATCCTGGCCGACACCAAGTACGAGTTCGGCACGGACGCGGCCGGGGAGATCGTGCTGGCCGACGAGATCCACACCCCCGACAGCAGCCGCTACTGGATGGCGGCGAGCTACCCGGAGCGCTTCGCGCGCGGCGAGGCGCCGGAGAGCTTCGACAAGGACTTCGTGCGGAGCTGGGTGGCGGCGCGCTGCGACCCGTACCGGGACCCGATCCCGGCGATCCCGCCCGCGCTCGTGCTGGACACGGCGGCGGTCTACATCCGCGCCTACGAGATGATCACCGGCCGGGAATTCGTGCCCCCGCCGGTGGGCGAACCGGTGCTGGCGCGCATCCGGCGCAACCTCGCGCCCTACTTCACGCCGGGCTGACCCCCGGCCCGGGCGGATCGCCCCCGGGTAGATCGCCCCCGGGTGGATCGCTCCTGGGTGTCGTCACCGGGCGGATCGCCGCCGGACGGAACCCCCGCCGGGCCGGCGAATGCCCTGGATCGGGTGGACCATCCCGACACCCAGGGGGCCGCGCCGCCCCGGCCGCTACGCCGCCAGCCGCATCACCACGCCCTCCGCCGGCCGCAGCGGCAGCGTGCCGGGCACCGCCTCGCCCGGCCGGTCGCCATGCGTCGAGAGCAGCACCTCGCCCGCCACCTCCGCCACCGACTGCGGCGCGTGCCCGAGGTTCAGCAGCACCGCCAGCCGCTCCCCGGCGCCGCGCCGGACGTAGCGCAGCACCTCGCCCTCGGCCCGCAGCCCCTCCAGCGCCCCCAGCGTCAGCGCCTCGGAACCGCGCCGCAGCCCGGTCAGCGCGCGGTAGAGGTGCAGCATCGAGGCCGGGTCCCGCTCCTCCGCCGCCACGTTCAGCACGTCCCGGTCGGCGCCGACCGGCAGCCAGGGCGTGCCGGTGGTGAAGCCCGCGCCCGGCGTGCCGTCCCACGGCATCGGCGTGCGCTCCGGGTCGCGCCCCAGGCCGAGGCCCGGCTCGTTGCGCTCCGCCGGGTCCCACACCGCCTCCGGTGGGATCGGCACGTCGGTCAGGCCCAGCTCCTCGCCGTAGTAGATCGTCGGCGTGCCGCGCAGCGTCAGCAGCAGCATGGCGGCGACGCGCGCCTGCGCCGCGCCGATCCGCGTCGCGATGCGGTGCTGGTCGTGGTTGCCGAGCACCCAGTTGGGCCAGGCGCCCGCGGGCAGCGCCGCCTCGTACTCGGCCACCAGCCGCGCGATGTTGGCCGCGTTCCAGGCGGCGCCGATGAGCTGGAAGTTGAAGGGCAGGTGCGCGCCCTTCAGGTCGCGGCCGTAATAGGCGACGAGCCGCTCCACCGGCAGGTAGATCTCGCCGATCAGCACCCGGTCCGGGTACTCGTCCAGCACCGCGCGCATCTCCATCACGAGGTCCAGCGTCTCCGGCTGGTCGGCGTCGTGCAGCGGCAGCAGGCGGTCGTGCTCGCGGTCGCCGGGCTTCCAGGCGGGGTTGGGCGGGTTGTCGCGGAACAGCGCGTCCTTCATCAGCAGCCAGAGCACGTCCACGCGGAACCCGTCCACGCCGCGCGCCAGCCAGAAGCGCAGCGCGCCGTACATGGCGCGCCGCACCTCCGGGTTGCGCCAGTTCAGGTCCGGCTGCTCCTTGAGGAAGGAGTGCAGGTAGTACTGCCCGGTCGCCTGGTCCCACGCCCAGGCGCCGCCGCCGAAATGGCTGAGCCAGTTGTTGGGGGGGCCGCCGCCGGGCGCCGGATCGCGCCAGACGTACCAGCGCCGCCTCGGCGCGCTGCGCGAGGTGCGGCTCTCCAGGAACCAGGGATGCCGGTCCGAGCTGTGGTTCGGCACGAAGTCGAGCAGCACGCGCAGGCCGCGCGCATGCGCCGCCGCCACCAGCGCGTCGAAGTCGGCCAGCGTGCCGAAGATCGGGTCGATGCCCTCGTAGTCGGCCACGTCGTAGCCGAAATCGGCCATGGGCGAGGGGTAGATCGGCGAGAGCCACAGCGCGTCCACGCCGAGCCGCACCAGATGGTCCAGCCGCGCCGCGATGCCGGCAAGGTCGCCGATGCCGTCGCCGTCCAAGTCGCCGAAGGAGCGCGGGTAGATCTGGTAGATGATGCCGCGCTGCCACCAGGCCGGTTCCGCCATCGCCGCCTCCGCCGGAATCCCGCCCGCAACGCGCGGGGCACGGGCAACGTTCGCCTTGTCCGTGCTTTGATGCGCGGGCGCAAGCAGGACGGGGGCGGAGTGGTGATCAACGACCTGTGGTACAAGAACGCGGTGATCTACTGCCTGTCCGTGGAGACCTTCCAGGACGGCAACGGCGACGGGATCGGCGACTTCCGCGGGCTGATCCGCCGGCTCGACTACCTGCACGGCCTGGGCGTCGACGCGATCTGGCTGATGCCCTTCCAGCCCTCGCCGCAGCGCGACGACGGCTACGACATCTCGGACCACTACGGCGTCGATCCGCGCTTCGGCACCCTCGGCGACTTCGTCGAGTTCACCCATGGCTGCCGCCAGCGCGGCATGCGGGTGCTGATCGACCTCGTGGTGAACCACACCTCGGACCAGCACCCCTGGTTCCAGGAGGCGCGGCGCGACCCGGATTCACCCTACCGCGACTGGTACGTCTGGTCCCGCCGGCGGCCGAAGAACGCGAAGCAGGGCATGGTCTTCCCCGGCGTGCAGAAGACCACCTGGACCCGCGACGCCATCGCAGGCGAGTACTACTTCCACCGCTTCTACGAGTTCCAGCCGGACCTCGACACGTCGAACCCCGCCGTGCAGGCCGAGATCCTAAAGATCATGGGCTTCTGGCTGCAGCTCGGCGTCTCCGGCTTCCGCATGGACGCGGTGCCCTTCGTGATCGCCACCAAGGGCCCGGACGTCCGCAAGCCCACGGAGCAGTACGACATGCTCCGCACCTTCCGCGAATTCCTGCAGTGGCGCGAGGGCGACGCGATCATCCTGGCCGAGGCCAACGTGCTGCCGCGGACGGACATGGCCTATTTCGGCAATGACGGCGACCGGATGCACATGATGTTCAACTTCCAGGTCAACCAGGCGCTGTTCTACGCCCTGGCCGCCGCCGACACCGCGCCGCTCGCCAAGGCGCTGGCGACGACCAGGCCCCGCCCCGCCACCGCGCAATGGGCCACCTTCCTGCGCAACCACGACGAGCTGGACCTCGGCCGACTCAGCGAGGCGCGCCGGCAGGCGGTGTTCGACGCCTTCGGCCCCGAGCGGTCGATGCAGCTCTACGGCCGCGGCATACGCCGCCGCCTGGCGCCGATGCTCCAGGGCGACCGGCGCCGGCTGGAGCTGGCCTACAGCCTGATGTTCACCCTGCCCGGCACGCCGGTGCTGCGCTACGGCGACGAGATCGCCATGGGCGACGACCTCTCCCTGCCCGAGCGCCAATGCGCGCGCACGCCGATGCAGTGGTCGGACGCGCCGCAGGGCGGCTTCAGCCGCGCCGCGCGCACCGTCTCGCCGGTGATCGCCGAGGGGCCCTACGGCTACGCGCACGTCAACGTCGCCGAGCAGCGGCGGGACCCGAACTCGATGCTGAACTGGATGGAGCGCATCATCCGCATGCGCAAGGAGGTGCCCGAGATCGGCTGGGGCGACTTCTCGCTGCTGCCGACCGGGACGCCGGCCGTGCTGGCGATGCGCTACGAATGGCGCGGCGCCGCCTCGGTCTTCGTGCACAATCTCGGCGCCGCCCCCTGCGAGATCCTGCTCGACGGCGGCACCGAGGGCGTGCCGCTGGTCAACCTGCTCTCCGGCGACCACAGCCGGCCGGAGAAGGGCGGGAAGCACCGCATCCTGATGGAGCCCTACGGCTACCGCTGGTTCCGCGCCGGCGGGCTGGACGGGCTGAGCGGCGCGGAACGGCCCTGATCGCGGGGCGCGCCGCGCCTCATGCGGGTCCGCATGCTTCGTCGGTTCTGCGCACGGCCGCCCCACCAACCCCGCGCGCGATACCGGTCCGCACAAGTCGGGACTTGCGCGGACCGGTATCAATCCCCCGCCAGCAGCCCGTCCAGCGCCGCCCGCACCGCCGTCACCTCCAGCGCGGCGAGCGGGGCGTGGCGCAGGATCGCCACCGACCGGCCGCGCGGCGCGCACAGCGCCGGGTCGCTCTCGGCGCCGAACAGCGCGAGCGTCGGGCAGCCGATGGCGGCCACCAGATGCGTCGGCCCGGTGTCGTTGCCGACCGCGAGCGCCGCGCCGCGCGCCAGCGCCGCGAGATCGGGGATGCCGGTCCGCCCGGTCAGGTCCAGCGTTCCCGGCACGGCCTGCGCGATCGCGGCGCCGAGCGGCGCCTCGCCGCGCGTGCCGACCACCACCGACGGCATGCCGAGCCCCGCCGCCAGCGCCGCAAAGCGTTCCGCCGGCCAGCGCTTGCCCGGCCGCGTCGCCGAGGCCCCGGGCATCAGCAGCGTGTAGCGCGGCGGCAGCGCGAAGCGCGAGAGATCGGCGTCCAGCCAGCCGAGATCGGGCTCCGGGAAATGCGTCAGCCCGGCCATCTCGAGCTGCTCGCGCTGCCGGTCCAGCGTGTGCATGCGGTCGCGGTCCGGGTTGCCGTGCGGGTGCGAGGCGCCGCGCGCGATGCCGGACCAGTCCACCCGCCGCGGCAGGAAGGCGCGGTAGCGGGAGGAGCGCGAGGAGGTCTGCAGGTCGTAGACGCGCGAGAAGCCGCTGCCGCGCAGCCGGCGCAGGAGCCGCCACAGCGCGCCGAATTCGCGCCAGCGCG
Organism: Roseomonas acroporae; assembly: GCF_023223525.1. Lineage (GTDB taxonomy): Bacteria > Pseudomonadota > Alphaproteobacteria > Acetobacterales > Acetobacteraceae > Roseomonas_E > Roseomonas_E acroporae. The sequence continues at coordinate 6,756 of NZ_JALPRX010000046.1, read as the reverse complement.
GCCGGCCCTCGGTCCACACCCGGTCGAACCAGGGCGCGCCTCCGGCCAGCGCCGCGTAGGGCGGCGTGGTCAGCAGCGTGATCTCGGCGCGCGGATGGTGCGCGCGGATCGCCGCGAAGGGCCCGAAGGCCTGCACGAAGTCGCCGAGCGCCGCGAGCTTGATGACCAGGATGCGCTCGCGCGCCCCGCCCGCCGCCCTGCCGGACACCGCCCGCGCCGCCGTCACAGCAGCTCCCGGTACACGTCCAGCGTCGCGCGCTGCATCGCCGCCGTGGTGTGGCCCGCCAGCACCGCCGCGCGCGCCCGCGCGCCCATCGCCGCCCGCGCCTCGGCCGGCATCGCCAGCGCCCGGCGCAGCGCCGCCGCCAGGGCCGGCACGTCGCCCGGCGGCACGCGCCAGCCGGTCACGCCCTCCTCGACCGTCTCGCGCGCCCCGCCATGGTCGGTGGCGATCACCGGCAGCGCCATGGCCTGCGCCTCGATCACCGTGCGCCCGAACGCCTCCGGGTCGGTCGAGGCGTTCACCGCCACGTCGGCCATGGCCAGCGCCGCCGGCATGTCGTCGGTGCCGCCCGTGAGCAGCACGCGGCCGCCGAGGCCGCGCGCGGCGATCATCGCCTCCAGCTCCGCCCGGAAGGCCGGCTTCCCCTCGGCGCCGCCCACCAGCAGCGCGACGGCGCCGGGCACCGCCGCCATCGCCTCCACCAGCACCGCCTGCCCCTTCCAGCGCGTCAGCCGCCCCGGCAGCAGCACCACGGGCCGGCCTTCCGGCACGCCCCAGGCCGCCCGCAGCGCCGCGACGCGCGCCGCCGGCGCCCCGTCCCGACCAGCCCCGTCCCGACCGGCCCCATCCCGACCGGCCCCGTCCCGGCCGAACGGCGCGGGGTCGAACAGGTCTGGATCGACCCCGCGCGGGATCACCCGCAGCCGCTCCGGCCCCACCCCGTGCCGCGCCGCGACCAGTTCCGCGATGAAGCGGCTGATCGCGATCACCCGCTCGCCGCGCGCCATCACCGAATTGTAGAGGCGCTTGCCCGGGAAGCCCTCGTTGTAGCTGCCGTGATAGGTGGTGACGAAGCGGCACCCCGCGCGCCGCGCCGCCGCCAGCGCCGACCAGGCCGGCGCGCGCGAGCGGGCATGGACGATCGCCACCCCCTCCTCCCGCGCCAGCCGCGCCAGCGCCCCGGCGTTGCGCCACAGCGCCGCCGGCGACTTGCGGTCGAGCGGCAGCGTCACGTGCCGCGCCCCCAGCGCCTCCAGCGGCCCGACCAGCCTGCCGCCCGCCGAGGCCACCAGCGGCCGCATCCCCGCCGCGCGCAGCGCCGCCGCGATCTCCAGCGTGCCCCGCTCCACCCCGCCCGAGATCAGCGCCGGCAGCACCTGCAGCACCACGGGCGCGCCCGCCGCCGAGGCCAGGGCGGGCCGCGGCGGACCGGATGCGGCCGCCAGGGGCGCGGCGGCCAGGGATGTCGCCAGGGATGTCGCCAGGGAATTCCCCGCGGGAACCACGCTCGGCGGTGGGGATGGGGTCGGCACGGCGGCGCTGTAGCCCCCCGCCGCCGCGAGGTCCATCCCCACCATCAAGGACCAAAAACCTACAATTTCTTGACATAGGAAGAAAATCATATTAAGGAAGGGTGCAACAGAGGAGTGCCCCGCCCATGGCGCACAACGATCCCCCCTTCCTCTGGCCCCACGGCCCGCGCCGCCCCCGCCCGCTGCACCCCCGACCGCTGCGCCCCGGCCGGCCGCACCCGGCAAGCCTCGCCGACCGCCTGTTGCCGGACATGCTCCCGCGCACGCGCGAGGCGCTGGGCTGGTCGGCGCTGATCGTCGCCGCCGCCCTCGCCGCCGGCCTCTCCGGCGCCGCGCGCGAGCAGCGCGAGCGGCCGCCCACACCGCCGCGGCCGCACCCCGCCGCCTGCCAGACGGCCCGCTGACCCCGCCCCGAAGGAGCCCCGACCGATGCTCGCCACTCTTCTGCTGTCGATGGCCGCCCTGGCCCTCGGCGCCGCCTTCCCCGAGGCCACCCGCGACGCCCTCGCCCGCCTCGCCACCCTTGCCCGTGGCGCCGCCACCCGCCTCGCCGCGAGGCTCGGCTGATGCGCCGCTGGTGGCATGCCCGGTTGCAGGAGGCCAGCACCTGGGCCGGCCTGACCGGCGTGGCCGTCACCTTCGTGCTGCCGCTGCTGGCCGACGCCCAGACGCTCGGCGAGTGGCAGGGCCGCATGGAGCGGGCGCAGGGGCTGGTCGCCTGCGCCGCTCTCATCCTGATGCGGCAGGCCCGGCGGGAGGAGACGCCATGAGGCTGCTCGACGCGATCGGCGTCCTCACCGGCCGGCTGCGGACCATCCCCGCGGCCGCCGGCCAACCGGCCGCCACCACCGAGGCGGCGCCGTCCGCGGCGCCCCTCGCCGCCGCGGCCCGCCAGCCCGCCGCCATCCCTCCTGGCCCGCGCGGCACGGTCGGCCGGGAAAGCCGCGCCTGGCGCAACCGCAACCCCGGCAACCTGCGCCCGCCCTCCTCCTGGGCGCCCGACGGGCTGGTCGCGACCGACACCGCCCCGCTCGGCCCGTTCTGCGTCTTCGGCACGGAGATGCATGGCTGGCAGGCCATGGCGACGCGCATCCTCCAGCTCGCGAAGCAGGGCAGGCGCACCGTCCCCGCCATCATCGGCGTCTGGGCCCCGCCCGGCGTCGACGGCAACGACACCGGGGCCTACGTCGCCGGCGTCTGCGCGAAGCTCGGCATCAGCCGCGACGAGGCGATCGACCCGCGCCGTCTCGCGGTGATGACCGCCCTCGGCAACGCCATCCGCCGGCACGAGGGCAAGCCCACCGATCCTGCCTGGGACATGGCGGCGCAGCGCGAGGGCTTCCTCCGCGCGGGCGTCGCGCCGTGATCGCCGCCCTCGGCCTCGGCCGTCCGGCCCTGCTCGCCGGCACCGCGCTCGCCACGCTGCTGCTGCTCGGCGCGACCCTGGGCGGCGCCTACCTCGCCGGCCACACAGACGGCGCCGCCGCCGCCCGGCGCGCCACCCTCGAACACGCGATGGAGACCAACGATGCCGCGAATCGCGCTGCCGCTGAGTTTCGCGGCGATGGCCTTGACCGCCGGCTGCGGAACGGCCGCTTCTAGCGCCTGCCCGGTCCGCCCGGTGCCCTACGGCGCCGCCAGCCAGCTTCGCGCGGCGGGCGAGCTGGGCGGGCTGCCTGCCGAAGCGGAACTGCGCCGCTACATGAACGACTACGGCGCCGAGCGCGCGGCGCTGCGGGCGGCGTGCGGGGGATGACGGTCATCGGGGAAGGCTCCGCCTTTCTCGGCCCCCATCCGGCGCCGCGGGAAGGGCTCTGCCCTTCCCGCACCCATCCCGGCAGGAGGGCGAGGCCCTCCTGCACCTCTGTTCGTTCGGGCCCGGGATGTCGAAACGCCCCGGATGTCTCTCCGACATGGGGGATCCAAGGGGGCTTCGCCCCTTGGCGGGCGGGGGTGCGGGGGAGGGCGGCGCCCTCCCCCGCCGCCCCTACCCGAACGTCGCCTCCAGCGTGATCTTCGCGTTCAGCACCTTCGAGATCGGGCAGTTCTTCTCCGCCACGCCGGCGAGCCGGCGGAATTCCTCCTCCGACATCCCCGGCACCACCCCGTGCAGCGTCAGCGCGGAGGCGGTGACGGTGAAGCCCTCGCCTTCCTTCTCCAGGCTCACCACCGCCTTCGTCTCCAGGCTCTCCGGCGTGTGGCCCGCGCCGCTGATCTGGAAGGCCAGCGCCATGGTGAAGCAGCCCGCATGCGCCGCCGCGATCAGCTCCTCCGGGTTGGTGCCCGGGCCGTTCTCGAAGCGCGTGTTGAAGCCGTACTGCGAGTCCGAGAGCACGCCGCTCTGCGTGGTCAGCGCCCCCTTGCCGTCCTTGCCCGTGCCCGTCCAGCGGGCGGTCGCGTTGCGCTTGATGGCGGCCATGCCTGGCTCCTCCGGCCGTTGCGATGCCACCGATAACGTGCCGCGCGCCATGCCGCGCAACCACCTCACGCGGCCGTGTCCGCCGCCGCACCACGGGCCGCGGCGGCGTCCAGAGGCCGCCGCGCGGCAGGCCCGCTACAGCGCGTGCTGCAGCCAGCGCGCCCAGGCCAGCGCCTGCCGGTCCTCGCCCGGCCGCGTCACGATCTGCACGCCGAGCGGCAGCCCCTTCGGCCCCACCCCGGCCGGCACCGTCACGCAGGGGCCGTGCAGCGCGGTCCAGAGCAGGTTGCACACCGGGTCGCCGGTCCAGCCCAGCCCTTCCGGCGCCTCGCCCGGCGCGCTCGGCGTCAGCACCGCGTCCCATCCCTCCAGCGCGTCGCGGAAGGCGGCCTGCCCGGCGGCGAAGGCCGCGCGCGCCGACTCCAGCGTGCCCGGCGGCTGCGACCGGCCCCAGTCCATCTTCTCCAGCAGCGTCGCCGAGACCTGCGCCCGCGCCGCGCGCAGCTCCCAGGCCAGGGCCTGCGCGCTCTCGATGTTCATCACCGCCGGATGCGCCGCCGCCGCCGCGTGCAGCGCCGGCGGCAGCGCCCAGTCCTCCACCACCGCCCCGGCGCGCCGCGCCGCATCGGCCACGCGCGCCAGCAGCGCCGCCGTCTCCGGCGCCAGCGCCCCCGGCTCGAAGCCCGGCGTCAGCAGCAGGCGCGGCGCCCGGCCGGGCGGCACCTCCGGGTCGCCGAGGTCGCGCCCCGCCACGGCGCCGGCGAACAGCGCGCAATCGGCCACGCCGCGCGCCAGCACGCCGATCGTGTCGAGGCTCTCGCTCATCACCTTCATGCCGGCGCGGTGGATGCTGCCGTAGCTCGGCTTGTAGCCGACCACGCCGCAATAGGCCGCCGGGCGCACGATGCTGCCCGCCGTCTGCGTGCCGTAGGCCGCGTGGCAGAACCCGGCCGCCACCGCCGCCGCCGAGCCAGAGGAGGAGCCGCCCGGCGTGTGCGCCGGGTTCAGCGGGTTGGCCGTCGGCCCGGGCGTGCGGGTGGCGAACTCCGTCGTCACGGTCTTGCCCGCGACCACCGCCCCCGCGTCGCGCGCCAGCGCCACGGCGGCGGAGTCGGAACGCGGCCGGTGCCCGGCCCAGATCGGCGAGCCGTAGGCGCTCGGCATGTCGGCCGTGTCCAGCACGTCCTTCACGCCGAGATGCAGCCCGTGCAGCGGCCCCGACATGCCGCGCCGGTCGGCCAGGGCGGCGGCGCGCCGCACCGACTCCGGGTCGTGGTGCACGAAGGCGCGCAATTCGGGCTCGCGCGCGGCGACGCGGTCGAGCAGCGCCTCGGCCAGCGCGGCGGCGGTGAGGGTGCCGGCGCGCAGCGCGCGCGCGGCTTCGGTGGCGGTGAGTGCGGCGGGATCGGACATGGCGGAAATCCTGGCGCCGCCATGCCGCCGCGCGCAAGCCGGCCCGGCGCGAGAACCGTCCGGAGCGGGCGCGACCGCCCTGCCCGGAACGGGCGCCGCCGCTCCGTCCGGGACGGGTACCGCAACTCTGTCCGGGGCGGGTACCGCAACTCCGTCCGGGGCGGGTACCGCAACTCCGTCCGGGGCGGGTACCGCCCACGGCCCGGCGGCGGGACGGCGATTTGTCCGGAACCGCCACGCCGGGAAAACCGCCACGCGGCGAGTTCCGCCATTGCCACCCCGGGGGGCCATCCGCGGGCCACCGCGCCCGGCCGGCGGCGCCCGGAGCCCCTACCGCCCGGCCACCACCAGCAGCACCCCGGCGACGATGGTCAGCGCCCCCGCCACCTCGATGCGCGAGGGGCGCTCGTTCAGGTAGAAGCGGCTGAACAGCAGGGTGAACACCATCTCCACCTGCCCGACCGAGCGCACCAGCGCCACGGGCGCGAGCGCGAAGCCGGTCCACCACCCCGCCGAGCCCAGCGCCGAGAGCACGCCCACCAGCGAGGAGCTGCGCCAGCTCGTCAGCGCCGCGCGCAGCTGCGCCGGCTCCCGCCACGCCACGTAGGCGCCCTGGATGACGGTCTGCATCGAGTTGGTGATGAACAGCGCGTAGACCGCGTGCAGGATCGGGTCCGGCCCGATCAGGCTCTGGTTGGCGAGCTTGATGAACACCGCCGTCAGCCCGAACAGGAAGCCGGCGCCGAGGCCGCACAGCGCCGCCGGCTGCACCGTGGCGGCGAGCAGCCCGCGCGGCGTCAGCTCCCGCCCCGCGAGCGAGAGCACCAGCACCCCGCACAGCCCGACGCCGATGCCGACCCAGGAGAGCGGGTGCAGGTTCTCGCCCAGCGCGACCAGGGCGATCAGCGCGCTCTGCGCCGCCTCGGTCTTGGAGTAGGCGGTGCCGACGGCGAAGTTGCGGTAGCCGAAGGCCATGATGAGCAGGTTGGTGGCCAGGATCTGGCACAGCCCGGCCAGCAGCGCGAAGCCGAGGAAGCGCCAGGTGAGCGCCGGCAGCGTGCCGCCCGCCACCAGCCAGTAGCCGAGTAGCAGCACCAGTGCCGTCGGCGCGCCGTAGAGGAAGCGCACGAGGCCGGCCGCGTTCACCGAGAGCCGCCCGCGCAGCTTCTGCTGCATGGCGGTGCGCCAGGTCTGGCACAGCGCCGCCAGCAGCGTCGCCGGCAGCCAGAGCGGGGAGAGGATCATGGCGGCGCGCTGCCCCGGCATCGGGCTGGGGGGCGGGAGGGAGGCACGTCGGGCGGCCGCATCTGGTTCTGGACGTTCCGGTACGAAGGCCGGGCAAGCTGCGGCCGTGGCCCCGACGCGTCAAGCCGCGGCCCGGCGGCGGG
>NZ_JALPRX010000045.1 GCF_023223525.1 Roseomonas acroporae | reverse complement strand
ACACGCCGCGGCCGGGGGGGGGGGGCCTGGGGCGCGCCCGCGCCCCCGCCCCCCGCCGCGCGGCTCAGCGCAGCCGCCGCCCGTAATCCTCGAACTGCGCGAACACCTCGGCCATCTCGGCCGCGCCCAGCAGCACCGGCTCGAGCCCCGCCGCGCGCAGGGCGAGGTACTGGCGCGCCAGGTTCTCCACCTCCAGCGCCAGGGCCTGCGCGGCGACGAGCGTGGCGCCGATCGCCACCACGCCGTGGTTGGCGAGCAGCGCCGCGCGCCGGCCTTCCAGCGCCGCCACCGCCGCTTCCGCCAGCGCCGCCGTGCCGAAGGTGGCGTAGGCCGAGCAGCGTATGTCGGGGCCGCCGGCCATCGCGATCATGTAGTGGAAGGGCGGGATCGGCCGGCGCGCGCAGGAGAGCGCGGTCGCCATCGGGCTGTGCGTGTGCACGATCGCCCCCGCCTCGGGCCGCGCCGCGTAGATCGCGGCATGGAGCTGCCATTCCGAGGAGGGGCGGCCCTGACCGGGCAGCGCCGTGCCGTCCGCCGCCGTCGCCACGATGTCGTCGGGGCCCATCGCCGCGTAGGGCAGCCCGGCCGGGGTGACCAGGAAGCCGTTGCCCAGTTGGGAGGATAACCGGGAGGACAGCCGGCAGGACAGGTTGCCGGACTTCGAGGGCATGAAGCCCGCCGCGTCGAGCGCCCGCCCGGCCCGCACCAGCGCCTCGCGCGCCGTCATCTCGTCCACGCCGCCGCTCCCGCCTTCCGGCCCTTTCGCACCGGCGGCCGGCGCGGCGGCCGGCCGGGCCGCAACGCCGCCGCCGACACGCCTTCACCGGCGCGTCGCCGTCGGCGCGCCGAACCGCCGGGGCGCTACACCGCCGAGGCGCTCGCCTCCGATCGCGTGGCGCCGGCGCGCGCGGCGAGTGCCGCCGCCATGAACTCGTCGAGGTCGCCGTCCAGCACCGCCGCCGGGTTGCCCTTCTCGAGGCCCGTGCGCAGGTCCTTCACCAGCTGGTAGGGCTGGAGGACGTAGTTGCGGATCTGGTGGCCCCAGCCGATGTCGGTCTTGCCGGCCTCGGTGGCGGCCGAGACCTCCTCGCGCTTGCGCAGCTCCAGCTCGTAGAGACGGGCGCGCAGCATGTCCATCGCGATGGCGCGGTTGCGGTGCTGCGAGCGGTCCTGCGTGCTCGCCACCACGATCCCGGTCGGGATGTGGGTGAAGCGCACGCCGGATTCCGTCTTGTTCACGTGCTGCCCGCCGGCGCCGGAGGCGCGGAAGGTGTCGGTCTTGAGGTCGGCCGGGTTGATCTCGACCTCGATCCTGTCGTCGATCACCGGGTAGACGTAGACGCTGGCGAAGCTGGTCTGGCGCTTGTCGTTGCCGCCGAACGGGCTGATCCGCACGAGCCGGTGCACGCCCATCTCGGTCTTGAGCCAGCCATAGGCGGAGGGCCCCGAGACCTGGATGGTGGCGGACTTGATGCCCGCCTCCTCGCCCTCGGATTCCTCGGTCAGCGTCACCTTGTAGCCGTGCTGCTCGGCCCAGCGCGTGTACATGCGCAGCAGCATCTGCGCGAAGTCCTGCGCGTCGGTGCCGCCGGTGCCGGCGTTCACCTCGACGTAGCAGTCGAGCCCGTCCGCCTCGCCCGAGAGCAGGCTCTCGATCTCGCGCCGCTTGGCCTCCTCGGCCAGCGCCGAGAGGTCGGCCACGGCGGCGTCGGCCGTGGCGGCGTCGCCCTCGGCCTCGGCCAGCTCGACCAGTTCCATCGCGTCGCGCACGCCGGCCTCGAGGCGCACGACACCCTCGATCTGGTCGGCCAGCCGGTTGCGCTCGCGCATCACGGACTGCGCCGCGGCCGCGTCGTTCCACAGCGCCGGGTCCTCGGCGCGGGCGTTCAGCTCATCGAGACGTCGTTTCGCGACATCCCAGTCAAAGATGCCTCCTCAGCAGCGTCACCGAGGCGGCGATCTGCTCGTGCAAGGCTTCTGCGTCGGCGCGCATGGTCGGTCGGGCTCCTGCGGCGGAGGGGGCGAAGTGGCGCCCGCGGCGGACCGTGATCCGGCCGGGCCCACGCTTCGCCGGCGCTCGCTGTTCTCAGGGCGGATTCGGGCCGCCGGGCGTGTCCGCCCGCCGACGATCCGCCCTGATGGCGGTCCGCTCTAATAGAGCCCGCCCAGCCCGCTGTCCACGGCCACCGGGGCGCCACCCCCGCCGCCCCCGCCCCCGCCGCCGCCGCCGCCCACCGGGCGGGCGGCGTTCTCGGTGCCGGGGCGGAAGGCCTCGGTGATGGTCTTGCCGCCGTCGCTGATGCGGACCAGCGCGACGCCGGGCGGCGCGCGGAAGGGCACGGCCGGGCTGCCGCGCAGCGCCGCCTCCAGCACGTCGTGGAAGATCGGCGCGGCGTTGCCGCCGCCCGTCTCGCCCTCGCCGAGCGAGCGCGGGTCGTCGAAGCCCACCCAGACCGCCACCACGATGTCGGGCGTGAAGCCCACGAACCAGTTGTCGTGGTAGTCGTTGGTGGTGCCCGTCTTGCCGGCGATCGGGCGGTTCAGCCCCTCCGCGGCGCGCGTGCCGGTGCCGTTGGTCACCACGCCCTGCATCAGGTTGGTGATCTGGTAGGCGGCGATCGGGTCGGTGATCTGCCGGCGCTCGTCGCGCAGCACTGGCGGGCCGGCGGTGGCCGAGGCCGGCGGGTCGGCGCTGCAGCCGTCGCAGCGCCTGGTGTCGGAGCGCCAGATCACCCGGCCGAGCCGGTCCTGCACGCTGTCGATCAGGCTCGGCGTCACCTCGCGCCCGCCATTGGCGAAGGCGGCGTAGCCGGCCGCCATGCGCAGCACCGTGGTCTCGCCGGCGCCCAGCGTCATGGCGTAGACGCGCGGCATGTTCGGCATGATGCCGAAGCGCGCGGCGACGTCGGCCACCCGGTCGATGCCCACGTCCTGGGCGATGCGGATGGTGACGAGGTTGAGCGAGCGCTCCAGCGCCCGGCGCATCGTCACGTACTGGTTGGTGGAGCGGTCGCCGTAATTCCCCGGCCGCCACATCTGGCCGTTGCCCATGGGCAGCTCGATCGGCGCGTCGAGGTAGCGCTGCGTCGGCGGGATGCCCTGCTCCAGCGCCGCGAGGTAGACGAAGGGCTTGAAGGAGGAGCCGGGCTGGCGCTGCGCCTGCGTCGCGCGGTTGAACTGCGAGCGGTCGTAGCTCCAGCCGCCGGCCATGGCCAGCACGCGGCCCGTGGCGGGGTCGAGCGCCACCACCGCGCCCTCGATGGTCGGCATCTGCCGCAGCTGCACCCGCTCCGTGCCGCCGCGCGCGCCGGCGCTGCCCGCCGGCTCGACGAAGACGAGGTCGCCCGGGCTCACCACGTCCTGCATGCGGCGCGGCAGGCCGCCCAGGCGCTCGTTGCGCACCGGCCGGGCCCAGCCGGACACGTCCGAGAAGTTCAGCACGCCGCTGCGCGGCTGCGGCGCGCCGCGCGGGTCCGGCCGCTCCACCCAGCCGAGGCGGGCGTCGCCGCCGCGCACCTCCAGCACCACGGCGAGCTTCCACTCGGGCGGGGCGCCGCCGGGGCGGGCGAAGTCGGCGAGCTGCGGCAGCCATTCGGTCGCCGCCGGCGAGACGTGCCCGACCACGCCGTGCCAGCCGCCGCGGCGGCGGTCATAGGCCATCAGGTGCTCGCGCAGGATGCGCTCGGTGGCGCCCTGGAGCTGCGGGTCGAGGCTGGTGCGGACCACGAGGCCGCCCATGTTGGTCTGCTCGGGACCGAAGCGGCCGATCAGCTCGCGCCGCACCTCCTCGGTGAAGTACTGGCCGACCGGCACCACCTCCGGCCGGCGCATGCCGCGCGGCACGATCGGCTCGGCCTTGGCGGCACGCACCTCCTCCTCAGTCGCGGCGCCGTCCTCGCGCATGCGGTCCAGCACCCAGTCGCGCCGGGCGCGGGCGGCCTCGGGGTAGCGGGCGGGGTTGTAGTTGTTCGGCGCCTTGGGCAGCGCCGCCAGGAAGGCGGCCTCGGCCAGCGTCAGCTCGTCCAGCCCCTTGCCGAAGTAGTTCTGCGCGGCCGCCGCCACGCCGTAGGCCTGCTGCCCGAGGAAGATCTCGTTGAGGTAGATCTCCAGCACGCGCTCCTTGGGCAGCGCCTCCTCCAGCCGGATCGCCAGGATCGCCTCGCGGACCTTGCGCATGATGGTGCGGTCGGCGCCCACCAGCATGTTCTTGGCGACCTGCTGGGTGATGGTGGAGGCGCCGATGGCCCGCCTGCCGGTGCCGTACTGCTCCAGGTTGGTGAGCGCGGCGCGGGCCAGGGCGAACGGGTCGACGCCGCGGTGCTCCCAGAAATTCTGGTCCTCGGCCGAGACGAAGGCCTGCTGCACCCGGCGCGGGATGTCGTCGATGGGCACGAAGACGCGCCGCTCCTGCGCCAGCTCGGCCATCAGGCGGCTGTCGGCGGCGTAGATGCGGCTCATCTGCGGCGGCTGGTAGTCGGCGAGCCAGCGGTAGTCCGGCAGGTCGGCCGAGACGTGCCGGTAGGCGCCGTAGGCCGCGATGCCGCCGCCCACCACGCCGACCACGGCCACGGTGGCGAGGAAGCGCACCACCGGGCCGAACAGCCGGCGGCGGCGGCGGCGCGGCGCGGGCGGCCGGCGCGGCGGCCCGCCGCCGGGGCCCTCCCCGGAATCCCGGGGCGCCTGCGGCGGCCCGCCGGCCCCGTCGCCCGCCGCCCCCCCGGGCGGAACGCCCTGGGGGCCGCCCTGGGGGCCGCCCTGGGAGCCACGATGGGCGCGGTCGATCGCGATCGGACCTTCGGCGCGGAGTTCGTGCGGTGCCATGATGCGATCCCTTACACCGCCTCTACATGGGGAGCGATCACCGCCGCCTGAACGCCAGACCCGCAGAGAAGTGGGGAGGGGAGGCAGGGCCCGCCCCCGGCGGGCGCGGCGGCGCAACCCGGGGCGCGGGCCGCCGGGCCGGCCATCGCCCGGCAGGCGAGTCCCGGCATCGCCCCTCGCGCCGGTCACGCCGGGCGGGCGGACGCCGCACGCGGCCGCCGGGCGGCGCGCGCCCGCCGCGTGCCGCCGCTCAGCCGAATCCGCCGCCGCCGGCGAGCTGCTCCTGGCGCAGCAGCCAGGCGAGCACGGTGCGCGACAGCGCCGCGGCGATCCTCTCGCGGTGCGCCGGCTGCCCCAGCGCCGCCTCGTCGGCCGGGTTGGAGAGGAAGCCCATCTCCACCAGCATGGCGGGCGTGTCGGGCGCCTTCAGCACCACGAAATTGGCGTGCCGGTGGGAGTTGGGGAGCAGCGACACCTCGCGCCCCAGCTCGCCCACCGCCATGCGGGCGAGTCGCTCGGAGCCGGCGCGGGTCTCCTGCCGCACCAGGCTGGCCAGGATGCGCGCCACCTCGGGCGGCACCGAGGGCAGGCGCATGCCGCCGGCCTGGTCGGCCCGGTTCTCGCGCCGCGCCAGCGCCGCCGCCAGCCCGTCCGAGGCGGTGTCGCCCAGCGTGTAGACGCTGGCGCCGCGCGCCACGGCGGGCGCGGAATCGGCGTGCAGCGAGACGAACAGCGTCGCCTGCCGGGCGCGGGCGAAGGCGGTGCGGTCCTCCAGCGGCACGAACACGTCGCGCGTGCGGGTCAGCGCCACGCGGCAGCGCCCGGTGGCCTGGAGCTGGCGGGCGAGCGCCTGCGCGGCCGCCAGGGTGATCCGCTTCTCGTAGGTGCCGGAGCGGCCGATCGCGCCGGGGTCGCGTCCGCCGTGGCCGGGGTCGAGCACCACCAGCGGCAGGGTGCCGCCGGGGGGGCTGCCGGTGCCGGGCCGCTCGGGCGGGGCGACGCGCGCGACCGCGGGGGTGGCGGGGGCGGAAGAGGCGAGCACGCGGCCCGGGGTCGCCAGGGCGGCGAAGGCGGCGCCGCGGCCGGGCAGCAACTCGACCGCCAGCGCGCCGCCCGCCCTTCCCCGGCCCGCCGCGCGGACCAGCGGCGGCGCGACCGGCCGGGCCAGCTCCAGCAGCAGCCGGCCGCGCGCGGCGTCGAAGCGGGCGCGCCGCACCAGCCCGGCGCCCTCGACCGTGGCGGGACCGCTCCAGGCCATGCCGGGCAGGTCGAGCACGAGGCGCGGCGGGTCGGCGAGGGCGGTGAGCTGCCAGGGCTGGCCCGGCGGCAGGGCGAGGCGCAGCCGGGTCGCCTCGCCCGCGCCGGAAAGGCGCAGCGGCCCCGGCCCGTCGGCCCCGCCCGGCCGGCGCTCCCGCGCGATGGCCGCGCCGGACCACAGGGCCGCGAGGGCCGGCAGGCCGCAGCCCAGCAGCCGGCGGCGGGAATGCAGCATGGCCATCGACCGGTTCCGTGCTCTCCTGTGGGAATGGGCGCGCCCGCCCAGGATGCGCGCCCGATCCCCCGGCTGTGTAGCGCCGCCGACGTAACGGAACGGTTTCGGCCGGATGGCTGCGGCGGGGATGCCACAGGGCGGCCGTGATGAGGGGGCCGCGATGCCGTCCCGCGGCATTCCCGCGGCGGCTCCTCCCGACCGGCTGCCCGAGGCGGTCCTATCCGGGCCGATCCTTGCCTGGGCCTGTCCTTGCCTGGGTCTGGTCTTGCCTGGGCCGATCCTTCCCGGGGCGCTCCCTCCCGGGGCGATTTCCCCTCGGGGCGATCTTCCGGGAAGAGACCCCGGGCCATCCTGCCGGAGCGGACCGCCGGCCGCGCCTCGCCGGCCGGGAATGCGCCCGGGCGGGCGCTCGCAGGGCGCAGCGGCCGCGGCGGCGATCACGGTCATGCGATGGCGGGGAGGCCGCGCGGCGGGCCGGGCATCCCCGCGGCGACCAGGCCCGCCCTACGGCACGCGGCCCGCCGGCGGCCCGCCGCGGGCGGCGGCCGCCCCCGCCACCCGCCGGCCCTTCCCCGGCGCCCCGCCGGCTTCCATGCCCCGCCCTTGTGGAAACGCGCCTCCGGCCGCTATCCTGCATTGCCTCGACGGTGCCCGCCGTCGGCGGAGCCGCGCCGCGACTGCCCGGTTCGCCCCTCCCGGCGATCCTCGCAAACCCTGCGGTCGGCTGGGACCGGATGCGCCCGGCCTGGGGACGGCCCTGCTCGGCCCGCCTCCTCGCTTTGCCGGATGCGCCCCCCTCCGCCTGCGCGGGACCGTCGCGTGCCGGACCGGCCCTTGCCGCTGCCCCGCAGCCCGGCTGCCGCCCCCGGCGCGCGACGAACGCCGTCCGCCCGCGCACCTCCTCCCCTCGCCCGGCCGGCCAAGCCGCCGGCAGGGGGCCGAGCCGGGCGTCACGGTCGCGCCGATGCCGGCGCGATGCGCGGGGCAGACACAGAGGGCCCCGCCCGGCATCGCGCTTGGATATCGAGCTCGGTGGCGATGCGGCGGCCCGCCGAGAGCGAGGTTGACGCGCCGCCGCATGCCCCCACTCCGCATGCCCTTTCCGCACCCGCCACGGTGCGTCTCGCGCGTTCGCCGCCTCTCGGGACCCCTCACCCCGATCCGCCGCCCTGGCGCCCCACGGCCCGGCGGCGTGGAGCATTGGCAGGCATGACCAAACGCATGCTGATCGACGCCGCCCACGCGGAAGAGACCCGCGTGGTGGTGCTAGACGGCAACCGGCTGGAGGAATTCGACCTCGAGGCCGCCACCAAGCGCCCGCTGAAGGGCAACATCTATCTCGCCAAGGTCGTGCGCGTGGAGCCCTCGCTCCAGGCCGCCTTCGTCGAGTACGGCGGCAACCGCCACGGCTTCCTGGCCTTCGGCGAGATCCACCCCGACTACTACCAGATCCCGGTCGCCGACCGGCAGCGCCTGCTGGAGGCGCAGGCCGCCGAGGCGCGCGAGGAGGAGGAGGCCGAGGAGGCCGCCGCCGCCGCCGAGGCGGCGCGCCACGCCCGCCAGAACGGCCAGGGCCGGCATGCCCAGCGCGGCGGCCGGCACTGCGGCGCCGAGGGCCGCGACGACGGCCCCCGCGCCGGGGCGCCGGGCAACCATGACGCCGAGGCGTCGGGCAACCATGACGCCGAGGCGTCGGGCGACCGGGACGAGGCCCGCGCGGCGCTGCCGGAGACGGCGGAAGGGAACCCGGCCGACGAGAGCGGGTCGGAGCCGGTGCAGGAGGCCGCGGCCTACGAATTCGGCGCCGAGGCGGCCGAGATCGGCCCCGGCCCGGAGGCCGCCGGCCACGCTGCCGAGGGCGGTGTCGAGCCCGGCGGCTGGGCCGAGCCCGGCGCCCCGGCGGACGACTGGAGGACGGGCGAGCGGACGGGCGCCGCGCAGCCGCTGGCGCAGCCCGTGGACCGCGTCGCCGGCGCCGCGATGGACGAGCCGCCGGAATCCGGCGCCGACTGGACGGCCGGGACGCACGAGGCCCCCGCCGGCAACGACGAGCCGCGCGACGCCGCCGGCGACCACGGCGACGCGCCCGAGGAGTCCCTCGGCGACCGCGTGGAGAGCATTGCGGGTGAGTCCGGCCCGCCCGAGACGCTGGGCGGCGAGGGCAACGGCGATTCCGAGGAGCCGCGCGAGCGGCGCATCCCGTCCCGCTACCTGCGCCACTACAAGATCCAGGAGGTGATCCGCCGCCGGCAGATCATGCTGGTGCAGGTGGTCAAGGAGGAGCGCGGCACCAAGGGCGCGGCGCTGACCACCTACATCTCGCTGGCCGGCCGCTTCTCCGTGCTGATGCCGAACTCGCCGCGCGGCGGCGGCGTCTCGCGCAAGATCACCTCGGCCGGGGACCGCAAGCGGCTGCGCGAGGCGATCGACGAGGTCGGGCTGCCGCAGGGCATGAGCCTGATCGTGCGCACCGCCGGCGCGCAGCGGCCCAAGCCCGAGATCCGCAAGGACTGCGAGTACCTGCTGCGCCTGTGGGACAGCATCCGCGAGCGCACGCTGCAATCGACGGCGCCGGCGCTGATCTACGAGGAAGCCGACCTCATCAAGCGCTCGATCCGCGACGTCTACGCGCGCGACTGCGACGAGGTCGTGGTGGAGGGCGAGGACGCCTTCCGCGAGGCGCGCGAGTTCATGCGCATGCTCATGCCCGGGCATGCGCGCAAGATCCAGCTCTACCGCTCCGAGCAGAGCGGCGTGCCGCTCTTCGCGCGCCATCAGGTGGACGCGCAGCTCGACGCGATGCACTCGCCCGTCGTGCAGCTCAAGTCCGGCGGCTACATCGTCATCAACCAGACCGAGGCGCTGGTGGCGATCGACGTGAACTCGGGCCGCGCCACGCGCGACCGGCACATCGAGGACACGGCGCTGCGCACCAACCTGGAGGCGGCCGACGAGATCGCCCGCCAGCTCCGCCTGCGCGACCTCGCCGGGCTGATCGTGATCGACTTCATCGACATGGAGTCGGCCCGGCACGACGCCATGGTGGAGCGGCGCGTCAAGGAGGCGCTGAAGCAGGACCGCGCCCGCATCCAGGTCGGCCGCATCAGCCATTTCGGCCTGCTGGAGATGAGCCGCCAGCGGCTGCGCCCGAGCCTCGCCGAGACGAGCTTCGTCGCCTGCCCGCATTGCGGCGGCACCGGCCATGTGCGCTCGGTGGAGAGCAGCGCGCTGCAGGTGCTGCGCGCGGTCGAGGAGGAGGGGGCGAAGCGGCGCGCCGGCGAGATCCTGGTGCACGTGGCCGGGCCGGTCGCGATGTACCTGCTGAACCGCAAGCGCGACCGCCTCGCCCAGATCGAGCACCTCTACGGCATGACGGTGCTGTTCGCGGCCGACGACACGCTGATCGCGCCCGCGCTGCGCATCGAGCGCACCCGCGCGCCGCTGCCGCAGCTCGCGAACGGCGAGGCGAACGGCCGGCCGCAGGCGCTGCGCATGGACTACGCGCCCGAGCCCGACGACGAGGCCGAGGCGCCGGAGGACGAGGAGACCGGCGAGGAGGCCGCCGCCCCGGCCGTGGCCGCGCGCCAGGTGCCGGCGCCGGCCGATGAGCCGTCCGGCGACCGCGACCAGCCCGTCGAGCAGGCCGCCAGGCAGCCCGCCGGCCAATCCTCTGGCCAATCCTCCGGCCAGTCCTCCGGTCAGCCGTCCGAGCCGGCCGGCGAGGGCGAGGGGGCCGACAAGCGCCGCCGCCGCCGCCGCCGCCGCCGCGGCCGGCGCGAGGACGGCACGATGCAGACCGAGGGGCAGGCCGAGGGGCAGAACGAGGGTGCCGACGAGCCCGGCGCCGACGAGGGCGAGGAGGACGAGGCCGAGGAGGGCTTCGAGACGCCGGCCGAGCCCGCCGGCGAGGGCCTCGCCGCGGCCGAGCCCGCGCCGGAAGCCGAGGGCGAGTCGGAGGACGAGGCCGGGCGCTTCCGCCGCCGCCGCCGCCGTCGCGGCGGCCGCCGGGAGCAGGCCGAGGGGGGCGAGGGCGAGGGCGGCTATGTTGCGCCGCGCTATGCCGGCCCGACCCCGGCGGATCCCTTCGCCGGGCAGATCGACGACATCTTCAGCGCCATGGAGGCGGCCGAGGCCGCGGCCGAGGCCGCCGCGTCGCGCCGTGCCTCGCCGGTGACGGCCGCGCCGGCCGATTCCGCCGCCTCGGAGCCGCCCGCGCCGGCGACGGTGGCGGCCGCCGAGGTGGCGCCTGCCACCGAGGGCCCGTCCGTACCGGTGGCGGATGCCTTCGTCCCGGAGGCCGGCGTCCCGGAAGCCTTCGTCCCGGAAGCCGGCTTCCCGACAGCCGGCGGGACTGAACCCCCCGCCGTGGCGGCGGCCCCACCCGAGGTGACGGCGGCGTCCGAGCCGACGGCGCCCGAGCCGGTGGCAGCCGAGCCGGTGGCCGAGGTGGTGGCGGCCGCGCCGTTGCCGCCTGCCGAGGCGCCCGTCTCCGGGGCCCCATCCTTCGAGGCGCCGGTCCCCAAGGTGACGGCGCCCGCCCCCGTGCCGGCGGCCGAGGCGCCCCTGGCCGGGACTGTGGAAGCCGCGTCGCCGGCCGACCTGCCGGCGGAGACGGCCATGGCCGCCCCGGCCGAGGCGGCCTTGGTGGCCCCGGCGCCGGAAGCCGTGGCCGAGCCGCCGCCGGCACCTGCCGTGCAGCCGGTGCTGGTGGGCGGCGAGGACGACGGCGCGCCCAAGCGCCGCGGCTGGTGGAAGCGCTGAGCTGAGCGCCCGCCGGGGGAGCGAACCTCCCCCGGCGGGCCCCGCCTTCCCCGACACGCGCTGGGGACCGCATGACGCGCCTGCTGCTCGTGCTGCTGCTGCTGGGCGCCGGCCTCGCGGCCCTGTTCCGGACCACGCCGCTTTCCGGCGACATGGCCGCCTTCCTGCCCCCCGGCCGCTCCGCCGAGAGCGCCTTCCTGTTCCGCGAGCTGCGCAGCGGCGCCGCCACCACCCTGCTGCTGGCCGGCATCGAGGGCGCGCCGCCGGCGGAGCTGGCAAGGCTCAGCCGCGCGGTGGGCGACACACTGCGCGCCTCGGACCGCTTCGCGCTGGTGGGCAACGGCGCCTTCGACCTTTCCGAGCGCGAGCTGGACCTGCTGTTCCGGCACCGCTACCTGCTCTCGCCCGCCGTCTCGCCGGCGCTGTTCGAGACGGAGACGCTGCGCGCGAAGCTGCGCGGGCTGATCGAGGGGCTGCGCTCCTCGCTCTCGCCGCTGCTGGTGCGCTTCGGCCTGGCCGACCCGGTGGGGGCGTTCCTGGCGCTGGCGCAGGGCTGGATCGGCGCCAGCCGGGTGCAATTGCGCGAGGGCGTCTGGTTCGCCGACACGCCGGATGGCCCGCGCGCCCTGCTGGTGGCGCGCACCCGCGCCGCCGGGCTGGACGTGGAGGCGCAGTCGGCGGCGGTGGCGCTGCTGCGGCAGGCCTTCGCCGCCGCGAATCCCGGCCCGGCGCGGCTGCTGGTCAGCGGGCCGGGCGTGTTCGCGGCCGAGGCGGCGGCGGCGATCAAGGCCGATGTCCACCTGATCTCGGTCGCCTCCGGGCTGCTGCTGCTGGCCTTCCTGCTCTGGCGCTACCGCTCGCCGGGCATGCTGCTGGCGATGGCGGTGCCGCTGCTGGCGGCGACGCTCGCCGGCGCCCTGGCGGTGCGGCTGGCCTTCGGGACGATCCACGGCGCCGCCTTCGGCTTCGGCATGACCATGCTGGGCGTCACGGTCGATTACCCGATCCTGCTGGTGACGCTGCGCCGGCCTGGCGAGCCGCTCGCCGCCACCGCGCGGCGCATCTGGCCGACGCTGCGCCTGGCCGCCGCCGCCGCCGCGCTGGGGCTGACGGCGATGCTGTTCTCCGGCTTCGGCGGGCTGAGCCAGCTCGGCCTGTTCGCGGCGGCGGGGCTGGCGGCGGGGGCGGCGACCACGCGCTGGGTGCTGCCGCATCTGGTGCCGGGGGAGGGCGCGGCGGCGGGGCCGGCGGCCTCGGCGGGCGGGCCGGCACCGGGCTGGTTCGCGATCCGCCCGCGCCCCCTGCCCGCCCCGCTGCTGCGCGCCCTGCTGGCGCTGCCGCGCTTCCGCGCGCTGGGGTACGGCGCCATCGCCCTGGCGGCGCTGGGGCTGCTGCTGGCCGGCGGGCCGCGCGAGGAGCGCGACCTGAACGCGCTGAACCCGGTGCCGCAGGCCAGCCGCGACCTCGACCTGGAATTGCGCGCCCAGCTCGGCGCGCCGGACGTGCGGACGCTGCTCGTGCTGCGCGGCGACAGCGCGGAGGCGGTGCTGCGGCAGTCGGAACGGCTGGCGGCGGCGCTGGCGCCGCTGGTCGGGCCGGGGCGGGCGGTGGAGTCGCTCGACCTGCCCTCGCGCTTCCTGCCGAGCGAGGCGACGCAGCGGGCGCGGCAGGCGGTGCTGCCGGAGGCGGCGACGCTGCGCGCCCGGCTGGCCGAGGCCGCCGCCGGCCTGCCCTTCCGCGCCGGCGCCTTCGACCGCTTCCTCGCCGCCGTGGCCGAGAGCCGCACCATGGCGCCGCTGACGCCCGAGGCGCTGGCCGCCGGCAGCCCGCTGCTCGCCGCGCGGCTCGACCCGCTGCTGGCGCGGCGGGAGGATGGCTGGATCGGCCTCGCCATCCCGGCCGGGCTGCGCGACCCGGCGGCGCTGCGCGCGGCGCTGGCGCCGCCCGACCTGCCCCCGGACGCGCTGCCCGGCCTGCTGTTCATCGACACCAAGACCGAGATGGAAGGCGTGCTCGGCGAGGCGATGGGGCAGGCGCTGCGCTGGGTGGCGGTGGGCGGCGCGGGCGTGCTGCTGCTGCTCGGGGCCGGGCTGGGCGCCGCGCGGCCGGTGCTGCGCTGCGCCGTCCCGGTGGGCGGCGCGCTGCTCGTAACCATCGCGATTCTCTCGGCGGCCGGGCTGCGGCTCACGCCGTTCCACCTCGTCTCGCTGCTCTTGCTGGCGGGCGTGGCGATGGATTATGCCCTGTTCCTCGCCCGTTCCGGGACCGAAAGCCACCCGAGGGACAGCCAGGAGGGCCCTCCCTCGGGGGACGATATCGGGGAGCGCGGCCGCACCCTGGAGTCCGTGCTGAATTGCGCCGCCGCCACCCTGCTCAGCTTCGGCCTGCTGGCCCTGTGCGGCACCCCCGTGCTGCGCGGCATCGGCCTGACCGTGTCGCTCGGCGTCACCGTCGCCTTCCTGCTGGCTTGTACCCTGGTGCCCCCCGGTGCGCGCCCCGGTGCGCCCCCTGGTGCGCCGCGGGCAGCCGCCGGAACCCCCGGGGAACCCGGCTGAGCGCATGACGGAACCGGAGACCGCCCGGCCCGGCCCCCGGCCGTGGCGGGCGCCGCTGCGCATCGCGGCGATCACGGCGGTCAGCGCCGCCGGGGTGGGGCTGGCGGCGACGCGGCAGGCGCTGCGCGAGCGGCGCGGCGGCCTCGTGCCCTGCGACCTGCCGGACATGCCGGCGGGCATCTGGATCGGCCGGGTCGCGGCGGTGGAGTCGGTGCGCCTGCCCGCCGCGCTGCGGGCCTTCGACTGCCGCAACAACCGGCTCGCCGAGCTCGGCCTCGCGACGGACGGGTTCGACGCGGCGGTGGCGCGCGCCCGCGCGCGGCACGGCGCCGGGCGGATCGCCGTGGTGCTCGGCACCAGCACCGCCGGCATCGCCGAGACCGAGGCCGCCTGGCGCCGGCGCGACGCCGAGGGGCGGCTGCCGGCGGATTTCGACTTCGCCCACACCCACGACCTGCACGCCCTGTCGCGCTACGTGCGCGCCCGGCTCGGCCTGGCGGGACCCGCGCTGACTCTCTCCACCGCCTGCACCTCGGGGGCGCGCGCCTTCCTGGAGGCGCGGTCGCTGATCGAGGCGGGGGTCGCGGACGCGGCGGTGGTGGGCGGGGTGGACACGCTCTGCCGCATGACGCTGCACGGCTTCGACGCGCTGGAGCTGCTCTCGCGCCGCCCGAGCCGTCCCTGCTCGGCCGACCGCGACGGCATCTCGATCGGCGAGGCGGCGGGCTTCGCGCTGCTGGAGCGGATGGAGTCAGGGGAGGAGGCGGCGCTGCGGCTGCTCGGCGCCGGGGCGAGCAGCGACGGGCATCACATGTCGGCGCCGCATCCGGAGGGGCTGGGCGCGGTGCTGGCCATGCGGGCGGCGCTGGGCGCGGCGGGGCTGGAACCCGGGGCGATCGACTACGTGAACCTGCACGGCACCGGCACCCGCGCCAACGACGCGATGGAGGACCGCGCCATGTCGGCGCTGTTCGGCGGCCGCGTCCCCTGCTCCTCCACCAAGGGCTGGACCGGGCACACGCTGGGCGCCGCCGGGGCGCTGGAGGCGGCGGTCGCGGCGATCTGCATCGGGGACGGGCTGGTGCCGGGCTGCCTGGGCGTGGCGGCGGTGGACCCGGCCTTCCGCAGCGACGTGGCGGTGGCGAACCGGCGGCTGCCGGTGCGCCGCGTGCTGAGCAATTCCTTCGGTTTCGGCGGCAGCAACGCCGCGCTGGTGATCGGCGGGCACGACGCATGAGCCTGCCGCGCCCTTCCCGCCCGCGGGTCCCGGCGGCGGCTCCGCCCCTGCCGGGGCGGGCAGGCGGGCGACGCCTCCCTGCCGGGTGCCGGGGCGGCGCCCCGATGCCCTCGCGCCCGTCGCGCTCCCCGGCATGAGCCACGCCATGATCCCCGGCACTCTCCCGGGCACGCTCCCGGCCACGCTCCCGGGCATGGTCTGCCACGTCGCCGGCGTGGGCCTGCTCGGCCCCGGCCTGCCGGACTGGGAGTCCGGCGCCGCCGCGCTGGCCGGCCGCGCGCCCTGGACGGCGGCGCCGGTCGTGCCGCCGCCGCCCGCGATGCTGGCCGCCACGGAGCGCCGGCGCACCAGCCTGGCGGTGCGGCTGGCGCTGGCCGCGGCGTCGGAGGCGGTGTCGCGCGCCGGCCTGCCGGCGGATGCGCCCGACACGGTGTTCGCCAGCAGCAACGGCGACGGCGCCGTGGTGGGCGCCATCCTGGAGGCGCTGCACGCGCCGGGCGGGGCGATCTCGCCGACCCAGTTCCACAATTCCGTGCACAACGCCGCCGCCGGTTACTGGAACATCGGCGCGGGCTCGATGTGCCCCTCGGTCAGCCTGGGCTGCCACGACGACACGGTGCCGCTGGCGCTGCTCCAGGCGGCGGCGCAGGTGGCGTCGGAGCGGCGGCCGGTGCTGCTCTGCCTCTACGACGCGCCGCTGCCGCCGCCGCTGGACGCGCTGCGCCACACCACCCTGCCCTTCGCCTGCGCGCTGGTGCTGGCGCCGGAACCCACGCCCGGCTGCCTCGCCACGCTGCGCGTGCGCCATCTGACGGCGGGCCCGCCCGACGAGCCCGCGCTGCCGGCCGGGCTCGCGGCGCTGCGGGCGGCCAACCCGGCGGCGCGCGCCCTGCCGCTGCTGGCGGCCCTGGCCGGGGGGGGAACGGGCAGCGGGGCGGGCGGCGGGACGGCGACGCTGCGCCTCGGGCTGGCCGATGGCGGGGCGGTCGAGGTCGGGCTGGCGCCATGCTGAGGCCCGGACCGGGCCCGGCCGACCGGCGGCTACAGCGAACCGCGGTCCGGTTGGGACTGCGGTTCGCCGTAGCTCGTTGTTCTCGGCGCGGATTCACGCCTCCGGGCGTAGCCGCCCTCCGGCGATCCGCTCTAGCGGGCTGACGGGCATGGACCGGGACGCGATCCGGCGCCTGATCCCGCATGCCGGGCGGATGTGCCTGCTCGACCGCGTGCTGCGCTGGGACGAGGCGGGCATCGAGTGCGCGTCCGTCTCCCACCGCGATCCCGGCAACCCGCTGCGCCGGGCCGGGATGCTGCCGGCGGTGTGCGGCATCGAGTACGCGCTGCAGGCGATGGCGGCGCACGGCGCGCTGCGCGCCTCGGCGCCGCAGCCGGCGGGCTACCTCAGCAGCCTGCGCGGCGTCTCCGTGGCGGCGGCGCGGCTGGACGACGTAGAGGGGCCGCTCGCGGTCGGCGCGGCGGTGCTGGCGAGCGAGTCGCGCGGCTTCATCTACCGCTTCGACGTGCACGGCGCGGGCCGGCTGCTGCTGTCCGGCCAGGCCGCCATCATCCTGGCCGCCGCGTGAGGCCGCGGCCTGACGACGAGATGACCCAGAACCACCCGACCTCCCCACGCGCCCTCGTCACCGGCGCGAGCAGCCCGATCGGCGCCGCCGTGGCGCGCCGGCTGGCCGCCGACGGCGCCCGGCTGATCCTGCACGCCCATGCCAACCCGGCGCGCGCCGAGGCGCTGGCCGCCGGGATCGCGGCCGCGGGCGGCACGGCCGAGGTCGCGTGCTTCGACGTCACCGACCACGCCGCCTGCGCCGACGCCGCCGCGCGCCTGCTGGCGTCGGGCCCGGTGCAGATCGTCGTGCACAACGCCGGCACGCATGACGACGTGCCGCTGGCCGGCATGTCCGAGGCGCAGTGGCGCGGCGTGATCGACGTGTCGCTGAACGGCTTCTTCAACGTCGTCCGTCCGCTGCTGCTGCCGATGATGGGCACGCGCTGGGGGCGGATCGTCGCCATGTCCTCGGTCTCGGCGATCATGGGCAACCGGGGGCAGGCGAACTACGCCGCCGCCAAGGCCGGGCTGATCGGCGCCATGCGCGCGCTGAGCCTGGAGTGCGCGCCGCGCGGCATCACCGTGAACGCGGTGGCGCCGGGCCTGATCGAGAGCCCGGCCGTGGCCGCCGTGCTCACGCCGGAGCGGATCGCCGCCATGGTGCCGGCGCGGCGGGCAGGGCGGCCGGAGGAGGTGGCGGAGCTGGTCGGCTTCCTGGCCTCGGCGCGGGCGGGCTACATCACCGGGCAGACCGTCTCGATCAACGGCGGGCTGGCCTGACGGACCCACGCGCCGACGGAAGCCGCGTGGACGGCACATGCCGCGCGGCCCGTCCGCCTCCTCGCGGGCGGCCCCGGGGCGTCGGCACCGGGGCGGGGCACCCTTCGCGGGCGGGGTCGGGCAATCCCGCCGCCCGTGCGGGCCGGCGGCATCCCGCCACCGGCTCCGGCGCGCCGGCAGGCGCGCCGGGTTCCGCCGCTATAGCGTGCCGCCCTTGCGGCCGGCCATGGCGCCGAGGCGCAGGCGCAGCGCGTTGAGCTTGATGAAGCCCTGCGCGTCGGTCTGGTCGTAGGCGCCCTGGTCCTCCTCGAAGGTGACGTGCTTCATGGAGTACAGGCTGTTCGGCGAGCGGCGGCCGGTGACGATGGTGTTGCCCTTGTAGAGCTTCAGCCGCACCTCGCCCGAGACGCTGTGCTGGCTCTCGTCCACCAGCGCCTGGAGCATGCGCCGCTCCGGCGAGAACCAGAAGCCGTTGTAGACCAGCTCGGCGTAGCGCGGCATCAGGCTGTCCTTGAGGTGCGCCGCCTCGCGGTCCAGCGTGATGCTTTCCATGGCGCGGTGCGCGACGTAGAGGATCGTGCCGCCCGGCGTCTCGTAGCAGCCGCGCGACTTCATGCCGACGAAGCGGTTCTCCACGAGGTCGAGCCGCCCGATGCCGTTCTCCTTGCCGAGCGCGTTCAGCCGCGTCAGCAGCTCGGCCGGGGAGAGCCGTTCGCCATTGATGCCCACGGCGTCGCCGCGCTCGAACTCGATCACGATCTCGGTCGGGGTGTCGGGCGCGTCCTCGGGGCGGATGGTGCGCTGCCAGACCACTTCCGGCGGCTCGTCCCAGGGCTCCTCCAGCACCTTGCCCTCGGAGGAGGAGTGCAGCAGGTTCGCGTCGACGCTGAACGGCGCCTCGCCGCGCTTGTCCTTGCTGATCGGGATCTGGTGCTGCTCCGCGAACTCGATCAGCTTGGTGCGGCTGGTCAGGTCCCATTCGCGCCAGGGCGCGATCACCTTCACGTCGGGCTTGAGCGCGTAGTAGCCGATCTCGAAGCGGACCTGGTCGTTGCCCTTGCCGGTGGCGCCGTGGCAGACCGCGTCGGCGCCGACCTGCTCGGCGATCTCGATCTGGCGCTTGGCGATCAGCGGCCGCGCGATCGAGGTGCCGAGCAGGTACATCCCCTCGTACAGCGCGTTGGCGCGGAACATCGGGAAGACGAAGTCGCGCACGAACTCCTCGCGGAGGTCGTCGATGAAGATGTTCTCCGGCCTGATGCCGAGCAGCTCGGCCTTCTTGCGGGCCGGGCCCAGCTCCTCGCCCTGGCCGAGATCGGCGGTGAAGGTCACCACCTCGCAATTGTAGGTGGTCTGCAGCCACTTCAGGATCACGCTGGTGTCGAGCCCGCCGGAATAGGCGAGCACCACCTTCTTCACGTCCTTCACGCGCATGAGCTGTCTCGATCCTCGGATCTGGGTGCCGGTGGGAGGGCACGTCGGGAAAGGGCCTGCCTGGACGCGGCGCGGGAAGCGCCGCGTCCAGGCAGGCCCCGCTGGGGGAGTGCCCGACGGCGGTTCCGGCGGCGCCGCCGCGAGGGAGCCTCGCCTGGCGCCGGGACTCCGGAGGACGCCGGAA
>NZ_JALPRX010000044.1 GCF_023223525.1 Roseomonas acroporae | reverse complement strand
CCCCCCCCCCCCCCCCCCCCCCCGCTGGGGGAGTGCCCGACGGCGGTTCCGGCGGCGCCGCCGCGAGGGAGCCTCGCCTGGCGCCGGGACTCCGGAGGACGCCGGAAGGGCCCGCGGGTTCCGGGCGGCCATCGGCCGCGGCCCCGCCGAGAGCGGCAACATGCCCGGCGCGGGGGAGAGCGGCAAGGCGGACCGCCGCAACGCAGCCCCCGCCGCGACGCCGGCACCGGCCCGCGGCGCCGCCGGCTCCCGTCCGACGCCGCTGCGCCGGCTTCCCCACCTCCGGCGGGCGTCGTTTGGCGGATCACGCAAGCCTGTTACCATCGCCGCAGACAAGGCGCGGCCCACCGATCCGACCAGCGGCCGGGACCGTGCCGGGGAAGGAGACCTCCATGACCGTATCCCGACGCACCCTGCTCGCGGCGGGTGCCGCCGGCGCCCTCGCCACGCCGCTGCGCGCCCGGGCCCAGGGCGGACCGGCCGGAGGGCCGGCCGCCGCACCCACCATCCGGCTCGGCGTGCTGAACGACCAGTCCGGCCCCTACCGCGACGACACCGGTCCCACCAGCGTCGCCTGCGTCCGTCAGGCGGTGCAGGATTTCGGCAGCCGCGGCTTCAACGTCGAGGTCGTCAGCGCCGACCACCAGAACAAGCCCGACATCGGCGCGGCCATCGTGCGCGAGTGGTTCGACCGCGGCGGGGTGGACGCGGTGTGCGACGTGCCGACCTCCTCGGTCGCTCTCGCGGTGAACACGATCTGCCGCGAGAAGAACAAGGTGATGCTGAACTCCGGCGCCGCCAGCACCGACCTCACCGGCGCACAGTGCAGCCCGAACACGGTGCACTGGACCTACGACACCTACATGCTGGCCCGCTCCACCGGCGGCGCCATGGTCCGCCAGGGCGGCGATTCCTGGTACTTCCTCACCGCCAACTACGTGTTCGGCCAGCAATTGCAGCGCGACACCACGCGCTTCGTCGAGCAGGCGAACGGCCGCGTGGCGGGCAGCGCGCAGTACCCCTTCCCCGAGACCACCGACTTCTCCGCCATGCTGCTGCGCGCCAAGGCGTCGGGCGCCAAGGTGCTGGGCCTGTGCAATTCCGGCGACGACACGCTGAACTGCATCAAGCAGGCGCGGGAGTTCGGCCTGCTGCGCTCGATGAAGGTCGCGGCGCTGCTCTGCTACAACAGCAACATCCGCTCGATGGGCCTCGACGTGGCGCAGGGCCTGCTGCTCACCGAAAGCTACTACTGGGATCTCAACGACCGCACCCGCGCCTTCAACGAGCGCATCCGCTCCAAGACCCCCGACCACTGGCCGCAGATGACCCAGGCCGGCAATTACGGCGCCGCGCTGCACTACCTGAAGGCGGTGGCGGATCTCGGCCCGGCGGCGGCCAAGGCGAGCGGGCGCGCCGTGGTCGAGCGCATGAAGGCGATGCCCACCGACGACGACTGCTTCGGCCAGGGCCGCATCCGCGCCGACGGGCGCAAGATCCACCCCTCCTACCTGTTCGAGGCGAAGAAGCCCTCGGAGAGCCGGGGGCCGTGGGACTGCCTGAAGCTGGTCGCCACCACCCCGGCGGAGGAGGCGTTCCGGCCGGAGAGCGAGGGGGGCTGCCCGCTGGTCCGCTGAACGGCGCCCCGTGACGGTGCCGGCCCTGGCCGGCCGGCGCTTCGCCGCCGGGCCGGGCGGGATCCGCCCGGCCCGGTTCCGTCACTGCGTGGCGCGGTCGATCGCCCGGCCCACGGCGGTGCCGGGCGGGTTGCCCGGCGTCCCGTCGGACTGGCCCGGATAGGCGCCGCTGGTATTGGTGCCGGCGGCACGGTCGAGGGCGCGCGTCGCGGCGGTGCCGCGCGGGTTGGCCGGCGTGCCGTCGGACTGCGCCGGGTAGGCGCCGCTCACGTTGGTCCCGGCGGCGCGGTCCGCCGCCCGGGTGGCCGCCGTGCCCGGCGGGTTGCGGCGCGTGGTGGTGTGCGCGTGGTGGCGCGTATGGCTGTTGTTGCGCGGGTAGGCGCCGCTGGTGTTGGTGCCGGCGACCCGGTCGTAGGCGCGGCTGGCCTCGGTGCCGGGCGGGTTGGCGGGCGTGCCGTCGGCCTGGGCCGGATAGGCGCCGCTGACATCGGTGCCGGCGGCGCGGTCCACGGCGCGGGTGACGTCGTTGTTCGTCACCGTCTGGGGCGAGCCGGCGCAGGCGGAGACGGCGAGCAGGGAGCCGGCGGCGGCGAGGGTGGTGAGCAGGTTCTTCCGAGCGGACATGGCGATCCGTCATCCTTCGTTTCTGGCCCGACCGGCGCGCCTCGAGGCGGCCGTTCGGCGACTTGCGTCGTGCCTAATGACGCAATCGGCATGAAGTTCCGCCGCCCGGACGGGTATCGAGGGCGGAAGCGTGCTTCCGGAAGGGAGCCCGCGGGAAATCCGCGCCGGAGCGGCGTGCCGGGCCCGCACCGGCCCGTCGCGGGGCGGCGCCGGGCGGAAGCCGTGCCGGCTCCCCTCCCCTGCCTTTCCCGAACGCCCTTTCCGCGCCGCCGGGGCGCTCCGTCCCGGATGCCCGCGGAGGGACGTCCGGGGACGGACGCCCCGGGAGGAACGCATCCGAGCGCGGGCTGCCGCCTCGGGTGTCAGTAGAGCGTGGCGGCGATCCGGCCCGGCAGGTCGCGGTCGTAGCCCTCGCCGTCGAACCCGCCGCCCGCCTGCTGCCCGCGCGCGAGGTCGGCCAGGATGGTCCCGGTGCTCGGCAGCGCCGAGCGCGGCAGGCGACGCTCCGGCTCCCAAAGCCCGGCGCGCAGCACCGCCCGGGAGCACTGGAAGTAGGCTGTCTCCACCCGCACCACGAGCACCGAGCGCGGCAGCCGGCCCTCATGCGCGAAGCGGTGCAGCAGTGCCGGCGCCACCGAGATCGCCGCGCGGCCGTTCACCCGCAGCGTCTCGCCGATGCCGGGGATCAGGAACAGCAGCGCCACGCGCGGATCGGCCAGGATGTTGCGCAGGCTGTCGATGCGGTTGTTGCCGCGCCGGTCGGGCAGCAGCAGCGTGCGCGCATCCGCCACCTCGACGAAGCCCGCCGCGTCGCCGCGCGGCGACGCGTCCAGCCC
>NZ_JALPRX010000043.1 GCF_023223525.1 Roseomonas acroporae | reverse complement strand
CCCGCCGCGGCGCCGCGCGGCCCCGCGTCCAGCCCGCCCGGCCCGGCGGTGGCGAGCACGGCGAAGGGGGCGGCGCGGATGAACGCGGCGTAGTGCGGGTGGATGTGGTCCACCTCCTTGATCACCGAGGCCTCGCCGGGCGTACCGTACAGCGCCTCGAGCTGCGCCGGGTCGTGGATCAGGTGCCGGTCGTCGTCCGCTATCCGCATGGGGTCCTCCGCGGGCGTGGATAGAGCGGATCGCCGACGGGCGGACACGCCCGGCGGCGTGAATCCGCGCCGAGAACAATGAGCTACGGCGAACCGCAGTCCCAGCCGGACTGCGGTTCGCCGTAGAGCATCCCCAAGCCGAGCGCACGCGCCCAGCGGCTCGGAAAATGCGCCGAATCAAAAGGCTGGAGCCGTTCCGACCCGATACGGCCAGGCTGGAACGGCGCCGGGTGCCGGCGGCGCCCGCGGGGTGCCGCCGGGGAGGAAGGCCGGCGGTCAGAGCCAGCCGCGCGCCCGGAACGGCGCCAGATCGGTGCCCGGCGGGGCGTACCAGCCCTCGCCGCCGTAGCGTGCGCCCAGGGCGAAGGCGGCCGTCTTGTTGCCGAAGGGGATGCGCAGCCGGGTGGTCTCGCGAGCCGTCTCCCCGCCCGGCTTCCCGGCCCCCGATGGCCGTCCGCCGCTTCCGCCGCCTCCCTCCGGCACGCCCGCCCCCGGCCCGGCCTTTCTCGCCGCGTCATCGTCCCCCGGCACCGTGCCCGCCGGCGCGGCGGCCACCGGGCTGTCCCCGTCCTGTCCACCCGCGTCCGGGCCAGCACCGGCCGTCCGGCGGCGGGAGCGCGGGCGCGACGCCCGGCCGGCGGCCGGCGCCCCGGCTTCCTCCTCGGCCTTGCCGCGCCGACGCATCGCGGCGGCCCGCCGCGGCCGCGCGGCAGGACGCGCCCGTGCCGGCGCTGCCGTCTCCCCCTCTCCCTCGCTCTCCCCTGGCCTCCCCCCTGGCCTCTCCCTTGGCGCCGCCTTTCCCGGTCCCGGCGCGCCGCGCTTCGCCGCGTGCGCGTCCAGGAAGCGTCGGCAGGCCTCGCCGGAGGTCGCGTAGTCGGCTGGCAGTGCCACGCCATGCTGCCGTGCCAGCGATTCCGCGTAGCGGCGCATCGCCGGCGTCGGCGCGCCCGGCGCGGCCGCCCCGCGCCGGGCGCCACCACGAGCGCCGCCACGGGGCGCGCCGCGGCCGCCGGCGGCGGAAAGCCCGGCGGGCAGGGCGGGGGCCGGGCCGGCGGTCAGCCGCTCCATGATTCGCGTGGCCTGCTCGCACACCGCGTCCAGCGCCGTGGTCACGCTCTGGCGCCCGACCAGCACCTCGTCGAGCAGCAATTCCAGCTTCGCCGTGGCACCGGGATCGACCAGCACCGGGTCCGCTTCCAGCAGCACGCCGTACAGCGCCAGCCCGCGCTCGGTCGGCACCACCAGCTTGCCGCTCGCCGTCAGCAGGTCCTGGCGCTTCAGCCCCTTGATGATCTCGGCCCGTGTCGCCGGCGTGCCGATGCCCTTGGCCTCGCGCAACCGCTCGCGCAGGCCGGAATCCTCGATGAACTGCCAGGCGTTCTGCATCGCCTCGATCAGCGTGCCCTCGTGGTAGCGCGGCGGCGGGCGCGTCTCCTTCTGCTCCACCCTGGCGTCGGAGAGCGCGGCGGGTTCGCGGTCGCGCAGCGGCGGGAGCAGTTGCCGGTCCTCGCCCTCCTCCTCGCCATCGGCGCCGAAGGCCTCGCGCCACCCCAGCTCGATCGGCTGCCGGCCGACGGCACGGAATTCATGGCCCGAAACGTCCAGCGTCGCGGTGGTCTGGCGGTAGCGGAAATCCGGCATCAGCGCGGCGAGGTAGGTGCGCGCGATCACGTCGAACAGCCGCCGCTCGTCCTGCGTGAGCCGCGGCCAGATCGCGGCGAGGTCGCCCACCGTGTTGACGTTGGGGATCACCGCGTGGTGGCTTGCCCCCTCCAGCCCGCGATCCCAGAAATGCCCCGCCTTGCCGCGCCGGACCAGGGGCGGCGCCGGCACCGGGATGGCGGCGTAGGAGCGCCCGGCGCGCAGCGCGGCGGCGATGCGCGGCGCGTCGGCGGCGAGGTTCTCGGGCAGGTAGCGCGTCTCGGCGCGCGGGTAGGTGATGACCTTCTTGCCGGCGCCGTCGTACAGCTCCTGCGCCACGGAAAGCGTGTGCTCGGCGCTCCAGCCGAAGCGGCTGCCGCAGAGCTTCTGCAGGCTCGGCAGGTCGTGCAGGCGCGGCGGCGACTGCCGCTTCTCCTCCACCTTCACCCGCAGCGGCCCCGCGAAGCCCTCGGCCCTGGCGGCGATCGCCTCGGCCTCCTCGCGCTTGCCGATCCGCTCCTTCGGCGCGTGGCGCATGCGGAAGGTGCCGGCCTCGACGCGCGCCGTCGCCACCACCTCGAAATAGGTCTCCGGCTTGAAGTTCCGGATCTCCAGCTCGCGCCGGCAGACGATGGCGAGGGTCGGCGTCTTCACCCGGCCGATGCCGATCACCGCGCGCTCGCCACGACCGAGCGTGACGGTCGCCGTGCGCGTCAGCGAGAGGTTGTACACCTGGTCCGCCTGCTGGCGCGCCACGGCGGCGGCGTAGAGTGCCGCGTACTCGGCGTTCGGCTTGGCCCGCGCGAAGGCGGCGCGGATCGTCTCCGGGTCCTGCGCGGTGAACATCACGCGCATCACCTCGCCGCGGAAGCGCAGGTGCTCGATCAGCTCCTGGCCGATGAGCTGCCCCTCGCGGTCGCAGTCCGTCGCCAGCCAGACGCGCCTGGCACCGCGCAGCGCCTCGCGGATGGCACGCAGCTTGGCCGCCTTGTTGCCGCCCGTGGCCGGCTTGAAGCCGTAGAGCGACTCGGGGCGCAGCAGGGTCGCGGTCCAGCGCTTCCAGGCCGGCACCACGTCCTCGGGCTCCTGCAGGGTGAGCAGGTGTCCCTCGGCGGGCAGGATGGCGCCGAAGCGGCCGCCCACGGCGGCGCGCACGTCGCGCGCCTGGCTGGTCTTCTCGGTGATGACGAGGTCGGTGGGCATGCCCTTCCGGTCCGCCTCAGGCTGGTCGCGCGCCCCGCGTCAGGGCCTCCGGGTCGGGCGGAATCGCCCGTCCCAGAACATACCATGAACCCGGACATGGAAAAGGAACTTCCGGGGAACAGGCACGGGCCAGCCCCGTCCGGCCCGACCGCGCGACGTGCCGGCAGCGGAAGCACCCGCCCCTGCGGGGCCCGGCCAGACCCGGGCCGAGGCTGCGAACGCGGTCCGCCGCCCGTGCGGCGAAGGCGGTTCTCTCCCCGGGCCGCCGGCGGCGGCGCCCGGCTTTCGAGGGTCCAGGCTTTCGAGGACCCAGGCTTTCGAGAACAAGGAAGAAGCCGATCCGCCGGCCGAGGCGACCGGGCGCGCGGATCAGCGCCGTCTGGCGGCCGGGGCGCGGGCCGGGGCCTCGGCGGCCGCCTTCGGCGCGGGCGGCAGGTCCTCCTCCAGGATGGAGAGGTGCAGGGAGTAGGACACCTCGCCCTCGTCCTCGTCGCGGTGCAGCGTGCCGACCACCTCGTCCTCGACCGCCACCTCCACCGACAGGCCGGGCCGCGCGGGCTTGATCAGGCGGATGCGCTCCGTGCCGAGCAGGCGGCGGAGATAGGTCTGGACGCGGGCGATGTCGGTCGGGTTCATGCCGGGGCTGCTCCTGTGTCGGGCCGGCTTCTTGGCCCCGTCGCACGCCGGGGTCCAGGCCCGTGGGGCCGGACCTGCCAGTTGGGGATTGCAGGGCTGGCGCGCCAGGGCGGATGGCGGGATTCGCCGCGCCGCCGCGGCGGCGCGCCCGGGCTCCGACACCGCGCGCCGCCGTGGCGCCCCGTTCGGCCGCCGCCCGCCGTCCCGTCGTCGCCCCCCCACGCCGGAGCCCGTCCGCGTCTGGCCTCGCCGCCGGGCTCGTGACAGGCTGCCCCCCGAACCGCCGGCATCATGCGACCGGCGCAAGGCGAACCAGCCCGGCGCAAGCCGCGAGAGACGGAAACGAGACCATGGACCAGGCAACGCCGGCGGAAACCCGCCCCATCGCCT
Source organism: Roseomonas acroporae (assembly GCF_023223525.1). Taxonomy (GTDB): domain Bacteria; phylum Pseudomonadota; class Alphaproteobacteria; order Acetobacterales; family Acetobacteraceae; genus Roseomonas_E; species Roseomonas_E acroporae. The sequence continues at coordinate 32,498 of NZ_JALPRX010000043.1, read as the reverse complement.
CGCCCCCGGGCGCCCCGACCCTCACCGTGGAGGGCATGCGCGCCACCATCCGCCTCAACCGCCCCGAGGTGCACAACCGCATCGAGCCCGCCGATCTCGTCACCCTGACCGCGCTGCTCGCGCAGGTCGAGGCGGACCCGGCGCTGCGCGTCCTGGTGCTCGCGGCGGGCGGCAAGTCCTTCAGCTCGGGCTTCCACATCGGCGAGCTGGGCCAGGGCCAGGCCGACGAGAACGCCTTCGGCGACATGGTCGACCGGCTCGAGGCGCTGCGCCTGCCCACCATCTGCGCCCTGCAGGGCGGCGTCTACGGCGGCTCCACCGACCTCGCCCTGGCCTGCGACTTCCGCATCGGCGTCACCGGCATCCGCATGTTCATGCCGGCGGCCAGGCTCGGCCTGCACTACTACCGCTCCGGCATGCAGCGCTACGTCAGCCGCCTCGGCGTCGACGTCGCCAAGCACCTGTTCCTGACCGCCGAGCCGCTCGACGCCGAGGCGATGCGGCGCGTGGGCTTCCTCACCGAGCTGGTGGCGCCCGACCGGCTCGCGGCGCGGGTGGAGGAGCTGGCCGGGACGCTGGCGGCCAACGCGCCGCTCGCGGTGCAGGGCATGAAGCGGTCGCTCAACGCCATCGCGCTCGGCGGCTTCGACCCGGCCGTGATCGAGGCCTCGCAGCAGGCCGCCAAGCGCTCCGCCGACCTCGCCGAGGGCCGTGCCGCCTGGCTGGAGAAGCGGGCACCGCGCTTCACGGGCCGCTGAGCGGCGGCCCCGGGCGGCGCCTCCCCGCATGGCGGGGCCACGCTCCCCGGAGAGGATGCGCTCGAGCCGTTCCGGCCTGACCGTATCGGGCCGGAGCGGCCCTAGCCTTTTGGTTTCCCGCGTTTTCCGGGTCGCCGGGTGAGTACACCGAGCTCGAGAATGCTCCAGAGCGGATCGCCGGCGGGCGGACACGCCCGGCAGCGTGAATCCGCGCCGGGAACAACGAGCGACGGCGAAGCGCAGTCCCAACCGGACTGCGGTTCGCTGTAGCCTGCCGCCTTCCGGCGGCCGGCGGATGGGAACACGCCGTCCGCCGGCCCCGATGCCTGCATGCCCCCGGGCCGGCCGGCGTCGGGGCCTGAAGGCCGGGGGCCGGGGCGGCGCGCCGGCGACGAGGAGGAGAAGCCAGGATGCTGGTCCGTGACGTGATGACACGCGCCGTGATGACGGTGCCTCCCGAGACGCCGGTGACGGCGCTCGCCGCGCTCTTCGCCGAGCGCGGCATCTCCGGCGTGCCGGTGGTGGACGAGGACGGGGCGCTGGCCGGGATGGTGACCGAGGGCGACCTGATGCGCCGCCTCGCCGCGCCGGGCGAGGCCCCGCGCGGCTGGATCTTCGACCTGTTCCGCTCCGCCGCGCGCCAGGCGGCGGAATTCGCCCGCACCCACGGCCGGACCGCCCGCGACGTGATGTCCACCGAGCTGGCCACGGTCGCCCCCGAGGACAGCCTGGAGAAGGTCGCGGCCCTGCTGGAGAAGCGCAACATCCGGCGCGTGCCGGTGGTGCGCGAGGGCCGGCTGGTCGGCATCGTCTCGCGCGCCGACCTGATGCGCGCCGTGCTCGCCCCGCCCGAGGCGCAGGCCGCCGCGCCCTCCGACCGCGAGATCCACCGCCGCCTGCGCGAGGCGATGCGCCAGCACCCCTGGTCGGATTCCCACTTCCTGTTCGCCGAGGTGGAGAACGGCGTGGTGCGCTTCCACGGCTTCGCCCGCTCGAAGGAGATCGAGCGCGGCCTGCGCGTGATGGCCGAGGCGCTGCCGGGCGTGCGGGAGGTGCGCTTCGACCTGGCGAGGACGCCGCCCTTCGTCATCGACTGACCGCCGTGCCTCGCCGTGCCGTGCCTCGCCGGGCAGGCCCCGCCCCGCCGCGCCCCTTCCCGCCAGCCGCCCGGAACCCCCGCCGCCCGCCACGCCCGGCCGTCCCCGTCCGGCCGGCGGCGTTCCCTCCGGCGGCCGGACGGGCCATGCTGCCGCGCGCATCCGCCACCGCCCGACCGGGTGGCCCCGCTACCGCCGCCTGCGAGGGCGGGACACGCCTCAAGGAGCTGCCATGCCTTCGGACGTGACCGAGGACGCCCTGCCCGGCGGGATGCCGGGCGCCGCCGGCGAGGCGGGCACGCCGCCGGACGAGGAGATCCCGCTGCCGGAGGAGCTGCTGGAGGCCGCGAACGTCGCGCTCGGGCCGGAGGTGGTGATCTGCGAGTGCTTCGCCCGCGGCGGCCTGCAGCACGAGCCCGACATCGTGCCCACCGACGAGAAGGTGGCGATGCTGACCCGCATCGCCGAGTGCGGCTTCCGCCGGATCGAGACCACCGCCTTCGCCGATCGCGGGCGCTGGCCGCAATTCGCCGATGCAGAGGCGGTGCTGGCCGCCATGCCGCCGCGCGAGGGCGTGCAGTTCCGCGCCCTCTGCCCCGACCCGCCGGCGGTGCGCCGGGCGCTGGCGGCGCTGGAGCGCGGCCGCGGGCCGGAGGAGATCGGCCTCGTCGTCGCCGCCTCGGACGGCCACAGCCAGCGCTCCTTCGGCTGCACGCGCGCCGCGCGCTGGGAGCAGGTGGGCGAGATGGCGCGGCTGGCGGGCGACGGCTTCGTCCTGGTCGGCGCCATCACCGTCGCCTTCGACTGCCCGATCGACGGCCCGATCGCCCCCGAGCGCGTGCTGGAGGAGGCGGAGCGCTTCGTCGCCCTCGGCATCGACCGCATCACCATCGCCGACACCACCGGCAGCGCGACGCCGCCGCGCGTGCGCGACCTGGTGGGCTGGCTGCACGGCGCCATGCCCACCGCGACGCTGATCGCGCATTTCCGCGACGGCCGCGGCGCCGGCATCGCCAATTGCGTCGCCGCCTACGAGGCCGGCATCCGCCACTTCGACACGGCGCTCGGCGGCACCGGCGACGACCCGGCCCAGATCGCCCATGGCGGCGGCCCCTCGGGCAACACCAGCACCGAGGACCTGGCGATGCTGTTCCATGCCATGGGGGTCGCGACCGGCCTGGACCTGGAACGGCTGCGCGCCACCGGCCGCGCCGCCGAGGCGCTGCTGGGGCGCCGGCTGCACAGCCGCGCCGTCCGGCTCGGCGACGACGAGGGAGGATGACGACCGATGGGCAAGGAGACGGAGGCGCCGGCGGAGGCGCCGGCGGAGGCACCGGTCCTCGTCACGCGCGAGGGGCCGGTGGTGCGGGCGGTGCTGAACCGCCCGGCGCGGCGCAACGCGATGAACGCGGCGATGGGCGAGGCGCTGGACTCGCTGTTCGCCGAACTGCGCGAGGACCGCTCGGCGCGCGTGCTGGTGCTCTCGGGCGCCGGCGGGCATTTCTGCGCCGGGCTCGACCTCACCGAGGTCGGCGCCGACGGCACGCCCGAGGCGCGGCTGGCCGGCCAGCTCGACCGCAACCGGCGGATCGGCGAGCGCTTCGGAGCCTTCTCGGCGCTGCCGCAGGTGGTGATCGCCCAGGTGGAGGGGGCGGCACATGCCGGCGGCCTCGGCTGGGTCTGCGCCGCCGACATCGCCTTCGCCGCCAGCAGCGCCCGCTTCGCGGCGCCCGAGACGCTGCGCGGGCTGGTGCCGGCGCAGATCCTGCCCTGGATGGTGCGCCGCCTCGGCCATTCCGCCGCCACCCGGATGGTGCTGCAGGGCGCCGTGGTCGACGCGGCGGAGGCGCTGCGCACCGGACTCGTGCATCAGGTGGCGCCGAACCCGGCCATGCTGTCGGCGATGGTGGATGCCACCGTGGCCGACATCCTGAAGGGCGCGCCCGGCGCGCTGGCCGAGACCAAGGGCCTGCTCGCGGCGCTCGGCCCGGTCGCGCCCGAGGGCTACGCCGAGGCCGGCGCCCGCGCCTTCGCCCGCTGCGCCACCGGCCCGGAGGCGGCCGAGGGCATCGCGGCCTTCCGCGAGAAGCGCCCCCCGGCCTGGCTGGCGTAGCGCGCCGGCGCCTGCCGCCCCGCCGCCATCGACCCGCCGTGCCGGCCGGCACGGCGGGGGCGGGCCCCCCCCCCGGGGGGGGCGCCCGCCCCCCCCCCCCCCCCGTGGCGAATACCCGGGGCGCCGCGCCCCCCCCCCCCCCGCCCCCCGCGGGGGGCCCCCCCCCCCCGGGGCCGGCCCCCCCGCCGTGGCGGGGCGCCGGCCCTCGCGCCGCGCAGGTTCCGATTCGCGGGGCGCAGGCGCCCTGACCGACGAGGCCCGGGGCATCCCCCGCGTTCCGCCCGCGTTGCGGACGGAACGGATCGCCGCGCGACCCGCGGCGCCGGACCGGAGCGGCGGGACCGCGCCGTGCGCCGGTCTGAGCCCGAGCCTGGGCCCGAGCCTGGGCCCGAGCCTGGGCCCGAGGGAGAACCGACCATGAGACCGATCCGCAGCCCTGCCCGGAAGGCCTGGGTGCCGCCGCCGCTGGCCCTGGCCATCGGCCTGCTCGCGGGGCCCGCCGTGGCGGCACCACCCGTCCCGTCGGCCGGCCCGCCTCCCGCCCGGCCCGCCGCGGCGTCGCCGCTGCTTCCGGCGGCGGACTGGCGCAACCCCTACGGCAACGTGGACCGCCGCTACGATGCCGGCAACGACACCGGCGACCACGAGACGGCGCGGCTGAACGACATGCAGCTCCGCGGCGGCTACGCGCCGCCCCCACCCCCGCCCGGCTACTATCCCCCGCCGCCCCCGCCACCCGGCTACGGCAAGCCCGGCTACGGCGCGCCCTACGGGGCCCCGCCGCCCTATCCCCCGCCGCCCTATCCACCGCCGGGCTGGCCGCCGCGCTACTGAGATCCGTTCGGAAGGCCAGCCCGGCGAGGTGCCGTCGGGCCGCGATCCACCCGCCGGGACCAGGGATTCGCCTACCCGTTTCAATGTGTTCCGGCACACACACCGTGTCCCTGGAGACACGACGGCCAGCCTACTGCATGCCGGAGGCCGGACTCTGTAGGCTCCCGGATTGATCCATCTGCCCCAGTGTTTCAAGGTCCGCTGCAACCAGCCGCGATGCCGTCGAGGCCGGAGAAGAGCATGCGGCCGGATCGTTCCTGGCGGGGTGGAGACGCGCGTTTCCACATTGTCCCGGCGGTTCAGCAACTTGCCATGGCTGGTTTCGGATGCGACCAATGCGTAAACCCGTTCGGGAGCACTAGAATGCTTCGCAAGACCCATCTGGCGCTGTTCGCGGCGACGCTCGGCGTCGCCGCCTGCGCCGCCGATCCGACGCCGCCCGCCCCCATGGCGGTCGTGACGCCGCCGCCGGCGCCGCCGGCGGAGACCGTCACCGTCCCCAACGCGCTCTTCCGGGGCCGTGCCAGCCTGACCGTCGGTCAGCGCGACATCTGCATCCCGCAGGAGATGCCGTTCACCATCCGCGTGAACAACGGCACCGCCACGCTGAACGCCGGCGCCGGCCGCGCCGCGACCTCGCCGATCGCGTCGGACGGCACGGTGAACTTCAGCACCGGCGTCTGGACGATGACCGGCAAGTTCGGCACCGACGGCTTCTCCGGCCAGGCGCAGCGCGAGAGCTGCGGCTACACCGCCGCGGCCGCCGTGCCGCTGCCGGCGCGCCGGCGTTCCTGATCGGCCCCACGCCCGACGCTGCCTGACGGGATGGCGGCTGCGGCCACGCAGCCGCCGCAACCTTTCTCCGTCAGGCCGCCGTGATTCCGGATGCACATCCGGCGGTCCCGGCAATGCGGCCATGGCGGGTCGCGCTGCTGCCGGCAGCGCGGCCCGCCATGGCCGCATCGTTTTCCGGCAGGGCCGTGCCGTCCCCCTGCCCGCGCCTCGGCGCCCGTGTCGGGCGCAGGGTCCAGGACCGGATGTCCGGCCCCGTCCCGGAACGGCGCCGGCCCCGACGTGACGCGTTTCCCGGGCCGCTGGACGCGTCCGCCCGGCCTGGGGATGCTCCACCCCCGTTCCCTCCAGGCTCCCCGGGGCGCGGAGGCCGGGACATCGCCCGGGAATGCGGCAGCGGGCGGGCACCGCCGGCGGCACGGGGCATCTCCCCCCGCCCGGGAACCGGGTTGTTCAGCCCGGCAGGCCCTGCCGCAGGCATTCGGCGCTCACCGCGCCACGCGGCTCCTCCAGCGGCAGCACGATGCCGGCATCGGTGCGGATCATGGTGGCGAGACGGCTCTCGCCGTTGCGCACGAAGCCGCGGATCTGCGCCTCGCAGCGCGCCCGCTCCCGCAGCGCCGCGCCGGGCCTGGCCGTCGTCGCGGCCACGGCGCCGATCCCGGGCGCCGCATCGGCGCTGCGCTCGGACCAGGTGAGCAGCGGCAGGGCCAGGAAGGCGGCACCGGCCAGCACCGTCGCGGCCGTGAAGAGCGGGTGGCGGCGGCCGCAACCCAGGAGGCTCGGACGGAGGCGGGGGGTGAGGCTGATCTCGGTCATCGCGCGCTCCCTGGTCTGGAGGATGCCAGGGCCCGATGCCCCGTGCTGTGCGATGGAGCATCGTCCGGCGCGAGACGGGAGCGATATGAAGCGCTTCAGCGCCCCGCAATCCCGGCGCTGCAACGATGCGGCCGTCAGCAGGGCGGTCCGTCGACGGATCGCGCAAAGGCCAGGAGATTCCCGATGCGGCCGGCCCAGTTCCTCCGTTCCGCCGCCGTCTTGGCGCTCGCCGCCATCAGCGTGCTGGCGGTCGTCGTCTTCGTGGCGCTGCGCCTCGGCGTCATCAGCCCCGCCGAGGCGGGCGCGGGGGTCCAGGTGGTGGGCAACTGGCAGCGCGACCCGCGGCCCGGGAGCCAGGGGCTGCGCGGCGAGCAGCAGGTCCGGCGCGTCATCCCGGCGATGATCGAGCTGCGCACCCTGGCGAGCCGCACCGGCACCACGCAGGACGGCAGGCCACTGCTGGAGCGCGTCGCCTCGCGCACCGCCATCGCGTCGCCCCGCGCCCTCGACCTCGACGCGGTCGAGGTGGTGCTGACGGAGACGGGCCCGCGCATCCGCCTGCGCTGCGCCGACGGGGCCGCCTGCTGGGAGGTGCACTCCTACGACGGCGACGACGCGCTGACCGGGACGGCGCAGGTGCCGGTGCGCGACCTCGTATGGGACGATGCCGGCACGGTGGAGCGGGCGCGCGACCGGCTGGTGTCGCTCCTGCGCGCCGCGCGCTGACGGCGCCCGGCCCGGCGGGACGCGCCCGGCCCGCGGCCCGGGGAGGCTTTCCCCTCGCCGCGCAACGAGATGGCTGGCGCGATGCAGCATTGCGGGTGCAGCATGCCGGCCATGCCAGACGCACCTGCCCCCGATACGCTCGACGCGCTGCTGGGCCAGCTGCGCGACGCACGCGCCGCCGCCGCCCGCAACCCGTTCGGCGACCCCGTCCTCTCCACGGCGCTCGCGATCAGCCGCCAGGTCGACGATGGGGTGCTGGACATGCCCGCCCTCGGCGCGCTGGTGCAGCGCCTGGCGGATACCGCCGCCGCCGACCGCGCCGCGCGCCTCGCCCGCTACGTCGGCCTGTCCGACGCGTCAGCGGCGCCGGACCCGGAGATCCTGCGCCACCTCGCCGAGCGTCTGGCCCGCCCCGACCCCGAGGACAGCCCGGTGCCCTTCGCCGCCTATCGCGCGGCGATCGAGCGCATCCGCTTCGCCGTGGTGTTCACGGCGCATCCCACCTTCTCCATGCCGCCGGCCACCGGCGCCGCCATCGCCGCCGCGGCCTCCGGCACGCCGCTGCCGCGCGGCCTGCGCCACCGCCCGACGGCGCCGACCCTGCACGAGGAGTTCGTGCAGGCGGCCGACGCCATCGCGCGCGGCCGCGACGCCATCGACGCGCTGACCGGGGCGCTGCTCGACGCGGCGCAGGGCATCTGGGGCGAGCGCTGGCTCTCGCTGCTGCCGCGCCCGGTGATCCTCTCCACCTGGGTCGGCTACGACACGGACGGGCGCACCGACATCGGCTGGTGGGACACGCTGCGCCTGCGCCTGACCATGAAGCGGCTGCAATTGAACCGGCTGGCGGCGCAGCTCGCCCCGCTCGGCGCCTGCGCCGCGCCGATCGCGGCGCGCGTCGACGAGGCCCGGCAGGCGGTGGCGGCGCAGCTCGACGCGGTGCCGGACGCGCCCGATGCCGCCGCGACCGAGGCCTTCGCCGCCGCGCTGGTCGGCGGCCGGGAGGCGGCGCTGACCACCCTGGCCCCGCTGCTCGACCTGTTCCCCGCGGCGATCGAGGCGGCGCCGGACGCCGCCGCGAAGCGGGCCCTGGTGATCGCCCGCGCCGGCCTCGCCTCGCACGGGCTCTCGCTCGCGCACACGCATTTCCGGCTGAACGCCACGCAACTGCACAACGCGCTGCGGCTGCGACTCGGCCTCGCGGCGGCGCCGGAGGAGATGGCGCAGCGCCGCTCCCTGCTGGCGCAGATCAACGCGGCGCTGGCCGAGGTGACGCCGCAGCCGGTCGATTTCGGCGCGCTGCTGGCCGAGCAGGCCTCGGCGGTGAAGCTGATGATGACCATCGCCCAGCTCGTGAAGCACATCGACGGCAGCCAGCCCGTGCGCTTCCTGATCGCCGAGACCGAGACCGGCTACACGCTGCTCGGCGCGCTGTGGCTCGCGAAGCGCCTCGGCATCGACGGCATGATCGAGATCTCGCCGCTGTTCGAGACGGCCGAGGCGCTGGAGCGCGGCGAGCGCGTGCTGGAGGAGGCGCTGCGCTCCCCGCACTACCGCGACTACGTCCGCCGCCACGGGAGGCTCTGCCTGCAATTCGGCTACAGCGATTCCGGCCGCTATGTCGGCCAGCTCGCCGCCTCCTACCTCGCCGAGCGGCTGAAGATCCGCCTGGCCGAGCAGCTCCGGCGCCACGGCCTGACCGACATCGAGCTGGTGCTGTTCGACACGCACGGCGAGAGCATCGGCCGCGGCGCCCACCCGGAGAGCCTGCGCGACCGCTTCGCCTATCTCTCGCCGCCCCAGGCGCGCGCCGCGCTGGCGCAGTCGGGGGTGCGGCTGCGGGAGGAGAGCAGCGTGCAGGGCGGCGACGGCTACCTGCTGCTCGGCACGCCGGCGCTGGCGCTGGCCACCATCACCCGCGTCGCCGAGCACGCCTTCAACGCCGCCGGCGCCGGCCTGCCCGACCCGATCTACAACGAGCCCGACTGGGCCGCCGACTTCTTCATGACGGCGCGCCGCAAGGTGCAGGAGCTGGTGGAGGACCCCGGCTACGCCGCCCTGCTCGGCGCCTTCGGCCCGGCGCTGCTGGACCGCACCGGCTCGCGCCCGGCGGCGCGGCAGTCCGATGTCGGCGGGCCGCGCCGCATCTCCCACCCCTCGCAGCTTCGCGCCATCCCGAACAACGCCATCCTCCAGCAGCTCGGCTTCATGGCCAACACGCTGCACGGGCTCGGCGCCGCGGCGCTGGCCAACCCGGACCTGTTCAACGACCTGCGGAAGCGCTCGCCGCGCCTGCACCGCGCCCTCGGCATGGCGGTGCGCGCCGCTGCCTGCTCGGACATCGACGTGCTGCGCGCGACCATCGACAGCCTCGATCCCGGCCCCTGGCTCGACCGCGCCGGCTTCACCACCCGGCCCGGCCGGCGCGAGGCGCTGATGAGCACCGCCTCGGCGCTGGGGCGGCTCGACCTCTCCCCGGTGCTGCGGCGCATGTTCCACCGCCTCCAGGCCGACCTGCTGGCGCTGCGCGCCGCCTGGCCCGACCTGCCGTCCATGTCGGACCGGCTGGTACTGCTGCACGCGCTGCGCCTCGCGCTGATCCACCGCGTCTGGCTGCTGGCCGTGGCGCTGCCGGAGTTCACGCCCCGCCACGGCGCGACGCGCGAGGCGCTGGTGCAGGCCATCCTCCAGCTCGACGTGGAGCCGGCGCTGAAGCTGCTGATGGAGATCTTCCCCGCGCGGCCGGACCCCGCCACCGGCCTCGACTTCCACGAGCCCGCCCCCTCGCGCGCCGATGCCAGCTACGCCAGCGAGCACGTCAGGCTGTTCGACCCGCTGCGGCAGTATTTCGGCCTGATGCGCGAATGCTCGGCCGCCATCTCGCACGAGGTGGGCGCGTTCGGCTGAGGGGGGTTGCTCCCGGCGTTCGGGCATCGGGGAAGGCTTCGCCTTTCCCGCGTCCCATCCGTCGGGAGGGCGGGGCCCTCCCGGACCTCCGCTCGCGCGGGCCCCGCGCGTCGGGAGGCGCGGGCCGCTTTCCGAACGGGCCGGCCCCGCCCGTCCGCGCCCCGCGGCCAAGCCACGCCGTAGCTCGTTTTCTCGGCGCGGATTCACGCCGCCGGGCGTGTCCGCCCGACGGCGATCCGCTCTATTGCAGGTTGCCCCAGCGGGAGACGGCGGGCTCGGCGCTGGCCCACTTCCACGCCTCGCCCTGCCGGCACACCGTCGCCGCGAACCAGCGGCGCGACGCGTCCGCCTCCTTCTCCACCACCGCGAACAGGATCTCCCGGCACTCCGCCAGCGGGGTGTCGATCCGCCGCACCACGCGCAGCTCGCCCGCCGCGTTGCCGATCGGGATGTCGTGCCGGATCTGCCAGCGCGCCACCACGCCGGGCTCGGTGCGGCCGGCCACCGCCGCGATCGCGTCCTGCTCGCCACGCGCGCGGGAGCGGCCGTAGTAGCGCACCCCGGCACTGGTCGCCGCCGCCACCGCGACGCCGCTCGCGAATCCCACCGCCGGGTTGCCCGACGCCCCGCCCGTCACCACCGCCGTCACCGCGCCCGCCACCTGCGGCGCCGCCTGGCAGCCGGCCAGCAGGAGGGCCGGCAGCGCGGCGAGCAGCGGCAGCCCCGCCCGGCCCGGCCTCGGGCCCACGGCGCCGCCCGGCGGCCCGGCCGTGGCCCCGCCCCGGCCACCGCGAAGGGGCGAGGCCCCCTTCGGGGCCTGCCTGCGGGACGGGCCGGTCGGTCCGGCCGGCCGCCTCATTGCAGCGCGCCCCAGCGCTCCGTCGCCGGCTCCGCCGAGGCCCAGCGCCAGCGTTCGCCGTCCCGACAGATGATGGCGGTATAGAAGGCGCGTCGCGGCTGCCGGTCCTCCACCGTGTCCACCGAGAACACGATCTCCTTGCAGGCGAAGCCGGGCGCGCCGATCAGCCGCACCACCGCCACCTGTCCCTGCTCGTCGGGCTCGATCGGCACGCTGTGGCGGATGCGCCATTCCGCCACGAGGTTGACCGGCAGCGGCCCGGCGGCGGCGGCGATGCTGTCCTGCGTCGCGGCGTGCACGCGCCGCTGCGCGTATTGCAGCGCGGCGCTGGCGCCGGCCGCGACGCCGAGGCCGATGCCCGCCGCGACCGCCGTGTTGTCCGTCACGGCGCTCGCGATTCCCGTTCCGGCGATACCCGCGGCGCTGGAGGTGGTGGCGGTGAGCAGCGGCCCGCAGCCGCCGAGGCCGAACAGTCCCGGCAGGGTGGCGAGCAGCAGCGCCACCTTGCCGGCCGGCTGCCGAATCGGGCCTGATCCCATGGGGTTGGGCAACTCTCCTCAATCCGTCTCTAAGCCATAGGCGAAACCGCCCGGGTCGCCAAGCACGGGCGTGCCGCTGTCGCGCCGCGAGGGTTGCTGCTACTGCCGTCGCGGCGGGGCCGCGCCGGTCGGTCGGCGGGCCGGGAAGGACGGGAATGCGGATGGAGCGCTTCGTCGAACGGTGCATCGTCGTCAGCCGCTGGCTGCTGGTGCCGTTCTATCTCGGGCTGATCCTGGCCCTGGTGCTGCTGTTCTTCGTCTTCGCCAAGGAGCTGCTCTACGTCGCCGCCAATCTCGGCCAACTGGACGAGAACCGCGTGATCCTCGGCCTGCTCTCGCTGATCGACCTGACCTTCGCCGCCAGCCTGACCGTCATCGTCATCTTCTCGGGCTACGAGAACATGGTGTCGCGCCTCGATACCGGCCGGCCGGCGGCCTGGCCGATCTGGCTCACCACGGTCGATTTCGCCGGCCTCAAGCGCAAGCTCTTCGCCTCGATGGCCGCCATCTCCGCCGTCGCGCTGCTGAAGGGGCTGATGAAGCTCGACATCAGCGTCAGCGAGACGCAGCTCACCTGGCTCGTCATCATCAACGTCGTCTTCATCGTCGGCTACGTGCTGATGGCGGTGGCCGACTGGCTGATCGAGAAGGACCACGGCGCGCACTGATACCCGCCCGCACGAGCGCGGGCCCGCATGACGTCGCCGCGCCCGCTCGCCGCAGGCGGCCGGGGCCGTCAGGCGGCCCCGCCGGACGACGGGCCGTCGCCGCCAGCCGCGCCGGCCTGCCCGTCCGCCCCGTCCCCCGGCGCCGCCGCGCGGCCCGCCGCCTCGCCGGCCGCGGCATCGCCCTCCCCGCCGGGCACGATGCCTGCCTTCCCGTCCGCCGCCTTCCCGTCCGCCGCGGCAGCCGCCGCGTCCCCGTCCGGCATCCCGTCCGCGGCCGGCCCGCCCACGCCGCGTGTCCTGGGATGGTCCTGCACTAGGTGGTGGATGAAGCGCAGCTTGCCGATCACCGTCGGCGAGAGGATGAACGGGTAGAGGTCGGGCTGCCCCATCGAGCGGTTGAGGCTGTTCACCGCCGAGGAGAGCGGCAGCCAGTTGTCGATGACGCGGTCGAAGTCCGCCTCGCGGTACGGATCGAAGGCGATGGTGGCGTGCCACTCGGGGCGGCTGTCGTTGCGCGGATGCACCTCCAGCCCGTAGGCGTTGGCGGTGTCCAGCGTGTCCACGATGTGCAGGTAGTGCGCCCAGGTCTCGGCGAAGTCCTCCCAGGGATGCATGGTGGCGTAGGCGCTGACGAACCGGTCCTGCCAGAAGGGCAGCGGCCCCTTCGCGTAGTAGTGGCGCAGCGCCTCGGCGTAGCTGGCGCGCTCGTCGCCGAACACGGCGCGGCAGTCCTCGAGGCGGCCCGCGTCGCGCACCAGCCGGTCCCAGAAATAGTGCCCCACCTCGTGCCGGAAATGCCCGAGCAGGGTGCGGTAGGGCTCGCCCATCGCGGCGCGCATCCGCTCGCGCTCCGCGTCGTCCGCCTCGCGCAGCGCGATGGTGACGAGGCCCTCCAAGTGCCCGGTCATCACCCGCGGCCGGCCCGGACCGGACGGATCGGGCAGGAAGTCGAAGGCGAGGCCGCCCTGCGGGTCCTCGTCGCGGTTCACCAGCGGCAGGCGCAGCCGCACCAGCGAGTAGAACAGGTGGTGCTTGGCCAGCTCCAGCCGCCGCCAGCGGGACAGGGTGACGGAATCGCGCGCTTCCGGCATGCGGTTGTTGTGCCGGCAGGCCGGGCAGCGGCGCGCCGCGCCCGCCGTCCCCTGCTCCACCGGCACCAGCCAGTTGCAGAGCCCGAGCGCGGCATTCTCGCAGAAGCGGTAGCGCCGGTCGGGGCGGACCAGGGGCTGCCAGATCTCGCCCGCCTCGGCGAAGAGCAGCGCGATGTCGTCCGCCGGCAGCAGGCCGCGATCCTCCAGCACCGCGCGCGGCAGGCCGGCCGCTTCCAGCACCACCCGCAGTGCCGCCTCGCCCGGCGGCTCCAGCGCCGAGACCAGGCCGACATCGGGCAGGTAGCCGAGGCGATGGCCGCAGCGCTCGCAGAGCGTGTTGTCGAAGTAGACGCGCTGCGCGCAGGACTGGCACTTGAACAGCCGCATCGAAACATCCGCCTCCCGGCACCGGCGCCTCACGCGCCCTCGTCCGGCGTCGCCTCCCTTCCGTTACGCTGTCCCGGCCGGCACGGATCCGCAACGCGCCATACCGGCCGGCGCCCGGGGCACAGCCTCAACGGCCCCGGCCCCGGCGGGATGCAGCGCCGATGCGACGTCATACGGGTCCGCACTTGTGCGAACCCGTATGATACGCCGGTTCGGCGCGCGGCCGCCCCACCGGCCCCGCGCGCGATACCGGCCCGCACGAGTCAGGACTTGTGCGGGCCGGCATCACTCCCGCGCCATGCCCATCTCGCGCAGCACCCGGCGATTGGTCTCGCTCTCCTCGGCGAAGCGGGCGCGGAATTCGGCGCCCGTCGCGAAGCTCGGCACCGAGTTCAGCCGTGCCGCGGCGGTGCGGAAGCTCTCGCTCGCCACCGCCTTCCGGCAGGCGCCCTCCACCGTGGCCGCGATCGCGTCCGGCAATCCCGCCGGCGCCACCAGCCCGCCGGCCGAGCTGCCGACGATGGGAAACCCCGCCTCGGTCACGGTCGGCGCGTCCGGCAGGCCGGGCAGGCGCCGGGCGCCGAACACGCCCACCACCGGCAAGCCGGTGGAGGCCGGGATCGAGGGGCTCTCGACGAAGGCCATGACCTGCCCCGCGAGCGCCGCCTGCGCCATCGGCCCGGCGCCGGTGAAGGGGGCGTGCAGGCCCTCCACCCCGGCCGCGCGCAGCAGGCGCGCCAGCAGGATGTGCTGCGTGCTGCCCTGGCCGGGCGAGGCGAAGACCAGCGCCTCCCGCCCCGTCCGCCCGAAGGCCACCATGCCGGCGAGATCGCGGAACGGCGCGTCGCGGCCGAGGATCAGCACCTGCGGGTTGTCGTAGACGAGGCAGAGGAAGCGGAAGCTGTCCAGCGTGTAGGACAGCGGCACGAGGTGCGGCTGCGCCGTCAGCGGCGTGTTGGGCGACAGGCCCAGCGTGTAGCCGTCGGGCCGGGCACGGGCCAGTTCGGCGTCGCCGATGGTGCCGGAGGCGCCGCCGCGGTTGACCACCACCACCCCCTGCCCCATCGCCTCGGTCAGCGCCTGCTGCAGGGCACGCGCCATCAGGTCGGTGTTGCCGCCGGGCGGGTAGGGCACGATGAGCTGCACGGGGCGCGAGGGATAGGGTGCCTCCTGCGCCCGGCCGGGGATCGCCGTCCCCGCCGCCAGGAGCGCCGCCAGCAGGCAGCCCAGCCCGTGGCCCGGCAGGCGGCATAGCCATCCACGCATGGTCGTTCCCCCGGAAGTTCCGTCCGGCGCAGCATGGCCGCCCGGCGCCGGGGGCTCAACCGGGGAGGCTGCCCGCCCGGCCCAGGCCCGCCGCGATCCCGGCGGCGGCCCGGCAGCGGACGGACATGCCGCCGCGGCGCTTCAGGGCATCCCGCTCGAGGTTCTGGTGCCCGCGATGCTGGCGGTGCGGCCCGGCGGCGGCCGCTTGCCGTCGGAGGCCAGAAAGGTCTGGTGCAGCTGCGCCGCCAGGCCGCGCAGGGAGCGGCCGATCGCGGCGTACTCGTACTCGTTGAGGTTGGCGAGCGAGGCCCGCCCCGAGGGATGCGGCGCGCCGAAGCCCTTGCCCGGCAGCAGGACGATGCCGGTCTCGGCGGCGACGCGGAACAGGATCTCGGTGGGGTTCTGCGTGTCGCGCACCCAGCCGGCGAATTCGGGGCCGTAGAGGGCCGATGCCACCTTCTCCAGGTCGATGAGCGTGTAGTAGTCGACCGAATTCGTGTCGTCGTCGAGCGGGACGCCGAGCTCGCGGTACAGCGCCTTCTTGCGGTTGCGGATGACCTTCTTCAGCGCGGCCTTGTAGCTGTCCTTGCCGTCCATGAGGGCGAAGAGCGAGAAGAGGAGCATCTGCACCTGCTGCGGCGTGGACAGGCCCGCAGTGTGGTTCAGCGCGACGCTGCGGCTGTCCGCCACCAGCCTGTCGAGGAAGGCGAGCTTCCGCACATCCGGGGTGAGCGAGCGGTAGCGTTCGTCGAGTGCCTTCTTGTCCTCTTCCGGCAGGGCGGCGAGGGCGCGGTCCAGCGTGTTGTCGCGGTGCATGGCGATCACGCCGAGGCGCCAGCCGGTGGCGCCGAAGTACTTGGAGAAGGAATAGACCAGGGCGGTGTTGCGCGGGCAGCGGGCGAACAGGGATTCGAAGTCGTCGGCGAAGGTGCCGTAGACGTCGTCGGTCAGGATGATCAGGTCCGGGCGCTTCTCCGCCACGATGGCGGCGATGGCCGCGAGGCCCTGGCCGTCGATCTTCACCGAGGGCGGGTTGCTGGGGTTGGTGACGAAGAAGACCTTCACCGCCGGATCGGCCAGCTTGTCCAGCTCGGCCTGGGGGAATTGCCAGCCCTTCTCCGGATCGGCGTTCACCGGCACCTCGACGAGCCGGTAGTCGGCGAGTTCCGGGATCTCGATATAGGGGGTGAAGACCGGCATGCCGATGGCGACCTTGTCGCCCGGCGCGATCAGCCGGTTCTCGCGCAGCGAGTTGAAGATGTAGGTCATGGCGGCGGTCCCGCCCTCCACCGCGAAGAGATCGACATCGGCGGAGGAGAGCAGACCGCCCACCATCTCCTTCACGATGTACTCGCGCACCACCTTCTCGGTCAGCTTCAGCATGCGCGGCGGCACGGGATACTCGCAGCCGAGGATGGCCTGGGCGATCTCGTGCACGAATTCCGGCTCGGGCAGGCCGATCTGGTCGCGCACGTAGGAGACGGCGCGGCGCAGGAAGGCGGCGCCGGGATCGTCGCGGTGGCGGGCGACGAAGCTCTCGAAGCGGGCGGTGATGCCGTCCAGGTGCGGCAGGCCGCCCACGCCCTCGGGCATGTAGGAGAAGGACATCTCCGACTCCTCGACCGCGAAGCGGCCCAGGGTGAAGAAGGCCTGGCGCGGCAGGGTGGCGAGGAAGTTCGGGTTGCCGCGCCCGGCATTGAGCATGGTGCGGCTGGCCTGGCTGGAGGCGAGGCTGATCAGCGTGTCCTTCAGCTCGAACGGGCTGAGCTGCGCGAGGCGGGCGTAGTCGACCTTGGCCATGGGATGTCCCCTGACAGGAGGGAGCCGGAGCGGCTGCGGGCCGGGCGGCGTACTCGACCGGCGGCCTGGAGAATGCGAAGGGCGAGGGCCGGAGCGGCTTCCGCATGACCGGCTCAGGCGAAAGCCGCTCCGGGGATGCGGGGCGTCAGGCGAGCAGCATGATGATGACCATGCCCCAGATGGTCAGCAGCGTGTTCCCGACGGCGTAGGTGACGGTGTAGCCGAGCGCCGGGATCTGGCTCTTCGCGCGATCGGTGATCATGCCGAGCGCGGCGGTGGTGGTGCGCGCCCCGGCGCAGCAGCCGAGGACGATCGCGTCGTCGAAGCGGAAGACGTACTTGCCGATGTAGAGCGCCAGGATCAGCGGCACCGAGGTGGCGAAGATGCCCCAGAGGAAGAGGCTGATCCCGACTTCGCGCACGCCGGCGACGAAGCTGGGCCCGGCGCTGATGCCCACCACGGCGATGAAGACGTTCAGACCGACCGAGTTCATGAACCAGAGCGCGGCGGGCGGGATGCGGCCGAAGGTGGGATGGATCGAGCGCAGCCAGCCGAAGAACAGGCCCGAGATCAGCGCGCCGCCGGCGGTGGAGAGGGTGAGCGGCACGGCGCCGACATGCCAGACCAGGGCGCCGACCAGGGTGCCGAGGACGATGGCGGCGCCGACGAAGGCGACGTCCGTGGCGTTGCCGCGCTGCTCGGCATGGCCGAGGGCCTGGGCCGAGGCCGCGATCTCCTGGGTCCGTCCGATCAGCGTCAGGACGTCGCCGCGATGGATCCGCGTGGCGGGGAGGATCGGGATCTCCGTGCCGGTGGCGCCGCGGCGGATGCGGCGCAGGAAGACGCCGTGCGCCGCGGGCCCGTGGCTGAGTTCCGCCAGCGTCCTGTTGTCCACGGCCTTCTGCGTGACGAGCACGTCGACGCCCACCATCGGGACGCTCAGCAGATCCGGATCGTCGACTTCCGTGGCCCGATGGCCCAGGAGATCGACCAGCACGCCGCGCGGCCCCGACACGGCGACGACGTCGCCCGCCTGGAGCACCGTGTCGCCCTTGGCCTCCAGGATCTTCCCGTCGCGGCGCAGGCGCTCCACGAAGAGACGGGCCTGGTCGTAGCTGGCCTCGGCCTCGGCGGCTGTCTTGCCGACCACCGGCATGCCCGCCTCCAGCCGGTAGGCGCGCAGCACGTAGTGGTGCCAGGCGCTGCCCTCCCCGCCCGGTTCCGGCTTGCCGCCCATGCGCGCCTCGTAGGCCTTGCAGGCGGCCTCCAGGTCGAAGCCCAGCAGCTTCGGTCCCAGCAGCGCCAGGATCAGGGCGGAGCCGATGGTGCCGTAGATGTAGGTGACGGCGTAGGCGACCGGCATGGCGTCGAGCAGCGGCCGGGTCTGCTCCGGCGGCAGGCCCAGACGGCTCACCGCATCCGTGGCGAGGCCGAGCGAGGCGGAGATGGTCTGCGAGCCGGCGAAGAGCCCCGCCGCATAGCCCAGGTCGTAGCCGGCGATGCGGGCGGCGAGCCAGGAGGCGGCGAGGCACAGGACGCAGACCACGGCCGAGAAGAGCGCCTGCGGCAGGCCGTCCTTCGCGATGCCGCGGACGAATTGCGGCCCGACGCCGTAGCCGATGGCGAAGAGGAACAGCAGGAAGAAGATGGATTTCACATTGGCCGAAACCGCGATGCCGAGCTGGCCTATCACGATCGCGGCGAGCAGCGTGGACGTGACGGCGCCGAGGCCGATGCCACGGATGCTGAAGGAGCCGACATAGTAGCCTATGGCCAGGGAAAGGAAGACGGCGATCTCCGGGTAGGTCCGGAGCGTTTCGGTCAACCAGTGCCACATGCGATCAGCAGCTCCGCCGGCGAACGTGATCGGCTTCCGGCGGATGTGAGGCCGGCATGGAACCGGCTCCGCACGGCTCCATGCGGGCCGGTCCGTCGCGTCGACGGGGCGCGCGGCGCCCGTTGCGAAGCCAGGTCGCGCGAACAGGCATGCGACGGTGTTCCAAGACGGCGCCTTCCGTTGAGGCAGAAGCGCAGGCTACGCGATGCGCGGCGCCTCGTCGGATCACCTTGCGGTGTCATGCCCGGGCGACGAGAAGCGGAATCTCCCGAGCCTTCCACGGAACATGACATTCCCACCGATCCGTTCCCGGACAGCATCCCATGCGCCGGCTTCGCGGAGAGGCCTGCCGGATCGGTCCCCGCGGAACTGCGAGGCCCGGTCGGCTTCGGTCGCAAGCCCTGCGATCCCGGCAGGCATGGGACATCGCCCACGCTTGCCGGAACGGGACGGCCTTGCCGTGGCCGCGGCTGGTCGCCTGTCCGGCGGGCGGCACGGGCCGTGCGGCCGGCGGCGCTGACCGGCCGGTCCCGGTTCGTGCGGGAATGACAGGCTCCTTCCCGCGGATGGATGGTTTGCCACGCAGCCGCGGCTGCCGCGGCGCGCCGTTCGAGATCCGCTGCCACCCGCCAGGCGCGCCCTGGGGGCTGGCCGGGTTCCCGTCGACCACCTTCGCGCAGCATCCCCGTGCCGAGACGGCCCGTGCGACGGCCCACCTGCGACATCCCCTCTGGCGCACCCCTCCGGCATACCCCTCTGGCGCCCCCCTCTGGCGCACCCGGCCGGTCGCGGTCTCTACTGGAATGCCGGAACAGGGAAACGCGTCTTGCGGCGGCTCCTCCTCGTCCTTGCCGTCTGCCTCGCCGCCGGCGGCACCATCGCCGCCGTCGACGGCGCGACCGAGCGCCAGCTGCGCGGCGCCGCCACGCGGCTGGCGGCCGCGCTCGGCAACGGCGCCGCCGTCACCTGGCGCGACGCGACCGCCGACCCGGTGCGCGGCACCGTCACCCTCGCCGGGGTCGAGCTGCGCCGCGGCACGCTGACGGTCACGGCCGCCGAGCTGACCCTCACCGGCCTGCACGACTTCGGCTTCCGCGCGGCGGTGGCGCGCGACCTGCGCCTGGCCAATCCGCAGCAGGTCGGCCGCGGCACCGTCGCGAGCCTCTCGCTCGGCAGCCTCGTCCTGCCGCCCCCGCCCGCCGCGGGCCGCCCGCCCCTGCCGCTCACCCTGGAGCGCGGCACGCTGGAGGGCTTCCGCTTCGAGGTGGCGGATGGCAGCCTCGTGCTGGACCGGCTGGAACTCGCCGGCCTCGCCGTGGCCGCCGCCGCGCTGCGCGGCGAGCGCACCGGCACCACGCCCTTCACCCTCGACCGCGGCACGCTGGCCGGCCTCGCGGTGCGCGCGCCGGACGAGGCGGCAAGCCTCGGCAGCCTCACTTTGGAAGGCCTGCTGCCGGGCCGCATGGCGCGCCTCGCCCTGGCCGATGCCGGGCTCGAATTCTCCTACCGCAACGCCCCCGTGGCGCTGCGGCTGGAGCGCGCTTCGGCGGACGGGCTCGACCTCGTCGCGATCATCGAGGCCTCGCTGGCCGGACGCGAGCCGCCGCTGCAGATGACGCCCTCCAGCCTGCAGGTGCAGGGGCTGGAGGGGCGCGCGGCGAACGGCGTGTCCGGCCGGCTCGGCTCGCTGGCCATGTCCTTCGGGGTGGAGGAGGGGCGGCGCGTGCTGCGCACCAGCGCCGGCGCCATCGCCTTCGATGCCGGCGAGGCCGGGGCCGCGCCGCTCCGCGCCCTCGGCTACGACCGGCCGAATTTCAGCCTGGCGATGACGCTCTATCACGACGCGGCGCACGACGACGCGCTCTACGGCGGGGTGACGGTGATCGGCCGGCACATGGGCCAGCTCGGCGCCACCGTGCGGCTCACCGGCGTGCCGCTCGACATCAAGCCGGACCCGCAGGCGCTGCTCGCGGTGATGCGGCTGCAGGATTTCAGCCTGACCTACAGCGACTACTCGCTGCTGCCGCGGCTCGCCCGGCGGGGCGCGCTGGATGACGGCACCGACGAGGCGACCCAGCGCGAGCGCCTGGTGCGGCAGGCCGATGCCGTGCTGCACCCGGCGGCCGCCGCCGGCCCGCGCGCCGCCGCGCTGCGCGAGGCCGTACTCGCCTTCCTGCGCGCCCCGGGGACGATCAGCCTGGTCGGCCATCCCTGGCCGCAGATGGCGGAACCGGAGCTGAGCGGGCTGCCGGCGGCGCTGTCGCGGCCCGAGGCGCTCGGCCGCCTCGCCGAGCGGGTGGCGCTGGTGGCGCAGGCCGGCCCGCTGCCGCCGGCGTTGCGCGCCAACCTGCCGGATACGATCAGCCTGCCGCCCGCCGCCCCTCCCGCTGAACCTCCCGCTGGCCCTCCTGCCGGCCCCGGAACGCCACCCGCAGCCTGGCCGCCGGCCGCGTCAGGGCCCGGCCCGGCGCCCGGCATCCCGGCGCCCGGCATCCCGTCACCCGGCGCCACGCTCCCTGGCGCCCTCCCGCCCGGCGCCGACCCCGCCGCGCCGGTCACGCCACCCGCGGCGCTGCCCGGCGTGCCGCCGCGCGATGGCGGCCTGGCCCTCGTGCCGTCGCTGCCGCCCGTGCCCCCTGCGGCAACGCCGGGCGAGCAGCCGGATGTCGCGCTGTCGCGGCCGCCGCCCCTGCCGCGCAAGCCCGGCCCCGGGGTGGCCGCCCGGCCCGCGCCCCTTCCCGCGCCTGCCGGCGTGAAGCCGGAGCCCGCGCCTGCCGCAACGCGCCGGCCATCGCCGCCGGCCGCACGCCCGGGCGTCAAGCCGGAGCCGCCGGCGCCTGCCGCCATGGCACCAGCCCCGTCCCCTGCCGCACCACGGTTGAGCGGCAAGCCGCCGCCCGCGTAGCCTGCGCCATGCCGGGCGGGCGACCCGGACGGGAGGAGACGCATGACCCATCGACGCACCCTGCTGGCCGCCACCCTGGCGCTGCCCACCCTGGTGCTGCCGGCCCTGCGCCCGGCCCGCGCCGACCAGGCCGGCTGGCCGGACCGGCCGCTGCGCCTGGTGATCGGCGCCAATGCCGGCGGTGCCTCGGACATCTTCCTGCGCATGATGGAGACGCGGCTGCGCGAGCGGCTGGGCCAGCCCATGGTGATCGACCCGCGCCCCGGCGCCGGCGGCATGGTGGGGGCGGAGGTCGTGGCGCGCTCGCCACCGGACGGCTACACCTTCTTCGTCAACCACATCGCCTCGCACGGCATCGGCCCGAGCCTGTACCGCCGGCTCTCCTTCGACCCGCTGCGCGACGTGCCGGGCGTGGTGCGCCTCGCCGCGCTGCCCAACGTGCTGATCGTCAAGCCGGACACGCCGGCGCGCGACGTCGCCGGGCTGGTCGCGCTGATGAAGGCCGAGCCGCGGCGCGCCGTGTTCGCCTCGGCCGGCTCCGGCACCTCCTCGCATCTCGGCGGCGTGCTGTTCGGCCAGCGCGTCGGCGTCGAGGTGACGCACGTGCCCTATCGCGGCACCGCGCCCAGCATGGCGGCGGTGATGAACGGCGAGGTGCTGTTCGCCATCGACAACGCCCCCGCCTCGCGCCAGCAGGTGCTGGCCGGGATGCTGCGGGCCATCGGCGTCAGCACCGCGCGGCGCGCCAGCACCATGCCGGAGCTGCCGACGCTGCAGGAGCAGGGCGTGCCGGACTTCGACGTCTCCTCCTGGTACGGCATCGCCGCGCCGGCCGGCGTGCCGCGCCCGATCGTCGAGCGCCTGTCCGCCGAGATCCAGGATGCGCTGAACGACCCGACGATCGCGCAGCGCGTGCGCGAGTACGGCGCCGAGCCGGCGCCGCTCGGCCCCGCGGCCTACGACGACTTCATGCGCGCCGAGGTGGCGCGCTGGGCGCCGTTGGTGCGCGCGGCGGGGGTGACGGTGGACTGACCGTGGCGGCGCGACCGACCGCTCCGCCCTCGGACGGAAAGGTGCCGGCGGGGCCTCGCGCGCCAGCCGGGAGGCGCGCCCCGCCCCGGCTTCTCTCCACGGCGACACCGACCGAGGCGACATCGTGGAAGGCATCCGGCTTCTCCACGGTCACCCGCACCCGCAGCACCCGCGGGTCGGCCAGGGCGGCCATCGCGATCCGTTCCGCCAGGGTTTCCACCAGCATGGTGTGGCGGCGGCCGGCCTCGGCGCGGGCCGCCTCCACCACGCGCTCGTAGTCCACCACCCGGCCCAGCTCGTCCCGGCCGACGCCGGCGGCCGCGGCGTCGTCCTCCACCGCCATCTCCACGCCGATCACGATTCGCTGCGGCGCCGCCTTCTCGTGCGGGTGCACCCCGAGCAGCGCCTGCAGCGTCAGGCCCCGGACGAAGACCCGGCGCAGCGGCGGGCCGCCGCCCGGGCCGGAACCGATGCTCACGCCGCGCCGCTGGCCGTTGCCGGCCGGACGCCGAGGATGTGGGCGATGGCGTAGGTCAGGTCGGGCCGGTTCAGCGTGTAGAAGTGGAACTCGTCCACGCCGTTGGCCTGCAGCGTGCGCACCTGCTCGGCCGCGACGATGCTGGCCACGATGCGCCGGATCTCCGGGTCCTCCTCGGTGCCCTCGAACAGGTGCCCCAGCCAGGCCGGCACGGCGGTGCCGCACATCGCCGAGAAGCGGGCCGCCTGCGCGTAGTTGGACACCGGCATGATGCCCGGCACGATCGGCGCGGTGATGCCGGCCGCCAGGCAGCGATCGAGGAAGCGCAGATAGGTCGCGGTGTCGAAGAAGTACTGGGTGATCGCGCGCGTCGCGCCGGCGTCGAGCTTGCGCCTGAGGTTGTCGAGGTCGTCCTCGGGGCTGCGCGCCGCCGGGTGCGTCTCGGGATAGGCGGCGACCGAGATCTCGAAATCCCCGATCCGCCGCAGCCCGGCCACGAGGTCGCAGGCATAGTCGTAGCCGCCGGGATGCGGGGCGTAGGCACCGCCGCCGGGCGCGTCGCCGCGCAGCGCCACGATGTGGCGCACCCCCGCCTCCCGGTAGCCGCGCGCGACCGCGTCCACCTCCTCGCGCGTGGCGCCGACGCAGGTCAGGTGCGCGGCCGGCACGAGATCCGTCTCCGCGGCGAGGCGCGAGACGGTGGCGTGGGTGCGGGCATGGGTGCTGCCGCCCGCGCCGTAGGTCACCGAGACGAAGCGCGGCCGGAGCGGCGCGAGGCGCCGGATGCAGGCCCAGAGCTGCTGCTCCAGCGCCTCCGTCCTCGGCGGGAAGAACTCGAAGGAGAGCTGCGGCGGCGCCTGGTCCGCCTGCCGTGCCGGCAGCGGGCCGATCCGCTCGCCGGCCATCCAGCGTTGCAGGGTCGGGGTGAGCTTGGCCATGCTGGTCACGCGGCAATCCTCTCGAAATCGATCCGGTGGCGAAGGGTGGATGGCGGGCGGGGCCGCGGCGCCACGCGGCCCCGCCCGACGCGCCTCAGGCGGCGGCGCGGGCCGCCCGGGCGGCGGCCACCATGTTCCCGATGGCCAGCCGCACCTCGGGCCACTTGCGGGTCTTGAGGCCGCAATCGGGGTTGACCCAGAGCTGGTCGGCCGGCAGGCGCCGCGCCGCGGCGCGCAGCAGCCCGGTCATCTCGTCCACCGCCGGCACGCGCGGGGAGTGGATGTCGTACACGCCGGGGCCGATCTCCGCCGGGTAGCGGTAGCCGGCGAAGGCGTCGAGCAGCTCCATCCGCGAGCGCGCGGTCTCGATCGAGATCACGTCCGCGTCCATCGCGCCGATCGAGGCGATGATGTCGTTGAACGCCGAGTAGCACATGTGCGTGTGGATCTGCGTCGCGTCGGCCACGCCCGACGCGGCGAGGCGGAAGCACTCCACGGCCCAGTCGAGATAGGCCTGCCACTCGCCCCGGCGCAGCGGCAGCCCCTCGCGCAGCGCCGCCTCGTCGATCTGGATGATGGCGGCGCCCGCCTTCTCCAGGTCCACCACCTCGTCGCGGATCGCGAAGGCGATCTGGCGGCAGGTGGCGCTGCGCGGCTGGTCGTCGCGCACGAAGGACCAGTTGAGGATCGTCACCGGCCCGGTGAGCATGCCCTTCATCGGCCGGTCGGTGAGCGACTGGGCGTAGCGCCACCACGCCACCGTCATCGGTCGCGGCCGCGACACGTCGCCGTAGATGATGGGCGGGCGCACGCAGCGCGAGCCGTAGGACTGCACCCAGGCGGACTTCGTGAAGGCGAAGCCGGCGAGCTGCTCGCCGAAGTACTGCACCATGTCGTTGCGCTCGAACTCGCCGTGCACCAGCACGTCGAGCCCGACCTCCTCCTGCCAGCGGACGGTGCGGGCCGTCTCCTCGCGCAGGAAGGCCTCGTAGTCGGCGTCGCCGATCGCGCCCCTGTCGTGGTCGGCGCGGGCCTTGCGCACCGCCGGCGTCTGCGGGAAGGAGCCGATGGTGGTGGTGGGGTAGGCCGGCAGGCCGAGCCGGTCGCGCTGCACCGCGCGCCGCACCTCGAAGGCGGAGCCGCGCTGCGCCAGGGCGGCGTCGTCCTGGCGGGCGCGCGCCTGCACGGCCGGGTCGTTGATGCGCGGCGAGGTGCGGCGCGAGCCGACCGCGGCCGAGGCCGCCTCCAGCGTGGCGCGCACGCTGTCGCGGCCCTGGTTCAGCGCCTTCGCCAGCACGGCGAGCTCGGCGACCTTCTGCACCGCGAAGGCCAGCCAGTTCCTGATCTCGGGATCCAGCGCGGTCTCGCGGTCGAGGTCGATCGGGGTGTGCAGCAGCGAGCAGGACGGGGCCAGGATCAGCGCCCGCCCCGACGCCGCCACCGGCTCCACGCGGTCGAGGATCGCCGCGAGGTCGGCCTTCCAGACGTTGCGCCCGTCGATCACGCCGAGCGACAGCACGAGGTCCGGCCGCGCGCCGGCGACCACGGCATCGAGCTGCTCCGGCGCGCGCACTAGGTCGACATGCAGCCCGTGCACCGGCAGCGACAGCGCGGTGGCGAGGTTGTCCCCGAGCGCGCCGAAATAGGTCGCGAGCATCAGCTTCAGCCCCGGCGCCGCGCCGGCGAGCGCCGCATAGGCGTCGCGCAGCGCGGCGCGGTCGGTCTGGTCGAGGTCGAGCACGAGGCAGGGCTCGTCGATCTGCACCCATTCGGCGCCGGCGGCGGCCAGGCGGCGCAGCATCTCGGCATAGACCGGCAGCAGCGCCGGCAGCAGGCGGCGCTGGTCGAAGCCCTCGGTGCGGCTCTTGCCAAGCTTGAGGAAGGTCACGGGGCCGACCAGCACGGGGCGGGTGACGATGCCCTGCGCCCTGGCCTCCAGGAATTCGTCCACCGCCTTGGTCGAGGAGAGGGCGAAGCGCTGCCCCTCGGCGAATTCCGGCACGAGATAGTGGTAGTTCGTGTCGAACCATTTGGTCATCTCGGCGGCCGGCGCGCCTTCGCCGTCATGGGCGTGGCCGTGGGCGCAGCCCTCGTGGTGCGCATGCCCGCCCCCGGGACCACCCTGGGAGCCGCGCGCCATGGCGAAGTAGGTGGCCAGAGGCACCGGCCCGCCCTTCCAGCCATGGATCGCCGGGATCGCGCCGACCATGACGCTGGTGTCCAGCACCTGGTCGTAGAGCGAGAAGTCGTTGGAGGGGACGATGTCGGCGCCGAGGTCGCGCTGGCGCGCCCAGGCCCTGGCGCGCAGATCGGCCGCGGTCGCGAGCAGCGCCGCCGCGTCCGACCTGCCGGCCCAGTGGCTTTCCAGCGCGGTCTTGAGTTCGCGCCGGGGCCCGATCCTCGGGAAGCCCAGCGTGGCGACGGTGACGGTCATTGGCAGCCTCGAACCAGCGTTGTGGCAGGGCTGCCGACGGGCGCACGGGCACAGCCGCGCGGCCAGGAGGTATCCGGGCGGCCGCGCGTCGCACGGGCGGCCGCCCGGACACCCCGCCGGAGGACGTTATGTGTCGGGGCAGGTCTCCTGGCTCGCGGGTCGCCGCGGCTGTCCGGCCTTCCCAGGGCGCGAGCCCCAGTGACCATCTCGGACAGCCGCTCGCCGCTGACAGTTGCGGGGGCAGCGCCGGCCTCGCACCGGCTTCCCTCTTAGCGCCGCGCTGCCGAGGGGCAGGCGGAGAACCACGACGGCCCCAGCCTGCATCAGGGCGGCGAGGGGGTCAACAGAAATAAAGATATCTTTATATAGCGATATTCGTACGGCTTGCCTTCCGGCGTCGCCGGCTGCCCGCCATGCAGCCACGGTCTCCGGCCTCGCTGCCCACGCCATGCCATCCGCCACCGCGAAAGCCGGGACGGGCACCGCCACGCTGACGAGCCGATACCGGAATGGTTTGGCCGGGACAGGCCGGCTGACGCCCCACGCCCTCGGGGCCCATCCCGGTTGCCGCTTCGCGGCCGAGATCGTCGGCCACGCGGCGGGGCTGCATCACGTGTCCGGCCCTCCCAGGGGCGACGCACGCTGCGGGCTGCTGCCCGTCCCGCGCCCGGCACGGGCATCCACGACTAGCCACGATCCCTGCGACGGAACCGGCGAGCGGCGGGGCTCAGTCGATCCTGATGTCGGCGGCGCGGATGACCTCGCCCCACTTCGTGGTCTCGGCACGCACGAAGGCGGCCAGCTCGGCCGGCGTGCCGCCGACGGCGGTGCCGCCCTGCTCAGCCAGGCTGCGGCGGACCTCGTCGCGGCGCAGCGCGCCGGCCGCCGCGTCGTGCAGGATGGCGATCCGGTCCGGCGGCGTGCCGGCGGGCACGAAGAGGGCATACCAGGTGCCCGAGATCACGTCCCGCGCGCCGGCCTCCGCCATGGTCGGCACGTCGGGCAGCACGGCGAGGCGCCGATCGGCGGTCACCGCCAGCGCCGGCAGCGCGCCGCCGCGTATGTGCGAGAGCACCACCGGCACGTCGGCCAGGAGCAGGTCGATGGTGCCGGCGAGCAGGTCGGTCACGGCGGGCGCCGCGCCGCGGTAGGGCACATGGACGATGTCGATGCCCGTGCGCAGCCGGAACAGCTCGCCGGCCAGGTGCGGCGAGCTGCCGCTGCCGGCCGAGCCGTAGCTGAGCCGGCCGGGCTCGCGCTTCGCCAGGGCCACCAGCTCCGCCACCGAGCGCACGCCGAGCTTCGGGCTGACCACGAGGATCTGCGGCACGGTGACGGCCAGGGTGACGGGCGCCAGATCCTTCTGCACGTCGTAGGCGATGCGCGGCATGATCTGCGGCAGCACCGTCAGCGCCCCGGTGGAGGCGAGCACCATGGTCAGCCCGTCCGGCCGGCTGCGCGCCACCGCCTCCACGCCCACCATGCCGCCGGCGCCGGAGCGGCTGTCCACCACCACGGGCTGGCGCAGCCGCTCGCCCATCGGCTGGCCGATCAGCCGGGCGACGATGTCGGCCGGGCCGCCCGCCGCGAAGGGGACGATCAGGCGCACCGGCTGGTCGGGGAACGGCGCCTGCGCGAAGGCGGGGGCGAAGGCCGGGACGGCGGCGAGCGCGGGGGCCGCGAGCAGCGCGAGGCTGCGGCGTCGGGTCAGCATCGGTTCTCTCCTGGTTTCCTCCCGGGGCGGCGGCGGGCCGGGGGGCCGCGCGGGCGCCCCGGCCGGGCGCCTACCGCCCGTGGAAGACGGGCCGGCGCTTCTCGGCGAAGGCGCGCTGCGCCTCGCGCGTGTCCTCGGTGCGGGCCAGCGCCACGGTCTGCGTCTGCTCGTAGCGGTAGCCGTCGCGCAGCGGCATCTCCTCGGTGAGGTTGAAGGAGCGCTTGGCGGCCTGCACGGCGAGCGGCGCCTTGGCCGCGATCTCGCGCGCGACCGCGGTCGCCTCCGCCACCAGCCGCTCGCGCGGGACGCAGAGCGAGGCGGCGTTCATGCGCAGCAGCTCCGGCCCGGTCATGCGGCGCGCCGTGTAGATCATCAGCCGCGCATCGGACTGGCCGAGGAAGCGCAGCACGTGCCGCACGCCGCCGGCGAGGCCGACATCCACCTCGGTCATGGAGAGGAACGCCTCCTCCGCCACCACCAGGATGTCGCAGCACAGCGCCAGCACGCAGCCGGCGCCGATCGCGGCGCCGTTCACCGCGGCGACGACGGGCTTGGCGCACTCCATCACCGCGTCGAAGGAGGCGCGGACCAGCCGGTTGTGGCGCGGATAGGCGCCGGCCTCCCCGGCGAGGTTCGGCCGCTCGCGCAGGTCGGCGCCGGCGGAGAAGGCGCGGCCCTCGCCGGTCAGCACGATGGCGCGCACCGCGTCGGTGTCGCTCAGCACGTCGAAGACGCGCACGATTTCCTCGCGGAAGCGGCGGTCCTGCGCGTTGACCGGCGGCGCGGTGATGGTGACGGTCGCGACGTGTTCGTCCAGCTCGACGCGGAAGCGTTCCAGCCCGTCCAGTCCTGCGATCATGGGGTTCCTCCTGTGTCCGGCCGCGCGGGCGGGAACTGTTCGGCCGCCGGGGCGGCGAGTCCTATTCCGCCGCGCGCGCGGCGAGGCGGGCGGGGGCGAGCGGCGCGAGGCCGGAATCGGGCGCCGCCAGCACCGGGGCGACGCCGTCGGGTAGCGGGATCTCGTGCGCGTTCAGCGTCATCGAGACCATGGTGTAGTAGCCGATGACGGCGGTCAGCTCGACGACGCCGCGCGCGCCCCAGCGCTCCAGCGCCGCCGCGTAGAGGGCGGGCGGCACCTGGCCGTGCAGCTGCAGGGCGCGCGCGAAGTCGTACACCAGCGCGTCGTCGGGTTCGTCGAAGACCGGCGCTTCGCCCTGGCGGATGGCCTCGATGGCGGCCTCGGGGATGCCGGCCGCGGCGGCGGCGCGGGCATGCACCCACCACTCCACCTGGCTCGACCAGCGGCGGCCGGTGACGACGATCGCCAGCTCGTTGAGGCGCTTCGGCAGCGAGGTGCCGTAGCGCAGGAACTCGCCGAGGGCCGACCAGCGCGCGGCGAGGTCCGGGCTGTGGATCACGGCGCGCAGCGGGCCGATCACCTGGCCGCGCGGGCCGGCGACCACGCCGTCGTGCACGCGCCGCTGCTCGGGCGACATCTCGTCCGGCGTGGGCAGGGGGATGCGCGCCATGGCTCGGCTCCTCAGATCACGCCGCGCGCGGCGAGGCCGGCGGCTTCCGTCTCGTCCAATCCGAGCTCCGCCAGCACCTCCGCCGTGTGCTGGCCGAGCGTCGGCGGGGCGCGGTCGAAGCGCAGCGGCGCCCCGGCGAAGCGCAGCGGGCTGACCACCTGCGGCACCGTGCCGGCCACCGGGTGCGGCAGCTCGCGCAGCATGGCGCGGTGCCGCACCTGCGGGTCCGCGAAGACCTGCGGGATGGTGTTGATCGGCGCGCAGGGCACGCCCGCCGCGTCCAGCGCCCGCATCAGCGCGTCGCGGTCGAATTCGGCGAAGCGCGCGGCGAGCAGCGGCGAGAGCGCCGCTTCGTGGCGCACGCGGGCGGCGTTGGTGGCGAAGCGCTCGTCGGTGCCGAGCGCCGGCCGGCCGATCGCCTCGCACAGCTTGCGGAACTGGCCGTCGTTGCCGACGGCGAGCACGAAGTGGCCGTCGGCGCAGGCGAACACGTCCTGCGGCTGGATGTTGGGGTGGCGGTTGCCGCCGCGCTTCGGCGCCTTGCCGGAGAGCAGCCAGTTCATCGCCTGGTTGCCGAGGAAGGCCGTCTGCACGTCGAGCATGGCGAGGTCGATGGTCTCGCCCTCGCCGGTCTCGGCGCGGCGCGCCAGGGCGGCCAGCACGGCGACGGCGGCGTACATGCCGGTCATCAGGTCGACGATCGGCACGCCGACCTTCTGCGGCCCAGCGCCCGGCATGCCGTCGCGCTCGCCGGTGACCGACATCAGCCCGCCCATGGCCTGGATCGCGAAGTCGTAGGCGGCCTGCTCGTGGCGCGGCCCGTCCTGGCCGAAGCCGGTGACGGAGCAGTAGATCAGGCGCGGGTTGACGGCGCGCAGCGACGCGGCGTCGAGCCCGTAGCGGGCCAGCGCGCCGGCCTTGAAGTTCTCCAGCACGATGTCGGCGCCCTCGGCGAGGCGGCGGATGATCGCCTGCCCCTCGGGCTTCGCCATGTCCACGGTGACGGAGCGCTTGCCGCGGTTCACCGCCAGGAAGTAGCCGGCATCCTTCGTCGGGTTGCCGTCGCGGTCCGCCAGGAAGGGCGGGCCCCAGCCGCGCGTGTCGTCGCCGGCGCCGGGGCGTTCCACCTTGATGACGTCGGCGCCGAGATCGGCCAGGATCTGCGTCGCCCAGGGCGCCGCCATGATGCGGCTGAGGTCGAGCACGCGGATGTGGGAGAGCGGCCCCTGCCGCGCGGGGGCCTCGTTCGCCGCTTCAGTCATCGATCACCGCCGTGGCGAGGGCGGAGGGACGGGCGGCGAAGCCGGCGTGCCAGTCGGCGAGGGCCGGGCGGCCCTCCCGCCAGGGCAGGTCGGGGAAGCGGAAGTCGAGGTAGGAGAGCGCGCAGCCGGTCGCGATGTGGCCGATGTCGAAGGGCAGCGCGGCGAAGGCCGGGGTGTCGCGCTCCAGCCGGTCCAGCGTGGCGGCGGCCTTCACGGCGAAGCTTTCCAGCCACTCGGCAGTGCGCGCCGCCTCGGGCTTGTCGCGCTCGTTGCGCCAGAGGATGAGCAGGTCGAGCAGCCCGTTGCCGAGGGCGTGGCGCGTCAGCGCCGGCCAGCGCGCGGCCCCTTCCGGGAACAGGCGGGCGCCATGGCCGTCCTTCCCGGCGAGGTCGTCGAGGTACTCGATGATGGTCAGGCTGTCGAACAGCGCGCTGCCGTCCGCGAGCACCAGGGTCGGGATCTTGCTCAGCGGGTTGTCGGGCAGCAGCACCGGGTTCGGCGCGCCGAGGCGCACCACGGTGCGCACCGTCTCGATCCGGTCCGCCAGACCGAGCTCGTGGGCCGCGATCATCACCTTGCGCACGAAGGGCGAGCGCGGAGACCAGTGCAGCTTCATGCGTTGGGCCATGGGCGGTTCCGATTCGGCATGGACGTTCCCTCAATGAGCATTAGGCTAGCTATATGACCTTTTGACGCAGGCGAGCCTGCTTGTCCAGCCTTTCCCGCGCTACTTCAGCTTCAGGTCGATCCGCACCACGTCGCCGCGGTAGATTCCGTCGGCCACCAGCACCAGCGTGCCCTTCGCGTCCACCGCCGCGCGGTGGACGAAGGCCACGGGCGCGTTCAGCGGCAGGCGCAGCGCGTCGGCGCTTTCCACGTCGGCCACGCCGATGGTCAGGGTCTGGCGCGCATCCGTCACCTGCACGCCCTTGAGGCCGGAGACCAGGCGCAGCGCGGTCTTGCTGGTCAGGTCCGCGGGCGTGACGAGGGGCGAGAGGCGGGAATCGAGATACACGTCGGCCAGCAGGAAGGGCTGCCCGTCGCGCCAGTGCCGGCGGCGTATGTGGCGGTAGCGCGGCGCCTTGGTGCCGATGCTGTCCGGGATGGCGTCGCCGGGCAGCCCGTCCGTGTCCGAGAGGATCTCGATCTCGGCGCCCTCGCGCGAGCGCAGCAGGCCGTTCCAGTCCGCCTCCACGTCGCACCACAGGCGGTTGGCGGGCGCCTTGCGCACGAAGGTGCCCTTGGCGCGGAAGCGCTCGATCAGCCCGTCCGCCTCCAGCGCGTCCAGCGCCTGGCGGATGGTGGCGCGCGCCACGCTGCACTCGGCGGCCAGCTCGTCCACCGTGGGGATCTGCCGGCCGAGCTTCCAGGCGCCGGTCTCGATCCGGCGGCGGAACAGGGTGGCGAGCTGGATGTAGCGCGGCACGGCGCTGCGGCTGAGGTCGAGGCGGCCGGCGGGGGCGTCGGCGGGGCTGCTAATGGGGTTGCCAGCGGAGTCGCCAGCGGGGCTGCCAGAGGGGCTGCCAGCGGGGCTTCCGATGGGACCGCCGGTGGGGCCGCTGGCGGGATTGCCGGCCCGGGAGCGGGAGCGCGGCTGCGGGGGGGCATCCATGCCCCGTTGTCGCATATCCGCCGGCGGGGGTCGAAGCGCCGGTCCGGAGCCGGCCGGCCGGGGCGCCACCCCGGCACGGCGCGCGGCGGCCCGCGCCGGCC